>JAJDBT010000013.1 GCA_029261215.1 Nitrospirota bacterium | reverse complement strand
GGTGAGCATGCCGATTTCGTGCTCCAGCATGTCCTCCAAATCCGTTAGAACGATTTGCTCTAAATCCCGATAGGCCGATTTCACAAGGGCCACCGGGGTTGAACTTTTTCGATATTGCAAAAAAATCTTCTGCGCTTCGATAATTTGTTTGGTCCGTCGGCCACTTTTAGGGTTGTACAAGACGGTCACAAAATCGGCTTTGGCTGCAGCTTCTAAGCGGAGCTTAATGACATTCCAATCGGTGAGCAAGTCAGACAAGCTAATGTTGCAAAAGTCGTGACCCAGAGGAGCACCCATGATGCTCGCGCAAGCACTGCCTGCGGTCACCCCCGGCACGACTTCCACATCAATCTCACCACCGCGTTTCCATCCTTTTTCTTTGAGGCACTCAAAAGCTGGGCCTGCCATGCCGTAAATCCCGACATCCCCGGAAGAAACCAGGGCGACTTTTTTCCCGGCATAGGCCATGTCCACCGCTTTTCGAGCGCGGGCAAGCTCTTCGGTCATGCCGGTGTAAA
The DNA here is from genome assembly GCA_029261215.1 of Nitrospirota bacterium. Taxonomy (GTDB): domain Bacteria; phylum Nitrospirota; class Nitrospiria; order SBBL01; family JAADHI01; genus JAADHI01. The sequence continues at coordinate 51,707 of JAJDBT010000013.1, read as the reverse complement.
TCACTTCTTTCCCTTCGCAAAGCGGTTTGACGAGTCGAATATAAGTGGTGTAGCCGATAATGGTTTCCGCTTCGGCAATGGCTTCTTTTGCCCGCTTCGTCAGATGATCTTGGCTCCCGGGACCAAAACCCACCAAAAAGAGTTTTCCTTTTTTCATGACGCATCTCCTTGTTCAAAATCAATTCGGGCGACTGCGAGCGTCACCCCCTGCGTTTTTTGTTTGGGGACGATTAAGGTCCCGCCCGATGACAACATGGCCGCAGGCTCCGAGACACCCGGTGTGCCAAGGTGTTTGAGCACCATCGCCGAGGGATTGGGGGCTTGAACAGCTTTGAGCGTCTCGCTGGCATAACAGACAAGCGCTAGGCCATGTTTTTCGCAAAAGGCATTCAGGCCGGGCTCGTCCCGTTTGGCTTCGGCCGTGGCCACATTGCGCACACTTTTGAAAGACAGGTGAGCCGCCGCAAGTTGGGCAAACACAAAACTTTCGATCTGCTCAAGGGAAGTCCCGCGGTCGCAGCCGATGCCCAGGACCAAGCTTTTGGGTCGATACAAAACCCTTTTTTCAATCGGCAAAATATCAATAACACGATCCGAAACAAGAAGCAGTGCTGAAAAACGGTCTGCGTCTTTTTCGAGTGCATCCAATGTCGTGACAACGATATTTTTGGGCAGAGGACTTTGCCTGTTCCACCACTGAAGTTCACCCGTTTCCTGCACAAAGGCAACCGCTTCTTCGTTGACGACGGCGGCACTCACCGGCGTGATGAATTCTTCCCCTTCGGTCGTCCAGCCCAAGTCCCGGCCCAAAATATCCACGGGAATGGTCTTGCCCACATCACTCGCCGTCGTGATGATGGCCGTTGCGCCAAGCGCATCGGCGATTTCCTCCGTGAGTTGATTCGCCCCACCGACATGCCCCGAAAGCACGCTAATGACAAACTGTGCTTTATCGTCCACCACAATAATCGCCGGGTCTTCGTGTTTGTCTTTTAAAAAGGGAGCAATGGTACGTACCACGGCACCGAGTGAGACGACATACACCAGGGCCTCGTATTGCGGCCAAACTTCAGCGGTCAGGCCCTTGATCGGCGCATCAAAGTAGATGATGTCGTTTTGATCTGCTTCGCCCTCAGGCCTGAATTTGTTTTTAATGAAACGGTCTCCGCCCAGTTTTCGGGCGATGGCTGCACCGTGTTTGGTAATGGCGATAGTGGCTGTTTTCATTTTATTTCTCCTAGGTCAGTATTGCGCTCATGGTTTTTCCCATGAAATGACAAAAACGGGGTTGAGTGCTTCAAAACGGGTGAGGTTTAAAATCGGGCGGCTACGGTTAATCTGTACGAGTGTGACTGCGCTGCTTTGCCCCAGAATATTTTGTAGCGCGGCGACGTTTTCGAGTGTGGCCAGGTTGATCACCAAGCGCCCGCCTTTTTTAAGGTGGGTTTGGCAAAGCTGCACAATTTCTGAAATCTCTCCGCCGGAACCGCCGATAAAAACGGCATCGGGCGCGGGCAAGTCGGCCAAGGCTTCCGGCGCCCTTCCGTGGATGACTTGGATCTTCCCCTTTTTTTCGAAGATCCCAAATTGCCCGATGTTTTTGTGAATGATGTCGCAATCGCCCTGATTTTTTTCAATCGCCCACACGGTCGCACCGAGCAGGGCCGCTTCAATGGAGATCGAACCGGAACCCGCGCCGATGTCCCAGACGATATCGCCCGGGTGAATCTGCATTTTGCTGAGACTGATGACGCGCACTTCGGACTTGGTGATGAGCCCTTTGAGCGGCTGGCGTTGATGAAAGGCCTGATCCGGAATGCCGAAAGACCACTCACGGCTTGGCAGCGGGATCATTTGTGCTTGTTTGATGAGGATGAGGACGTTCAAGGGTGCAAAGCTTCGGTCTTGAAGATCGGCGAGATCCGCCTCAATGATCTGTTCTTGTTTTCCGCCCAGGTTTTCACAGACAAAGGCCCTGAAATCAGAGATCCCTGCTTTAACGAGCTGTGTTGCGATAAACGCAGGCGTGTTGTTTTGATCCGTGAAAATCCCGACCTTTTTGGCCTCGCGGATGGATTCAATGGCGGGTGCAAGCGGCTTTGCGTGGCAACTCACCAAGAGCGCGTCGTGCCAAGAGATCAACACGCGCGCAAAAGCGAGCTGCATAGAGGATGTATTGGGAATGACCTTCAAGCGCTCTGCGCCGACTTTATTCAAAAGATAGCCTGCAATGCCATAAAACAGGGGGTCGCCCGAGGCCAGCACCACGACGCGGCGTGTCTCCGACGCGATTTTTTCGGTGATGGCTTTAAGGTTGTTTTGAATGGGGAATTTCTCTGAAGACAGGTCTGGAAAACAGGCCAGATGCCGCGCACCGCCGAACAGCACTTCCGCCGCCGTGACGATTTGAAGGGCCTCGCGCCCCAAACTTTCTGCGCCCTTATCGCCAATGCCGATGATGTGAACGAATTGATTCAATCCTGCTCCTCTCCGATTTCTGCTTGCCCAATGATCCCGCCTCCAAAGTCAACGAGCATACAGGCCAGGGTCATCGCCCCATCCACATGCCTTCGCGAGACTTCGCAAACCTTGAAGGCCACGATGTCCCAAAAACCCTGTACCTGATGTTGTTCCACAATTTCCTGCACATGCCGTGCGGTATTGGCTTCAGCAATCCTTTGAATGATTTCGGCGGAGGCGCCCGCTTCCCGTCCGATTTCAGCCAAAAACCCAAGGTCCACCTGTCCGCCGGCGGCGTGGGTCTGCATTTTGCCCATCGCGATTTTACTCAGCTTGCCGGGCATACCGCCGATGATGACCTTTTTAATCCCACTTTTTGCGGCGCGTTTCAGGGAAAAACCCGCAAAATCGCCCATTTGTACATAGGCCGATTGCGGAAGGCCCCTCAGTCTCATGAGATAGTCTTCACTCTTTCCACCCGTGGTGAGCACGATCGTCGAAAGTCCCTCGCCCACCGCGACATCCATGCCTTGCGCAATTGAAACCTTAAAGGCCGCCGATGAATAGGGCCGCACAATGCCGCTTGTGCCCAAAATCGAGATGCCGCCCAGGAGGCCGAGCCGGGCATTCTGGGTCAGTTCCGACATGGCCTCGCCCCCGGGCACGGAGATGACAACCCGAAGTCCCTTGTTGTTGAGGCACTCCCCCACCCCTTCCCGAACCATCTCGGTGATGTTTTTGAAGGGGACGGGATTGATGGCAGATTGACCGACCTGCAATCCCAAACCTATTTTAGTGACCGTCGCCACGCCTGCGCCGCCTTTCAATTCAATTTGTCCGACTTCATCATTCCAGGAAACCGTGGCGGTTAAGTGCGCACCATCTGTGCAATCCGGATCATCCCCTGCATCCTTAATCACAACGCAGGTTGCAGAGGCCGCAGTGAATTCACAATGGGCCACGGCAAATGTGTGCTTTTTGTGAATCGGAAGCGTGACTTCGACCAATGTTTGTACCCCTTGTGTCCGCAAGGCGATGGTCGCCGCTTTTGCGGCGGCCGCCGCACAGATCCCCGTCGTCCAGCCATTGCGCATGTTCTTTTTATCGGGACTCTTTGACTGCACGAAAGCCCTTAGTGATAAATCCCCCCTGGCCCCCATTTGTTAAAGTGGGGTAAAAGCGAAGGTCAAAATCGAGTTCGTTCCTTATTCTTCATCACTTACCCCACTTAGAAAAAGGGGGGCCAGGGGGGATTTTCTTCACCCTCAGTGACAATAATTCGCGCTCGCCGCGCCGAGAATACTAATCCCCCAGGGAAACCGCCCCACATCGGCGATGCGGTTCACGCCATCGCTTGAAGAGGCGACATACACTTTTTTGCCGTCCGCGCTAGTGGCAGCCGTTTCCAGTGTGAGGTTTTCACCCAGTTTCAGACGGTTGATTTTTTTGAACGTCCGCAAATCAAAGACATCCACCGCGCCCTCCGACTGACTCACGACATAAGCCTTTTGGCCGCCCTGAACAAAGTTCACGCCGCTCATGTCCGCGCCGCCTTTCAGGGTCGCAACGACTTTCTGTGTTGCTGTGCTGATGACCGAAATACTGTGATCGCCGTTATTTAAAACCAGCATCCAAAGTCCATCGGGAGAGGCATAAGCCCGCCAGGGGGCTTTCCCGACTTTAATCGTTGAGATCAGCCGGTCATTTTCAACATCGATAATGCCCACTTGCCCGGAATCACCGTCGGCGGCGTAGATGTATTTTCCATCCATCGAAAGCGTCGGGTGCGCCACTCCTTTAAGCGCACTTTGGTAAGGCTTCGGTTTTTGAGTGGCCGCACGGTGGGTGGTGCCAATAGGGTGTCGCATCGCCCATTCTTGGGTCGGCAAATCAAAACTTCGTACTTCGTGTGCACCAAAACTGGAAACGTAAACCTTTTTATTTTGAGGGGAAAAACTAAAACCGTGCGGTTCAGGAAATCCGGCAAAACGCTGGAGCTCTTTTCCTGCATTCAGATCAACGAGGGAGACACTGGCATCGCCCATGTTGCCCACGGTGGCATATTGGTTGTCCGGCGTGAGGCCAAAATGTTCGGGGGCCGCGCCGGTTTGAATGCTGTGCTCTATGTTAAGCGTGGCGAGATCGACGACTAAAAACTGATTGCGCCCCGTGGCGGAAACCAGGAGTTTTTTGCCGTCATGTGTCGGCTGAGCCATGTGAGCATTGCTCATCGCGCCCAAGGGGATTCGGGCAATGACACGATCGGTTTCGGTATCGATGACGGCAATGTCATTTGAATCCCGATTGGTGACAAAAGCCAGTGTTTTGGGGTCGTAGCGGCTAAGTCCTTTTTCTGCGCCACTCGCCCAGGCGACCGACAAAGGACTGCTTAATAAAAGTGCTGAAAAGACGATGCGTTGAATCGTGGTGTTCATGTGCTTCCTCCTTTTTCCCTCGAAAATTAAAGCGATTGAGGGAAGCTCTGATCAAGTCAGAGCTTCCCTGTGTGTGCGATTCATCGGTCTCCTGACTTTGGGTTCATCCTACTGGCTGCGCCTTCCCATTCTTTAAAGAACAGTGGCATGAAGCAGCGTTCGTCTCCCATTACAGTTGCGGGGCAGTGGCGGACTTTCACCGCCTTCCCTAAATAAATCGCGCTTTGATGACTGTTTTAAAGGCCGATTATTTTTTCTTTTGACGCACCTCCTTGTTTTACCGTGCCGCCTATTTTAAAACGGAAAGCCCTTCCGCCTGATGATAGACATGGGCTTTCACGACTTCACCGCCCTTGAGATGTTTTTCCAGAATTTCGTCCAAAACCTCCGGCGTGACACGCTTGTACCAGGTCCCATCGGGGTGAAGGGTGACGATCGGGCCTTCTTTGCAAATTGCAAAACAGCTGCAACGCGTGCGTTTCACACGCAGGTCGCCGTCATCGAGCCCGTGCTGTTTCAGTTTTTCGCCAAGTTGCGAAAAGAGGGCTTCGGCTTCCCCGTCTTCGGTGCAACGAGGGCCGGTGCATATCAACAAATGCCACTTATAAGGTTTCATATCTTTTCTCCCGCAAGTTTAATGAGTGCGTTCATGATGGCCACAGCCACCGGGGTGCCGCCTTTGCGTCCCAGGGCGGTAATGTAGGGCAGGTGTGTAAGCGCCAATTGTTCTTTGGACTCCACGGCGGAAACAAACCCCACAGGCACACCAATGACCAGCGCAGGTATGGCGGTCTCCGCAAGGCGAATCAATTCCAGAAGCGCGGTCGGCGCGTTTCCGATCGCATAAATGGCGCCGGGGTAATACGATGCGGCTTTTCGCATGGAAATCATTGCGCGGGTCACGCCCGCAGCCTTTGCTTTTTTCGCGACATCCTCGTCCCCGATAAAACAAAAGACCTCCGAGCCAAAGGCTTCGAGTCCTTTTTTGTTGATGCCTGCTTGAATCATCTGCACATCGGCGATGATGGGCACGCCTTTTCGGATTGCCCTGATCCCTGCCTGAATCGCACCCGGAAAAATGTGGATGGTTTTTGAAAAATCAAAATCGGCCGTGGCGTGAATGGCACGGCGTACAATCGCAAAGGCCTCTGGGGAAAAAGAATGTGGGCCGAATTCTTCCTCGATAATTCGAAATGATTCGTCTTCAATGGCTTGCGGATCGATAATCGTTTGCATGGTCTGCTCCTTCCAAAATTTCAGTTTTTCGTTGATGAACCAAGGTAAGCAAGGCCTCATGCGTACCCAGATGTGGGCGCACCTCGCAACCATACTGTTCACTGATTTTGATGATGCGCTTGACCAGTATCCCGGTGAATAGAAAATAAGGCAGCACAATCGGCGGCCGATGGTCTGCACAGTAATTGTGGGTAATGCCGGTCGGCAGATCCGGCGGGGCCAGCGCGATAAAACAATGGTCAATGTCTGGATGTCCGGTGCATGTGCGGAGCGTCTGGCATACCGTGGCCATGTCACGAATGGGTTCGGGGTGCAGGCTGCCTCGCCCGACCAAGAGGACTTTTCTGCCTTCGATACCCTGCAATCGCGCAACGCTGGTCTCAAATAAGGCGGTCTCAAGGCCGAGGTGCCGCCCCAGCCGAATGCGCATCCTGGGGTATTGGGCCTGCGCATTTTGGATGATGAACGGAATGTCTTTTTTCACATGTCCGCCCGCAAAAAGAAAGTAGGGGATGACGGCCAGTTCAGACACGCCTTCGGCCGCAAGCAGGGCCAAGGCGGTGGGCAGAGAAGGTTCCACATAGTCGAGCATGCAATGGCGCATGCCCGCGCGCGCGGCGAAGTCTTCGAATTCTTTGTTGCCTTCAGGATCTTTGCTGCCATGACCAACCAAGAGCACCGCTTCTTTCATCCATCCTCCTTTTGGGCCGCTTGGGCTGCATCGACCAATCGGCGCGCCAGCACCGGTTTTCCCCGCGCCGCGAGCGGGTCCTCCGTGCCGGGGGAGACCCGTGAGGCAAAATGCACATGCAGGTAGGACGCGTGAATCATTTCATTCGCATAACCTTCACTCAGGTTAAGACCCCGTTTTTCAAGGGTGTAGAGATTGGGTGTGCCCGCCCAATGCGAATAATGGAACATGTGGCCTTTGACGGTTTCTCCCGCGCGCAAGAGGCAGGTATCGATTTGCGCGGTGGCCTGGGCGTAACCAAAGTGCTGGAGGCGGTCTTTCATCTGCATGGTTCCGGGGATTTTTCCAATGAGACTGAGGTAATAGAGCCCGCCGCACTCGGCATAAATCGGCTTTTGCCAACGCTGCATCGCCTCACAAAAGCGCTTGTTATTAAACAGTTTTTGTTCAAATAATTCAGGAAAACCTCCCCCGAAGTAGAGCAGGCCCACATCGGGCAAACACTCATCTTCCAGGGGACTGAAGGGCACGAGTTCGGCGCCTTCGGCCCGCAAACGATCCAAATTGTCCTCATAATAAAAATGAAAGGCCGTATCTAGGGCATAGGCGATGCGGGCCCTTGTTTTTCGTTTTGCAAGCGCTTGAGGGCGAGGGGTATCGATTTTAGAAAGCTTAAGCAATTTGTCCACGTCAAGATGGGCGATGACCCTTTGGCGAATCCTTTCGATATCGGGCGCACGCTCGTTTGCGGGCACCAGCCCGAGATGACGTTCGGGAAGTTCGATGTCTTCGTTTTTTGCAATCCAGCCGAGGCTTGGGATTTTCACGGCATTCTTGAGATATTCGTAATGTCCCTCGGAGGCCACGCGGTTGAAAATCACACCGGCAATGCGTGTTTTTTGCTGATACTGCGCAAAACCCTGCACCAAGGCCCCCGCCGACTGCGCCATGCCCTTGGCGTCTACAACAAGTATGACCGGAAGGCCGAGCAGCGCGGCTGTTTCTGCTGTGCTGCCTTTGCCGTTTTTCGCGCCGTCAAAAAGGCCCATGACGCCCTCGACGACGTTGACATCCAAGGCCGCACGGGCAAAACTGTGTTGCACCGTCTTTTTGCTGCACAACCAGGTGTCGAGGTTGCGCGAGGGGCGGCCCGTTGCAAGGCGATGATAGGAAGGGTCAATATAATCCGGCCCGATTTTGAAGGCCTGCACGGCCAGACCGCGCCGTTTGAATTCGGCCATGAGGCCGATGGAAACGGTTGTTTTGCCCACGCCGCTGTGCGTGCCCGCGATGACAAAGGCCTTCATTGTGCCACCTCCAGAATGACAAGTGCGATGACCGCGCAGAGCCCCATCAAAACCCCCGTGCTTTGCATCAGGTGGATGCTGTTTTGAATGTGCCTGTTTTCCAATTTTTGTCCTGCATCGCCCAGCCAGGGTTTTTCTTTCAGTACGCCTTTGTAAGTGCTGGGCCCCCCGAGCTGAATGTCGAGCGCCCCGGCAGTGGCGGCTTCCGGAATGCCTGCATTGGGGCTATCGTGTTTTCGGCCGTCTCTCTGCATAATTTTCAAGGCCTGCCTGCCACCTTGAAAAAAAAGCGCGGCGGAAAGGGCCACCAAAAAACCGGTAATGCGGGCGGGAAAATAATTGGCCCAATCATCCATCCTTGCAGATGCCCATCCAAAATGACGATATTGTGGCGTGCGATACCCGACCATCGAATCCAGGGTATTCACCGCTTTATAGGCCATCGCGAGCGCGGGGCCGCCGAGGGCCAGATAAAAAAGTGGGGCAACGACACCATCCGATGTATTTTCGGCGACTGTTTCGACTGTTGCGCGAATCATCGCCTCTTCCGAAAGATCATTGGTTTCCCGTGAAACAATGTGAGAAAGCCGCTGCCGTGCGAGCGGAAGCGCTGTATTTTCGAGGGCCTCACTTACGCCGTTTGCGGCATCGCCCAATGATTTTGTCGCCAAGCAGGCGTATGAAAAATAGACGATCAAAAACGCTTCTAAATACGGATGAATAAATCTTCCGACTGCGATTGTTAGCCATGTGCATCCGAAGGCAGTCGAGACGATTGTTATTGTGAGTATTAGTCCTGCCCCTTTTTCCCCGACGCGTGAGACCGCAACACGGCGAAGGATTTTTTCAAGCCCGGCGATGCCGCTACCTATGAGTCGAACCGGATGGGGGAGCCAGAGTGGATCCCCCATCAAAAGGTCGAGTACAAAGGCGCTTGTGAGCAAACTTGGGTTCATCTTTTTCACTTCCACATAAAACCTCCCCCTTTAAAAAAGGGGGAATGAGGGGAATTTTTACCCTAAGGGTTCACAAACAAAATATCGTTGGGAGGAAGCCCCGTATCAATCGGCCCTTCTATTTTTTGATTTGTCGTGGTGTCGAAAATCTGAATGCCCGGATTTGTGGTGTCCCGATCGACCACGTAGAGCGATCCAGCATGATCAAGTGTCATGCTTGGAATGTATCCGCTTCCAACACCGGTTAATGCTGGTGAAACTTCTTGTGTATCGAGGCGAAACGGCACGACGAAGTTGTTAAAATTGGCATCAAAGACAGTGGCGTAGGCGACGCTTTCTGACAAAATGGCAATGGTGCCCAGGGGTCCGCTAAAATCATTGTCTGCCATGAACAGTCCATCACTCAGGCCAGTATTTGGATTGATTATCTCAATGCCTCCAAAATCGTCACCCGTGGAAAAGGTGCCGACATTGGCCACATAAATTCGATTACTTGCGGCAAGGTAGGTCATGCTGAAGGGGTTACGGCCATCAAGCACAATCTGTTTGTCTGTGCCCAGATTAAGAACTTGATCCGTCGCGGTGTCGATCACGACGATATAGCTTTCGTTTTCGGCGATAAAAAAATTGTTTCGGTTCAGGCGTTGCAAGGAAACATAGAGCAAGCCGTCTACGATAACCATTTGATCCATTTCGACAATGCCGTCGCTGTCGGCAAAGCTAGAGAGGTCGATGGTCCCAAGCTGGGTGCCCGTTACGGGGTTCACAATCAAAAGGGTGTTTAAACTATAACGGGTGATATAGGCTTTTGAAGCACTCACAAAAGCCATGTCGTGTGGATTGGATTGCTCACTGCTTCCGGCGTCATTCGTGGTGTAGTTTTCCAATGGGATGCTGGGATTATTGGGGTTAATTACAACGATCGAATTTGACCCCAAACGTTGGATAATATAAACAAGCCCACCGAATGATTTTATGACTGCATCTGAATGCAGTCCTGTGGCCCCCAACACGTCTTTTTCAGTTGTGTGCGGCATCGTTTTGCTGAGGGTCGTGAGATTGCCCACGCCAGATCCGCTGGTCACGACAAAGCCGAGAGAAGGTTCTGCACCTCCCCCAGTTTTGTTATCTTCACCGCATCCATAGAGAGAGGCGATCAAACTGAGCCCTATTAAAATTCGAGATAATATGCAATAATTCTTGTTGGTTTTCTTCATTTTTTCTCCTAAAGCGTCCCTTGTAAGGTTATGAAATAACTGCGTCCCGGCAGTGGAAAGCCGAAGACATCTTCAATTTGGTCGTCGCTCATATTTTTTGCTTCTAAAGTAAGCGTCCAATTCGAATGTGATTTAACTGAAAAACCCAGGTTGTGGATCTGTCGCGAAGCGGCGTTGCGTTGGTTGCGACGGTCGAGATAGTTCTCATCTGTGAGGTGGTGGCTGTAATATAAAGAGAATTGTTCATTAAATGTTTCTATTTTGGTGAAGAGGTCGTGCACCGGCCGACCTGGTAAAAATTTGTTTTTCTCATTGGGAATATTGCTTTTATTTTTGGCGCGTTGATGGGTGTAGTTTGTTTCAAATCTGAAATGTTCACCCAGATTTATCCGGGCAGAAAGTTCTTCACCCGTGGTTTGTGATTTTGCGATATTTTCAGGGTGTACGGTGAACTGCGAGGTTTGCACGAATAGGATGAGGTCTTCGGCTTTGTTATTAAAATAGGCGGCTTGTAGTGTGATTTTACGGATTGCGCTTTTGAAGCGGCGGCTGTAGCGTATCCCGATGTCCCGGTTCAGGCCTGTTTCCGGCCTCAGGTCAGCTTCTCCGATCGTGCCTCCCCGGTCTCCAAAAAGTTCAAAAAAACTGGGACGACGAAAATACTGACCGATATTGGCCCGTAGTGTGAGCGTTTCCGAGAAGCGGTACAAGAGGCCGATCTGGCGAGTGAGGAATTGGTCTTGACTGTCCGGCGGAATGCTTTTCCCTAAAGTCCGTTTGGAAGGGTCATCTTTAAATCGGCTTCGCACGTCCTCATAAAGCAGGCTCGGAGTGATAAAGAGATGTTCTTTAAAAAGTGAGATCTGATCTTCCAAGGCAAAAGAGTAAGTCCGTTGCCGACTAGTGCCTCCTTTAATTCCGGCCAACTGATCAAAAGGGTCGAAACGTTCTTCTCGCGTTTGCAGCTGTGTTTTCAGAATGTGGTACTTCCCAATGGCCCGGTTTACATTGAGATGTGCTTCATATAGCTGAGTGCGGTTATCATTGTGGCTATTTCCCCCAACACCGATATCGCCGCTCAAGTCTGTAAAGGTCTCATTTTTAGTACTGTATTTCAGTGTAAACTGGGTCTTGAGGCCTGTTTTTGCGACATTATCGGTATCCCATCTGAAACTGATGCGGTGCGATGCCACTTTAAAATTTGCTGTATCGGACTGAAACGCACCGAGACCAGGAACGCCTTTGTCGGTGTCCAGAAAATTATAATAGACATGCAGCCGGTTCTGAAGATTAAGGTCGTGGCCCAATTTGGCAATGAAGTTCAATGATTCAAACTGGGCATTTCGACGTTTGACGGTTTTGTCATCCGTTGCGTCAAACTGCGTTCCTTCGTCACTGAGAAACTCAAAATCGTTATCACTTTTTTCGAGGTTTAAGCCAAGAAGGATGTCTGTTTTGTTGGGTTTTTGAGAAAATGTGGTGTTCAAACGGGTTGTATTAAAGGAGCCGTATTGCATTTGATAGGAGAGGGATTTTTCACGAGAAGCGGCTTTTGTCCGAATATTAACCAGCCCTCCGATCCCTGTTTGTCCAAACAATACGGGTGCGCTGCCACGATAGACTTCTATCGATTCAATTTGTGAAACCGGAATCTTGGCCAGATCGACTGCACCGCCTTGTGCGGCATTGAGCAAGAACCCATCAAGGTAAACCAGGACTTGCTCGGAAGACGAGCCTCGGATGGAAATGGTGCTGAAATCACCGAGTCCGCCAAAGCGTGTAATTTTCACGCCCACGGTTTCAGAGAGGATTTCAGGGACGGATGTAAAGCGTTCCTGAAGTGTTTCCCCCTTGATGACCGTTTTATGGGAAGGTTCTGTGTTTTCGTCTGCCTCGTCTATAGGAGTAGCGGTAATGGTAATGCCCTCCAAAAATACCGGGGGTTCTGTGTTGGGAGATTGCGCGGATGCGGTGTGGGGGTGAAATACCAAAAGCGTGATTAAGATCAGCGGTGTTCTCATTATTTTCCTGGTCTTTAAACAAAAAAATCCCCAGCTTCTGATGATGAGAGAAGATGGGGATATCCTGTGTGATCCCTTGTCTTTTTCACCGAAGACGGGTGGCGATCGCTTGTTACAGGCAGGTCTTCTGGCTCTGGGTTCGTCCTACTCCCCACGCCTTCCCGTCGCATGCGACAGTGGCATAAAGTGGGTTTCGTCCCCCAACACAGCGGCGGAACCGCTCCCGATTTGAACGGGATTCCCTTTTTAAACCCGGCGAAAGACCGGGTTTACCTGAACAAGTTATTTACTGCGGGAGTTTTATATCAGGGTCATGAGCTAAATGCAAGGTGGATCAGGAGATCAATCGGAAGCGTTTACCCTGACTTTAGCCGGTGAAAGCGTAGGTTCTGACTGGTCGAAAAAGACAAAGAGCCCGATGGCGATCAGCGTGCTAATGGCCGATAAGTAAAACATGGGCCGATAACCAAAATGCTCGGCAATGTAACCCCAGAGCGGCGCACCGATAAAAAAGCCGACATCGAACAAGAGCGTAAAAAGGGCCATGCTGCGGCCGCGTTCGTTTTCTGTGGCGCGATTGATCACAAGGACTGAAAGAATTGGAAAAACAAATCCATGCCCAACCCCGCAGAGCACCCCGCTGACTAACAGACCGATGGGAGAGGGCCAGAAGGCCAGCAGCAAAATCCCCAGAGTCATTGAGATGAAGGACGGATAAAGAACGGTTTTCAAGCCAAACTGATCGGGCCATTTTGCTCCCACAAGCCGGATGACCACGGCGCTCAGGCTGTAGGCCAGGAAAAAGAAGGTCACGGTAAATCCTTTTTCGTACGCGTAAGGTTTTAGAAAAACCATGTAAGAAATCAGGCCCAGGGCAAACAGTCCGTTGCCAATCAGGGGCACCCGGTTTTTAGGCAGGAAGCCCGTTCGGAAAAAATCTGAAAGATGAAAGCGCGGCTGCGTCCCCGTTTTTTTGGGTTCCTTTAAGAAATAGCTGACTAAAGTAAACAAAAGCGTAAAGCCTGCACAGGTTTTGAACAACAGAGGGTATCCCCCGGTGCGAATGAGGAATTCCCCTAAGGGCACCCCAAAAGCGCCTGAAAGATGTCCGCCAATGCCGAAAATCGCGATCCCCTCGGTTCGGCGTTGCACGGGTGTGATATCTGCGGCAAAGGTAAAAAAAGTGGCGAAGAGAATACCCATGCTTAAACCATGAAACAGGCGTACAAAATAGATGAAGGGTCCAATCTGGTCGATTCTGAGATAAAACATATGGGTCACGAAGAAAATCAATCCCCCCGCAAGCAGGCAGCTTCGGCGGCCGACCCGGTCGAGGGCATCTCCAGACCAGGGACGCATGATCATTCCGGAAACAGAAGCCGCGCCCATGATAATTCCCACTTCCGCAAGATTGCTGCCCAGGTTTTGAATAAATACCGGGAGAAGCACATAAGGCCAGAAGGAAAAGCCAAAAAAAAGATGCGCCATAAAAAGCAGCGTGAAATTGAAGGTAAAAATGGGTGTAGTCTGATATTGAAGCGTTTCGGTCGTAGCCATAATTCTCATCATAACAAAGATTTTTCCGAGATGTTGGTTCAATCTTTTCACTTTACGTGTCGAAATTGGCTGGGGTATACTTCTAAAAAAGCACACTTGCGCACAGAAAGGATCAAGATGATAAGTCAGGATGCATTGATTCAATACATCGAAAAGGCGATGCCCGATGCCCAGGTGACGATCAGGGATCGGACGGGCACGATGGATCATTACCAGGTTCAAATCGTTTCAGAAGCCTTTGAAGGAAAAAACTTGTTGGATCGGCAGCGATTTGTTTATCAGGCTTTGGATGAACCCATGAAGGATGGCCGCATCCATGCCCTGGAAATTAAATCTCAAACCCCCAAAGAGGCCGCATCGGCCTGATTGAATCGCTCAAATAACCGATCATTATCATTTTTAAGGAGAAATAATGCCAAACACTGTTGAAGAAGAAATCAAAAAAGAAGTTGCGGACAATAAAATCCTCATTTACGGCAAGGGCACCAAGTCGATGCCGATGTGCGGATTTACACAGGAAACCATCGTATTTTTTAACAAGTACGGGTACGATTTTGAGGTGGTGGATGTCTTGAGAAACATGGAAAAAAGAGAAGCCCTCTCACAAATGACCAATTGGCCAACACTCCCCAAAGTCTTCATTGATGGCGAGTTTTATGGTGATACCGACGTTTTGGATGAGATGGAACGAAAAGGCGAAGTCGAACCGCTTTTAAAGAAGGCCTTCGGCGACCAATAATCTTTGTAAGCCGTTTATTTTTACCGGATGGGGCACCCGCCTCATCCGGTTTTTTATGTTCTAAATTTTATAGAGCCAGTATTTAAAGTCCCAGAAGTTTAATCTCTTCTGGATGTATTCGATGTTTTTGACCTTGTCTGATACAAGCCCGATTTCTGCTTTGTTTTTCAGGATTTCCTTATCTTGCGCATCTTCCAGTCCGCCGTTGGCGATGAAAGCCCGGATTTGATCCAGCTCCCCCGCATCCAGCCAAATGCCGTGATCGCGGCATTGATCGATCAGCACGCCTGAAATCCGACGGAAATTTTGCCGGGACATGAGGCTGTCGCACAGGGGACAGGAGAGATAGCCTTCTGTTTCAGGCAGCGGTGGTTTCTGAAATTCAAAGGGAATCGTCTCGTCTTTGTAAACATCCCGTTCGGAGGTCAGTTGTTTGAATTCCCGCGTATCAAGCCAAAGTCCCTCGCATGTTGTACAGTGATCAAGCGTCGTTTCCCGATAATCGTGATGGACGAGCGTTTCCGAGCAGCGTGGACAGACCGGCGTTTCGTGGACAATTTCTTTTTGATGTTCACCGCCGCAAAAAGGACAATGACGGCTTTTAGCGTTGATGGTTTTACGACAAAACTGGCAGGTTTGCGCATTCATCTTTTTCTCTCGTGTTTGAAGGATTCAGCGTGTATTCGGAATTAAGTATAGCGGATCTTGAAAAGTACGATGTTTAAGGAGGTGGGGCTTTTTCCCAGATGTGGATTAGGGCCTTCCGGGTTTTACCGTTTGCAGACCGTTGAACAATGCGATGCAGCCGCGTTTGATGTTGCGAATATTGTATCCACCTTCCTGAACAAGCAGTAACGGAATTCGGGTTTGCATCAGGATTTCTCCGATGGCGCGAAAGCTCGAAGGGGGAAGCAAAAAAGTGCCGGTGGGGTCGCCTTTCAGGATATCAAAGCCAAGCGAAACAACAAGAATTTCAGGTTTAAAGGAATCAAGGGTTTTAAGTGCGGCCCTCAACGTGCTGAGATATTTTTTTTCATCCGTATGGGGTGGCAAGGGGAAGTTTCGGTTAAACCCTAAGCCAGGGCCTTCACCGCACTCATCGGCGTAGCCGCTGAAATAGGGATAAGAATAATCCGGGTGGCCATGAATTGAAACGAAAAACACATCGGATCGATCATAAAATATATCCTGTGTGCCATTTCCGTGATGGAAATCAATATCCAAAACAGCGACACGCGCTTGTGCAGAGAGGTAGTGCGCGGCAATGGCGGCGTTGTTGAAATAACAAAACCCGCCATAAAAACGTTTGCCTGCGTGGTGGCCGGGGGGGCGGCAGGCTGCGTAAACGGTGCGTTTACTTCCTGAAAGCATTTCATCTGCGGCAGTCAGCACGGTATCGACCGTGGCACGCGCGGCGAGATAGGCATTGGCATAAAGCGGTGTGCCCGTGTCGATGCAGTAATAACCGGCTTGTACCGCAAGGACCTTGGGTCGATTGACTTTTCGGCGTAAAGGAAAGGTATCGGGGTAGACCGGACGCTTTTCTTTTAAGGTGGTGCAGATTGTCCTTAAATAGGTCACAAAATCTGCATCGTGTACGGCAAGCAGGTGTTTGTCGCTGTATTTTTTCGGGGCAACGGGTGTGAACAAATGGCCTTCGCTCAAGACTTGATTGATCGCATTCAATCGAATCGGCCGCTCGAAATATCCCCGTTCCCGCACATGGTGCAGTTCATGTTTCGGGCTGTGTACGACGGCGAACAGCTTGGAAAGGCGATGGGATTTTACCAGGGCATCGTCGTCGTGTACTTTTTTCGAGCGAAGCGGCAGAAAATTGACCGGATCATTTTGAAAGCCGGTACACACCGCGCGCAAATAATCCGGTGTGACCAGATGCCCGAAACGCTGGCTCAGGATGTTTTTAACGGCCTCTTGAGCATCCTTTCGTTTCAGGGTGCTTGTTTTTCCTAAACCGTCAAAGAGCAGAAAGGCCGAGGTGGGTGGATCTCCTACCGGGATTGAATAGGTGGGGTTGTCAATAATGCGTACCCCGTATTGTTCATAAAACCGGATGCGTCGTTTGGCATCTTTGAGAATTTTGGGCTCAGGTGTACTCTCTAGGAGATCCGGCTGGACTTCAATATAAAGACCGTTCACATCCATTTCCTGACAAAGTTCCCGAACGCCTTCGTAGAGTGCGCCGCCGATACCGGTGCCTCGAATCTCTCCTTTTGATGCGATAAAATCCAGAAAGGCGCAGCGAATACCCGGAAAATGAACCAAAAGCGCAAAGGCGTCCACCCGTCCCAGGGCACTTTCGGCAATCAGTAGAATGGAGTGGTAGCCGTGTTCGATTGGGTTTTGCAGCCGGGACGGCAGCTCATCCGCATAGGAAGACAAGTCCGGGAAGCTTTGGCGAAAAAGATTCTGTACCTGCTCCATTCTGCTTCCGGCCAAGGGGAATTGTGATTCATTCAGAACCAGGACTTTAATCATCTTTTTTTGTGCTCTCTAATCTTAATGACAATTCAGCCTAAAAAATGGAAATACCTGTCTTCGTCGTGAATAATTCCAGGGCCTTCATCCCGACCAGTGAATTGCCCTTTGCATTGAGTTCGGGCGACCAGACACAGATGGACAGGCGCTTGGGCACAACCGCCACGATGCCGCCACCCACGCCGCTTTTTCCCGGTAATCCGACAGTGAAGGCAAACTCGCCGGATTCGTCGTAAAACCCGCAACTCTGCATCACCGCATTCACCCGTTTGGATTGACTGGGGGTCAGCAAGGCTTCCTGAGTATGAGGGTGTATCCCTTCATTGGCCAAAAACAGAAAAGCACGGGCCAGGTCCACACAGCTCATCATGAGGGCACATTGATGAAAATAAATATTTAAAACCTCATCCACATCGTTTTTAATGTTCCCGAAACTTTTCATAAAGTGGACAAGGGCGGCATTGCGGTGTCCAAACTTGCGTTCAGAGTTTGCGATGAGGCTGTCATATTGAATCTGCGGGTTGCTGGAAAGTTCCCGAACAAATTCGAGCAGATGACGCAAGGGCTGAGGCGAAAAGGTACAGAGGCAATCGCTGACCACCAGTGCTCCGGCATTGATCAGAGGATTGCGCGGAATGCCATGCTCCGTCTCCAGTTGAACGAGGGAATTAAACGCCGTGCCCGAAGCTTCGCGGCCCACGCGGGACCAGAGTTTTTTGCCCAGTACGCGAATGACCATCGATAAAAGAAAAACCTTTGAAATACTTTGAATTGAAAACGGGATGTTTGCATCACCCACCTGATATGATTTTCCTTCCAAAGTTTCAATCGCAATCCCGTATTTTGAATGATCCACCTGTGCCAGGGCCGGAATATAATCGGCTACGCGCCCCTGACCGAGCAAAGGCCTTGTCTCGTGATAAATGTCTTCCAGTATGTCCTGATAATTCTGTGTCATGCGGTTTTATCTGCCTTGTTGATTTAAATGAGACTGGTTTTGACACAAGGTCGTGGGCGAGTCAATCAGATTCATCAAAAACAAGCAATTATGAGGCGTATTAGCCAGTCTTTTCTTAATGATTTGATCAATGTTGAATCTGTGAGAACGATCAGAGCCATCTGAGATTCTTCACGCTTGGCTGATTTTGAGGGTTATTCAATGCGAGCAGAGACATTCAGTGGTTGAAGCAAATTGTCATGTGAGTGTTACGGGAAGGAATCTGTCGATGGATAAGTATGTGTGGTACTCAGTAAGGCCGTCTTAGCTTGAAATGAATTGACGTCATGGGGTTTCCGAACCCCTGAGACCCTTTACACGTTGAAGCGGAAATACATGCAGTCGCCGTCTTTTACGATGTACTGCTTGCCTTCCAAGCGGAGCAGGCCTTTTTCTTTGATGGCCTGCGCGCTGCCTTGTGTAACGAGATCCTCGTAATGAAAGACTTCGGCACGGATAAAACCACGTGCGATATCGGAATGGATTTTTCCGGCGGCTTCGACGGCCGGGGTTCCCTCGTGGAGGGTCCAGCCTTTCACTTCGTCTTCGCCGACGGTGAAAAAGGTGATCAGGCCGAGCATTTTGTAAGACGCGCGGATGAGACGCGCGAGGCCGGTTTCTTTCAAGCCAAGTTCTTCTAAAAAGAGGAGGCCTTCTTCAGGGGGCAGGGCGGCGATTTCACTTTCGATTTTACCGCTGATGATGAGGCATTCCGCACCTTCTTTGGCCGCGAGCTGCACAAGCGCTTCCGAATAGGCATTGCCTTTTTCGATGTCTTCTTCCGGGACGTTGCCGACGTAGAGAATAGGTTTACGCGTGAGCAAGGCCAGCTCATCCATGAGAGATGTTTCTTTTTCGGAGATCTCCAGTGTACGGGCGCAGGCGCCATTTGAAAGGGTTTCCTTGAGACGGGTTAAGAGTGATTGCTCGATGACGGCGATTTTATCTCCAGAGCGTGCTTTTTTTTGAGACTTGAAGAGTCTTTTTTCGATGGTGTCGAGATCTTTTAATATGAGTTCTGTGGTGACCAGTTCGACGTCGTTTTGAGGGTTGACTTCACCGTTGACATGGATGATTTCAGGATCGTCAAAACAGCGCACGATGTGAACCAGTGCATCGACTTCGCGAATATGACCCAGAAATTGATTGCCAAGCCCCTCCCCTTGACTTGCTCCCGCGACGAGGCCGGCGATATCGACGAAGACCATGCTGCTGGGGGTGGTTTTTTTTGGTTTGTAAAACGAAGTGAGAAAATCGATCCTCGGATCGGGCACGGCGACAATGCCGGTATTGGGATCGACGGTACAAAAGGGATAGTTTGCGGTTTCCGCTTCGGCTTGGGTGAGGGCGTTAAAAATAGTGGATTTTCCAACATTGGGAAGCCCGATAATGCCGCATTGTGTGGCCATAGTTCTATCCTTTTTAGGTGGCGTTAAAGCGATTCATGGCTTCAGTCACTTGATCTTCAAGAAGCAGGGGAAGCAGGCGGATACTTTGATCGACGGCTTCAGAAATTTTCTCTTTGTCTGCCTGACGAAAGGGAGAAAGCACGTAGTCGGCTGCGTCGATACGCGGGTCTTTGCCAATCCCGATTTTAAGACGAATAAATGCATTTGACCCGACTTCCTGAATGACAGAAGCAACCCCGCGATGTCCGCCCGGACTGCCCTGTTTTTTTATCCTAATCCGTCCAACATCGAGATCCAGGTCGTCATAAATGAGAATCAATCCAGAAAGCGGGATTTTGTAGTAGTCGAGGAGTACGCGGACAGAACGACCTGAACGGTTCATGAAAGTCTGCGGCTTAACCAGCATAAAATCAACCCCGCCTTCAGGGCTGCGCCAAACTCCACGGCTGCTTAGCGCATCTCCTTTTTTTCCAGAAAAAGCAAGCCGCTGCTGCTGTGCAAAGGCATCAAGTACCCAAAACCCGACATTGTGTTTTGTTTCTTCATATTGCGGGCCGGGGTTGCCAAGCCCCACCACAAGTTTCATGGTCTTTCTCCTAGAGGGGCATTTTGCAAGGATTGCTGAAGAGTCCGCAGCGACGCTTATTCTTCAGTTTTCGCTTCCTCTTCAGTTTCAGCATCAGCTTCCGCAGGTTCGCCTTCTTCCGTTGTTGAGGTCAGCAATGCTTCCAGTGCTTCATCGGAGAGGTTTGAAACGACCGAAACAATGGCCTGAGAAGGGTGATCCAGGATTTCGATATCGTCCCCGAGGGAGAGATCCTCAATGTGGATTGTGTCTCCGGCTTGGAGCCCGGAGGCATCGACTTGAATATGGTCTGGAATTTTTGTTGGAAGACATTTAATCTCGATCTCTCGGAGGAGTATCCTCAATACCCCTTCTCCTGATTTTACCGCGAGGGGAGTGCTTCCGATGATTTCAACAAGCACCTTTACTTGAATCGCTTCATTCATGGAAATTTCAAAAAGGTCGGCATGCAGGATATCGCCGTTTAAGGGGTCTTTCTGATAATCGCGCAGGATCGCAATATGTTCTTCGTTTCCAGACATTTTAAGGGTGATGAGTGCATTTTCTCCCGCTTCGGAATGGAGAATTTTTTGAATTTGTTTTGGGTAGAGTACCAGAGGGGTTGATGCCCCTTTACTATAGAGGATGGCGGGAATTTGTCCGGCGAAACGAAGCTGCCGTGAAACGCCTTTTCCTGTATTTTTCCGATATTCCCCTTGAATTTCTATCTTTTGCATGGGACTTCTCCTTTGAAATATGCGTTATTTGCCGCCGCTTAATCGAAAAGCGAGCTGACCGATGATTCTTCGTTAATGCGTTTGATCGCTTCACCCAAGAGCGAAGCGACCGATAAAACCGTAATTTTTTTACATGCAAGATCTTTTTCTTTTAGAGGCACGGTATCGGTGACGACGATTTCGTCAATAGGGGATTCATTTAAGCGCTTAATGGCCGGCCCTGAAAAAACAGAATGCGTACAACCCGCAAAAATACGTTTGGCCCCTTTTGCTTTGATCGCAGCGGCCGCCTGAGCAATGGTTCCGGCGGTATCGATCATATCATCCAAAATGAGGATGTCGTGATTTTGGACTTCCCCAATAATATTCATAATTTTGGTTTGATTGGGGCCCTCTCGTCGTTTGTCGATAATAGCCAGGCCGACTTGCATTTTTTTTGCGAAGGCCCGCGCCCGCTCAACACCTCCAGCGTCTGGGGAGACGATGACGAGATCATCAAATTTCTTTTTCTTAAAGTAGGTCAGCAAAACAGGGCTGGCGTAAAGGTGATCTACGGGGATATTAAAAAAACCTTGAATTTGACCCGTATGTAGATCAATGGTTAAAACCCGGTGTGCTCCGACTGAACCAATGAGGTCGGCCACCAGTTTTGCTGTAATGGGAACGCGCGGCTGGTCTTTTCGATCCTGACGTGCATAACCATAATAAGGAATGACGGCGGTAATTTCTCTGGCGGAAGCCCGTTTCAGGGCATCAATTAAAATCAGAAGCTCCATGATGTGGGTATTGACCGGATCAGACATGGATTGGATGACAAAGACATCGTTGCCGCGGACATTTTCTTCGATTTTAACGTAGATTTCACTGTCGCTAAAGGTAGAGACCGTGGCACGCCCGAGGGAAAGACCGATGTAGTCGCAGATTGCCTTGGCGAGTCCGGGATTTGAGTTGCCGGAGAAAAGCTGGAGTCTTTTCATGAACAGAACCCGCTCATTTGAAGAAGTTCTGTAGAATTCGAAAAGTTTGAATTACGTGACCTGAAGAGGGGTCGTCTCATCTATTTCGCTCAGTTTGGGAATTTAAATATGTTTGCAGATCAAGAAATGGGCCGAGAAGCGTACCCTCTACTCTTCTACTTTTGGCACAACTTCGACCTTAACCGATGTGGTCACACCGTGATGAACCTTGATTGAAACCTGGAATATTCCGATCTCTTTGATTGGTTTATCAAGCAGAATTTTTCTTTTGTCTACCTCTACTCCGGCCTCCAGCATCGCATCTGCGATATCTTTGGAAGAAATCGACCCAAAGAGTTTGCCTTCTTCACCCACTTGTGCGGGAATTGAAATAGAAAGGGATGCAATCTTTTGTGCGACTTCTTCTGCGGAGTGCCGTATTTTTTTTACACGCGCAGCAATGACGCGTTTTTCATGCTCAAGCAACTTGACATTTTTTGTCGTGGCCAGCGCAGCGAAATTTTGGGGGAGGAGAAAATTCCGTGCATACCCAGGTTTCACTTCAACAAGGTCTCCCATGTGACCCAACAGTTCAACATCCGTTTTTAATATGACTTTCATTTGGAACGCTCCCCTTTAGGTGATCTTATCTTTTTGAAAAAACGTGCAATTTAACGCAGGTTATTCTATTGGAGCGGTACAGTGTTGTCAATATTAATGTCAATTTTTTCGAGGTTTTGTTTGTCGATGTCATACAGGGTCCAGCCCGAGTTTGAAAATGTAAACACAATTTGCCTGTTTCTCAGGCTTTGTTGGATGTCTGTGGCGGAAGGGGCTTCGTTCATGCCGTTGTGAAAATGGAAGATGCCCACAAAACGCTCTTCCAATGGCATTTTACCGATACCGGCCTTGAATTGATAGGGAGAAAGAATATAGCGCGATTCTGACAGCGCTTCGTACATTTCGATAAAGTTTTTAATGGTGGTTTGTCGAACCTTTTCTGAAATACGATTGTTATTGATGAGATTACTTGTACTTTTGACCCATTGCGGGTGAATCCCGACCCCCTCAAAAATTTCAATAATGGGTTCTGAGTTGATCAGCGCAATAAAGCCTTGAGGCGAAGCTTGCGCCTCAAGGAGTTTATTGAGATACACTTCGTTTAGAGAGGGGATTTCATAAAGGTGGAGTGTCGGTTCATTCTGTTGATATGAAATGGCAAGCAAGCCGCCCACTTCACTCTCGCGGTGCGCTCTGGACGCAAGGAGTCGGTCATATAGATTTTGCTGGATTTGTGAGTCATTCAAGGCATCTTTGATGTCTTCATGCGGGATTTGAAACAAGTCGTTTTTGTAGGATCCCTGTACGCCCAGTTCGTAAAGGTGGCCCAAAAATGCGAATGGGAATTCATACGTCACGATCTGGTAGGCAATGGGGATGCCCTGGAAAAAGGCCCGATTCCCTTTTGAGAGCCGCTCTAAAGGCGAGTCGCCTGGATAAATCGCCTGTGTGGCAAGTTGCAGGTAACAAACGATCAGGGGGATCAGCCAGTAATTATTCAGAAATCTTCGCAAGCGATTAAATCCGGTTGCGCTTCTGCGGTCATCCTCTTCAAAAAAAGAGAGGCTTTTTTCATTCATAAAATAATCCTTTTTTATTGTGTAAAATAAAGGCCGATTGTAGTCTATCGTTTAAATCAGGGTCAACACCCTCGAAAGAGGGGGGTTCTCAAATCCTGATTGGCCCAGGCTTTACTTTGTGTAAGTAAAGCGGAATAATGCCCTTTAAGGAGTATGGCCATGTTGAAATCCCTGAATCAAGGTATTCAAAACAGTATTTTTCGATTTATTCTGCGGATTAGTGCCACACTTTGTTTTTTAGTGGCCTGCGATGTGGTATTTGCGGATGAAAATCATGGGCCGGAACCCGAAGTCGAAATCGAAACCCTGAGATTTTATGATTGGGAAGTGGCGGCATCCGATCAGACAGAGTCAAAAAAAATCTGCCATCTTCAATTGACTGGCGTGAGCCGACAGAGGATTTTGATTACCCTGCGTTTATCTACTGTAAAGGAACATCCTTCCGCCAGCGCCAGGAATGCCATTACAATGATCAAAATTTCCGCGGATCAGATTAATAAAGTTGACCTTTCCGACACGGTTCCGATTGCACTCTCGAATGCCTGGATTGAAACGAGTACGGTCTCTACTCTGGGAGAATTGGAAAAAATTGAAGTGGCTTCCGAACCCTATTTTTTAGGCGCTTCAAAAGGCACAGGGCTTTTTATGCAGGCTTTAAAGGGTATCCAAAAAGAAGGCCTTATCATTGGGTATCGTTCCAAGGGGCAACCTATTCCAAAGATTTTTGAAGTGACAGCCCCTCCTCCACAAATATTTGAGCAATTACAGCACTGTTTCTCAAAAAATACCGCGCTTTCAAACGGTTTTAGTGCAGATTTCTCATTTAGTCTTATGTAATATTTCTTCTATTTTTATATAAAAGTAATATTTTGAGTATCCATAATAAGGATTTATTCTTATTTAGAGCGTCATTTCCTTGACAGATTTAAAGCTTCATTGTACGGTTATCATTATTACGTTTTTATAAAAAATAGGAGGAGAAATGATGGCATTTGGGCGGGAAGAGACCAGTGTAAAAGAATCCAACGAACTCATTATTTTCATGGGAAAAGGCGTTGAACTGAAAGGCGATATCAGCTTTGAGGGTTCTGGCAGACTGGATGGAAAGGTCGATGGAAAAATAAAAGTGAAAGGCTCTCTGATTTTAGGGGAAGGCGCCCAGATTTTTTCCGAAATTGAAGGTGGAACCATTATTATCGGTGGTCAGGTCACGGGAAAGATTGTTGCACATAAAAAAGTTGAACTCTTAAGCACTTCGGTTGTGAATTGCGAAATTATCACCCCTGCGTTGGTTATTGAAGAAGGGGCTCAGTTTAACGGGAGTTCGAGAATGGGAAAATCAGGAGAGGACAAAGTCTCCGTCATCACACCTATTTTGTCAGAAGAGCCAAAACGAAAAGCAATGGTTCAGGCCGTAAAATAAACCCGTTCCCTGATTGTCCGTGATTTTAAGCCTCTGATCCAGTCCACATTGTGAGCGCTGGGTTAGGGGCGTTGTTTTGCAGGCTGGGCTGGATGGTCCCCCCGCCGATGACTTCATCGTTTTGGTAAAAAACAATGGCTTGCCCTGGCGAAATGCCTGCTACCGCCTGATGAAAAGAGATTTTCACCTTCCCTTTTTCTGGTCCGGTTTTAATCACAAAGAGCGTTGCAGGTTCTGTTTTGGCACGGTGCCGGATTCTGGCTTCAACAGTGATCGGGTCGGTCGGTGAGCCAAAGCCTCCCCAAACCATATCGGCCGCAATACACCCTTCTTGAAGTAGATCGTCTTTTGACCCGATGATCACCCGGTTGTGCTCCGGTTCAAGGCGTGTGACGTAGGCCCGCTCTCCGAGGGCAATGTTCAACCCCCGTCGTTGACCGACGGTGTAAAAAGCAAGCCCTTGGTGCTGGCCGAGTACCTCGCCGGAAGTGGAAACAAATTCTCCCGGGACGGCGGCCTCCGGACGGTTTTCAGTCAGAAAAGAGCGATAGTCTTTTTGGGTGACGAAACACACTTCCTGGCTTTCCAAAATTTCTTCATAAGGGAGATCTAAGTCCGCTGCTTTTTGATAAACGGCCTCTTTGCTCATTTCTCCCAGAGGGAAAAGAGTCGAAGACAGTTGTTTCTGGCTGAGGCGGTACAAAAAATAGCTCTGATCTTTATTAAGATCTTTTCCCTTCAACAGTGCATATCGCCCTTGTTCCGGTCTGTGGATAATTCGACTGTAGTGTCCTGTGGCGAGATAGTCTGCGTCGAATTTTTGTGCCATGTTCAGGAGTTGGCCGAATTTGACCCGCTCATTGCAGCGGACACAAGGGTTGGGCGTTTGGCCCAGCAGGTAGGTGTCGCAAAAATCATCAATGACTTCTTTTTGAAAGGTTTCCTGAATGTTGATTGAATGATGGGGAATAGACAGTTCTTTGGCTACGTGACGCGCCAGGCCGACCTTGCAACAGGACCTGTCCTGCCAGCGTTTTTCCTCCTCATTTTCATCTTCCCATAGGGTCAGGGTCACGCCGATGACCTCGTGCCCGGCCTCTTTAAGTAATGCCGCCGTGACCGCCGAATCGACGCCCCCGCTCATGCCGACAACCACGCGAAGCGTTTTGCCCCCGTACAGAGGGTTTTCAGATACCGGATTCATTTAAGAAGAGACCTTGGGCCCTGGGGCGGGTTTTTTCATTTCACATTGACCGTTAAAGGCGACCCCTTCATCAATAATTAAGCTGGGGGTATTCAGGGAGCCGCTCATTGAAGCGTTTCTGAGCAGATGTATTTTTTCAGAGGCCTGAAGATCTCCGGAGATTTTTCCAGAGCAGACGATACTGCCGACAGAAACCCGGGCGTCGATGACTGCAGACTCTCCGATGACCAAGTCTCCTTGAGAAATGATTTCTCCCTCCATCTTTCCGTCAATCCGAATCACGCCTTCATAGGTGATGATGCCTTTAAACGAGGCGTCTTTCCCTAAAAATGCGACAATATCCTCATTGTTTCGTGCCATGATGTCTCCTTGCCGTAATACCGTATTACGTGGTTTGTATGTTTATAATAGTTTTTCTAGAATCCGATCCAAATCATTGAGTGAATAATAGGCAATTCTGATTTCCCCGGCTTTGCCTTGTTGTAATAATTTGACCTTGGTCCCGAGCGACTGGCGTAAACGATCCTCGACACGAATCAAATCCGGGTCGAGGGCTGCGGGTTGTTGTTGCTTTTTTTCGGTCGGAGCTTTTTTGATTTGTTGTACCAGCGCTTCAGTCTGCCGCACCGAAATCCCGCGTCGCTTGATTTCATTGGCCAGTTTCAATTGGCTTTCCTCGGAATCGAGGGATAAAAGCGCTTTTGCATGCCCCATCGAAAGGCGTCCGGCGGAAATGTCGTCCCAAAGTTCAGTGGGCAGATGCAGCAGGCGGAGAAAATTAGAAACAGAAGAGCGGTCGATGCCCATCCTCGTCGCAATCTCTTCCTGGGTCAGTGAAAACTCTGAGATCAGTTTTTCGTAGGCTTTGGCTTTTTCAATCGGGTTAAGGTCTTCCCGCTGAAGATTTTCAAGAACAGCCCACTCCATCAATTCCCGGTCACCGACTGTTTTGATAATCGCCGGTATTTTTGAAAGTCCGGCGAGTTTGGCTGCGCGCCAGCGGCGTTCGCCAGAGATGAGTTCAAAAACCCCGTGCTCATTTTTCCGAACTGTAATCGGCTGGATTAAGCCGTGTTGTTTGAGGGAATTGGCCAATGATTCGAGTGCTGTTTGATCAAAATCTTGTCTGGGCTGGTAGCGATTGGCGATGATTGACTCAATTTTCAAGTCCATCAATCCCTCTTTTTTATCTTCACTTGTGGGTACCAATGCGGCCAAACCCAAGCCTTTTTCTCCAAATCCTTTTCCGAGCGCCTTGCGTTTCATTTCTTTTTCCTAAGCGGGTTGTTTTTTAACGGGATGATTTTTGCAAAATATTAGTAAATTATCAAGAAATTATTAAAATATGTGTGTCTTTTATCTTTAAAACAGTCTGATCCCCTGTGTTCCGGCTGTTTTGTTTCTCGTGACAGGAAACAAGCGGTGAGACCGGCCCAACCGGCCAGTGCCCTGATGCGTGTGCATGACTTTAACAGAAGTGATCTCTGAAGTCATGCACACAAGTTCCTCAAGATAGCCCCTATTTTCAATCACCATGATGCAGGCGGCTCTTTCCTTTTAAAGTACTCTCCGATTGAATGGTCAATATGATTTCGTTTCCCTTTTTCGTGGCGAAAGCCTTTAAATGATGGCAGGGATTTGGCAATTTGATCTGACCTGCCACGATGATACGGTTTTCTTCAATCTATGCGTAAGGGGTGGAACCTGCCGCAGTATGATATAAATGAACCTGAATGTCATCTTTTTGTATCGGGGAAGACGAAAAATAAGGCGGTTTTTTCAAATCATAAACAATGGGGCTGCAAGTGAAGAGAGGGCCAAAAGAAGGCGCGATGGGAGATTTGGGAAGGTGTTTTGTGTCCATTATTGTTCGGCTTCAATCTCTTTCAGCCGTTCCTTGGCTTTTTCCGCAAAAGAGGCTTCCGGGTATTTTTGGATAATTTCTTTGTAAAGCTTCCGTGCATGTTCAAAGTTCCGCTGCTGTTCCTCAAATTGCGCCGTCTCGTAAAGCGCCTGGCTTTTTCCTTCGGGGTTGGCACAGGCCGTCAATGAAAAGACCAGTATCACGCCGAATAAAAACGTCTCTATTTTTTGACTTATTTTCATTTTATTCTCTCATGAATTGAGGACCAGCACGGCGGCCCCCTGTATCTTCCCCTCTTTTAAACTCGCTAATGCATCATCGGCGGCTTCAAGGGGGAAAGTCTGAATTTCCGTACGAACGGGTATTTGGGGGGCAATTTTAAAAAAGTCGATGCCGTCCTGCCGGGTTAAATTGGCGACTGAACGGAGGATCCGCTCCCCCCAGAGCAGGTCGTAGGAAAATGCGGGAATCATGCTCATATGAATTCCCGCGCAAACCACAGTACCGCCTTTTTTGATGTTTTTCAAGGCAAGAGGAATCAATGCCCCGACCGGTGCAAACAAAATGGCGGTATCCAATATCTCTGGCACGGCGGTGTCCGAATCCCCGGCCCAGACTGCGCCCATATTTTTTGCGAAGTTTTGGGCGAGCAGATCGCCCGGCCGGGTAAAAGCGTAGACCTCTTTTTCTTCATGTATTGCGATTTGAGCACCAATGTGGGCGGCCGCCCCAAAACCATAAAGCCCGATGCGTTTGGCCTCTCCCGCCATGCGGAGCGCACGATACCCGATCAGCCCTGCGCACAACAGCGGCGCGGCCTCAGCGTCTGAGTAAATCTCAGGGATTTTAAAACAATATTGATAATCGGCTAGGGTGTATTCCGCATATCCCCCGTCGATGTCATAGCCTGTAAATACCGGAAGGTCGCAGAGGTTTTCCCGGCCCACGCGGCAGTAGGGACATCGTCCGCAGCTTTTCCCAAGCCAGGGGACGCCGATACGGTCTCCGACGGAAATCCCTTGTACGTTTTTTCCGAGTGTAAGCGCCATGCCAACAATTTCGTGTCCCAAAACCAGGGGCCGTTTTCCCTGACTCAGATCTCCTTCGTAAATATGCAAATCCGTACGGCAAATGCCGCAGGCCTTTACGGCGATGAGGATTTCATTGTCGCCAGGGGTCGGTATGGGGCGTTCACGGCATTTTAGGGGATCGCCTGTTTTTTCAAAGACCATTGCCTTCAAAGCTGTTCCTTAAAATGTGCTGGAACCTGTTTTAGGGGAGGCCGAGGTGCATCTTGAGGTGATTGCGAATCAGAGTGATTTCTTCCGGGACAATTTGATGCCCCATCGGGTATTCCTTGAGTTCGGGTGAATACCCTTCGGCCACAAGTTTTGCTTGTGCTTCGCGCGAGCCTTTGACCGGGACGACCTCGTCCATCGTTCCGTGCACGAGCAGAATCGGGACACTTTTTGAAGCGCGCGATTTTTCCTGTGTTAATTTTTCCGGTGCGGCCAAAAACCCGCTCAGCGCAATTAAGGCCCCGATTCTTTTGGGGTAGCGAAGGCCAACATCCAGAGACATAACTGCCCCTTGAGAAAACCCCAGCAGGGCGATGTTTTCCGGAGCCATGTGCTCTTTTTTAATGAGGTGATCCAGCAAATCAAAAAGCAGTTTACGGCTGGTCTGGATATCGGCGGCATTTCCCGCGGATGAGCCATACCACATCATCCCCCCTAAAAGGTCAGGAAAAGGCAGGGGCGCATCGGGAAAGATCCAGCGTAAATGGGGAAGATTCATCTCATCCGCAATCGGCATGAGATCTTCGCCGCTTGTGCCGCGCCCATGCAAAGCGATCACACACCCTTTTAAGTTTTCAGATGAACCGACTTCTTGCCAAGCCAGGCGATTGAGTGCCATTTTTGTGTCTTCCTGAGTGTGGCGTGATCATACGATAAATTCGGACACCTTTCAAGGCAGGGCTGTTTGCGTTCCAAATCTAAAAAAACTTGACAATTTACAGGGTCGTCTCGCTATAATATCAGTATTGATACTGATTCTCATTATGGCTTTAATTAAATGAAGGAGCACTGTATGGCCGCAATCGTTCGATCCCGCTTGTTTATTTTCTTGATGTTTGCCTTATGGATGGGTGTTTTCCTTATGCCCGCCCTACCCCTTTTTGCCGCAGAAACGCTTGTGGTATATTCGGCGAGAAACGAGCAACTCATTAAACCGGTCATCGACCAATACACAAAAGAAACCGGCGTCGAGATTCAGTTGTTAACAGACAAGGAAGCCGCACTGCTCGTCCGTCTGGAAGCGGAAGGGAAAAACACGCCGGCGGATTTGCTCATCACGGTCGATGCGGGCAACTTGTGGCAGGCGGTTCAGCAAGACGTGCTTTTGCAGGTCAATTCGGAAATTCTGAAAAGCAATGTGCCCCTTCACCTGCGAGATCCCAGAGGTCGTTGGGTGGGCTTGTCGATTCGGGCCAGAACCATTGCTTACAACACGAATCGGGTCAAGCCTTCCGATTTATCCACCTATGAAGCCTTGGGAGAACCACAGTGGAAAAAACGGCTCTGTCTCAGAACCTCTAAAAAAGTCTACAACCAATCCTTAATCGCCATGATGATGGGCCAATTGGGAAAAGAAAAAACAGAGCAAGTCGTGAAATCCTGGGTGGATAATCTCGCCACCCCGGTTTTTTCAAACGATAGCCAGGTTTTAGAGGCGATTGCGGCAGGCCAGTGTGATGTGGGAATCGTCAATACGTATTATTATGGCCGCCTTTTACGTGAGAAACCCGATTTGCCTTTGGCCCTTTTTTGGCCCAATCAGGCTGGGCGTGGCGTGCATGTGAATATTTCTGGCGCGGGCGTCACAAAGTACAGCAAGCATGTGAAGGCTGCCACAGCCTTTTTAGAATGGCTGTCTTCAGAAGAAGCCCAAAACCTGTTTGCTGACAGCAACCTCGAATACCCGGTCAACCCCAAGATCAAACCCGCCCCAGAAGTCGCCGCCTGGGGCGACTTCAAACAAGACCAAACAAACCTATCCAAAGCGGGAGAGTTACAAAAAGAAGCGATCCGCCTGATGGACCGGATGGGGTATAAGTAGGAAGCGGGTTTATTGCCAGGGCGACAATTTTTTAAGGCATTGTTTATATATATCCCCGAATCGTGTTCTTTGGATTTTGTTGAGTTTATTGTGAAGTTGTTCTGAAGTATCACCTTAATATGTAGGGGGCGGGTTTCAATCCTGCCCCCTACCGCTTCACCCACCTTGACCAATACCCGGTCTCCGTTCATAATGAAAGATAGACATGGAGGATATTCCTATGGTGCGTTTATGCGTGGTTTGTTTTGGAATCATTGCTTTTCTTTTTACGCCGCTTCAATTGCATCCCGCACTCGCAGATGAATACGGCCGTACAGGTAGCCTCATTGCTTTTATCAAGGCCGACAAGCCCCGGTACGATCTTGGCGAGCCGATTTATATTACGCTCACCTTGTCTAACTTCACCACAGTTCCCCTGATCGTGAATAAACGCCTGAATCCCCTGCTGGATATTGAATGGGATCTTTTTGCGGAAAACCTGGCCGCACATCTCTCGCTGAAAGTGATTCCGCCTGTGGCTTTAACGCCCGAAGATTTTTTACGCTTTGAAGTGAATGATGAGTTTTCAAAAAAATTTGACGACCTTGCAACGCTGGTGAATGCAAAGCTGACCGTCGGACGGTATGCGATACGTTTAACCTATCGGAATAAAGAGGCCCCAAAGGGCGATGAAACCTGGGTCGGCGAAACCGTCACCAACCTGCTTTGGATTGAAGTCAAACCCTCCAAGAAAATTTAATCGAAGGGGTTCCTTGTTCGGAGATAAGGCTCTATTTTAGAACAGAAAGCGGAAGAGCGGTTGTGTTTGGCAGCCCGCGCACCTGACGTTCTGCGTGATACGAGCTTCTCACCAAAGGGCCGGATTCGACATGACTGAGGCCCATCGCTTCCCCAATCCGCTTGAGGTCCATAAATTCTGAAGGATCGACAAAGCGTGCGACGGGCAGGTGTTTTGCGGTCGGTTGCAGGTATTGCCCTAAAGTGAGGATGTCGCAGCCGATATGAACGAGGTCGGCCATCACAGATTTGATTTCTTCAAGGGACTCACCCAAACCCAACATCATGCCTGTTTTGGTTGTCAACCCCGCCGATTTGGACCACGACAAAATTTTCAGCGAGCGTTTATACCCCGCTTGAGGGCGCACTTGCCGATAGAGCCGAGGTACGGTTTCGAGGTTGTGCGCAAGAATGTCGGGACCTTCGGAAAGAATGAGATCCAAAGCGGCCTTTTTCCCCAGAAAATCGGGAATCAAGACCTCGACGGTGCAGCCGGGCCGTGCTTGCCGAATACGGTGAATGGTTTCAGCGAAAATTTCAGCGCCGCCGTTTTCCAATTCGTCGCGGTTGACGGAGGTGATGACCGCGTGACCCAATTCGAGACGGGCGACGGCTTCGGCGACATGGGCGGGTTCGGCGAGATCGAGGGTGCTGGGCCGACCCAGTTTCACATTGCAAAAACCGCAGCTTCGTGTGCAGATGTCCCCCAAAAGCATAAATGTGGCCGTACCTGCATTCCAGCATTCCCAAATATTGGGGCAACGTGCTTCTTCGCACACGGTATGCAGGTCAAGGTTTTTAGTCAGCCGTCGGAGTTTGAGATAGTTTTTCCCCGTTTGTACTTTGACTTTAAACCAACTCGGCAATCGTTGGGTACGAGGATGGGCCGGGGTCAGGAAATGTTGTTTGGGCACGGTATTGTTTCCTAAAAATGAATGGCCTGATTAAAAATGGCACCACCCGCTTCCATCACGGCCTCGGAAAGCGTGGGGTGAGGGTGAATGGCTTGGCCAAATTCGGCGGAGGTCGCCTCCAGGGTCTTTCCCAGGACAAATTCGCCGATGAGTTCGGTCACGTCGGTGCCAATGAGGTGTGCGCCTAGAATTTCACCATTTATTTTATTGGCTACAATTTTAACAAAACCCTCGGTTTCTCCGAGCGCGATGGCTTTGCCATTGGCACTAAAAGGAAACTTGGCAATTTTAATGTCCAGCCCCTGTTCCCGCGCCGCTTGTTCGGTAAGACCCAGCGAAGCGACTTGCGGATGGCAATATACGGCGCTTGGAATGAGATCCGGCCTGTGGGAAGTCTGCGCGATACCGGCAATACGTTCCACGACCGAAACCCCCTGCGCCATGGCCCCATGCGCGAGGGCCGGGCGATTGCTGACATCCCCGATTGCATAAATCTTGTTTATGTTGGTTTGCATCTGTTGATTGACGTGAATCAGGCCGCTCGCGGGTTCTTGTGTGATTCCCAGTGTTTCGAGTCCGATATTCTCCACATTGGGCGCCCGCCCGACCGCAACCAGAATCATTTGTGCAGAGAGGGTCTCTACCGCCCCATTCGCATCTTTCAGTTGTACGGAAAAAAGTCCGTTTACATCTTCTATCGCGGTCACTTGTTTGCCACATTGAACATTTATTTTCCGTTTTTTAAAACTGCGCAAAAGAGTGGTCGAGACCTCATGATCCTCCATTGGAAGGAGACAGGGAGCCATTTCTGCAATGGAGACCTCGACCCCATACACGGAATAAACATAGGCAAACTCGACTCCAATCGCGCCCCCGCCGACGATGAGCACGGATTGGGGCAGTGTTTTACGAAGCAGTGCGTCGTCACTGGTGATAATCCGCTGCCCGTCAATAGGAAGGTTCGGCAGCGAACGCACACGGCTGCCCGTCGCAATAATGATGTGGTCGCCGGAAACGACTTGGACAGGGTTTTCTCCGGTGATTTCAATCTGGCTTTTCGAAATGAGTTTCCCAAAACCCTTGAAAATAGACACCTGATTTTTTTTCATCAAATGGAGCACACCACGATAGAGTTTTTGCAAAACTTCCTGGCTTCGGTCGATGGCGGCCCCGAAATCGGGTTGGATATGATCGACCTTGATGCCAAAGGTTTCTGATTTTTGAATTAAAGAAAGCACGTCCGCATTGCGAATCAGCGCTTTTGAGGGAATGCATCCATGATGTAAACAGGTTCCGCCAATCGCTTCTTTTTCGATGACGGCGACTTTGAGTCCGAGTTGTCCGGCCCGAATTGCCGCGACATAGCCGCCCGGCCCACCGCCTAAAATAAGAAGATCAAAGTTTTCCAGCATAGGAGTTTTATCCGTTTCATTTATAAAAATATCGTCATGTTTCAGAGTATATCAAAGAAAAAGAATGAAGTATCGTTCGCTAATTTGGAACAGAAAATCAAGTCCAAAACGTAGTGGAGGCGCATTGTGGGTCTGTCTTTTATCTAGCTTTTATTTAGGCCCTAAAGAGGGTTCTCTTCTGAAAAAGAAAGCCGTGTAGCCCATTTTTTCTATTGACTTCCCACTGGGGCTTCATTATAAATACGCAACAAGTATGAATATTTATACATTTGAAATATATCCCTTTTTATGTAGTTGATGCTTACCGACATGTGCAAGCGGCTTTCCCTTAATCGCTTGTGGCCTTTTGTGCTCTAAAGACAGGAATTTTAAAATGCTCACTCGGGCAGCTTATGCGGGTGTCCAGCCAATGAATTCATTGAGGCCAATCTAATGAAAAATAATATTTGTTTTTATTCGAAATGCACATTTCTTCTGATTCTGTTTTTCAGTTTTGTAATGATATTTCCCGTTCAGGCTCAAGAAGCGGATAAAAAATGGTCTCCGAGACTCACTTTTGAATTTCGGCCGGATCACGAACGTTCTTTGGGTCGCTTAGATTTGTTGGTTCCGGTTTGGCAGAATCAGAATAGTCTGTTTTTTTCTGATCTTCGCTACATTGATACGACGGGAACGGGGATGGAAGGCAACCTGGGTTTAGGGTATCGCCGTCTGGGGCATGATCTCCCTCTTTTTGGCGGAGATTGGATTGGCGGCGGATACGCCTTTTTTGACCGCCGGAAAACGGGTCTGAGCAACTATTTTTCCCAAGTGACCGCCGGTGCCGAACTTTTTACAGATCGGACGGCCTTTAGAATTAATGGCTATTTACCGGACAAAACAGGGGTGCTTGTTTCAAGCGGTGGAACGACTTTTTCGACTTCTGGCCTTTCATTGAGCGGAACCACGGTGGTTTCAGATGGAAGCGGCTCGCAAATCGTGACCAAGGAATGGGCGCTACCCGGCGTTGATGTCGAAGCGGGTCTTCGAATCGGGACACTGCCGAACCATGATCTTTGGCTTTATGGCGGATATTTTTATTTTGATCGTCAGGAAACGGCGAAAATCGAGGGACCCCTTGTTCGCCTGGAATACCAAATGCGGGATCTTTTTAGCTGGGCTGGCAGCCAAATTACCCTGGGCGCAGAGGTGAGAGACGACGATGTGAATGGCACGGATGGCGTTGTTCTGGTTCGCTTCAGTATTCCTTTGGGTGCGGGTGGTAAAAAAGTGCTGCATGGGCTTGAAAGACGGATGACCGAATTTGTGCAGCGTGATGTCGATGTCGTCACTTTAATCGACGAGGACGAAGTGCGAAGCGCAGGTGCCCCAACTGTACTTGTGGATCCGCTTACCGGAGAAGTCCTGAATGTGTATGTTGTTAGCAATGACGGAACCGGAGATTGCTCCCAGGCAAATCCATGTCGGGTAGAGGATGTTCAGAATGATCCGAATTATGGTTCCGGAGATGTCATCATTCTGACCGATCGATCGGGTAATGTGATTTCGGATGTGGATCTGACCACAAGGGGTGGTGGATTGGGATCGGATCGCCGACAATTGCTCGGCGGCTCGGACAACCTTGTCGTCAACCTTTCCGATGGAAATGCCCTCAACCTCACAGGTTTGGGAGGTCGGCCGACACTGGAAGGTGCAGTGACCATTGCAAACGAATCCATCGTGATGGGATTTGACATCCTTTCTCCGGGTAACGGCATCACTGGAAATGGCATCAGCAATGCGACGATTCAGGATGTTCGTGTCTTGGGGGCGGGCGGCCACGGGCTTGCACTCTCGAATGTGAGCGGCCGTGTAGATGTAACGGACTTTTCGGTAAACAATGCCGCTATGAACGGAATTCACCTGGATTCAAATACCGGGGATATCAATTTTGGAAACACCGAGGTTTCAAACAGCGCAAATGGGGTTGTGGTCGAAAACAGTTCAGGAAACCTGTCCTTTGGAAATTTGGGTATTACAAACTCTGGCGGAACAGGCCTTGATCTCTCTGGCGCTTCAGGAAACGCAACCTTTAACGATGTAGATATCAATGGCTTAGCAGGCGATGGCACGGGAGTAAACCTCGACGGTTCGAGTGCTCAGGTCACGATGAACACGCTTGATATTGCCGGCTCAAACAGCGACGGTTCGACCGGGGTAGATCTCGGCGGGGCCACTGGAAACCTGAATGTAACCCAGGGTGGGACGGTTGAAAATGTGGAAACCGGATTTAATTTTGACGCCAGTTCAAACGCTGCAGTGAATTTTCAAAACGGCGCAATTCACGCGGGCGTTCCAGTCAATACCGTTGGTGTCACTAACGGGACGTACGACTTTACCGGAACGACCTTCATCAAAGACAACAGCCTCTCGCAGGAAACCGGCTTTGGTTCCAAGTTCATTTTTGTGGATGCAACAGGTGATGGTCCGGGTACCCCGGAGAATCCCACCAGCGCGGATCTCGCGGAGGACAATTCTTCTTCCGGCGATTTTATCTTTCTGGTTGAGGATGGGACAGGGCCGATTCTTGCGAGTGATGGTTTTGAATTAAAAGACAACCAGCAGCTCATTGGCTTTGCTTCAGGAGATACTTCTGTCGACTTCACAGGGGTCAATCCACGGTTTTTGGGCACATTTGACTATGCAGTCGATGATCCCACCGGCCTTGGTGCGGCAACACTCAGCAACAGCGGTGGAGCAAATGTAGTCCGTCTCGCGAGTGGGGTCACTGTCAGAGATTTTTCTATTCAAACGAGCGGTTCGGTCGATGGGATTTTAGGAAGGGACATCTCTGGCGCAGAGATTGCCGGTGTTGACCTGAGAAATGCAGGAAACCACGGGATCATCCTGATCAACCCGAGTGGGAACATCAATATTTCCAATACAAACATTATCAATTCAAACGGCAACAATACTGTGGGCGAAGCATTTGAATTGATTGGAGGAGATGCCGATGTTCACCTTATCAACTCAAGGATATCCGCCACTAGGAGGGACTTTTTGATCAGGATTCATGATACAACCGGCGGCAGTGTCGTCTTTGATGCAGATACGGTGATTTCAAATACCAGCAAAAGAGGTCTTTCCATAAGTAATATTGGTGGAGATGTCACCTTTAATGGGCCAGTTGAAATCACCACGAGCGAGAGGACTGGCGTGAGCTTAACCAACCTTGGCACATCGACGGTTTCTTTTAACAACGGATTAACAGTCAACACAGAAAATGGCCCGGGGCTCGTGATCAGTGGCGGAAATGTTTTTGTTGCAAGTGGAAGCATCGACGCAATTGGCGGGACAGGAATTAAAGCCACTGATACGACCATTGATATCACCTTAGATCATTTGTCTGTGTCAGCAGGCAATAAGGATCTTGATTTGCTTAATGAGACCGGACCGATTGTTATCGGTCCATAAATAATATCTGGCCATACGAAGTCATTAATAAAAGGAATATTATGAGAAAATTATTTAAAAAAGTAATCAGCTTGGGAATGCTCCTTCTCTTAGGTTTAGCCTCCAGGGGTTATGCCCAAAATAACCCGAAGACTTTTTCATTTACGCCCACGTTGGGTGTTTATGAATTTGATCATCATGAACAGCTCGAAACAGGAGCACTCGTGGGATTGAGGCTTGGGTATGCCTTGACCTCCCGCTGGAGTCTGGAGGGCGTGATTCAGTATGTACCGACAGAGTCAAAATCGAATGTAAATAGCAATGAACTCAGTGCTCTGCTATATCATGTGGATGCCCTGTACCATTTTAAGCTGAGCGAAAAAATTGTGCCCTTTTTGGCTGCCGGGGCTGGCAGTATTACGATTGACCAGAAACCGGATGGCGCGGACACGAATTTAATGTTTAATTACGGGGTGGGGCTCAAGTATTTTTTTGACAAAAATGGGGCCCTTCGCGGAGACATTCGGCAGGTGCTGGTGGATAACACACACACCGAGCACAATATGGAATATTCCATCGGTTTAGAATTTTTCTGGGGGGGCGGTGATCAAAAGCCGACACATGCGTCCGCTGGTGCGCCAGCACTAAATGACAGTGATGGTGACGGGGTACCCGACAGCCGGGATTTTTGCCAAAATACACCTGCCGGGGTTGTTGTGGATCAAGATGGCTGCCCCGTAGACAGCGATCAAGACGGCGTACCGGATTATCTGGATCAATGTCCTGATACGCCTGCTGGTTTAATCACGGATAAAAATGGGTGTACGCTTGATACGGATCAGGACGGCGTCCCTGACAGCCGGGATTTCTGCGCAGATACGCCCTTGGGCGTGGCTGTGGATGAAAAAGGCTGTCCGCTTCCCACAGCGCAAGACGGGGATCAGGATGGTGATGGGGTTTTTGATAAAGACGATCAGTGTCCCGACACTCCTGCAGGCGCTGTTGTGGACAAAACCGGATGCCCGTTGGATAGTGATGTCGACGGCGTTTTTGACGGGATTGACCGTTGCCCCGGAACATCTGCAGGGGTTGCCGTGGACAAAACCGGATGTCCGTTGGACATTACAGAGAAAACCACGACAAAGTCGCATATCGAGTTTGATACGAATAGGGCCACCATCAAACCGGCCTTTTTCGGGGAAGTTGAACGCATTGCAGCGTATTTGAACCAGTTCCCTGAAGTGACCATCGAAATAGAAGGGCATACTGACAATACCGGTTCGGATCAGATCAATGTTCCATTATCGGCGGCGCGGGCAAATAGTCTGAAAAAAGCGCTTGTTGAGCGTCATGGCATTGATCCTTCACGATTGACGACAAAAGGGTATAGCTCTACTCAGCCTATTGCGGATAACAATACCGCTGAAGGACGTGAGAAAAATCGGCGTGTGGTTGTCACCTTGCGGCCACCGAAATAGAATAAGTCTATTGTCCAAGGGAAGACCCCTTCCCTTGGACAATAGGGCTAATATTGAATCCATCCCTCCACGTTTATCAGCGAGGAAGAGGTCTTTCTTCCTAAACGTCATTGGAAGTCTATTTAAAAGCATTGACGCAAAGTGAGTTCCTTCGATATAGTTAATATGGTCTTGCTTGCTCCGAACTTGCTTTAAAATAAGGAGAGAAGAATGATTGATCGATCCCGCTTTTATCCGAAATTCCAGCCCATACATCAAAAACATCAAAACAATGCGGCGGTGTATCGTCAGGAAAGCGCTCAAAGTTTGCGCTTCCGTCTTTTCATTTTGTTGGGGCTTGCTTTCATGCTTCTTGTTGGCCTGGCTTCATTGAGTCGTGTCGAGGCGTCCACAGGCCTAAACGTCAGGGAAGGCCAAGTGGCGCCGGATTTTACCTTATTGGATCAGAATGGCGAGGCGGTCCGCCTTATTGATCAGCGCGGCAAGTGGGTTGTTCTTTATTTTTACCCCAAGGATGATACGCCGGGGTGCACAAAAGAAGCCTGTTCGTTCCGGGACAATATTTTGGGAATTCAACGACTTAACGCAACGGTGCTGGGTGTCAGTGTCGATACGGTATCGTCACATAAAAAGTTTTCGGACAAACACAAACTCAATTTTCAAATTCTTGCGGATGATCAGTTTAAAGTGACAGAAAGTTATGGTGTTCTGATAAAATTTATGAGCGAGCAATACGCGAACCGGAGTACGGTGATTATCGATCCGGCGGGAAAAATCCGGAAGATTTTTCCTTCTGTTCGTCCTGAGAACCATGCCATTGAAGTTCATAAAACGCTGAAAGATTTTCAGAAGTAAAACCCGATTTTATGGTAAGATGATCCGTCTCTGTTTGATTTTTGTATAAGGGCATTTTTTTGGAGACCACAAAAACGTGTATCGAATGAAAGTGGGTCAGGACTGATTTGGAACCTGACCCTGAGCAATCTTCCACACTTTTCCTTAACGGAACCCGCTTTTTACATCGAAAAGATTATCCTTCGGCCTTACGATGTTTTCAGGACGAGCTGGATCAGATGGGCCAAGGCGGCTTTTCTGAACATCGCGTTAACCTCTTAGTTCACATTGGAAATATCTTTGCTCAAATGAATGAGTGTGTGCGCGCTCAAGCTGCATACCAGGAAGTCTTATTGTTACAACGGGAAAACCCCGATTACAGGGCCATCGGGCTGACCTTGGTCAATCTGGGAAACCTTTCACGGGAAGCAGGAGAACCATCGCGTGCAAAAGCCTTTTATCTTGAAGCGAAAGATTTTTTGGAAAAGGAGAAAAGTACCGATGCCTTGGCAGTTCTGTACAGCAATTTTGGCTTGCTTGCACAGGATGAAGGGCAGCTGGATGAAGGGATCGACTGGTTAAAAAAGGCAATTGAGCTTCACAAAACGACCGGATATGAAGAGGGACTGGCCTCTGTATGGGGTCAATTGGGTCGTCTTTATACAGAACAAGGAAATGATTCCGATGCAGAGATTTGTTTTAACTATGCGACAACGCACTTTGGAAGCTTGGGAGACCCTTATGGCGAAGCCGAAGCCTTGCGGGGTTTGGCCCGTATTTATGAGCGGCGAAAAGATCCGGAGTTGGTACTTCGCTGTATGAATCGTATTCTGTCTGTCCATCGGCGTTATGGCTTGAAATGCCCGGAATCAGATCAACTTTGGCTAAAGCGAACAAATGAAATAAGGCCGCTATGACCCTTCCCTCTACTCATCTGGTTTATTTTACACCTGAAGAAAAAAGTCTGATTCAGGATACAAGATTTTTTGAAACGAAGACGATTGTGACTCAAAAAGTTAAAACCTTTCTTCATCAGCTCCAACCCGCGTTAATACAAGAGGTCGATTTAAAATCCCTGCTTGCCCCGGAAGGGTTTGATTCAAAGGTTTTTCAATATGTGAAAGGGGAACATCTCCTGGACTTTCCCTATCTTTATCTCGATTTTCCGAAATACTTCAAAAAGGAAGAAAAGTTCACCTTCCGAACGCTCTTTTGGTGGGGTCACTTTTTTGCTTTTTCATGGATTTTAGAGGGGCTGCATCTGAATCAATACAAGGACAACCTTTTAACCCATTATGATGTGCTTGCTGATCGAGGCCTCTTTATCTTGAGAACCAGTACGCCCTGGGAATGGCGGAAAACATCCCAGTATGTGATTGAAATCAAAAAAGAAAACCAGAGCGAGGTTAAAGCGGTGCTCAAGACCTCGCCATTTTTAAAGATCCATTATTATGTTCCCTTTGATGGTCCGTCCCTTTTAACAGGAGCACTTATTCAGGAAGCCATAGAGGCATTCCGTTTGATGTGCCCTGTTGTATTAAAGTCTTATGGGTCGTTTCAGGGGAGTTGATTGTAATTAAAATATTCAATTCGAATATTTATAAACCATGAGAGTGTAAATAGATTATATGAATGTATTGATTTGGCTTGGCATTATTGTCTGTCTTTCACAATCGGCCATTTTTTCAGGACTCAACCTTGCTTTTTTTAGTATTAGCAAACTTCGGCTGCAAATTGAAGCCTCCAAGGGGAATCATCATGCTGCCAGTATTCTAAAACAGCGGGACGATTCGAACTTCCTTTTAACCACCATTCTTTGGGGAAATGTCAGCATCAATGTTTTGCTCACGCTATTGTCCAATTCAGTGATGACGGGTGTGGTGGCGTTTTTTTTCTCTACATTTATTATTACGTACCTTGGCGAGATTTTTCCTCAGGCTTTTTTTTCCAGGCACGCACTCAAAATGGGGGCATTTTTTATCCCCATTTTGAAACTTTATCAAGTCCTGTTTTATCCGATTATTAAACCGACTTCTCTTTTGCTCGATAAACTCTTTGGAAAAGAAGCGGTTCATTTTTTTGATGAAAGTGATGTGGAAGAGCTGATTCGCCTGCATATGAAATCGGACGAAACAGATATTGATCGGGTCGAAGGAAAAGGGGCGCTCAATTTTCTTGAGATTGATGACATCTTGTTGACAGACGAGGGAGAAACGATTGATCCGAAGAGCATTCTACACCTGCCTTTTGAGAAGGGCCGCCCGATATTCCCAAAGATTGTTTCTGCCGCGACAGATCCTTTTTTACGAAAAATACAATCTTCAGAAAAAAAATGGGTGATCCTGATTGATGAGGAAGGGGAACCTAAAATGGTGATTAATGCCGATACCTTTTTAAGAGACGCATTGTTTAAAACCAGTCCTTTTAACCCCTATCGTTATTGTCATCGTCCGATTGTGGTTAAAAAACATGATTCTAAATTGGGAAAAATTATCACCCATCTTCAGGTGCATCCCGAACGCTCGGATGATGACGTGATTGATCAGGATATTATTCTATTTTGGGGAAATGAACAAAGGGTGATTACCGGGGCAGATATTCTTGGCCGCTTATTACGCGGGATTGTTCAGCAGCAGGATATGGGCTTGATCATCAAGGATATTGTTGCCCCAACTCATCCTGAAATAAAAAATTAAAGGCATCGACTCCTTCTGCAACTTCACCCGGTTTTGCAAAACGGGCGATATGAAATAAGGCATCTCCCTCGTTAACCAATGGCAAGTTTGTGTGTCCAATCACCACGCCGTTATAATTTGAGAGCACCTGGACTTCTTTTTCGCCAAAAGGATCGCTGATAATCCCGAGCGTATCTCCCGTTCTTACCCCAGAGCCCAGTTTGACCGTGACACGCATCACGCCGCCTTCGGGAGCCCTGACCCAAGCACTCGTGTTTGCCGTAAAAGGGGTGACGTGTTTTTTTGGCTTTTTGAGTTCTTGCGGCGGGAGCATTTCCAAGGTTCTCATGACATGGACAATGCCGCGAACGCCTGCGCCGATAGAGACTTCATCGAAGCGCAAGGCTTCGCCTGCTTCATAAAGGAGCATGGGTATTTTACAGGCATCCGCATACATTCTTAAAGATCCGTCTCTCAATGCAGAATTGATAATCACAGGGACGCCAAAGGCATTGGCCAATCGTTCGTTTTCCGGGTCTGCCAGGTTCGCCCGGATTTGAGGCAGGTTCACGCGATGTGTTGCCCCGGTATGCAGGTCAATTCCGTGGGTTGAGTTATGGACGATATGGTCAACAAAAAGTTTTGCAATCCGTGCCGTCAGAGAACCTTCTGAGGAGCCTGGAAAACTTCGGTTGAGATCCCGGCGATCGGGTAAATAGCGGGTTTGATGGATAAAACCATGAACATTCACAACAGGAACCGCAATCAGTGTCCCACGCAGTCGTTTTAATAACTGCATTTTGAGAAGACGGCGTACGATTTCTACGCCATTGATTTCGTCTCCGTGGATGGCCGCACTGACAAAGAGGCGTGGACCTGATTTTTTACCATGAATGATATGCACCGGGAGCAACATATCGGAATGGGTATAGAGTTTTGTCATCTCCAAATCAACCGTGGCTCTTTGACCGGCTGAGATGACATAATTCCCTATTTTAATGGGCGCTCTCACGATATTGCTTTCAGCCTTCTCCTCTGGTTTTGGTGTTAAAGGGCTTTGCATTTTTTTCAATAAAGCCAACGATCATCCCCGCAACATCTTTGCCTGTGGCTTCTTCGATTCCTCTTAATCCGGGTGAGGAATTCACTTCCATCACCACCGGTCCGTGGTTTGACCTTAAAATATCGACCCCGGCGATGTTTAATCCCATAATACGGGCCGCGCGCACGGCGGTTGAGCGTTCTTCCGGAGTCAATTTAATGAGGGTCGCTGAACCGCCACGATGCAGGTTTGAACGAAATTCACCTTCCGCACCTTGTCGTTTCATTGCCGCCACAACCTTTTCTCCGATGACGAAACAACGGATATCCGCTCCGCCGGCTTCTTTGATGAATTCTTGTACCAGGATGTTGGCTTTCAAGCCTAAAAATGCTTCAATGACACTTTCTGCCGCCTGTTCCGTTTCTGCCAAAACCACCCCAATCCCTTGCGTACCTTCCAGTAACTTGATCACAAGCGGGGCTCCGCCGACCATTTCAATCAAACCTTTGACGTCATCCGGGGAGCGGGCAAATCCCGTCACTGGGAGCCCGACCCCCTTTCGGGCCAGCAACTGCAATGAGCGGAGTTTGTCC
The DNA here is from genome assembly GCA_029261215.1 of Nitrospirota bacterium. GTDB lineage: Bacteria > Nitrospirota > Nitrospiria > SBBL01 > JAADHI01 > JAADHI01. The sequence continues at coordinate 7,520 of JAJDBT010000013.1, read as the reverse complement.
CGGCTTCTGGAAATTGCCACGGACTCATTCACACTGTAGACGCCCATCATCTCAAATTGGCGGACAACGGAGGCCCCATAGAAAGTGATAGATGCTCCGATTCGCGGAATAACGGCCTCGAAGTCTTCCAATTTTTTCCCCTTGAAATAAATTCCCGGATTATGGGAGGTAATGTTCATGTAACACCGTGTCACATCAATGACGTGTGCTTCATGCCCCCGGCTTTTGATGGCTTCGAGTAAGCGTGATGTCGAATAGAGTTTTGAATTACGTGATAAAATACCTATTTTCATCTTGATCTCCTTTATTTACAAGTGTGTTGGTATCGCCCGTGTGAGGTATGCGCGACTGGGGTCCACATAAAAATAATTTTTAAAGGCTGTTCGTCCTAACAGCATTCGGAACCCCATTGTTTCCCTATTGGTTAAAGTGACCTCAATGGGCCATTCCCGTCCCCCGATGCGAACCGGTGTGACCACGACGATGCGTTCTTCGACATGTCCTCCCGAATCCGTTACTTGACGAACGTCGGCTACTCTTGTTTCACATATTGTTTCTATTTTCTCATTTTTTTGAAACGGATGGAGCCCGAAACGGACATATTCAATTCCTTGTTTATTAAAGGTTTCGACGAAATAGGCATGCAAGGCCGAGGTTCTGGCTCCTGTGTCCACCTTCGCCTTTATCCAGTCAATTTTAAATTCTGGAAGGCTGACCCATTCGCGCCAGCCGATTAAGGTTATTGAATCGTTCATTGCAGCCTAAACTTTTAAAAGTAGAAGGGGATAAATATAAAATAACGCCATTTATAGAGACAGTTTCCTAAAAAGAGTGATCGATCTTAAGTGATTCCAGTAATCAGGCTGACTCAAAAACAGCACGCTCCAGCCCTTCCCAGAATTTTTTCCGATAAGCGAGGGACAACATGGCTCCCTCTCGCAGTTGTTTTTGGCCTGCTTCCGTTTCAACATGCCGGGCAATCAGCTTATTAAAAATGACTGCGTGTTCCTTGTCCTCAATAATATGCATGGTGAAATACTCAAAGTCGTCATCGGTGAGTGTCGTATTGGCTTTGATCCCGGAGATAATATATTCAAACATGCTTGGAATGGCAAACTCGTGGGCTGGTCCGACAATTCCCAGACCGACAAGGAATGCTGCGTCCCGGGTTTGCTGGAGATGGGCTTCGATATATTGGGATGTTTCCGGGAGCGGCTTGACCCGCCCCCAAGCCTCATCTTCTAATCCAAGTGATTTTAAAAAATGACGATAAAGGGCGGGATGGCTTCTGAAAATCGTATGCTGTCCAAATTCATCATCAAAGACGGTGCGAAACAGCGCAACGGCATCTTTATCCGGAATCTTCGGTAAAAGATTTGTCATGTAGTTGACAAAAATCTTGACGAGCTGGTAGTGCTGTAACCCAAAGATCTGAATTTGCTTCAGCGTGAGTTTTTCAGTTGCAAATCGCTTCAGAAAAGGGTGATGTACCGCCTCGTGATGACTGACCTCTTCTTCGAGCGATTTGATAAAGGTTTGGGCATTCAATAAGATTCTGAGGATCCTTTAGTAGCCCATCCCGATAAATTTTTCTTTTGATTCTTCCATCATCGCACCCGTGATCTCTGTTTCTCCGCGTTCTTTCGCAATGCGTTCGATCTCTTTTTTTGCCATCGGACGAATAAAGGAAGGAATGTTTTCGAGACGCGTTTCTGCTTCCTTGGTCCAGCGAATGTCTCCGGGGTCATTTTTCGAAGCATCCATGATTTCGGGTGTGATGGTGCTGATGCTGTTTTTTCGGGCATAGCTCTCGATACCCATTTTGATCATTGGACGCATAAAGGAGGGAACCGCTTCAAGTCGGGCCTCGGCTTCTGAAGACCAGGAGAGTGCTTTGGGGGCTGTGGCGGCCGTCTCTGCGGTGCCACCCATTCCCATTTGTGCGACCATACTGGAGAACGGGCATCCGCCGCCTTCTCCCGCTTCTGTTTTTTCTGTTTCTGTTTTTAGTATATCTTGCTGTGTTGTGGCGGATGGTGCCGCGTTTTCCAGCACTTCCGGACTTTCTTTGAGGCGCTCGCGTGTTAATTCCATGGGTTGGGCCGGTGCGGTGCGGCCACCCAGTTTAACGCCCAGGGCCTGAACCATTGCTGTTTCCCCCGGGTTGGTGACCATGGCCACCTTTGCGTCACAGGTTGGGCAACTGAAGGTGACGCCAAGGGATTGCTCGCCAGGGGTTTGAACATTTTCAAAGCCCATAAAACTTTCACATTTCATACAGACAAATTTCATAAGATCCTCCGTCTTGCTGGATTTCGTTTAGTTTTTTTTCGATTCTAAAAATTCATGGAGATGTAAGGCAATCTCATCAAAATATTTTGCGATCGGGTGTTCTTCCAAAAGGGGAACGCCTCTGTCGCAGGCCTTGGCTAAATCGCGGTCAAAAGGAACTTTCCCGAGAAGCGGGAGATCCATTTCTTCGCAAAGGTCTGCACAACCTCCCTCATACATTGGGACAGCGGTTCCGCATTCCGGGCAGAGAGAGCCGCTCATATTTTCGATCAATCCCAACATGGGGATTCCGGCGCTTCTGGCATAATGGATTGATTTTCTCACAACGGCTTTTGTGACCTCGGATGGCGTGGCGACCACGACGGCACCGTCTAATTCCGGAATAAATCCGGCGATAACCGGCGGTTTATCCGCAGCGGCTCCGGGTGGCAAGTCTGTGAAGAGGTAATCAATGTCCCCCCACACGATATCTGCAAAAAATTCCCGAATGACGTTCATTTCCATCAGTCCAAGCCAAACCGGGGAAAGCTCCATAGGGCCTTTCCACTGCACGGGTGTGTCTTCCTGTTTTAAAAAGAATTCCATGGACGCGATTTTCATTCCATAGGGTCCAATGGGCGGGACTGCACCATCGGCTGTGATTTCAAACTTGCCATGCACTCCGAGCATTTTGGGGATGCACGGTCCGTTAAGATCAACATCCAGAACGCCGACTTTGTGTCCCGCACGCGCAAAAGCGAGCGCGAGGTTTGCTGTGGTCATACTTTTCCCGACGCCGCCTTTTCCGCTCATTATGACGATTTTACGTTTGACCTGGCCCATCCTGATTCTAACCTGGAGGGAATTGTCCACAATCTGTTTTTGAACTTGGGCATCGTCCCGGTATTCAAGCTTTTTCAGAATGGATTTTAAATCTTTTTCTACTGGCATTGACAAACTCCGTGAAAAATGAATTATCTTATCCCAAGGCTTCCGAACTTGTCAAACCATTCGAAGCCTCGACAATCGACCAAAAACTTGAAAATAGTGCGAGATGTGTCATTTGTGCCCTTCTCTATTTACAAAGCGGAAGCGGCGGATTTAGTATATGACACATGCCGAGCGATAAAAATCCACTCAAAAAGCGATGGGAGTTACAATGAGCGAGGGAAAATCCTCCAACAGGTTGATCGATGAAACGAGTCCATATTTGTTGCAGCATGCCCATAATCCAGTCGATTGGTATCCCTGGAGCGATGAGGCGTTTTTAGAGGCCAGACGGACGAAAAAACCCATCCTTTTATCCATCGGGTATTCTGCGTGTCACTGGTGCCATGTCATGGCCCATGAGTCTTTTGAAAATGAAGCGATTGCCAAAATCATGAACGAACACTTCGTGAATATTAAGGTGGATCGGGAAGAACGGCCGGATCTGGATCAAATCTATCAAACGGCGGTTCAGTTTTTTATTCGTCGTGGTGGGGGCTGGCCTCTGACCATGTTTCTCACGCCTGAAAAAGTGCCTTTTCACGGTGGAACGTATTTTCCGCCAGAAGACCGTTTCAAGCTTCCGGGTTTTCCAAAGGTGTTGATGTCTCTGGCAAAGGTGTATCACGAACGGTCAGGTGATGTTGAAAACACGGCAAAACAAGTGCTTGAAGCCATGACGAAATTGAAAAAAGACCACTCCAAAGGCACCATTGATCCAAAATTACTGGAGACATCCGCCGTGGGTTTAAGTCGTGTTTTTGATGCGGTCAACGGCGGGTTTGGCGGTGCGCCCAAGTTTCCAGGAACGCCTGCTTTAAATCTCTTGCTTCGACATTATGAGCAGAGTGGGGAGCAGCCCTTTTTAGAGATGGTGACCTATTCCCTTAGGAAGATGGCCTGGGGAGGGATGTATGACCAGGTTGGCGGCGGATTTCATCGGTATTCGGTGGATGAGGCATGGCAGGTTCCACATTTTGAAAAAATGCTCTATGACAATGCGCAGCTGGCTCCGATTTATTTTTCCGCCTATCAAGCCACAGGCGATTCTTTTTTTAAGGCGGTCGGCATTGAAATTCTGGACTATGTTTTAAGGGACATGAGGGATGACAGCGGCGGTTTTTATGCTTCGGAAGATGCCGACAGTGAAGGAGGGGAAGGCTCTTTTTATACCTGGTCTCCTCAGGAAGTGATTGATGTAGTCGGAGAGGATTCAGGCTGGCTTTTAAACCGATTTTTTCAGATTACTGAAGAAGGGAACTTTGAAGGAAAAACGATTCCTCACCGGAGCGGATTTATTCAGGCTTTGGCAGAACATGCGGGAAAAACAGCAGCCGAAGTGGACGAGATGATTCAATCCGGAAAAGAAAATCTACGGATCGCGCGCGAGAAACGCCCCAAGCCTTTTCGCGATGAAAAAATAATTGTCAGCTGGAACAGCCTCATGATTGCGGCCTTTGTAGACGGATACGAGGTGACACGCGACCCTCGGTATCTTTCCGCAGCAAGGGCTGCGGCCGATTTTATTCTGAAGCAGCTTTATCATGAGGGATATCTGTTGCACACCTTTAAAGACGGGGCTGCAACACTCAATGGATATCTGGATGATGCAGCCTATTTTTCGGGTGCGCTCATCGACCTTTATGAGGCGAGTGCTGAAGAAAAATACCTGAATCATGCCATCGCCTTGGCCGATGACATGATTGCCCGGTTCTGGGATGAAAGAGATGGCGGCTTTTTCTACACCTCGACAGACCACGAAATCCTCATCGACCGGACACGCCCGATTTATGATCAGTCTGTCCCTTCTGCAAATGCGATGGCGGCCGAAGCCTTGTTGCGGCTTTTTTATCATACGGGAGAAACCCTCTATTTTGAAAAAGCAGAGAAAACGCTTCTTGCCTTTGCAGCCGAAATAGAGAAGAACCCTTTCAGTGCCGGAAATATGATTGCCGCAGCCGACTTTTATTTAAGGAAACCGAAGGAGATTCATGTGTCGGGAGATCTGGATGCGACAGAAACGAAAACGCTGATTGCCAATCTACATCAGTTATATTTGCCCAACAAGGTGCTGTCTTTTAATCGTCCGGCGTTTTCGAGTCAACGAAACTGGATGAATCCTGAACGCATTGAGAAGAAGACAACCCTCACGCTTTGTCAAAATTTTACCTGTTCTCAGGCAATGAGCGATTGGGATGAAATACAAAAACAGCTTTTAGGATAAAGTAACGTCATGAGTCCACAAGTACTTGACCAGCCAAAAACGACAACACTCCAGGATGAAGAGATCGAAGACGCTTTTCCCTGGCAGGTGATTATTTTTAATGATGAAGTCCACACTTTTGATGAGGTGATTTTTCAGATCCAAAAGGCTACAGGCGCTTCACTTCAGGCTGCATTTGAAATAACCGTCGAGATTCATACTCAGGGAAGGTCGATTTGTTTTGAAGGCTCGCTTACAGAATGCGAGCGGGTCGCTAATATTTTAAGAGAGATATCGCTGAGCGTAGAGGTCGTACCGGGGGGAGATTAAATCAGATGTCTGTTTTGCAGTAAGGGCAAATTTTCCAGTCGGGTTTGATCCTTTTTTTGCAGGCATTGCAATCGAGTTTGACGTCGAACTTACAGAGTGGGCAGGCGACAAAGTCGAGATGAATCGGTGTCTGACATTGCGGGCAAAGGACTTGTACTTCTTCTTCTACGTCAATCACGCGTTGGACTTCACCCAGGGTTGTGATTCCTGAAAGCACCTTTTCAAGTCCGTCCTCACCCATCGTAGACAGGCCTTCCATCTCCGCAATACGGCGGATTTCCTCTTCATTCCCATCATTGGTGATCGCTTCTTTGATTTTTGAAACAAAGGGGAGCACTTCAAAAATACCGGTTCGGCCGTAGTACCCGGACTGGTCACACTCTTGACAGCCCTTCCCGCTAAATGCGGTACCGGCGGTTGTTTGGGGATGTTTTATGTTGGCTTCCTGTATCGCGTTCTGATCAAGGGGTGTTTCTGTTTTGCACTGTTCGCAGATTTTCCTGACCAGGCGCTGACCGATAATGCCAAGGACAGAGGAGGCGACAAGATATCTCGGAATTCCCATGTCCAATAATCGGGTGATGGTGGAAATGGCGTCATTGGTATGAAGCGTGGTGATGACGAGATGGCCCGTCATGGCCGCCCGAAAGGCAATTTCAGCAGTTTCGAGATCCCGAATTTCTCCCACCAAAATCACGTTCGGGTCTTGGCGGAGAATGGAGCGAAGCGCATTCGCGAAGGTCATGCCGATTTCAGGTTTCACCTGGATCTGGTTGACTTCTTCCATGTTGTATTCAATTGGATCTTCGACGGTCATGATATTAATTTTTGGAGAACGCAGTCTGTTAATCAGGGCATACAGCGTCGATGTTTTTCCACTTCCCGTTGGGCCGGTCACCAAAAGAATGCCCTGTTTTTTAGTGGCAAATTGCGTTATTTTTTCATAACTTGCGTCGGATAAGCCGATGTTTTCCAGGTGGGTCGGAACAGTTGTTTGATCCAATATCCGAATAACAACCTTTTCGCCGTATTGTGTCGGAAGTGTGGAGACCCTTAAATCGACATCCCGGTCATCAAGCCGTGCGCGGATCGCGCCATCCTGCGGCAGCCGTCGTTCCGAAATATCCAATGTTGCCAATATCTTGACGCGTGAAACCAGGGCGCCCTGTACCCACTTTGGCAGGGACATTTCGCCTTGAAGAATACCATCAATCCGAAAGCGGACTGAAAGGCTGTGGCGCTGGGAGTCGATATGAATATCACTTGCTCTTGTCCGCATGGCCTTTGTGAAAATGAGATTGAAGAGACGTATGATGGGTGCTTTTTGACTTTTCTCCTTGAGGTCTTCAGAGGCCGCCATTTGAGTGGATGCGAGCGAAGGCACGATTTCAATGACACTGGCTGTGTTTTTTCCTGATTCCTGTAAAATGTCTTCCAGGCTGTCACCCAAGTTATAATGCCGTTTGATGGCCGACAGGATTTCCCGCCGTGTCGAGATCAAGGGTTTGGTTTCGCAGTTGCTCAGAAAGCTGATGTCTTTCAGGCATTCGTAATCGAGTGGATCGGCAATGGCGATGACCAGCTGATTTTTGTTCATCTCAACGGGAATGCAGCCGTATTTGATTGCCACACTTTCCGGTACGACGGCAATGGCGCTGGGTTCAATGGTCGCTGTTTCCAGGGCAATGTATTCGATAGACAACTGACTTGCAAGGGTGTTGGCAATGTC
>JAJDBT010000120.1 GCA_029261215.1 Nitrospirota bacterium | reverse complement strand
TTCGTCACAAAACTGGCCAGATTCTGACATAGACCTAAAATCTATTCAAGGTGAGACTTTAAGGCGCTTCCCTCCCCTATTTTTGGAATTTTGTTTTTCATGGAGTGGAAAATTTTTTTGAGGTCTGAGATGATTTAAAGCAGTCTCTAAACGGCTCTGGTGGGTCTTGAGTTTGATTTTCTTTTTTTTTATGAGGCATAACCCCAAAAGAACAACAAAAGGCCGTATGGCGAGATTCTGGCCCAAAGATTGCGATTTTTTGCTCTATTGGCGGGAGCGTTAGCGACCATCTTTTATCTAATTGGGGTTTGAACTGGAGCCGTAGGCGGAAAACCATATAAGGCCGCGTTAGCGGGGCGTAGTGAGCTTTGCGAACGAAGGGTAGGTGTTTTGGTCTGGGAAAAGTAATTTTTGAGTTTATTTTTATGGTATTGAATTTAGATCTTTTAAAAGAGTAAATATTTTTTATTTATAAAAAAGAATAAGAAAGAAAAGAATAGGAGCGGGAAAGATCAAAATGGAACTTAAATTTCAATAGTTTATGAAAACCACCTACGAACCGTTACCACTACCTTGGGCAAGTTATCCACAATTCCGGGTATTTTTTTCTTTAAAACCTCAATTTTCAGACCTGCTACGAACTGTTACCACTACTTTTTCCCCTGCTACGAACCGTTACCACTACTTTTTCCGCTTTCTCCCTCCCCTGTTGTCGTTTTTTCTTCCATTTTTGCCCCGGAAAGTGGGCTTAAAACGTACCCACGAACCGTTACCACTACCTTGCGTGAACCATTACCACCACTACCACGAACCGTTACCACTACCTTGCGTGAACCGTTACCACTACTTTAGACCTAACGATCCACAAGACTGTTGCGAACGGCTACCACTACCTTCATCTCGTACCCCCTCTCCTAATCTAGAAAGAAGCATCAAGATCTATCTGCCCCCTCTTCTTTCGGGCATTGGCCGCTTTAACGTCTTTGATAAAGTCAGAATGTGCATATAGCGTATATAGAACGTCCTTGATCTTGTTTTTAGCTTCTATTTTTTCTTTTTTTTCATAATGATTAATAACTTTTTTACTTTTTAATTCTTCGAGCGACTTTTCAAACTGCTTGACCTGATCAGGGACACGTTTATAGGGGAATAAACCGCTATCCCGGACAATAGAAGATAATAGAATTTCATAAGAGGTAAGGTGGCTGGCGTTCACATAATGGTGGGATAAGCGTTTCATCAACCAACGGGAAGGCTGAAAATTAAGCCCCATCATTTTGGCGTAATTGTATTGTCGATAGGTAACTTCGTTGACGCTCTTGCTAACCAAGGCCGGAAGCCTGGCCATCCAGTAGCCAGAGGGGTCTTCAAGGTATTGCTTCCGCGTGACTTTAGTCACATCGGCTAAGATCGGGTTTGTGTAGATGAGTTCATCTTCAACATACAAACTAAGCACGGATCGGGAAAGAATTTCGAGCGATTCTTTAATCTGGCTAAGATTACGGGCTTTTCCTTTTCCGGCAAGTTCTTTTTTGATCATAGAGATCGAAAAGCGAACCCAACTTTCATCCTGTTTAACATCATGGAAGCCAAGCCGTTGATCGGAAAAGAACTTTCTGAGTACGTCTTCCAGGAGTTCTTCATTGGCACTTGGGTAAAAGGCTTTAAACTCTCCATTCTCTTGTTCTAAAAATGCAGGTTGAATAACGACTCTACAATGAATTCCCTTGTATTCAAACGACCGATTGATTGGCTGTAGACTTCCTTTTTGATCTCTTTGTTTGGTCTGAGCTTGTTTTGAAACAAAGTATTTCGGAACCCCATCCCATATTTCAATGGTATTAGACAGTTTATCTTTGTCCCCGAAAAATTGGCTAAACAAATTATATTGAATGCTTTGAGGCTGATGGCTTGGCGGTGTCTTTACGACGGCTTTTTTCACGTTTTTACCCTTCTCCATAGAGAAACCTCCCTCATGAATAAATATTATAAAATAATTATTTTATAAATTAAAAAATAATAAAATATATAAAACAAATTATTTTAACTTATCGATCAATTCTTGAATAGAAGGCCGACCCTTTGCCGCAAGCCATAGTTCCATTGACTCCATAAAAACGTCATTCATGGAAAATTGACGATCACTACGTTTTTGTAGGCTCACCCAATCCAACAATTCAAAGTAAACAGCATCCGGCATATAGACAGGAAGCTGTTGCCGATTTCCTATAATTTTTTTAGGTCTTCCGCGACCTCGTTTTGTTTCGGTCGTTCGCCTCAAATTAGAGTCACTAGTTTCTATCCCCTCCTCTTCCGGTGATATTAAAACCGCCGCCTCCGTTTCTTTTAATAAAGCGTCTAAGCTTGCATCTTTTTTACTCATCTGATTACCTCACGATTTGTAAGTTTTGATTCTGCCTTTGTGATCCATTGAAAAATATGATTCATTTCAAGAACGGCTTTGTCCTTTGGATCGTATTCTGAGACACCTAGACCAAGGGCATAAGCATTTTTATATGCCTTCCGTTCAATCGTGGGGGTAGGACAAACCAAACCATGCGCGGAGAGTCCTTGTTTAGTTTTCTCAAACTCATGCCCTACAGGTGGACATCTCGTAATAAGGAAGACAAAGGGAACGTCCTTTTTTTCCAACATTCCAATGGTACTTTTTACCGCCCTAATATCTGGCAATGAAGGCTGACAAGGCACAATACAAAGGGTCGCAAGTTCTATGATCGCGTTATGAAGTCGAGTATCTTGGCCCACAGTATCAAAAATTAAAAGATCGAAACCTTTTAATTTTGCGACATCAAGAACTTTTTTAACCTGATCCACATTTTGAGGCACTTTTACTGCTTGTATGCCCTTATCTTCTTCTCGGCTTTGCCACCATTTAACAGTTGTTTCTTGGGGGTCAAGATCTCCAATTAATACTTTTTTATTTTGTTCTGCCGCACAAACCGCTAAATTAGTAACGACAGTCGTTTTTCCTGCACCACCTTTTTGAGTAATAACAAACCAAATTTGCATATTTAGTCCTCACATGTATATTTAGGTATCACCATAAAACAGATTTAAAAATAAAGCAACAATAAATTATTAAAATACATATATAAATATATTTTAATTTATTAAATAAAAAAACAACAAAATAATAAAAATCACTTAGGCTAGGAGTTCCCCATGCCAGCCACAGTGAATTTGCTTTGAATTCATTTTTAATTTTCTCCTTAATTTCGATAGGGGCGCGGGACAATTATGTCCCGCGCCTTTTAAAAAAATTGTTTTAAGATCCTGAAACGGATTTTTTATAGAGTCATATCCTGATCTTCCAAAGGGGCTTGTTCTTGACGATTCAAGAACAAGCCCCTTTGGTTCAAGCTTTTAAGGCCGTGAATCTTTCTGTTGTCTCTCCAAAAATAGGGGGTTTAAGGGAGTGTTTTTTATTCCTGATTTTTATTCAAGATATAGTCAGCGGCTTTTTGGGCTTGCGCGGCGGCCAGGATCAACATTTTGGGTTTGTCTTTAAATTTTCTGATCCAGCTTTCAATATAGGCCGCGCTGTTATCAATCGTTTTATTCTCAATCTTTGCTTCTCCACAAAGAAAAGCGGCGGACATTTCGGCAATCAGTTCTTCTTTGCTGTAGTTGGTCGATCCAAAAGGGCAATAGTCGGACATGCTTTTTCGGTTTAAGCGTTTGGGGTGGCCTACGGAATGACTCAATTCATGAAAAAGTGTTGAATAATATTCTTCTTCTGAGTCGAACGATTCAGGGTGTGGCATCTGGACAGCATCGCTACTCGGTCGATAAAACGCCCGAAATCCCTTATGGCTCAAGGTGGGCGCGTCTTGGTACGCTGTAACAATGTTTTCGGCGGCTTCTATGGGTTTAAAGTCAATTTGTTTAGAAGTCTCGTCATTTGGGGCCGTAATGCCTTCGCATTGATCCAGATTAAACACCCGGTAATAACGGAGAATCGGAGCGGATGTGCTTTGTTCGTCTTCGTC
>JAJDBT010000119.1 GCA_029261215.1 Nitrospirota bacterium | reverse complement strand
TCTTGAACACTGGGTGGAAAAAGGTAGGGCGTTTCTCGATCTGTTAGGATAAATTTGACGGCCATTTCAATCCTCTTGGGCTGGGTTTTCTTCCTCGGTTATTTTAATAAATTACATCCCATAAGTCCGACAGACTCCTAGCCTTTAGCTTTTTTGACTAACGATTTGATTTCGAGTATAAATCCCCAAAATGTTTTTGAGGCTGAATCTGGGGGAGCCCGTCGATGATGTTGTATGGGCTAATCTGAATCCCCTGATACGGGGTTTGGAAAAGAGTCGTCTCTTGCTTTCCACGAGCATGCTCAGTAAACTAAAATACTGTTTTGTTGTAAATCACGGTCATTATTGCTGTAGAGAGGTTCATGATGAGACCATTATTTTTAGCGACACTTCGAAACACCGGATTTTTTTTCTCGATTTTTACCCTTTTAATAGGCTTTTCTCCTATTGTTTCAGTTCATGCAGCCGATCCCTCAGCGGCCGAAATTGAGCAGTATGTCCGTGCCAGAATCGACATGGGAGAAAATATGGGCAATTTTTTCCGAAATCGGAAGCCGCCACAGTTTGGGGGGGATGGAGGCGGTCCATCGATGGAAGAACTCAGAAAGCTTGAAACGGAGATCAATGCGTTTGTTTCAGATATTTTGTCGAAACATGATCTGACGATTGAAAAGTATCAATCCCGAAGCCCCGATGTCTTTGCGGATCAGGCCGGGGTGGATCAATTCCTAAATGCCTATCCTGATCTTAAAAAAAGATATGAGGCCCTTCCCCAAAGTCCGACAAGAGGAGGAAGAGGTCATTAGTTGTTAATATGAATAAAAAGCGGATTGCGGTCACAGGAGGTGCGGGGTTTTTAGGGTCGCACTTGTGTGAACGTCTATTAAACGATGGCCATGAAGTATTGTGTATTGACAATTATTATACCGGGAGCAAAGAAAATATTGCGGCCTTGATGCCGCATCCCTTCTTTGAACTGCTCCGGCACGATGTGTGTTTCCCGCTTTACCTTGAAGTCGATGAAATCTACAATCTGGCCTGTCCCGCCTCTCCGGTTCATTATCAGTCAGATCCTGTGCAGACAACAAAAACGTCGGTTCATGGGGCGATTAATATGCTGGGTTTGGCCAAACGTCTTAAAATAAAGATTTTTCAAGCCTCGACCTCTGAAGTTTATGGAGACCCCTTGGTTCATCCTCAAACAGAGTCTTATTGGGGAAATGTGAATCCCACAGGAATTCGTTCCTGTTATGACGAAGGGAAACGATGTGCCGAAACCCTCTTTTTTGATTATCACCGGCAGCATAAACTTGAGATAAAAGTGGCGCGCATTTTCAACACCTATGGCCCAAAAATGTACCAAAACGATGGCAGGGTCGTTTCCAATTTTATTGTGCAAGCCCTTAAAAATGAGCCAATCACGATTTATGGAGACGGGAAACAGACCAGGTCTTTTTGTTACGTTTCTGATCTAATCGATGCCTTCATATTATTAATGAATACTCCGAAAGGCTTTACCGGCCCTGTTAATCTTGGCAACCCGAACGAGTGCGATATGATTACCCTGGCCGAGAAAATTATCGAATTAACCCATTCCCAATCCGAGCTTATTTTTAAGCCGCTTCCGAGCGATGATCCCACAAGGAGGCGGCCGGATATTTCCATCGCAAAAAAAGAGCTGGGATGGGCGCCAAAGGTTTCTTTGGAAAACGGGCTTGTCCACACGATTGAATATTTCCAAAAAGTTCTTTTGGGATGATACGAATAAATTATTTGAATGAAAATGAACATTGAAGATCTGGAGTAGGAAAAAGAAATGAAAGCTCTCATCACGGCGGGCGGTCGGGGAACCCGGCTCCGGCCTATCACGCATACCAGTAATAAACATCTTATCCCGATTTCGAACAAGCCCATGATTCACTATGCGATTGAAGCGGTTGTCGCGGCAGGGGTTCGTGAGATTGGCGTTGTGGTTAACCCGGAAACCATTGAGGAGTTGGAAAAGGCGCTTGGCAGTGGATCGGACTGGGGGGTGCACATTACCTATATTATTCAGGAAGAACCCTTGGGTCTTGCCCATGTGATCAAAATTTCACAGGACTTCATCAAGGATGAGCCTTTTATCTTTTATTTGGGCGATAATGTCATTGTCGGGGGCATCGACCGTTTTGTTCAGGCATTTTCTGAGAATACCTCGGATTGTCACCTTGTGATTTCAAAAGTCAAAGATCCCCATCGTTTCGGCGTGCCAGAGTTGAAAAATGGCCGAATTATAGGCGTAGAGGAGAAACCAAGATCTCCCAAAAGCCCTTATGCGGTGACGGGGATTTATTTGTATAATCAACATATTTTTGAAGCGGTTCATGCAATTAAACCGAGTGCAAGGGGAGAGCTGGAAATCAGTGATGCGCACCAGTATCTCATCAATCAAGGTTTTTCCTTAAGTTACTCCGAGGTGACGGGTTGGTGGAAAGATACGGGCCAACCGGGCGACTTACTTGAAGCGAACCGCTTTGTATTGGATCAAATCATTGAACGACCACATGGTCCGCTTGTTGAGGGAGAAGTAGACAGCAACAGTGAGCTCTGCGGGAAAGTGATTATCGAAAAAGGGGCAAAGATTATTCATAGCCAAATTCGCGGGCCAGCGATTATCGGTGAAGGCACCGTGATAGAAAACAGTTATGTGGGGCCTTATACCTCGATTTATCATGACTGCCATATCAAAAATAGCGAACTGGAATACAGCATCATTATGGAACGCTGCCGCATCATCGACATTGACTTCAGAATAGAAAAAAGCCTTCTGGGCAGAGAAGTCACTTTATCGAGTGGTAAATCAAAACCCCGTACGCAAAAATTCATTCTTGGCGATGAAAGCCGTATTGAATTGTAATGACTTTTGATGCATAAAAAATAACTTGGAATGATATATGCAGATCCATTCCCGTGAGCGGTTCGGAGTGATATGAACATTCTTGTAACAGGTGGCGCAGGTTTTATCGGCAGTAATTTTGTCCGCCACTTTTTGGAAAAACATCCTTCGGATTCCATTGTCAATTTAGACAAACTGACATATGCCGGAAATCTCGATAATTTAACAGACCTTGAAGGAAATTCGAGGCATCGCTTTGTTCCTGGAGACATTACTGATCCGGTCTTGCTTGATCAACTCGCGGCAGAGACCGATGCCATCATTCATTTTGCGGCAGAAACACATGTGGATCGATCAATTGTTGCTCCCGAGGCATTTATCAAAACCAATATACAAGGGACCTTTGTGCTCTTGGAGGCATCCCGAAAACATAAACACAAACGATTTCTGCATATTTCGACGGACGAGGTTTATGGAAGCCGTTTAGAGGGAGATTTTACTGAAAAAGATGTGTTGACGCCCAGCAGCCCTTATTCAGCCAGCAAGGCGAGTTCGGATCTCTTGGTTTCTTCTTATCACAAGACCTACGGATTGCCCGCGATGATTACCCGCTGCTCGAACAATTACGGACCCTATCAATTTCCGGAAAAACTCATTCCGTTAATGATTTCCAATGCGCTGGAAGACAAATCCCTTCCCGTATACGGAGACGGTCTCTATATTCGGGATTGGCTGTATGTGCTTGATCATTGTGAAGCCATTGATCAGGTTTTTCATCGGGGTGAAATCGGGGAAATTTATAATATTGGATCAGAAAGCGGTAAAACAAACCTGGAAATCGTCCAATTTATTCTCAACACATTAGGCAAACCGATGTCATTGATTGAACATGTGAAGGATCGGCCTGCACACGATCGGCGGTATGCGGTAAGTCCTCAGAAAATTCAGAGCGTTTTGGGATGGCAGCCCACTTATTCGATCGAATCGGCGCTTGAGAAGACGATCCGCTGGTATTGTGATCACCTCGACTGGTGGGGGAGAATCAAGTCGGGCGAATACCGTGACATGTATGAAAAAATCTATGGGGTCTCCTTGTGAAGGTCTTGATCGCGGGCGCAAAGGGAATGCTTGCAAAGGCATTTAAAAAAATGTCGCCCCAAGACTGGGACGTATTGGCTGTTGATAAGGATGTATTGGATATTACGGATAAAGTCTCTGTACAGAAAATAACCGAATCTTTTAGGCCAAAGCTCATTATTAATTGTGCTGCCTTTACTCAAGTGGATGACTGTGAAGCAGAAAAAGCGCAGGCTTTTTTAGTAAATGGCACCGGCCCGGGAAACCTTGCAGATGCCGCGCGGCAGGTTGGTGCATTTTTAATCCACTTTAGTACAGACTATGTTTTTGACGGTTCCTCAAATACCCCATATCGTGAGGACGATCCCATTCAACCCATTAATGTTTATGGCGCATCAAAGTGGGAAGGGGAGTCGCAGGTTCGTAATCGATTAGACGATCACCTGATTATCCGGACGCAATGGCTTTACGGCGATGGCGGAAAGCATTTTGTGGGCACGGTGCTTCATTTGGCAAAAAATAATCCGACGTTAAAGATGGTGCAAGATCAGGTGGGTTCACCCACGTGGACGGAGGATCTTTGCCAGGCAACACTGGCGCTCTACAATCAAGGGGCTGTCGGAACCTTTCATTTGTCGAATCAGGGCCATTGTAGCTGGTATGCGTTTGCCCTTAAAATTATCGGGGAGGCGGGATTGTCGGCAAAAATAGTCCCCTGTTCCAGTGCCGAATTTCCGCGTGCTGCCCGCAGACCTGCGTATTCTGTGCTTTCTACGGAAAAGGCAAAACAGCAATTCAATATTTCTCTCCCTTCATGGGAGGCTGGACTGAAGCAGTTTATTTCTTCTTCACAGGAGTGTTAATGTTTACAAAAGGCGAGATTCTGGGTGTTGAAATTCGACCCATTAAAAAGTTTGTAGATGAACGTGGGTGGCTTGCAGAGCTTTTTAGAGAAGACGAAGTGGAGAAATCCGTGTTTCCGGTTATGTCTTATATTTCCCTAACCCGTCCTGGCGTGATTCGCGGACCACATGAACATGTGGATCAAACGGATTATTTCTGTTTTATTGGACCGTCTAATTTTAAAGTGACGCTTTGGGATAACCGTGAAAAAAGCCCGACATTTCAAAACAAAATCCAGGTTGTTGTGGGTGAAGACGCTCATGCCGTTGTTATTGTTCCTGAAGGCGT
>JAJDBT010000118.1 GCA_029261215.1 Nitrospirota bacterium | reverse complement strand
GAGTTTGCTTTGATTGTAGTCATAGGTTTTGTATCGGGCCATTGATTCACCTCAATGAATAAGATTCCAATGGAGGATATTTTAACAAATGACGACCAATATTTACAGCACTTTTTGGGGTTTTCCTACAGCCTCAACGATAAAAGTAACCAGCACTTTTAACCGCCGGGCTTTGAGGTTGAAAAAGCCGCTGGGGCGAATCAGTGCCGCCAATGTATTTTCCGGTATGTTAAACAAGGCCTCTACTGAAAGCAGGTTTTTTTCACGCAATGCCGCGAGGGCTTTTTCGACATTGACCCAAGCCGTGTTTTGGGTCAGTACGGCGCCGACAATCACTTCAACCGGACTTTCTGCTGGCCACCACTGTTGCGGGCCGAAGTGATTGTAGAGTTGATTGTAAACATTTAGAAGGATGGAGGCGGCAGGTGGGTGGTCGGGCTTGTGACGCGCTGCTTTTGTGTTATCCATTTAAGTCGATTGTGTGTTGTTGTTGATCCATTGCAGGTAATCGTCCGAGCCCGCGATAATGGGGAGGGCGATGATTTCCGGCACGCTGTAACTATGCATTTTTTGGATCGTTTCGCTCAATGTTTCAAAGAGGGCCTTCCGGCTTTTAAGAAGAATAAGCACTTCTTCTTCTTTGCAGGTTTCGCCTTTCCAAATAAAAATGGACGTAATTTTTGGGACGATATTCGCGCAAGCGGCCAAACCCTGCTCCACCAGGGTGCTTGCAATCAGCTCGGCTTCTTCCATTGAGGCGCTGGTGATGAGTACGACAATTTCTTCCAAAACAAAACTCCCAGGGAAAGGTTTCTCAAATTAAACGGATCTGTCTAAAAAAACAAGGGAGGTTTTTTCTGAGATGTGTGTACGGCGTTGACATACGAGAATGGCTTTGTTACTTCAAGCGCATGGGCATTCAAACTCAAGTGAATTATACAGAAGCAGGGGCGGGGCCACCACTCCTTTTACTCCATGGTTTATTTGATACCCTGGCGACCTGGGAACGGTTGATCCCTCATCTTTCTCTCCATTTTAAAGTATATGCCATTGATTTACCGGGTTTTGGACAGAGCCCCCTCCCTGAACAATGGGATGAAAGCCTTTCGGGTATGGTGGCGTCGGTGATTGCCTTTTTAGAAGAAAAAAAGATTGAGCGTCTTTCTCTGATTGGTAATTCAATGGGTGGCAGTCTGGCGCTGGCCATTGCGGAAAGCCATCCGGCCCGCATCGATAAAATAGGGCTCTTAAACCCCTACGGTCTTCCCGAAGCGCCTTTTGCCATGAAAAAGGCGCAGCGTTGGGGGACATTGCTGTCCTACTTACTAGGAAAGCGAGCCCTTAAACAATGCGCCCGGTCTATTTTTTCCCGGTCTTTACATGACAATGCCTTCTTAACGCCCTCCCTGATAGAGGGCGTGGCCAGACCTTTTTCCTCAGTTGCACGGCGAAAAGATTTGTTTCGTTTTTTGAGGGCGATTTCTATGGAAAAAGTCAGGGAGATTGACGCACTGCTCCCGACACTTTTTCAGCCCGTACTGATTCTTTGGGGTGCAGAAGATCGGTGGCTTTCCCCTGCGCACTGGAAACGACTTGAGGCGAGGATTCCCGGATCAAGCACCATTCAACTCCCCCAGTGCGGTCATCTGCCCCAGGTCGAAAAACAGGAAGCGGTTGCAGCGGCCCTGATTCCTTTTCTTTTGAAACCAATAAATCCGGGATAATTTGATAAGGGTGTTGTGACTCTTGACCTCTTCCGTCCTTGGTTTTAATTCTTGACAGCCCTAATGTTCCTGACGTAACATTAGGGCTACTTTTATCTGTCGAAGTTGACCTATCGGACGATGACGTCCTATTCCAAGCAGTATTTTTTGGAAGAGGGCGTTTTTTTTTGTCTGCTGTTCCAAAAGCAAGGGAATATGATTCTTTTTTTTAAAGGCAGTGTGTATGACGGGTGACCTCAGATCCAATCCCTTGGTTGGTGCAAGTCCCATCATGAAAGATATTTATAATGATTTGTTGCTTGTGGGCCGAAGCAAGGCAACTGTCTTGATCCGAGGGGAAAGTGGTACGGGGAAGGAATTGATTGCAAAGCTGATCCATGAACACAGCCCACGCGCCAATTGTCCCTTCATTAAGGTGAACTGTGCCGCGCTTTCGGAATCATTGATCGAAAGCGAACTTTTTGGGCATGAAAAGGGGTCGTTTACGGGCGCCGTTCAAATGAGAAAGGGCCGTTTTGAGCTGGCCGATGGTGGCACCATTTTTCTCGACGAAGTGGGCGATTTGCCACTCTCGGTTCAAGTGAAGTTATTGCGTGTATTGCAGGAAATGAGTTTTGAGCGGGTGGGGGGCGTGCGGACTTTGTCTGTGGATGTACGCGTGCTCGCTGCGACGCATCGCGATCTTGAAAAGGCGATTTCTGAAGGGCGGTATCGTCAGGATTTGTATTATCGACTCAGTGTTATCCCGATACAAGTGCCTCCGCTTAGAAAGCGGCTGGAGGATATTACGCCTCTGATGATGCACTTTTTAACAAAGTTTAATGCAGAAAACCAAAAAAACGTGGCCTTATCAAAAGAGATGAACGCCTTGCTCCTGCGGTATCATTGGCCGGGCAATGTTCGGGAGCTGGAAAATTGCATGGAGCGTTTGGTTGTGCTTGCACGGGAAAATGTCGTCACGCTTAAAAATATCCCCAAAGGCATGTCCGCATATTTTAATGATATCCAGGAAGTCAGCTTGAAACCGAGCGCCAGGAAAAAGAAGGACAGCCTGACAGACTCGATGCAGGATATTGAAAAAGGCGCCTTAATAGACGCCTTGGAGCGCTGTGCCTGGGTGCAGGCGAAAGCGGGACGGCTTTTAGGATACACCCCGCGTCAGGTGGCTTACAAAATTAAAAAGTACAATCTTTTTCCAAGGGAACCGGTATAACAACCGGAAAAGGAACTCTGTCCTGTGTTTGAAATTGGCTTGAAACAGGATGGAATTTCTACTTGTTTTACAAAGAGTTTTTTGTTACCATGCCGCCGTCTGCTCTCTGCTGATTATTCATGGGGGATTTGGTATAACACAAAGCGGACAAAAATATGGTGATCCGA
Source organism: Nitrospirota bacterium (assembly GCA_029261215.1). Classification (GTDB taxonomy): domain Bacteria; phylum Nitrospirota; class Nitrospiria; order SBBL01; family JAADHI01; genus JAADHI01. Next base: position 82,711 of record JAJDBT010000118.1, on the reverse strand, counting down.
TTTCAACTCAATATCTAGACTTAAGGAGAAAATCGAATGAAGAAAAGCATGTCTGTTCTTAGTTACGTCGTCGCGGGCGCAATGGTTTTCGGCAGTGCCGGATTGAGCCACGCCGATGATTTGAAAGTGAGTGGTTTTGCACAAACACAGGTGGCATTGTCTGATGAAGCGAGTGATAAAGGGTGCGCCAACCCGGCGGGAACCGCAGGAACAACAAACTGTAGTGAACTCCAGTTTGGTGCGAGTGCCGAAGTAGATTTTGAAAGAACCCAGGGGCCGGTGACTGTTCGCGTGGATTTGGATTTTAACGGAACAGGAAACAACATCGCCACTGCAGCCACCCCGGGTGGCCTGCAGATTGAGCAGGCAAAATTTGATTGGGCGATTCCAGCCGGAACGGATCTTGGCTTGACGCTTTCAGCGGGTATTTTCAACTCGCCCATTGGTTTTGAGTCTCAGGATGCACCGGATAAACTCCAGGTGACCAACGGTCAGCTTTTTGGTATGTTGCCATCCAACTTGGCCGGTGTTCAGCTTTCCGCGGGCACCAACATGGTGAATGGCAGCCTGATCTTTGCCAACGACTGGAACAGCCCTGACCCAACAGCAGCGGGCGGGCACGGTGAAGAGAACAGCTTTGGCGCAACCCTTGCGATTACCCCGATGCCGGAGGTGGGTTTAGCGGTTGGATGGCTTGATTCAGGTGAACTCCCGACAGAAGCCACACTGGATGTTGTCCTTTCTGGAACCATTATGCCTTCACAGGATCTCTCCTTACTCTACGCCCTGGAATATATTGCAGATGAAGTCAACACCGGTATGGGAGCGACTTTACATGCAACACATGGCAAGCATGGCTTAACTGTTCGGTATGATAAGGTCGAAACCGATAACGTTGCTGCAGAGCCAACAACTTTGACTGTGGCTGTGAGTTGCGGCATGACTTCGGATAATTTGAAGGCTGTCTTGGAATGGAAACAAACTGATCCGGATACAGTTGCGAGCTCCACGGATGCAATTCTTCTGCAGTTTGTGATGTTGTTTTAAGGCTTGTTTGTTTTGTTTTTCCGCATTCCCCCGAATTCGGGGGAATGCGGCCCTTTTATAGCGCGGAAAACCTTTTATTTTCCGCGCTATAAAAGGGCTAAAACCCTGAAGTCACGCTCAAAGAAGAGCAGCAATGTCACTCAACGGGGAGTTAAAATAATGGAAATTTATAATATTAAAGGAGCAATGAATGAAAAAGAGACTACTTTTCACTTATCTTGCCCTCCCCCTTGTTGTGGCGCTTTTGGGGATTCTCCCAACATCTGCCTTTGCGGCCGGGGTATCGCAGGAACTATTTACAGTTAATAACACATGGATGCTGGTGGCGACCTTTCTGGTCTTTATCATGCATCTCGGTTTTGCTACCCTCGAATCCGGCCTGACACGGGCTAAAAATACAACCAATATTCTGTTTAAAAATACGGCAATTGTCGCAATTGGTCTGCTGACCTATGCGCTTTGCGGATTTAATCTGATGTATCCGGGGGACTTTAACGGGTGGATTGGTTTTGCAGGGATTGGGCTCAGCCTTCCGGCGGGGGATGCGGGACTGATTGGATACGCGGATGGGAATTATACCTATTACACTGACTTTATTTTTCAGGCTATGTTTGCCGCGACGGCCGCCACAATTGTTTCCGGGGCGGTGGCGGAGCGGGTAAAGCTCAGTAGTTTTCTGGTGTTTTCAACCATCTTTGTTGCAATTGTTTATCCGATTGTCGGTTCATGGAAATGGGGCGGCGGCTGGTTAGATAAAATGGGTTTTTATGACTTTGCGGGCTCGACGCTTGTGCATGGGGTCGGCGGCTGGGGCGCATTGGCCTGTGTCCTCGTGCTGGGGCCACGGATCGGGAAATTTGTAAACGGGCAAGTTCGGCCGATTCTCGGACACAGTATGCCTTTGGCGACGATTGGCGTTTTCCTGCTTTGGCTCGGATGGTTTGGTTTTAACGGCGGGTCTGTGCTTTCGGCCGATCCGGGTGCGGTCTCGCTTGTTTTTGTTACGACGAGTCTGGCAGCGGCAGCGGGCGTCATTTCTTCTATGGTGACATCCTGGATGGTGCAGAAAAAGCCGGATCTTTCGATGATTTTAAACGGCAGCCTTGCAGGACTGGTTGGGATTACCGCAGGCTCTGATACGGTTACAGTGACGAGTTCCATTATCATCGGATTGGTGGCTGGCGTGATTGTTGTTTTTTCGGTCATGTTTTTCGACAAGATCAAAATTGATGATCCGGTTGGTGCGCTTTCAGTTCATCTTGTCTGCGGTATTTGGGGGACCCTTGCGGTGGGTATTTTTAGCACGAACCCTGAACATAAGCTGTGGATTCAGTTTGTCGGTGTCATCGCATATGGCGTGACCTGTTTTGTTGCGGCTTTCGGTATTTTCCTTGCTTTGAAAGTCACGATGGGTGTTCGTGTCACCGAGCAGGAAGAGATGGAAGGTTTGGACATGCATGAACATGGCGTCGCGGCGTATAATGGTTTTCAGATCACAAATCAATAGCATGTTGTTTTAGGCGATTTGAAAACCCATTGCTGTGGAAGGAGACAATGATGAAAAAAGTAGAAGCGATTATTAAGCCATTTAAGCTTGAAGAGGTCAAAAAAGCCCTTTCTGAAATTGGGATTGTGGGCATGACAATTAGCGAAGTGAAAGGCTTTGGCCGTCAGAAGGGGCATAAAGAACATTATCGTGGTGCGGAGTATGCCATCGAATTTGTCCCAAAGATTAAACTGGAAATTGCGATAAACGATGCGGATGTAGAAAAGGTTGTAGAGGCATTATTGGCCTCCGCAAAGACCGGCTCTATTGGTGATGGAAAGATTTTTGTCACAGATCTGAGTGAGGTGGTTCGTATTCGAACCGGAGAGATGGGCGAAAGCGCCTTGTAGGACGACCTTATTAAATTAAGTTCCTCAAGAAGGGGGAGATACAGGGCCGAAGGTTTTGCATCTCCCCCTTTTCTTTTGAACGAGTACTTTCATGACATTTGTTGGTGTTTTTCCGTGTGAGTCAATCCCTCATTGACAAGCCCTGTTTGGGTGTTATAGTAATATGATACTAATTTGGCATTATTTTTTTTGAAGGGTTGATCGACCTGAAGTATAAGTATCTATGACCTCAATACTTACCATAGTATTTTTCCCTTTTGTCGCCTCGCTTCTTATTCTTGCGCTATCTCCTGTACTCAATAAAGTGAATATGGGTAAGAAGCTTGGAACTGTGGTGGCCTTCGTGCCCTTCATCTGCCTTTCTTTTATTCTCTCACTGCTCCCGCAGTTAAAGACCGGCCCGCCTGCAACTTTTCACATCCCGTGGGTGAAATCATATGGCATCGAGCTCTCTTTTCTCGTGGATGGTTTAAGTGTTCTTTTTGGGATTCTGATTTCTGGCATTGGGTTGTTGGTGGTTATTTATTCGATCTGGTACCTGTCTGAGAAAGAAGACAAGGTTAAGTTTTATCTTTATTTGATGATGTTTATGGGCGCAATGCTGGGCGTCGTATTTTCAAATAATCTTTTCGGGATGTTCACTTTCTGGGAGTTGACCAGTATCAGTTCTTTCCTCCTCATTGGGTTTTGGTATCACAAGGAAGAATCGCGTTACGGGGCGATGAAGGCTTTGGTGATTACGGGGCTCGGAGGAATCGCCATGCTGGCGGGCTTTATCGTACTCTATCAAATTACAGACACCTTTGATGTGACGAAGATTCTCACGATGGGCGATGTGATTAAAAGCAGCCACTTGTATGTTCCCGCACTGATTTTGATCTTTTTGGGTTGTGCGACGAAGTCTGCACAATTTCCCTTTCATATCTGGCTGCCAAACGCGATGGAAGCCCCTACGCCGGTCAGTGCCTATCTTCATTCGGCGACGATGGTGAAGGCGGGCATTTTCCTGGTCGCCCGTCTGTCTCCCGCATTTTCGGGGACGGCCTTTTGGACCGGCTTGGTTGGGGGGATTGGCTTGATTACCATGCTGGTTGGTGGTGTGATGGCGATTAAACAGACAGACCTAAAGGCCTTGCTGGCGTATTCGACCATAAGTCAGCTGGGCATGATTATGGCGATGCTGGGTTTTGGCACGCAGTACAGCGGAGAAGCCGCCATTGTCCACATCATGAACCACGCAGCTTTCAAAGCCGCACTCTTTATGATTGTCGGCATCATTGACCACGGTTGTGGCACGCGGGACTTGACCTATGTGGGGAATCTTCGAAAAGAGATGCCGCACTCCTTTAAAATTGCCTTTATCGGCTGTCTATCCATGGCAGGTTTGCCCATTTTTGGCGGATTTATCAGCAAGGAAATGTTTTATGAATCAACGCTACATGTTCCGTTTGCGCCCATTCCGTATCTCATTCCGACGGTCGCTGTTTTTGCGAGTCTTTTTACCTTTGCGTATTCTTTTAAATTTTTGATTTGGGGCTTTTTTTATAAGGCACCGGAACATCCGCCCCATCACCCGCATGAAGCCCCGGTATTGGGTTTGTTTTCTCCTGTATTTTTGGCCCTCATGGTGGTACTGCTGGGTCTTGCCCCTTCACTTTTTAGCCACAGCCTGCTTGAACCCGCTGCAATGGCGGTCACAGGGAAAACTGCTGAGTTACACCTGGCATTGTGGCATGGCGTGAACACGCCCCTTGTGATGAGTTTTTTTACCGTCATTTTAGGCGTTGTTCTTTTTATGCGATTGAAAAAAATCAATCTGTTTCAGGAGGGCATCTCTAATGCGGTTCCCTGGTTAAGCCCAAACTTTGTATACAATAAAGGGTTTTTAGAGGGGGTTCCTCCCCTGACCCAGCGCTGTTTATGGTGGTTTCAGAGCGGGTATTTACGGCATTACCTCATGGCGATCTTTTCTTTTTTAATGATATCGACCTTGTATTTTTCTCTCTCAAAAGGCTGGGTTTTACGTCTGGATACCCTTTTAAAAACAGAAGTCACCCTGGCGCAAGTGGCCACACTGGTGCTCTTGGCTTGTGCCGCACTGGCCACTATTTTGTTTAAGAATCGTATCTCAGCGATTCTTTCACTTGGCATGACGGGCTTTCTGGTGGCTTTTCTCTATGTGCTGATGGGTGCCCCGGATCTGGCGTTGACGCAATATCTCGTCGAAGCCGTTTCCGTGATTTTAATCCTGCTGGTGTTCTATTTTGTTCCGCCTTATTTTGAAGAAAAGCCGACAAAAAACACAAAGGCCATGAACATCGCCGTCTCCGTGTTAGTCGGTGTTGTCATGACGTTCTACATGTTGATGGTGATGGACAGCCATCTGGTTTCATCCATCGCAAGCTATTATTTGGAAACCAGTGAAAAGCTGGCAGGCGGACGGAATGTGGTGAATGTGGTCATTGTCGATTATCGCGGATTTGATACGATGTTCGAGATTTGTGTTTTTTCCATCGCCATTTTGGGTATCTACGCCATGCTTCGCCTGAAAAAGAAAGCCAAAGCAGTTCAGGAAGAGGTACCTGTTAAATGAATTCGCTGATCTTTAGATCCATTATCAAGATTGTTTCTCCCATACTCATGCTCTTTTCGGTCTACCTGTTACTTCGGGGTCATCAATTACCGGGGGGCGGGTTTATCGCAGGATTAATGACCTCTGCAGGGCTGGTCTTGATCTACCTGGCCTATGGCTGCGAGCGCTTTGATTGGCGACATCGAAGTCGTTTTTTCTATTTTTTATTTACTTCAGGTTTGACGATCTCCTTTCTTACGGGCCTGGCCGGGTTGTTTTGGGGCGGGTTCTTTCTTAAAAGTGGTTTTGCTCACGTCCACATGCCTTTGATCAATGAAGACTGGGAATTTGCCTCGGCCGCAGTCTTTGATTTTGGGGTTTACCTTGTGGTTTGCGGTGTCTGTGTTTCGCTCATGACGATGTTGGGAGAAGAGGAATGAAGATCATTTTGCCTTTGGTCATTGGGATTCTTTTTGCCTCTGGCACCTATCTCATGCTGCAAAAAAATATCCTCAAGCTGGTTCTGGGGCTGGCGCTCATTTCCCATGCCGCGAATGTGATTTTAATTAGTTCAGGCTGGATCGGCCCAGGACAGGTTCCGATTTTAGGTAAAGACGATAGCATTCCCTTTGTTGATCCCATTCCTCAAGCCCTGGTTCTGACGGCCATCGTCATTGGTTTTGCGGCGCTGGCTTTTCTGTTGGTCCTTTCGCTTCGGGTATATCGAGATCTTAAAACCAGTAATATTGAAGAAATCAGAGGGCAACGGGGATGAGTCATCTCTTGATCCTACCCGTGCTCATTCCGTTGGGGACGGCGATTTTATTACTCATACTGCGGTTTCTGCCGATGGCCCGCCGTATTGTCATTGCTTTTGCCGGGGTATCGATTTTAGGGGTCAACATTTCCGTGCTTTCCAAAATTTACAAGGAAGGCATTCAAACCTATCAACTGGGTGGATGGCCTGCACCTTACGGCATTGTGCTGGTGGGCGATTTACTGAGCGGTATCATGATGATGCTTGGATCCATTATTGCTGTTTGCGCATTGTTTTATTCTTTTGGTTATTTAAAAGAAGATGGGCAACAGGCGATCTTTCACCCGCTTTTTTTCTTTCTGTGGACAGGAACAAATGGTACATTTTTAACCGGGGATATCTTCAATCTTTTTGTGATGTTTGAAATCATGCTGATGTCGATTTACAGTCTCCTAGCCATGTTGGGAGACAAGAAGCAGATCGAATCGGGACTGAAACTGATCAGCATGGGCCTCTTATCGTCTGCCATTTTTTTGGCAGCGGTCGGTGGTATTTACGCCCTGACCGGAACCCTGAATATGGCGGATCTGGCTGTGAAGATCAAGCCTCATGCGGGCCACCCTCTGGTGGGCGCTGTGGCCATGTTGTTTCTTGGCGTCTTTGGCCTTAAGGCTGCGATGATGCCGATGCATTTTTGGCTGCCGGATGTGCATTCTTCTGCCCCGACCCCGATCAGCGCCATGCTGTCGGGTATTTTAATCAAGGTGGGTGTTTATGCGATTATTCGGGTTTTTTGTCTGATTTTTGTGGATCTACAGGGGGCCTTTCAGCCCTTTATTTTAACCCTGGCCTGTATCACCATGTTTATGGGGGCAATGGGCGCGGTGGCGCAAACCGACTTGAAACGCCTCCTGGCTTACAGCAGTGTCAGTCAAATTGGGTACATTCTCATGGGTGTGGGTTTTTTTTCTGTGGCCGGTATGGGTGCGGCGCTTTTTTACATGATCAGTCACGGGATTATTAAAGCGTCCCTTTTTATGGCGGCGGGTATTTTAAAAAAAATGAAGGGCACAACGGAAATGTCCGAACATGGCAACATGATCAACATCTCTCCGGTCTTTACGCTCTTTTTTCTGATTGGGGTCGCGGGGCTTGGCGGCATCCCGCCTTCGAGTGGATTTTTTATGAAGTTTCAATTGATTAAGGCAGGGCTTGACGGGGCATTTTATCTTCCTGTCTTTGTGGCGCTGGTGGTGAGTCTTTTTACCCTTTTTTATCTCGCCCAATCCTGGCAAAAAGTGTGTTTAATGCCACAGAAAGAAGAACCCACAATACGGCCGTCTTTTAAGCTATTATTGCCCGTGGGGGTTTTGGCGTTACTCTGTTTGGTGCTAGGTTTCGCAGCGGATCCGATTATTACCCTAACGACTGCGGCGTCTCAGCAACTGTTTTCACCCGAGCTTTATATTAAAGCGGTTATGGGATCGATGTGATGCGTGACCATATTGTCCTGAATATCGTTCTGGCGATCATTTGGTGTCTGCTCCAACAAAAGTTTGACCTTCCGGAGTTTGTGATCGGGAGTGTGTTTGGCGCGGGGATCATCTACCTGCATCGAACCGTTCTGGATGACCAAAAAGCCGAGCGGCGTATTCTTTCATTGAAAGAATATGTGGTGATTGTCGCTAAATGGTTGCGGTATCTGTTTGTCTTTCTTTTTGAAGTCGTGAAGGCCAATGTCGATGTTGTGAAGATTGTCCTTTCACCCACACTGGAGATGAGGCCGGGAATTATCGCCTATAAAATGGATGTGAAAACCGACGCCGGGATTACCTTGCTGGCCAATTCGATCACGCTGACGCCGGGCACCCTGAGTGTGGATATTTCTGAAGATAAAAAAACGCTCTACATTCACGCATTGCATATTGAGGACGCGGGCGTATTGAAAGAATCAATTCGAAACTCGCTTGAAAAATATACTAAGGAGCTTCTGGGATGATCGGTCTTGCTGCAAACATTGCCTTCATCGTACTGGCGGTTTCCTTGGCCTTATGTTTTTATCGTTTAATTATCGGCCCCAGTCTGCCGGATCGGGTTGTTGCGATTGATACGATTACGACCGTGATTATTGCCATGATTGCGGTCTATTGTATGAAAGAAAGCAATGCCATATTTTACGACGCGATTCTGGTGCTGTCCATTTTGGGTTTTGTCGGCACGGTCTCCATGGCCAAGTTTTTAGGAAAAGGAGGGCGGATTTTTGGTGAGTGAATGGCTGGTCCTGATCTTCCTGTGCCTGGGCCTGTTTTTTATCGCGGTGGGCTGCATCGGGTTGTACCGGATGCCAGATGTTTTTTGCCGGATGCATGCGACATCGAAGGCCACGACACTGGGCCTGGTGTTTATCTTGATGGCTTCTTTTATTCATCTCGGATTCAGCGCCGTGGGTTTAAAGGCGGTATTGGCCATTGTTTTTGCTTTTCTTACTGCGCCTGTTGGCGCTCACCTCATTTCGAGGGCGGCTTATCAACGGGGCGTAAAGCTGCATGAAGGCTCTACGATTGACGCGCTTCGGGTACTCTATCCTGAAAAATCCCTAGAAAAGACTCTGCGAGATCAAGACTAACTCAAGCCCTTTGTTTGTTCTCTCGACGTTTTTTTAACTATTCTCCTCTGATAACCGATTGATACTTGTGGTACAATTTTCGCGCTAAGGGGAGAAACTTCCCCTGAGGGAACGATCCGCAGGGCACGGTGAAACAAAGGGCATAATGAGCCAATCCGAAGAAATCATTGCGGTTTTAAGTCCGCTTTTCACAAGAAAATATACAGAAATTGAGCAATTTCATAGGAGCGGCGGTGGCGGCGCCGAGGTTGTGAAAGCGCTCTCTGACTTGGCAGACAGTCTTTTGTTGAAAGGTTTTCAATCACTCGACCCGTCTTTTGCTCAGGAATGGGGTGGGGCTTTGATTGCGATCGGGGGCTATGGCCGCCAGGAACTTTCTCCTCATTCGGATATTGATTTAATGTTTCTCTGTCCTGAAAATCAGGGCAATGAGATCAATCCGGCTGTTTCCCAGTTGATTTGTCTTTTGTGGGATCTCGGTTATAAAGTCGGACACAGCACCAGAACGATAGAAGAAGCGGTTTCTCTTGCGCGGGAGGATGCTTTGATTGCAACCTCATTGTTAGAGTCACGGTTTCTTCATGGAGACCGGACGCTTTTCAAGGCTTTTCACGAGACTTTTTTTTCAAAGGTGGTTGATAAACATATTAAAGGCGTGCTTACTGAACTGAGTGAGGGGAGAGAAGAAGGTCGGCGGGAATATGGCGCAACACCCTACCTGCTGGAGCCCAATTTAAAACAGAGCCCCGGCGGCTTGCGGGATATTCATTATCTGAAATGGGTGTCGTCTGCGCGTTATCACACCCATCACCTTCCCCAAATCCATCAATGGGGCTATCTTTCAAATATTGAATATACGAGTCTTGTTCAGGCGCAGGACTTTTTATGGCGGCTGAGAAACCATCTCCACTTTTTGGACAAAAAAGCCTCCGACCATTTAACGATTGAGCTACAGGAAGAAATCGCACCGTTTTTCCAGCTGGAGGATCGCCGTGGCCTCATGCATGCCTACTATTTGCACACGGGGAGAGTGCTGGAGATTTCGAAGCGTTTTATTCGCGAGGCCTATCCTGTCAGCCGAGGGCAGCGCTGGCGGCGGTCGTGGCGGACACGTCAGATCTCGCCGGGCTTTGAAGTCTTTTCAGAAGAGTTGTCCATTCAATCCGATAAGCCCTTTCAATTTTTTGACCAGGATGAAAACATTTTAAGGCTGTTCTTGCTTTCAAAAACACATTCGCTCCGGATTCAGGATGCTGTTTTGGAAACCATTTATCAGATTTCGGAAAAGAAAAAGACGCTTCCCTTGTCTCCAGGGGCCTACGCACTCTTTAAAACCTTGATGACAGAACCCGGAGGCATCGCCAAAACGCTCCGAATGATGCACCGGACCCATTTTTTATGGCGGATTATTCCAGAGTTTGAGGCGGTCAATTGCCTGGTTCAGGAAAGTCGATCTCATGCCTTCACGGTCGATGAACACAGTTTTCGTGCGCTTGAAACAGCAGAGCATTTTTTAAATGAGGCAGGGCCGCTTCAAGAGATTTATAGCAAGGTTCAGAGGAAAGATGTGCTGCATTTGTCGATTTTGTTACATGACATCGGCAAGGGCGGACTGGAAAATCACAGCGAAGCGGGGGCAAAAGTCGCAGGGCTTGTGGCCGATCGAATGGGGTATGCCAAACCCCAGCAGGATGTCTTGGTTTTTTTGGTGCATCAGCACCTGATTCTCTCTGAAATTGCGCTCTATCGGGACTTTGCAGATGAGCCCATTCTAAGACAGTTTACTGAAGCCGTCGCTGATCTCAAGACCCTGAGAAAGCTGTTTATTCTGACTTGTGCCGATATGGCTGCGACAGCGCCGGGGATGTGGACGGCCTGGAAACAGGAACTGTTGTTAACCTTTTTTGAAGAAGCTTCAAAGGTTTTAATTGGAGAAGAAGTCGATTCTGAAGCCAGCCAGGTTGAGGAAATCACACAACAATTGTTCAAAACCCTAAAGGGAAAATATTCCGAATCCTGGTTAAAGGAAACCTTGCAAACGCTTATTCCGCGCTATTATCTGGTGACGCCTTTTGATCAGGTGGTTTTGGATCTGGGGGCTTTGTCGCGGCTCCAGACGGAGCCGATCCAGGTGGAGGCCCGTTATCTTCCGACTCAGGGGGTGAGTGAGTACACCCTGTACACCTATGATTGGTTGACTGCCGGCATTTTTGCCGCCATGGCGGGGGTGCTCTCAGCAAAGGGGCTCGAGATTTTGGGCGCTCAAGTGTTTACGCATCCGAATGGCATGGTGATCGATACGTTCAAGGTAATCGATCCTGATCATAAAAAAGCGGCACCAAAAGAACGTATTGCAGGAATCAGAAAAGATGTTCGAAAGGTTCTTGCGGGAAAGGTTTCTGTTGAGGCCCTTTTTGAGAAGGGCCGCCGGTTTCCACAAAAAAAGGAACCTGTTTCGTCGCGGGATACCCGCGTCGAAGTGGATAATGAGAGTTCCAAAACATTTACAATTATCGACATATTTGCGATGGATAAAAAAGGGTTACTTTTTGTTATTGCGAAAGGAATTCTGGAGCTGGGTCTTGTGGTGCATGCGGCAAAAATTGCAACGCGCCTGGATCAGGTGGTTGATGTTTTTTATGTTTTGGGCGCGGATCAGAAAAAGATTGAGTCGCCGGATGCCATCCAGGGGATTAAGGATCATTTGTTGCGTGAGATGAAGTCGCAGTTTGAAAATTAAGGATTCATGAATGAGAGCCGGCGTAAGGCGGCAAAAGGGCAAGGGGTTAATCCACCGGGATTTGAATGAGTTTTTTTACCGCCTTTCCCTCGATTAAATGTTCTACAACAATCTGTTTGATCTCCCCCTCACCGAGCCCGCCATACCAGATACCCTCTGGATAAACGACCATATTCGGGCCATTCCCGCATTGTCCCAGGCATCGGCAGAGCGTCGTTCGGGTTTTTTTTAGTAAGCCGTTTTGTTTAAGCTCATTTTGAAGCGTTTGCAGAATCTCTTCGGCCCCCTGATGTTCGCAAGTGGTCCCAGTACATACAAAGAGATGGTAATATTCAGAGGGCAAAAAAGATCCTTACTTTATGGTGGCGGCATTCGATTTCATGTCAGGCTTATACCATTTAAAATGAAAGGATGTAAAGCAACGGAAGTGCCCTGAAAAGGGGTTATTCCTGTGAGGTTCTGTCTGTCAATCTTGCGCTTTAAGCCTCAATTGCATATACTCGAAAGAGGATTGTTGAGGTGGGTGACCCCTGCCTTTAGATGGAGCTCTAATACATTATGATGAGACAGGAGCGGAATATAAGATGAATAAAAAAACGGTATTGGCACTCTTCTTTTTGATTCTGATGCTCACCCCAGGATTTGACCGAGCTTGGGCCCAAGAAGAGAAGTTGACTGCGGCGGAAGTCATGGAAAAGGTCAGCCATGCAAATATGACGATGGATCAAACTTCGATTGTCACAATGATTTTAATTGATGCGCTGGGCAATGAACGCAAAATTGTCACCTTGCGGTTCCATAAGCACTTTGCCGGAAAAGAGGGGCTGGATAGTAAAAGCGTATTTTACACAGAGCATCCGCCAGATCAAAAAGGGACGGGGTTTTTAATTTGGGACTATTCCATTGAAGGGAAACCGGATGACCTATGGTTATACCTTCCCAGTCTTAGAAGTGTGAGGCGTATGACCACTCGTGATCAAAATGATTCTTTTATGGGCTCAGACCTGACTTTTGCAGATATGGGGGCCCGCCGCCTGGATGAAGACGAACATCAAATGGTATTCGATAAGCCGGGTGTCTGCAGAGGCTTGAATGAACCGTGTTATGTCGTGGACAGTATTCCAAAGGAACAAGACAGCCCTTATGGAAAAAAACGCTATTTCATTTCAAGAAAAGACTGGGTGGCCCGAAAAGTAGAATTCTATGATCGAACAATGAAGCCTTTAAAACTGCAATTGACCTCCTGGCAAAAAGTGGGGGATGTCTTGGTTTGGAAACGATCAGAGATTACAAATGTTCAATCCAAGCACAAGACGATTTTCGAAATTACCGATGTAAAGAATGATACAGGTTTGGAAGATTCGCGATTTTCAGATCGGATGTTATTACGAGGACCCAACCGCTAAGACAAGCTGAAAAAATCTGTATCGCGAGGCATTGTCTTTCATCATACATTAAAGTACTGTTGACATTAATCAAGCTGAAGCAGTAATATCTTTTCGATTATGTTAAGCAAGTTAGCGTATTCGTAAGGATGTTCTGCTTATTTCGTTGATCCCCATAAACGGCATATCGAAACCGTTCTTCCCCCTCAAAAGAGGGGGTTGACAGGGAGATGGTATTTCACTAGTATTCAAGCTCATATGACTGTAGTTTTTCTAAATAGAGTCATATGACAATGATCTTCTTTTAAGAGAAGTCTTCATTCCATTCTTTAAAAGAAGTGAAGTAGAGGGAGGTGGAGAGCTTATGTTAAAAAAAGTCTTTTTATTAGCGTTAGTTGTTGGGTCCTATGCATTGTTGCCGGGAACTGAAGCTTCCGCTCAGGTTTGTACAGGCGGTGGTACTGGCAATATTGTCTGTACGAATGAAACAAATACAATGGGGAGTACCGAGTTGGGTTTTGATCCAACCGTGAGTTTGATGGATGCTGTAAGCAATACAGATGCTTCAGCAGGTCCCTGTTTTACTTGTGTGAATTCAAATGCAGGCGGAACGACAGCGGGCGCATTGACGGCCAGTATGTTTGGTGTCATTCGTCTTAACAGCGATGCGGATTTAGGGGATAAAGCGTTTAATCCCGTTGTACAGGGTATGACGATTCCCACTGCCACATCGTGTAATACGGTAGGGTGTAACGACTCTGGGGATTTTGTGTTCAGTTTGCCCGTTCCGACTCAGGATTTTCTGTCGGAAGGGACGCCTATCGCCACGACTGTGCCCCCCAGCACATCGCCTGTGGGAAGAGCCGGTGTTTTGATCGATTTTTCAAACACCTTTACCTACAGTGCGACGGACAGCACCATTTCTTTTGATCAGGCAGTCTCGCAGACAACCTTTACTGAAGGCTTGAATGGGGATGAACTGCAAGTGGTCACTATTGCAGCCAGTTCTGTCGGTCAGCAGAGTTCGTCGGTCGCCAACGGTGGTGGCACCATTAATTGGGAGCAGTCTATTGTGGAAGGCGGTTTTGCGCTCGGTCCATTGCAAGGGTCGTTTGATTACAACAACACGACCGCTCTTGCCTTTGACAGTACCTTTGGGGCAAGTACCCCGACAGGTCCAGGGCAGTCCGCAGGTCAAGATCCTGATCTGCAAAGAATTCCGCAGTAAGAAAATCGTAAAAAAAGCGAAATTAAGCTATTTTAAAGGGGGAGACTTAAAAGTCTTCCCCTTTTTTTTATCTGTTTATCGAGCATGAACTGCTTCATGACCTATTTTTTTGTGGAGACTTGATTTTTTAGTGAAGGTGCGACCTCAAAAACCGATCTTTAAGGATCTTGTCCCAAAGAAAGCGTTCATTGCTTTCGTGGGTATTCTCTTTTTAGTCGGACGATTATTCTTCTTTATTCCCTCTCCTGTACAGGCCCAAACAAGCCCTAACCTAACTGAGCGGGCCATCTTTGAGGAAGGAAGGGCCTTGATGGGTGAGGGAAAATTGAGCCAGGCTATCTCTGCTTTTCAGGACGTTTTGTTGGTAAACCCGAGGCATACACCCTCCTATCTTCTGCTTGGGATTATCTATACTCGAAAAGGTGAGATTGATCGGGCAATAGAGGTGCTTAGGCAGGCTGTTGAAATAGACGAGAGTTTATTAGCAGGACACCTTTTACTCGGGCAGGCTTATGCCGCAACGAAAGAAAATAAAAAAGCCATCGCTGCCTTTGAACGTGCGATTGATGTCAACCCTGACTATCCGGGGGGCCACTATTATTTGGGCTTATTGTTCCAAAGTCAGGGGGAAATATTTAAAGCCATTGAGCGATATCGTGCTGCCGTTGCGTCTAAAGGTGAGGGCCCTGAAAAAAAGCAGGCAGAGTCCCAAATTGCTCTTCTGAAAAAACATGCAGAAGCTTTCTTCCAAAATGGGACAGCGCACTTAAAACAAGGTTTGATTGCAGAGGCAACAGATCTGTTTCAAAAAGGATTAATTCTCGACCCCGAAAATCCAAAGGCGCTTTTTAGTCTGGGGATCATTGCGATTCAGAAAGGACAATTGGATGAAGCGGTTGATAGATTAAGAAAAGCGCTTGAGCAAAAGCCCGATTTATTTTCAGCACGATTATTTCTAGGACAAACCTATGAAAATAAAGGTGAAATTGACAAGGCGATTAGCGAATATCAGGGGTTGTTACAGGAAGTTAGCGATCCAAAGCAACAAGAAGTGATGATTGCGAGGCAAAAGCTATCCCAAATAGGGGAAACCCCGGAAATCGGAATTCTGGTTCAATCACTTTTGAGAGAAGGAGGCCGATTACTTTCCAGGAAAGATTTTGAAGGTGCGCGGGCAGCATTTCTTGTTGTGCTTACGTATTTACCGAAACAGGTGCTTGTCCACTACCATCTGGGCCAGATCGCCCTGGAAGAAGGCGATTTGAAGGAATCGGAGCAAAAGCTCAAAGCGGCCATTGAAATTGATCGGAATCATTATCTCAGTTATTTCCTGCTGGGTGAAATTTATGAAAAGATGAACGACCTTGATAAGGCCATTTTAATCTACAAAGATGCGGTGACTGTAAGGCCATTGGAAGCCGGGGCACATATGCGGCTTGGCATTCTGTATGAAAAAAAAGATGAGATTCAAAACGCATTGGATGCGTATCACGCGGTACTCGACTTGTCTAAAGACAGAGAAGCAAGGATGAAAAAAATTGCACAGGGTCGCGTTGATTTATATGAAAAAAAGTTCAATGTCAGCTATTCCGACATGGCCGTCTCGTTTGATAGCAATAGTACGCGGAGTCAGGTGCCGATCAGTGAAGTAAGCTCTGAATCCAATCTTGCATTAACCTATTATTTGAAAAAAAAGGAACTGCTCAAAATTCCTTTTCAGATTAATTTCAATACGCGCCTGCTTCACCATTCTCAGCTTTATTTTGTCAATACTGGCGCAAGTCTTTTATATGCGCAGTTTATTTCATCCTATAGTGTGGTATTGGGTTACAATTTTAGAATGGGGACGATGTATGGCGATACCCTAAGTAAAGGGAAGTTTATTCGGATCAATGGCTACACGGCCGAAGTATCACGCCAGGCTGTTTTCCCCTCCTCGGTTACACTCCGTCTGAGTTATCAGGATATCGAGATCTATAGTAACCCGATTTTTAGTACCAAAACGGCAACGGGCAGTGGCATTCTGGCGCAGAATCTTTCTCTGTTTGGCTTTGATTTAGGCCGGGTTCAGGGATCATATACCTATGGGCTGAGTCATGTGCTCGCGAACGATCAGGAAAGAATCACGCAAACCCTCTCTGGAAATTACATCCGTGACCTGGGTCCCGACTTAACATTGACACTGGGCGCAAGTTATGCCGTGTCCGATTATTTAAATGCCGATTCATTTGCCCTAAGCCGAGGAATTCGCCGCAAGCGTCAGAATCAGCTGTACAGCGCAACGGCAGGTTTTTCTTATGACCTTCAGCCTGGAGTGACTTTTTTTGCCAATTTTGCGCGAAACAAAAACCTTTCAAACCTTCCCGTGGCTTCGGACATTGATTTAGTCGATATTAATAGTGGCCAAGTTCAATCTTTGGGCGCCTATGATCAGGACATCGTGACCTTTGGATTGACGGCGGCGACAGATCTGGAATTTCTTTATCCCAAATGGAAGTCGGGCGCGACGCAACTGAGCGTCAGCCTCACTACGGGGTATTACAAACCTTCTCTGGAAAATCTAAATCAGGTGTTGAGTGACCCAAAAACAGTCATTGCTCAAGACCCAAATCATATTCTCCCTTCAAATCCAGGTTTTGTATCAGAAGTAAGAAATTTGGCGATGGAAGAAATTAAAGGCAGTGAAACACTCGGAATAGAAGCAGAGTGGAGCATCAATGAGCGAAATGGTCTGGTATTGAGCCTTTCGGAATGGCAAAGCAACACCGTCAGAACTGATTTGATCCCTTTTCAATTCTCACCCACACGATCTGGCCTGCTGCCAAGAAGCGCCCGATATAACCTGAGCATCAATCAAGTTTTCCTTTCATGGCGGTATGCCCTCTTGAACGACCCTGAAATCGGTCGTATTTATATGGATCTCGGACTATTGGGCGGCTCATTTGTTAATTTAACAGCGGATGCTCTGATTCGCGCAGAAGAAAATCCAACCGGCGGGCCTTTTGTTTCTCTGGGGTCTTTTGAAGCAAGAGGTCGGAGTTTTACAACGCGGGCCGGACTGGGAGGGGAAGTTTTTATCCGTCCCTGGTTTTCAGTGGGTTTAGGCGTCAACTATCTTTGGGGAACGGTGACAAAACTCAGGGTCGAGCGGGAATTTCCATCCGGCTTTCGGGGTTCTACGGCGGGCCAGCCTGGCGTATCGGTCAATCCCTGTTTTCAATTAGGAGACAACCAGACAAGAGGGCAAACCCTGACCACCATTACCTGTGACAATGATCAAGTGCGTGAGGGGACACGGCCTCGGATTTTGAGAATAAATCTGGATGGTTTTGAAGCCCGAATGGCGCTCCGGTTTCATTTTGGGAAAGGGAGTTCAGACCAAACTATATTCGAAAAATGGCTGAATTGGGGTGATGAGGCCGACCTTGCAACCGAGGACTCTCCTTTGTTACTCCAGGATTT
Source organism: Nitrospirota bacterium (assembly GCA_029261215.1). Taxonomy (GTDB): domain Bacteria; phylum Nitrospirota; class Nitrospiria; order SBBL01; family JAADHI01; genus JAADHI01. The sequence goes on along the minus strand of JAJDBT010000118.1, from coordinate 64,998 downwards.
CCAATGGGACGGTACCCTAAAACATGAAGTGGCTTACCGGATTAACAGTCCGGTCACTTTTACAAAAGCGCTGACATTACTTCGTTTAAACGGTCGGTATGCATTTTCTCCAAGATATCAAATTACCGGCCGTGGGCGCACATTTTATGATGCGATTTATGATTTTGTCGATGTGGACACGATTAGTCCAAGGCGCTTTGACAATACAATCCTGACGACGCTTCCGCAATCGCCGACAAGAGAAGAAGTCGCTGGCGTGGATGTCGAAAATTCACGTGCGGTGGAGCAGAATCGGCATAGTGTTGATTTGAGAGAATTTTATATTGATGCACATTTTAAAAATATGGATCTTCGTATCGGAAAGCAGATCGTGCGCTGGGGGGTTGTCCCTGGTGCGCGGGTGACGGACGAGATTAACCCTTTTGATTTTGGTGAATTTATTTTACGAGAAGTTGAAGATCGCTTTATTCCCTTGATGATGCTGAAGGCAGACTTTTTCCCAGGGGATGCGCGATTGGAGCTCATTTGGATTACCGAAGCCGTCCCGCATAAACCGGCCCCGTCCGGTTCAGAATTTGAGCAGTTTCAGATTCTGCCGGGGTTTATTGCCCCAGAAGCTTTTCTGGATGATTCCTTGAACTTGAATGTGAATGCTTTTCAAAATACAGAAATTGCCGGACGGCTCGTTCAGACGATAAAAGACTGGGAAGTCGGAATGACTGTTTTTTATCAATGGGATGATTTTCCTGCGAGTTTCCGGTCGATCCTCGGCGCGGGCCTAAATCCATTTTCTGACCCGCCAGAAGTCCAATTTGAGCCAAGGATGCACCGTATTACCACCGTAGGCACGACTCTTTCAAAAAGTTTTGGCCGTGTTGTGCTGAATGCCGAATATGCCTATGTTTTTGGAAAACTCTTTGGGACATTACTGGATATCGATGCGGCTGCTGCCGCCAGCGCTGATCTGAGTGAAGATCAATCCCCGCTGCTGGGTGAACTACAGCGCGATTATATGAAATATGCCGTCGGTCTTGATTTTTCCCTTTTGGGTGCGGATATGTCCCTGCAGTTTATTCAACAGTACATTCCGGGCTGGAACGCCACAATATTACAGGATCGCATTGATACCGTTGCCGCTCATTTTATGAGAAAAACATTCATGAATGAAGAACTCGTACTTAGAATCCTGTCCCTCTATTTTATTAACGAAGCGGATTTTCTCTTCCGGCCAGCGCTTGAGACGAGGCTGAGCGACAATGTGAAAGCTATTTTTGGCAGTGATATTTTTGTGGGTGACCGCGGGGAAGAGGTTGGGCAGTTTGATTTTATCGGCTTTTTTAAAGACAGCAACCGTATTTATTTGGAACTGAGTTACAGTTTTTAGGGGCCGTATAGAGATATAAAGAGGCTGATTATCCGATAAACTGGCATTTCGATAAAGCAGTGTTGTAAAATCGTGTTGGTAATATCGTAAGATTTTATTTCTTAGGTGAAAAATGTTGAAGTACTTGAAAACCCCTCTTTTTTTTAAAGGACTTATCTTAACGCTGTTGGGGGGTCTCTTTATTTTTCAGGGATGCAACTCAGACCCCTTCCCCGTCGGAGAGCGAACGGGTGGCCGCTTTCAAGTTCCTTTGGTTCCAACCTATACATTCAATTTTAAAACAGGCACCAGCGAAATACTGGGCACATTAAGTAATCTTCGAATTGTTTCCGGTGCGGATGTTAAAAACCTGATCACCGCTGTTCCTGGCACTGCTGAGCAATCGGCAGATCTGGGAGTGTTGAGTGGGGTTGTTGTGGACCGCCTCGGTCGCCCGCTCCCCAGTGTTTCAATCGGCGGAACAGATAAAGCCGGACGCATTATTAGGAACATAGATGGTTCCGTCAAAGGCGGAGTGACCAATGCGGATGGCGAATTGGTCGCATCTATTTTGTTTAACGGGATTAACGGCATCCCTGAATTTATTAATACCACGGGAACCGCAGTTTCAGGGAGTTTCACCGCTTTGAATGTGCCGCCCGGACAGCACTTTGTCAAGGCGGTGCAAGGCGGCAGAGGAAACGGACGGGTGAACATTTATGCGGGAAGTGTCTCCTTGCTCGATATGTCTGTTTTTCCTGTCGCCCTCCCGACCTCTAATATTGCCGGGGTGGTGCGGGAAAGGGATAAAGAAACCGGTGTTGGCCCAAGCCAAATCAGTTTTCCCGGACTGGCGGGTTCGATTACGACGACGGGACGCGGTGCTTTCAGTGCTTCAGGGCTGGGTTCCGAAAGTGTATTTCTCTCCAAGGTCGCTGCGGCAGGACACATAGATACCTATCAGACTGTTTTTACCGACCTGGCCGACTTAACAGCGAACGCCGTAACTCCGGAGATCACAATCGATTTTTCGAGTGTTGCCAATCAAGATGTCCAGCAGTTGGTTCTGGCTGCTGGAGCTTCCTTGATTTCCGGCCGGGGCATGTTATTGGGTAATATTTCCGAGGCCGTCGGGATTGAAGGAAATGTAGGCAGAAAAGACGGGGCTGTGGTCATCGCAACGGATGCTGAAGGAAATCCCATTGGCGAGACCTTTTATTTTCCCACGGGCAGCGATTTTCCGGTCTGCAACAATGCGAGTATTTCGGGATGTCAGGTGCAAACCTCGACGGAAGGGATCTTTCTGATTCTGAACCTGCCTCCGGGTGATGTTTATTTAAAGGCTTACGCAGTGGTTGATGCGACCGACGGCTCGGGCTTAAGGGTGAAGTCAACGGGTAATGCGCTTGCCTCCGTGTTTCCGAATAGCCTGACCCTCCTGAACATGCGGATGGAAACGGCGCTTCGGGTAGACCCCGCTTCCGTCTCGGCATTGCCTCCGACATGGTATACCGTTGGCCTGTCAGGCACTGTTTTAGAGGAAGATGGGTTGACCCCTGTGGGCGGTGTCTCAATGCGTGTGATGGGGCTTTCAGAGATCTTCGCTAATTCAGATGCTGCGACAGGGACATATGCGATTGCAGCCGGAACAGATTCGGAAGCAATCGCCCCTTTGCTCGCAAATAATACGATTTTGATTCGCCTTGAAAAGTCAGGCGGCACACATGTGACAACCTATCAGTCGGTGAATACCGGAGGCCAGGATCTTAACCTCGATCTGACCTTGGTCTCAAACGGATTCATTGGTGCGACAAATGGCTCTGGGGCGATTCTGGGGCGCGTGATTAACCGACGCCTGGGAGGCAGAAACAACGAAGTACAGCTTTTGACGACGCAGATGATCGATCAGAATGGTCATGTGATGACAAGCGGAAATCCTGTGGGGAATATCAGCTATTTTAATGCCGCCGGGGTTCTGGATTTTGCATTAACTGAAACAACAGATAATGGTCTGTTTTTAATCCGAAACATTCCTCCCGGACTGGTCATGCTCAAGACTGCCGGTTCGGATGATTCTGGCAATCAAATTATCCGTGTTTTTCCGGACAGTGTGCACAAGGTGGATATTGCGCTGAACCATGTTCCCTTGAATGTGCCTGTAAGAGGCAATCTGAGTGATCTGCACAATCATCCGGTTTCGGGTGCAGCGCTTTCATTATTGGGAGAGCGAAGTCGTTTTACATCCGAATCCTTGACGGTTTCACCCGGGGTGCCGATTCCTGCAAATGGTTCATTTTTAACCAAGGTGGTTAAAAATGGGTTCATCGATACATATAATGATCAACTCAAAACCGGATTGAACCCACAGACGGACGCTCAATTTTATGTGACATCGGAACCAGAGTTGTCTCAGCTGGCGGTTCAGGCGGGCGTGAGTCTTGATTTACAAAAGGGCCTTGTGGCGGGTGAGGTGGTTGCGCAGACGATTGTCGATGCGGTCAGTACTCTTTCGACAGGTTCAGGTGTGAAGGCCATGACGGCAGGTTTTTTTAATGAGGATGTTTATCCTGATGTGGCCGTTGTGCACGCGCCGGATCAGGTGCAGATTTTTTTAGGTCAGGCGAATGGCGGGTTTATTCCGGCGACGCCCGCTTCAATTGGTGTTGAAAACGATCCGGCGGCGATTGCTGCGGGAGATTTTAATCAGGATGGTTTCACGGATCTCGTCGTTGTCAACCGGGGATCAAACTCTATTTCACGTTTGTGGGGGACAGGGAATGGCGCGTTTTCGACTCTTACGCCCATCACAGCGGGTCTGGGTACGGCGCCTGGGCATATCAAGGTGGCTGATTTAAACCGGGATGGGCGGCTTGACCTTGTGATTGCGAATGAGGGCTCAAACAACCTTTCGGTCCTGGTGGGTGACGGGAGAGGAGGATTCTCTGTCAATAACTCACCCTGCCCGACCCCTTGTGCGGTCGCGGGTTCGCCGACAGGGATTGCGACAGGGGATTTTAATGATGACAATATTCTGGATCTCGCGGTGGCGACCAATTCGGGAGTTGTCTCCCTTTTGTGGAGTGGGGACGGATCAATCAATACCGCACTTGTCGCGGGAGACAATCCGAGCGACATCGGGGTTGGGGACTTCAACGCGGATGGTCTTCTTGATATTGTTGTGCTTAACGCGGGTTCTGATGATTTGTCTATTTTTAAAGGGGATGGGAATGATCGTTTTGACAAGGTTGATTGTTTCCCCGGCCCGAACCCTGCGACAGACCCCATCAATGAAAATTGTCCCCTGACACCCGGAACGATGCCACGCGCACTGCTCGTACTTGATTTTGAGCAAGACGGGACCCTTGATATCGTAATTGCGAATGAAGGAAGCGGCACCCTTTCTGTGGTGGCAGGAAAAGGCGATGGCCGATTTGATCTCCCTTCAAAATCTTTTACCGTGGGCAGTGCGCCAAAAGCGTTGCTAATGAGTGATTTGAATCAGGACGGGCATAATGACCTGATCGCGCTTAACTCGGGTTCTGACAACCTTTCGATTCTGTTAAGTCAACGCAGTTCGGTCAAGGATGTGCTTGTTGACCCTCGTGATCTGGATGGAAACCCGGTCGGCGTTGTGCGGTATTTGAACGATGCACTGGACGTGGATCCCTTGCTGAATCAAACGGGAAATAGTGGGCGTTTTATTATTTTTGATCTGCCCTTTGGTTTAAACATCCTCAAAGGGACACGAAATGCGGTTTCTCCCTCAGTGACACCGCTCACGGGCAATTCCCTGGTGAATATTACCGCTTTTAACAGTCTGTTTTATACTCATTTAAATGTCGATACAGGTATGCCGGGAAATGTCACGGCTGTCGGAGTGACATGCCGGGTGGTGGGAGAAACGTGTACGAAGGTGGGACAAGCTGAAATTTCATTTTTGGGTTCAAGAGCGGAAGAGTTTTGTCCTCCGGGGCCTAAGTGTATTTCTAATGAAGTTGGGGCCCAATATGCTGTACGTCTTGATCCGAACAGCACCTATGTGGTGCGCATGCTGGGGCCGGATGCGGATCTACCGGGAGACAGTGATGGGGACGGGGTTCCGGATCAAATAGACAATTGTGCCAATATTGCAAACCCGGATCAAGTTGATGTGAATGGAAACGACATAGGGGATGCCTGTGAGCTCTCGATTTTGGATGGAGACGGCGATGGCTTTAACGATGATGTGGATAACTGTCCTTTTGTGGCAAATTTCGGACAGGAAGATGATGATCGAGACGGTATTGGAAACGCTTGCGATGGAATCCCTTCCGGTAAACCCGTTTTGACGAAACCAACAAATTCTAGCCGACTTGAAGGACCTTGATCAGGTGATAATAGTATGATTTTACTGCAGTTTCTCTATCTCCTGTCTCTCTCGGTTTGGGTCGGGTCCATGGTGTTTTTTTCATTGATTGCCGCACCGTCGATTTTTAAAGCCTTTCCCAAAGAAACTGCGGGCGAAATTGTGGCTAAAATATTTCCAAAATACTATCAAGTGGGATGTCTGTGCAGTGTTTTAAGTTTGGGGACATTGGCCATGTCATCTGTCGTGTTTGAATGGCACAGGGCGCGGCTTATCACATTAAGTTTTATGATGCTCTCGACATTTTATGCCGCATTTATTGTTGTGCCAAAAGTGAGACAGCTCAAGAACGATCTCAGGGCCTCAACGGATTGCTCTGATGAAGCAGAAAAATCAAAGCGCTTTCGGCGGTTTCATGGCTTTTCGATGCTTTTAAATTTGGTGGTTTTATTGGCGGGACTGCTTGTGATCTTTTTTACTGTTTTGGATATGCAAGTGTCTTAAGGTTTGGGGTCTCAAAAATCTCCAAGCCGTTTAGTCGAATTGTTCTGCGTATCTCAGGTAGGAGATCAGTTGCGGGTGCCGCTCGGATTTTAGTTCTGAAAAACCAATGCCAAGCGCAGTGAAGTTGCCATCCTGTTTTTGCCAGATGATTTGTCCCTGGGCGGATTCAATGCTTTCCCCGCCTTCACGCTGGACAAAATGAATTTGAACCAGGGCATCGCTTCCTGCCTTGACCAAATCCCGCGTATAGCCTCCGATGCCGCCAAAGCCGATATTGGCTCTCAAAAGGCTGATGTGTTCCTTCCCTTCATTAAGCAATACGTCTGTTCTTAAATGAAAAGAACTTCGTGGGTTTTCTCTCTGTTCCTGCATAAGCGTCCTTTTCTATGTGTCAATGACCGGGTAGATGTAATAAAGCATGACATAGGTTGCCGTACTGGTAATGAGCGCGATGACATAAAGCACCATTGTCAGTGTCCCTATTTTGCGATGCCGATTTGCGCCGTCCGGAAAAATCCGCTCTATCGTACGCTCAAGAAGCAGGACGACTGCGATGATAATAAAGCTGGTGACCCAGACCATCACCCGGCCCAAAGGACCGCCGCGAATCACGGCAATGAGGCCCAAAACCAGCGCGGATCCTAAAAGGACTTTCTTAAAGGTTTTTGACTGCATTTTGAGGGGGCCTGTGGTGAGCAGACGGTTTTTGTTTTTCAGCACGGAGGAGCGGTAGCCCAGGATAATCATGTAAATAGCGAGAACGAGACCGACTGAAATCACGACAATATGAACGAGTAAAATGGGAGAAAAAATGTAATTATAAACCCAGTCGGGTCCACCAAATCCTTCCCGGCCTTCCACAGAAAGGGCACCCAATCCCCGTGCGAGATAATAAATGGTGAAATAGGCAAGCATGGCCACCATGCCCCACAAGGTCACGAGGTGGTGTCGTTGTCCTCGGTGTTTGCGGCCTTGCTGCCAGCCGTAAATGAAAAGTGCGGTAAAAAACCAGGCCATGATTGAGGAAAAATCGGCCCCGAATGTTCCATAAGGAGAGAGAAACCCAGGAGCCGTTAAAAATTCTTTCATGCGAACCTCCTGCCGATCCCGATAAAAAGTAAGGGCGGAACTGCCTTTAGACTGTCCATTGTCTAGATCCCTTTTGTGCCAGCTAAAATGGTATTTTTTTCCATTTCCACGATATGATCAAAGCCTGCTTTTGTCATCCACTCCCGAATACGTTCCCCTTTAAAGCAGCGGCCTTTTTCTGAATAGACCATCATATGGATCGAAAAAACAGCATTCCATCCCGGCTCGCTGTCATCATCTCCAATAAACATGTCTTTAATGATGACGACACCGCCGGGTTGTGTCGCATGATAAAGTCGTTGTATGAGTGCCGCGTTTTCCGCGTCCGTTTGATAGTGGAGAATGTCGGATGCGAAAACCACATCGTAAGAGGCGGGAAGTGGACCGGTGTTAAAATTTCCCTCAACCAGTTCAATGCGATCATGCAATTGTTCGTGTTCGATATTTTCTTTACTCACCTTGAGTGTTTGGGCAAGGTCAAACAAGGTGATTTTTAAATGAGGATAGCGCTGGGCAAAAGCGATAGAAAAAGCCCCGCCGCCGCCGCCGACATCGATAAAAGTCTTGTAACTCGAAAGGTCGATTTTTTCCGCTAATGCGGGGGCAACTCTTTTGGCCATGCGGTGAAGCACTCTTGAGACCGTTGCCCCGAGTTCAGGATGATTCATAAAGATATTGTCTTTTACGGCAGGCTGACCTGTTTTGACAATTTCTTCGAGTTTTCCCCAATGGTCCCACTCCGCATCCTGAAGCAACATCAGTTCGCCCATGTAAAACCGGCTTGTTTTGACCAGAAATTCCGCGAGCTCAGGAATATTGACATACGCTTCGCCTTCACGCCGCAGCAGGCCAATTGAAACCAGTGCATCCAGTAAGCGGCTGAGCGCGTCCGGGTCGGATTGAATCGTGTCTGCGAGTTGTTTCGCTGTTTTGGGGCCATCCGCCAAAGGCGTGTAAAGATCCAGTTTAACCGAGGTCAGGAAAATTTTTGCTTCCCAGTAATATCCGAGTTGAAAGAGGGAAGGGGCTGATATTTCGCGTGGCATATGATCCTCATTTGTTTCTATCAGTTCAAGTTTTTGTGGGCGAGTATAGCGAGTGAAGCCCACGAAGGTCAATACAATGTGCTGATTCAGATACTTTGCGCGTACTTGACAAGGCATCGGATGGCGTTACACTAAAATTTATGGTTCAGGTCTTTATTATCGGGGCAGGAAATGGTGGAAAGGCGGTGTTAAGCCGCCTTTTACAGTTTGACTGGTTTCAGGTTGTCGGCGTAGCCGATTTGAACCCTGATGCCCCGGCCATTGCTCTGGCCAGAGAGGCCAATCTCCCCGTATACCTTGAAGACCCGATTCCTTTTTTAGGAGAAATGGAGATCGACCTTGTTTTTGATTTAACGGACAATCCTGAGGTTCGCAGTCAACTGGTTCAAATTTCAGGTAATCGATTTGATGTAGCGACCGGTGAAGTCGCCCATGTGCTGTGGGATGTGATTCAGGAGCTCGAAGATCGGGAACTGGGGATAAAGAAAAAGCTGCTGGAAAACCAGGTTTTGCTCGATATTAGTCTCATGCTTTCCCGTTCCGAAACGCCTGATGAAATTTTTCAAGCGATTGTTGAGGGCGGCATGCGGATTACGGGCATGCCAGCCGGGTCGCTTTCTGTCTACAACAAGCACAATAATAAACTTTTTTTGGTGGCGACAAAGGGGCTTTCTTCTGAATTTTATCAAAATGCAGTGTATCCCGTCCGGCCTGGGGGTTTAACCGAACATATTCTTTCCAATAAAGACCCCATTCTTGTGCCAGATCTCGTTGATTTTCCGACATTCAACAATCCCATCATTTTAAAGGAGGGGATTCGTTCGCTTATTGCGATTCCATTGATCTCGGACAAGGGGCCTGTCGGTATTTTATACAGTGATGATTTTAAACCGAGTCGTTTCGCGCCGACATTGACGGATAGTTTGAGGATGCTGGCCACCCAGGCTGTGATTGCGATCCAGAAACAACAGGCTTTTGAGCAAATCAAGGATCTCTCGATTCGGGACCCATTAACCGGGCTTTATAATCGACGATATTTAAATAAAGTTCTTGGCTCTGAAATAGAAAGGGCCTTACGTTTAAATCGCCCCTTGTCCCTCATTTTATTTGATATCGATAAGTTTAAGCAGGTTAACGACTTCTATGGACATGTGATGGGTGATCATGTGCTTCAGGAATTGTCAAAATATTTTGAATCGATTCTAAGGCCCTATGACGTCTTATCACGCTTCGGGGGTGAAGAGTTTGTGATTCTGATGTCTGAAACAGGGCAAGGGGAGGCTGTCGCATCGGCGGAACGTTTAAGAAAAGTGGTGTCGGAGCTTGAACTTCTCCCGGATCACGCCAAAGTAACTTGTAGTTTTGGGGTATGTACCTTGCCAGGGACTGCAAAAGGGGCGATCACGCCCAATGAGTTTATTCAATACGCGGACAAAGCCTTATATCAAGCCAAGCACGAAGGTCGAAATCAGGTTCGCTTTTATGAGTATTAGAGAGAACCCCGCCTGAAAAGTTTAAAAGCGCTGTTTGTCTATTTCTCAGGTCATATCAATGGTTGTTTTGATCTAATCCTCATTTTCTGGGGTGTCTCAATTTCCTGTAGAACGATCCGCGCATTAAGGTCGTGATTCTCAGGCTGTTGGGAATCCAGTTGGGTAAAGTCTTTGGATTCGTCTTTTTATAGCCAAAGACGTATTGGGAAATTTTCTAATGAAGTCCCCTGCCTTTTTCGATCGGATTGACATCTTATCATTTGTCGGAGAAAATGGGTTGGAGAACAGGTTCCGCTAAACAGCGCACTTGGGATTGCAATGATATGTGGAAAAGAGTTCCCCCGATTATGTTGCTCGTCATGACTTTAAGTGTTTCTCCTGTCTTCGCGTTTCAATTTAGTACACTGTCTGAAGGAGAGGTGGTCGCGGCTGGCGCAACGATAAAGGTTGAGGTTGATCCCGGAGATATTCCGACGCTTTTTGGGGTATTACTGATGACTTCGCGGGGCGTAGTGGAAGGGAGTCTGGATTCCCTGGCGCCCTTTTCTTGGATGATTACGGTTCCGCCGGATTATTATGGCCCGCTCACATTTTGGGCTGTTGGGCGGCGCTACTATCCCATCGCAAACCCGCCACAAACCCAGGTGACTATTTTTGTGACATCCTCCCCGATGCGATTATCTGTGATTTCCCAAAGCCGACTCGCGCCGACTTTTTAACATCTGTTTATCTGGTTTTGAGTCTTTTCCAGTATTTCCCGCACCTCCTCTGCCCGTGCGAGTAATGCATTCGGATCTGAGCCAATCAAGGTGACATGTCCCATTTTTCGACGATCCTTAATCTCTTCTTTTCGGTAATCATAGAGGCTTACCCCGGTCATGGAGAGGAGTTTTTGGCGCAATGGGTTCTTTCTGAGGGCTGATATCTCAGACCCAAGGACATTGACCATGACCGCAGGACTCAAAATCACCGGTTTTTGTAATGGCAGTCCACAGATTGCCCGAACCTGCTGTTCGTATTGTGAGGGGCTGGCGACGTCCAGTGTGTAGTGTCCGGAGTTGTGGGGACGTGGTGCGATTTCATTGATCAGCAATTCGTCGTTTTCTAGTAAAAATAGTTCAATACAAAAGAGTCCAACCCCTTGAAGCGCTGATAAAACGTCCACTGCGAGCGTCGATATTTTTTCTGAAAGAGCTGTCGCAATCTCTGCAGGAATGCGGCAAAGACGTAAAATTCCCCTTTCATGACTGTTTTCGGTGACGGGGTAGGTGACGACTTCTCCTGAGGCGTTTCGTGCCGCCAGGATCGATAATTCTTTAATGAAGGGAGCGACTTGCTCTATAACCCAACCTGTTTTGCGAGGCTCAAGCGTGTTCATGAGTGAACCCACTTCACTTGTGTTTGTGAGCCGCCATTGCCCCTGACCGTCATATCCCGCGGTTGCTGTTTTGCAGATGAGTGGCAGATTCATCTGTTTTACCTGTTTTTTTAGGTCTTCCGGTTTTAAAACGGCGCGATAGGGAGTTACGGGAAAACCGTGTGACGAGAGAAAGGTTTTTTCTTGTATTCTATTTTGGAGCAGGGAGAGGATATCACTGCCCGGATAGACCGGGCGTTTTGCTTCAATCTTGGTTACCAGATCAACAGGGATATTTTCCCATTCAAAAGTGATCACCGCATTTTTATTTAAAAATGTCTGAAGTGCAGCCGGGTTTTGAAAATCACTTTTTAGCGAGGTATCGGCCCAGGCGTGGGCGGGTGCCCTTGGGTCGGGATCCCAAACCATGACCTGATACCCCAGACGTTTCGCGGCGATGGTAAAGAAGGTCCCCAGCTGTCCGCCACCCAGCAATCCAATCTGTTCCCCGGCTGGAATCATACCTATTTCCCGGAAAGCACATCTTGGGTCTGTTTTGTCCGATAGGCAATGAGTTGTTCGCGGATGGCATCGTATTTTAAGGCTAAAATGGCTGCGGCAAAAAGCGCCGCATTTTGAGCCCCGCCGATGGCCATCGTTGCAACCGGAATGCCGCGCGGCATCTGAACAATCGAAAGCAGGGAGTCTATCCCCTTGAGGTTTTCCGTGGGAATGGGCACCCCGATAACGGGTAAATGTGTTTTTGCCGCAATCATGCCTGGTAAGTGAGCTGCGCCGCCCGCACCGGCAATGATGATCTCTATGCCGCGGGCTTCCGCCGATTCGGCATATTCGAAAAGGTAGTCCGGAGTCCTGTGAGCTGAAACCACTTGTAGTTCAGAGCGAATCTTGAGTGCTTTTAGCATTTTGACGGCATTTTCCAGAATGGGGAAATCACTTTTGCTGCCTCCGACAATGCCAATGAGGGGGCCGGTTCTTTTTTTTTGTTGAAGATTTTTTTTATCTGGCATGAAACGCTCCCTTTTTTAAGGATGTGGATCACCATGTCTCAAGGTTAGAATAAGTGGTTTGACCTTGGGAGACATTGTGGATTACTGATGCGGCAATTTTTTTAAGGCGCGTAACGGGCTAAATGGAAATCCGTATTCTCCCCATAGCCGTTGACGGAAAACCCGGCGGCGAGAATCTGGCCATCCGAGAGGATAAGGTCGTGGATCTCGTCTATCGCAGGGCTAAAGGGCGAGATCTCAATGCCATTTACACCAAATGCGGGGTCCAATGTGCCATCCGATAGATAGCGGACGAGCGTGAAATCACGGTTGTTGAGTATGCTGATCGAAAAGCCGCCCAGCACAATTTTCCCATCTTGAATGACAAGGGCAAAGGGCTGTGCCCCGTTGGCAATTGCTGTTGTGACCATTCCGCCTGTGCCAAAACTGCTGTCGAGACTTCCATCACTGTTATAACGCACGACAGCGAATTGTTCGGGCGATGCCCCTGAAAAGCTTGTTCCCGAAACGACGATCATTCCGTCGCTTTGAATTTTTATCGCGTTTGCAAAATCATGCCCTGTGCTGACGGGGGTTCTGACGATTCCGTCAATACCAAAGCTCGTATCAATCGTGCCATCAAGGTTATATCGAGCGAGCGCAAAGTCAAAGCCGGTATTGCTTTCTGAGGAGCCCGCCACGACAATTTTTCCGTCGGACTGAAGTACGACCGCTTCCGCAAAGCTCCCATTGTCAATCGGCGTTTTTTGTATGCCGCTTGCGCCAAAGCTGGTGTCGAGCGTGCCATTGGTGTTGTAACGTGCGAGGGTAAAGTCGTGATGGTTCGGTGCGGTTCCGGTTGTAAAGGAGGTTCCCGCCGCAACAATTTTGCCGTCTGGCTGCAGGACAAGGGCATTGATTGTTTCATCGTTAGTGTTGATCGTGGTTTTGACAAGGCCGCCTGTGCCGAAGCTGGTGTCAAGGGTGCCGTTGACGGTGTATCTTGCCAGAACAAAATCGTCCCCATTACTCCCATTGCGATAAGACCCGGCGGCGACGATTTTTTCATCGACGCTTTGAATGGAAATATCATTGATAATGTCATGCCCATTGCTGGCGGTACTCCCGATTGCCGTGGTGACTTTCCCGTTGTTTCCAAAGGTCGTGTCGAGGGTGCCGTCGCTATTGTAACGGGTCAATGCAAAATCCTTGTTTCTGATATTGTTGGTCCCGAAGGTAAATCCGGCGGCGATGATTTTATTGTCGGCTTGAAGGGCCACCGCATTAATTTCATCTGCCCCGCCCCCAATCAATGTGCTTAGTTTTCCGTCCGTGTGGAAGGTGGTGTCCAGGCTGCCGTTAGCAGTGTATCTTGCGAGGGCGAAGGCTGGACTTGTTCCGACGAAGGAAAATCCGCCAACGACGATCTTGTCATCCGGCTGGAGAAGCAGGGTGTTGATTTCATCGGTTCCTGTTCCAATTGTGGTGGTCAGCTTGCCATCCGTATCGAAGCTGGTGTCTAAACTGCCATCGGCATTGTATGCGACGAGTGCGAAGTCTCTGTTTCCTGAGAATGAAGCAAATCCCCCGGCAATGATTTTATCGTTAGAACGCACAGCCAAAGCCCTGATTTCTTCGTCGCTGGTCCCGATGGCGGTGGTGAGTTTTCCGTCGGTGTCAAAGGTGGTGTCCAAGCTACCATTACTGTCGTAGCGCGCAAGCGCAAAATCGTTCGTTGCGCCAATTGCTGCAAAGCCTCCTGCGACAATTTTTCCGCTAGAATCAATGGCCAAGCTGGTGATGCGTTCATTGCCTGTTCCGATGGGCGTGGTGAGTTTTCCATCGGCGTCAAAACTGGTGTCTAAGCTGCCATCACTGTTGTAGCGCGCAAGCGCAAAATCATTATTGCTGCCATTGGATGAGAAGCCTCCTGCGATAATTTTTCCGTTAGAATCAATGGTCAGAGCAAGAATTTCTTCATTGCCTGTTCCGATGGCGGTGGTGAGCATGCCGTCGGTGTCGAAAGTCGGATCAAGCGTTCCGTTGGATTGATATTGCACCAGGGCAAATTTATTCCTCACGCTGCCAATATCGTTGGTTGTGGTCACGGCGGAAAATCCACCTGCAACGATCTTTCCGTTTGGCAAAAGCGCGATGGCATTTAGCTTGTCATTCCCCACATTAATGCTGGTTTTAATGAAACCAGTACGGTTGTTTCCAAAATCGGGATCAAGTGTCCCATTTTTCAAATACCGGGCCAGTACAAAATTGCTGTTTTCAGTGTTGGAGGTGTTCCCACCCGCCAGGATTTTTCCGTCATCCTGCAAGGTGATTGCTTTGATTTCGGTACTTCCTCCCAGAGAAGTCACCACAATGCCATTGGTTCCGAAAGAAGTATCGAGGATGCCGTTGCTAAGATAACGGGCCAGTGCGAAATCCGTTTCTGTTCCGTTGAGTGAGTATCCTCCGACGACAATTTTCCCGTCGGCTTGTTGTGCAATGCTGTTAATAATGTCGATACTTGTAAAAGGCGTCGAAATACTGCCGTTTGAGGCAAAGCTGGCATCTAGAATGGAAGATACGGTCACAGTCGCCGTGGCGCTTTTTCCGGGGTCGGCCTGGCTGGTGGCGATCACATGAAATGTGCCTACTGTTGCGGGTGCCGTATACAATCCTTTATTGGTAATGTTTCCGCCGGAGGCGCCTTCCTGGATACTCCATTTTACAGCGGTATTGCCAGATCCAGTGACCGAAGCGGTGTATGCGATCGCTCCACTTTTCGGCACTGTGGTGCTTAGATTTGGTTCGATTGAGACCGCAACGGTTGTGGCCGCGACATCCGACGAGGGGGCTGTTTTATCGTCAATGCAAGATGAAAGGAAGATGGTTACAAGCAGAAGCGCGGCGAAATGTAGCGTTTTATTGCTGGACAACGATGCTCCCTCTCTGATTATTTTAAAGAAGCGCCCGCAAGAAAGCAGGAAAATGGTTTTGATAAAGCCTTTTTATGTAGTAAAAATGCAGCGTTTTAACTATCATCCCTCAAAAAAAATGTCAACTGATAATCAGGGAAAGGTTTTGGGCTTTCCTTATATTCTTTGGATTGGGCATCGTGCTTGATTATCAGCAGGCATTCAACTTATACTGCGCAAAAAATTGCCTGTATTTTTATCGCTTGTATTTGAGCTTTTAAAATGGAAGAAGGGGGAACTGTTTGTGATGTCCAGAATTTTTATGACCATTTTTTTTATGGGTGTCTTCATCTCGCCTATTTCGGGAGTGTCTGCGGAAGCCCCGGAGACGACCACGGCTTCCGGTTTAAAGTATGTTGATTTGAAAGAAGGCACAGGGCCAAGCCCGAAAAAAGGACAAAATATTCTGGTGCATTATACGGGCTGGCTGCAGGACGGAACGAAGTTTGACAGTTCTGTAGATCGAAATCAGCCTTTCCCTTTTCGTGTTGGCGTGGGCCAGGTGATCCGGGGCTGGGATGAAGGTGTGATGTCGATGAAGGTGGGCGGCAAACGGAAGTTGATCATTCCTCCAAAGCTGGGCTACGGTGCGCGAGGAGCTGGAGGTGTGATTCCGCCAAACGCGACACTGATTTTTGAAGTCGAATTACTGGACCTGAGATAATCTTGAAAGTAGAAGTGATACTATGAATACACCAAAAACCATGTTTGAAAAAATCTGGCAGGCCCACTTGGTCCATGATGAGCCGGGTAAACCCTCGTTGATTTATATTGACCGGCATTTAATCCACGAAGTGACCTCGCCCCAAGCCTTTGAAGGGCTCCGCCTGGCGGGTCGCTCGGTTCGGCGGCCGGAGCTGACCTTTGCCACAATGGATCACAATGTGCCCACTTCAGACCGCTCTTTGCCGATAGAGGATGGAATATCCGTCCGACAAATGGATGCGCTTTCCGAAAACTGTCGAAGCTTCGGGGTGACTTTATTTGATTTGACCAGTCCGCATCAGGGCATTATCCATGTGATTAGCCCTGAGCTGGGTTTGACCTTGCCGGGCTTGACCGTGGTGTGCGGCGACAGTCATACCTCGACACATGGCGCTTTTGGCGCATTGGCTTTTGGTATTGGGACGAGTGAGGTCGAGCATGTGCTCGCCACCCAGTGTTTGATTCAGGAAAAGCCCAAAACATTCTTGATAGAGGTACAGGGAAAGCGTCCTCGTGGCGTGGAAGCGAAAGATTTAATTCTGTCCATTATTGGTCAAATTGGTACCAGTGGCGGTGCCGGCTCAGTTGTTGAGTTTGCGGGTGAAGCGATTCGGGATCTTAGTATGGAAGAGCGTATGACAGTCTGCAACATGGCCATTGAGGCTGGGGCACGTGCGGGAATGATTGCCCCGGACGAAAAAACGATTGAATACCTTCAAGGCAGAATGTATGCCCCTGTTGATTTTAAGGCGTCAGCAGAAGCGTGGCGTCAGCTGCCTTCGGATCCGGGCGCGGTTTTTGACAAGACGATTCAAATCAGCGCCGCTTCGCTTGCCCCGCAGGTGACTTGGGGGACAAACCCCGGTCAGGTGATTTCTGTGGATGCAAGGGTTCCGAGCCCGGAAGACTTTATGAACGAAAACGATAGAAAATCTGCAGAACGCGCTTTGGAGTATATGGGTTTAAGAGGGGGTACCCCGATTGAATCGATTGAAGTGGACCATGTTTTTATCGGGTCCTGTACCAATTCCCGGATTGAAGATCTCCGGCGTGTCGCCCATTTTGTGAAAGGAAAGCAGGTTTCCTCAAAGGTGTATGCGATGGTGGTCCCCGGTTCCCAGGCGGTCAAAAAGGCTGCGGAAGAAGAGGGGATTGACCTCATCCTAAAGGCTGCGGGCTTTGATTGGCGCGAATCGGGCTGTTCGATGTGTCTTGCGATGAACCCAGACGTGTTGAAGCCGGGAGAGCGCTGCGCTTCGACTTCAAACAGGAATTTTGAAGGTCGGCAGGGGGCCGGAGGCCGGACGCATTTGGTGAGTCCGGTCATGGCGGCCGCGGCCGCATTAGCAGGCCATTTTGTGGATATTCGTCAATCGGATCAAGTTGTTTGAGGCAGGAGAATCACTATGGAACCTTTTAAGGTAATGACGGGGGTTGTCGCCCCGCTTGATCTTCCCAACGTAGACACCGACCAAATCATTCCCAAGCAGTTTTTAAAGCGGATTGAGCGAACCGGCTTTGGTGAATTTCTGTTCTATGATTGGCGGTTTACGAAAGACGGGCAACTAAATTCTGATTTTGAAATGAACGCGGTTTCTTATCGAGGGGCCTCCATTTTGGTTGCGCGTGACAATTTTGGATGCGGGTCTTCACGGGAGCATGCACCCTGGGCATTACTGGATTATGGATTTAAGTGTATTATCGCCCCTTCTTTTGCCGATATTTTTTACAACAATTGTTTTAAAAATGGAATTCTTCCTGTCCGATTAACAGAATCCGAGGTCGAATCTCTTTTTAAGGCCGTTCAGAAAAACCCTGGTTATATGCTGACTGTGGATCTTGAGCAAGAGAAAATCTTCTCGGACGACGGCCTGTCGTTTAAAATCGATATTAGTCCTTTTCGGCGAACCAGCTTGTTGAATGGATTGGATGATATTGCTTTAACGCTGGCCCAGGAAGATGCAATCCAGCAGTATGAGCTGAAACGCCTGAAGATCCCGCCGCCTCTTCATTAAAAAAAGACGAAGGCCTTTTTCCGTAGCCTTAAATCCTGCCTTTCCTGTTGTAATTTAATTTATTTTTATGCTATCCTTCCGCCTTCGTGCGCTTAGGCGCGTTAACTAAAATACACACGCTCTAACATCCGGTTTGGTCCCTGCCTCATTCTTAGATTGAGACGCAGGTTTCCGGTGTTCATGATATCTTAAGGTCATGTTAAGAAGGAGCGGAGGATGAGACCAAAAAAGGAGTGTTTGATATGCCTGTTATTGAAGTAGGGGAGTTATTAGAAGCCGGTGTCCATTTTGGTCACCAAACAAAACGATGGAACCCAAAGATGGAGAAATATATCTTTGGAGAGCGCAACAACGTCTATATTATTGACCTTCAAAAAACAGTGAAGGCCTTTACCAAAGCGTATGCATTTGTTCGTGGATTGGCTGAGGCCGGTGAGTCGGTTTTGTTTGTCGGGACAAAACGGCAGGCGCAAGAAATTATTGGGGAAGAAGCCAGTCGTTGTAATATGTTTTTTGTGAATCATCGTTGGCTCGGCGGGATGCTGACGAACTATGCGACGATCAAACAAAGCATAAAGAAACTCAAGGCGCTTGAAGAAGCCGATAAAGACGGGACGTATGATCGTTTGCCCAAAAAAGAAGTGATCAAACTTGAAAAGGCCCGGGTTCAGCTGGATAAAACGTTGGGCGGTATGAAAAACCTAAAACGTCTCCCCTCAGCATTGTTTATTATTGATACGATTAAAGAAAAAACAGCTGTTCTCGAAGCCAGACGATTGGGGATTCCAATAATCGCGATTGTTGATACGAATTGCAACCCGGACGAAATTGATTATCCGATCCCTGGAAATGATGATGCGATTCGCGCCATTCGACTGATCACAAGCCGGATTGCGGATGCGGCGATAGAGGGTTTCCGCCTGCAAGAAAAGGGCGATGCCGAGATTGTAGCTCCCGTCGAAACGTCGTCAGAGGCCGCGACGAAGGTCGCCGAAGAGATTAAAAAAACAGTCCCCGAGGAGGTGCCCCCAGTGGAAGTTGCTGTAGCTGCGACGGAAGCGAAGGATGCTGCATCCTGAACACCTCAACACCTCGGTGAAGTTGATCAGATGGATATTAGAAGGGTAAGGAGGGGAGTTTGGGAGTTAATGCAATAAAGTCGCTCCGAGAGAAAACGGGAGCCGGTATTATGGATTGCAAAGTCGCGCTCCAGGAATCGGATGGAGATGTCGAAAAGGCGATCGTTTTTCTTCGAAAGAAGGGTCTTGCAACAGCGTCCAAGAAATCAGGCCGAAGCACAGAAGAGGGCCTAATCGGGTCTTACATCCATGCAGGCGGAAAAATTGGCGTTATGGTCGAGGTAAATTGTGAGACGGACTTTGTAGCCCGTAATCCTGAATTTCAGGGATTGGTGAAGGATCTGGGGATGCAAATCGCCGGTTCAAACCCACCCCCGCTTTATGTTCGTAAAGAAGAGGTTCCTGAAGAGCTCATCGAAAAGGAACGTGCGATTTTTAAAGCACAAGCCATGGAATCAAAAAAACCTGAAGCGGTGATCGAAAAAATTGCAGAAGGCAAGGTCACCAAGTTTCTTCAATCTATTTGTCTACTGGAGCAACCGTATCTCAAAAATCCAGAGATTACCGTATTGGAGTTTGTTGCAGAAACGGTTGCAAAGGTAGGAGAGAATATTCAGGTTAGACGGTTTGTCCGGTATCAATTGGGTGAAGGTGAAGCCTGATTTGCTCCCCTTTACAGGGTGTCACATTTCTGGGTGATGCAACCTGCTCGTTCTGTGTGCTCCTATAGGCCAGCTCGGGTTTTCTCGATGGGATGATATTGAGAAGCAGGATTGAAACAGTAGACGTTCTCATCGAAGGGTTCAAACGGAGGTTTCCTCTCTGTTTGCTCATTCTCTTTTATTTTATTCTCTCTGCTTGTGGTGAAACAGCAGGACCTGCTCCGAAAACAGCCGCTCAGGAGACCTTTACCTTTGGAGGCTCGCTCTATGTGGCCAATGGGGGCGATGGTCGGCTCCTTGCTTTTGACCCTTTATCTTCCAACTCAAAAACGGCCCAGTCAAAAATCGTTCCCCGCGTACCAGATGGAAATGTCTTTCCTGACCGTCAGTTCCCGAATGCGATCACGGGTCCGACCGGGGTCTTTTTGGATCGAAGCAATGACACGCTTTATGTGGCCAATACAGCCCAAAATGCCATTCAAATTTATGAAAACGCTAGCACTCTAACCGGTTCCCCCCAGCCCACTCGTGTGATATCGGGAAGCAAAACGTTGATGGACGAGCCTTATGCCGTGGCCTTTGATGGTGTCACGGAGCGTCTTTTTGTCGCAAACAGAGGCGGAAATACCATCACTGCCTTTCACTCCAGTTGTATCTCAGCGGCTCCACTTGATGGAGACATTCTGCCTTGTACTCTTTTGGTGGGTGATCAGACCCAGCTCGATTTTCCACGGGCGCTTGCGATTGATCCTAGCAAGAACCTCCTTTACATCTCCAATGCAGGAAGCGATTCAATCTTAGTGTATGACAATGCAAATGCCCTTGGTGCCTCGCCCGCCTCCTGCATAAACGATTTTACAAGCTGTAACATCCCCCCGACACGGATCATTTCTCCACATGAGGATCTCGACAAGAGTGTGAGCAAGCTTGAATTGCCCTTTGGTATTGCCCTCGATCGTGTGAATGACCGGCTTTACGTTGTGAATACCGGTCTAAATCAGCCTGCGGTTTTGATTTATGAAGATGCCAGCACACTGAATGGCGGCGTGGTTCCTGAACGAGTGATTACCGGACTCAATAGCGGATTGACGGTGCCTGCGGGCATTGCCGTGGATGAGACGCGGGGAAGGGTGATTGTCGTCAATAATAACAGTCCTAATAATGTGAATTCATCAACAGGAAATAATGTGGACAGTCCTTCCGTGGTGGTATTTAACGAGATCGATATGGTCTGTCCTCTTCTTGCGAGCCCATCTTCTTGCGAGCTGTCTCCAGACTCCAGAATAGGAGGCGATGTCAGCCCTGAGACCGGCACCACCCTTTCAAGTCCGGTCGGGCTCGCTTTTGATCCAACACGGGACACTGCTTATATCGCCAATACGGGTGCGAATAATATTTTTATTTATGTCGTGGAGGAAAACACCGCACCCTTGAAAGAAAATTTTGGGGCTGCGACGACAACGCTTCTAAATGTGCCCAGTGGTGTTTTTTATGACCTCGCGCTGGATCGTCTGTATATCTCAAACGCCGGAAATGGCATGACTCCTTCGTTATATCCAATCACTGTTTATAATCATGTCAGTGACGAAAGTTTTAATGTTTCCAAAGCCCCGGATTGGACGATTGGCGGCAGTTCCTTCAATATGCCAAGAGGCGTGTATATCGATAAAACCCGAAATTTGATGCTTGTCGCGGATGGTTCTTCTGTTGGTTCTCCGGCAAAGTATGGTTTGATTGCTTACAATTTGAATACGAGCTTTTCTAACGGTGTGACCCCTGTGCCTTTTCCGATAAATAATGCGGATGGCCCTTCAGGTTCAGAAACCTCTAAGGTTGATCTCCAGGCTCCGGGTGCCCTGAATCGGGGTACAGATGGTTTAAGTCCAGGTGGTCCGACGGCAATGACGGTCGATGAGGCCAGGGGCGAAGTTTATGTCGCGGATAAAAACAACAATAGTGTCGTGGTCTTTAAATTACCGCCGCCGGCGGGTCCGTGGTTGAAAGAACGTGAAATTACAGGCTTGAAAAAACCCTATGGTGTTTTTATCGATACCCAGCGCGACATTCTTTATGTTACAAACAACGGCGTCGAAACCGGAGTCTCAAGCGACAACACGGTGTACGTTTATGAAAATGCCAGTACCAAGGGAGACGGTGGGACTGCCTGTTTTGCTGCACCTTGTTTACCGGACCGGATTATTTCAACGGAAGGTTTTGCAGATCCTCAGAAAAAATTAAAAGCGCCTATTTCGCCCTATGTGGATCTTGCGACGAACCGGCTTTTCCTCATTAAATCGGCTTCTCATGTTGAAGGTTCTGTCACGTATCCGGAAGCGGTGCTCACCTTTCAGGAAGCCAGTACCCTCGGCGATGCGACGAGTGCTTGCCTTGATCGGACGGGTGTTTGTGCGGATGTCGATTTAACTAAAGTAAAAAAACTCAGCGGGGATAAAACCCGGCTGGCGTTTTGGCAGGACGCGGGAACCACCCCGCTCAGGCGCTATACCGGCGCTGTTTTCCTTTCAAAACATAAAAATAACGACACGCTTTATGTGGCCCAGTCGGCTCAAAAAAATTGTGTTTCGGGCTGTTCGGGTGGGGCCTTGCTTGTGTATGGCATTGAAGGCCGGGTGCCGCCCAGCAAGATTTGGTCTGATGGCAGTGGCGGTTTTGTTTCGCCGGAAGCCCTCGCGCTCGACCCGATAAAAAATGTGCTGTATGTTGCCAATCAAGGAAGCAATACGCTTTCGATCCTCGAAAAAGCCGATAAAGTGGATGTCACACTGGATGCCACAACGGGAAAAAGGGACTTGAATAATCTTCAGCTCAATCGTCCCGCAGGACTGGTGATCGACAGTGCTCTGGATCGGCTGTATGTATCAAATAGTGAATCCATCAGTTGCGGCACCTTACCCTGCAATGCCGTATTGGTGTTTAACGATGCAAGTACTTTGCTTGATGGGCAAACGCCAAGTGAAACCATCTCTGATCCTGATTTAATCAGCCCGCGCGGACTTGCTGTGGATGGGCTTCGGAAGCGACTTTATATTGCGAGTCATGGAAACAATGCCGTCCTTGTTTTTTCTGTGGAAGGGGCAGCCGCCCGAAGTCTTTTTTTAAGCGGTGTCCAGAGCGGATTGGATGAGCCCGCTGGCCTTGCCCTTGATTCTGTCCGTGACATTTTATATGTCTTGAATCAGGGTAAAACCGAAGTGCTTGTTTTTGAAAATGCCTCCAGCTTAAGTGGTAATGCCTCGCCTTCGCGAGTCATTACCGGTCGAGACGGGAACGGAAATAATTTTATGGTTAAGCTTTCCGGTATTTTTGTGGACGCTGGTAAAGATATCCTGTACGTCGCGGATCGTGATGCAAACGCAGTTTATATTTTCCCGGATGCGAGTACCGCAACTGGGCAATCTCCCCTTAAAACCCTTGCCGGTGATAAAACGGGCTTACAAAGTCCTGTGGCCATTACTGTAAATACTTCATCCCCTTAGGCTTGATCGTTCCTGATTAGGATATTCAGATCCTGCTCAGTTCTCCTGAGACTTAAGCTGTTCTTTATGAATGTTCTTGTTTGTCGTGTAAAAACCGGTGGGGTAATGTTTACGCACAGGGGCGAAAATTCCGGTTTTTATCTCCGGGTTCAATCTGTTTACAGGCCCTGATGCATATGATAGCATAAGCAGATTTTGAGTCTGAAGGAGTAGCGGGTCCCTTGACAAAACCTTGGCAGTTGTTCGTTTGTTTGATCCTACTCTTCGTATCCAGTGCAGTGTATGCAGAAGATAAAGCGATTGAAATCAAATCAGTTGAGATTAAAGGAAATCGCCGAATTGACCGTATGACGATTTTGTCTCATCTTTCAATTGCGGAAGGTGATTTTTTCTCACCTGAGAAGGTGCAATCGAATATTAAAAATATCTATCGAATGGGATTTTTTGATCTTGTAGAAGTCGAATCTGAAGGACTTGAAGGCGGTCTTGCACTCCATTTTATTGTTCACGAAAAACCTTTTCTCATGGAGGTTGTCTTTGAGGGCAATGAAAATATTGAGAAGGACAGCCTCAATGAAGCCTTGCAAATAAAGACAAATACTTTTTTCGATAAAAAGGCGATTAAAAGTTATGTAAAACAGGTTCAGGCCACTTATGAAGCAGATGCCTATTACAACGCATCTGTCATTCCAGTCATTCAAAAACTGCCCGAAAATCAGGTGGTACTCACATTTTTAATTGAAGAAGGTGATCAGGTCTATATTCGAAATATCGAAATTGAAGGCAACAAGGTTTTCAAGACAAAAAAAATCCGAAAGCAGATGGAAACAGATACTTATTTTTGGTTGAGTTCATGGATGACGGAATCTGGCCGCTACAAAAAAGAACAGTTGGCCTTTGATCGGGAGAGAATAAAAGATCTTTACTTGAATAACGGTTATTTAAATATCGAGGTTGGGGAACCCAAAGTCACACTGAGTGAAGATAAAGCCAACTTTGACATTACGCTTTCAATCAGCGAAGGAGAGCAGTTTAAGATTGGCGAAATCGGGTTTGAGGGGGGTGAACTTTTTGATACGACAGCGCTTTCCGCTCTAACAGAGAGTCAACCCGGTGAGATTTTTAACCGGGAAAAATTAAGGCATGATATCGGAGAAATGACGGATCATTATGGTGAGAAAGGCTATATTTATACCAATATCGTTCCGGATCTTCGGCCAAACCCTGATGACCTAACAGTTGATGTGACCTTTCATATTATTGAAGGCGAGCCGGTGAAGGTACGGGAAATTCACATCGCCGGAAATAATAAAACACGCGATAAGGTGATTCGTCGGGAAATTCGTGTGAATGAGCAGGAATTGGTCAATACAAAGGCCCTGCGTCGCAGTTTTCAGCGCTTAAACAACCTGAACTATTTTGAAGACATTAATCTTGTTCCCCGACGGATTGCGCCGGGATGGGTGGACATTGATGTTGAGGTGAAGGAAAAACCCACAGGGACCTTCAGTATTGGTGGAGGGTACAGCTCGGTCGATAAATTTGTAGCCACATTTGACATTACGATGGGAAATTTTTTGGGAAAAGGCCAGCTGGTGAAATTTAAAGTCGAAACCGGTGGACGGCGCGATACCTATACCCTGACCTTTCGAGAACCCTATTTGTTTGACCGGGAGCTTTCCGGGACGGTCAATCTTTTCAATCAAGTCCGTGATTTTGGTGTCTATGAAGAAAAACGAACGGGTGGCGACATGATCCTGGGAAAATCGTTCGGGGAATATGTGAAAGGTAGTATCAGCTATACCATTGAAACGCTCGAAATTTCAGACTTGGATCAGTTGGTTCGCTTGATTGATCCTGCTACAGGTCTAGTCACCACGGATGAAACTGTTGGTGTTCTGACACAATCAGTGGATCCCAGGGTGCCATTACAGGTGATTCGACAGGAAGCCTTAGGTGAGACCTTAACCAGTGCCTTGGGTTTTTCTGTTTCACGAGACACGCGGGATTTCTTTTTTGACCCGAAAGAAGGGGGCCGGGACTCTGTCTCTTTTGAGTATGCTGGAACAGTTTTAGGCGGTGATAATGCGTATTACAAAGTCATTGTGGATTCAAGCCGCTTTTTTCCCTTGTGGTGGGATCATATTTTTTCTTTGCATGGCCGCTTCGGGTTTGCAGAAGGCCTTGACGGAAAAGAAATTCCATTGGGGGAACGTTTTTTTGTAGGCGGAATCAATACGGTCAGAGGTTTTGATTTTGGTGAAGCCGGACCTCGGGCTCCCGATATTCCCGGAGACCCGTTGGCAACTCCTCCTACGGGCCCAATCCGTGGTGAAATTTTGGGTGGAAACAAGGAAGCCTATTTTAACTTTGAGTACCTCATCCCGATCGTTAAAGAGGCCAAAGTGAAGCTGTTGCTTTTTTATGACTATGGTGCAGCATTTGACGAAGGGGAGCAGATTACCCTAAGTGGTATGCGAGAGTCCGCAGGGTATGGCATTCGTTGGATCTCCCCCGTCGGGCCGCTGCGATTGGAGTGGGGGCATAATCTGAACCCCAGACCGGGTGAACCTAAAAGAACGGTTGAGTTTTCAATTGGTTCACTCTTTTAAG
This sequence comes from Nitrospirota bacterium, assembly GCA_029261215.1. Classification (GTDB taxonomy): domain Bacteria; phylum Nitrospirota; class Nitrospiria; order SBBL01; family JAADHI01; genus JAADHI01. The sequence goes on along the minus strand of JAJDBT010000118.1, from coordinate 39,248 downwards.
CTAAATTATTTTATCGGATAAACAACGAAGGAGAAAAGATGAAAAGAGTCAGTTTTTATTTTGTTTTGATGGTGTCATTAGTGTTCGTATCGTCGGTCACGGCCGCTTCTTTCAAGGTTGGATTTGTGGATGCGCAAAAAGTATTTGAGATCTCGGATGAAGGTAAACGCGTGCAGGCGAACGTTCAGGAATATGTCGAGAGCCGTCAAAAAATTATCGACATCGAAGAAAAAGAACTTCGACAAATGGAAGAAGACCTCAGAAAACAAGCGGCCCTGCTTTCTCCGGAGGCCTCGAAGATGAAGCAGGATGAAATGCAGAAGAAGTTCACGGATTATCAGCAAAAAGCAAGGGCAATGAACAAAGAAGTTCAGGACAAAAAAGTTGAAACAAACCGGACTTTTTTTCAGACTTTAGAAAAAGCGATTCAGGAAACGGCCAAAAAAGAAGGCTATACCCTTGTGCTGGATAAAAATAAGGAAGGCGGCCCGGTGTTGTATTCGGAAGAAAGTGGCGATATCACAGATAAAGTCGTCAGTCAGCTGAATACGATGACCAAAAAATAAGGCTCTTAAGGTTCTTTGGATAGAAAGGTCTAAATGGCCATCCCGCTTAAAGACATCGCAGAACGTCTCGGTGCGCAGGTTGTTGGGGAAGCATCGATATTGATTGAGGGAGTGGCTCCGCTTGATGAAGCCAAACCTGGAGAGATCTCTTTTATCTCGAACCCAAAGTACGAGAAAAAGGTCGCTTTTACGCAAGCTTCTGTTCTGATTACGCAGAAGGTGTTCGAAAATGTTTCAAAAACATTTTTGATCGTCAAGGATCCCTATTTTTCATTTGCACAGCTTCTGGCCTTTTTTTATCCGCCAAAACGGATGCCCGTGGGTGTTCATCACAAGGCCTATGTCGAAGAAAATGTGACTTTGGGCGAGGCCGTTTCCATCGGCCCAAACGCCACAATTGAAGCAGGCGTGGTTATTGGTAATCGGGTGCAAATCGGCGCGGGCGTTTTTATCGGGGCTGGCAGTCGTATCGGAGCAGATAGCTTGGTTTACCCCAATGTCAGCATTCGCGAAGGGGTGGAGATTGGCGAACGGGTCATTATCCACTGTGGCGCAGTCATTGGTAGTGATGGTTTTGGTTTCGCCTTTCACCAGGGGAAATACCATAAAATCCCGCAAGTGGGAAGCGTGGTGATTGCAGATGATGTGGAGATTGGGGCGAATGTGACGATTGATCGCGGCGCGCTTGGAAAAACAGAACTCGGGCGCGGGACAAAGCTTGATAATCAAGTGCATGTGGGGCATAACGTCAAAGTGGGCAGCGATACCATTCTGGTCGCTCAGGTCGGGATTTCCGGCAGCGTGACGATTGGAAACCATGTGACCCTGGCAGGGCAAGTCGGTGTCGTCGGGCATTTGAGTATTGGGGACAACGTGGTTGCGGCAGCGAAAACCGGTGTGTCGAAGGATGTGGCTGATGGGGAAATGATTTCGGGTTTTCCCCATTTTTCGCACAAACAGTGGTTGAAATCGCAGGTGGTTTTTCAGCATCTTCCGGCATTAAAAACCCACCTTAAATCTTTAAGTGGCGAGGTCGCGCAATTGAAAAAGGAACTCGAAGCACTCAAAAAGAAGAAGGGAACATCATTATGATGGACATCCAGGAAATCATGGCAATTTTACCCCATCGTTATCCTTTTTTACTGGTGGATCGCATACTTTCTTTTGAGCCGGGGAAAAAGATGGTCGGGTTGAAGAATGTGTCGATGAATGAGCCTTTTTTTCAAGGGCATTTTCCAGGTCACCCGATTATGCCGGGGGTCTTGATTATCGAAGCGATGGCTCAGATTGGCGGCGTACTTGCGGTGAAATCAGCCAAGGGCAGAGAGGGCCAGCTGGTCTATTTTTTGGGCATTGATAAAGCCAAATTCAGAAAGCCTGTGCTGCCGGGTGATCAACTGAGAATTGAAGTGGAAGTATTACATCAACGTCCGCCATACTGGAAACTCAAAGGGATGGCCTATGTGAATGACCAATTGGTTTCCGAGGCCGAATTAAAAGCCATGCTTGAAAAGGACAAAAAGGACCCCGAGAAGTGAACATTCATTCAACAGCCATTATTCATAAAAAAGCAGAGCTCGATTCGTCTGTCGAAGTCGGCCCGTATTCAATTATCGGTGAGCATGTCCGTATTGGAAAAGGAACAGTCATTCGATCCCACGTTGTCATCGACGGATGGACGACCCTGGGTGAATCGAATACCATTTACCCTTTTGCCTCGATTGGTCTTGAGCCGCAAGATTTGAAGTTTAAGGGGGAAAAGACCCGGCTAGAGGTGGGCAATCATAATATGATTCGAGAGTATGTCACTTTGCACCGGGGCACAGCCTCAGGCGGCGGGATAACGCAAATCGGAAGTCACAATGTTCTGATGGCCTATGTCCATGTGGCGCATGACTGTATTCTGGGAGATCATATTATTATGTCGAATGCCGCAACGCTCGCGGGTTCGATTACGGTCGGCAGCAACGCCATTGTTGGCGGACTTTCCGGTGTGCATCAGTTTGTGCGGATTGGATCATATGCCATGATCGGCGGCTGTTCTGCCGTGGCGCAGGATGTTCCGCCTTATGTGCGTGTTGCTGGGAATCATGCCAAATTATACGGATTAAACAGCATTGGTCTAAAGCGGCATGGTTTTACTCCCGAGGAGATTCAGACATTAAAAGCAACCTACAAACTGCTTTTTCGGTCGGGTTTAACGATGCGTGAGGCCATTAAAGAAGCAAAAGACAAATGGCCGGACAATGCCAAAGTGGACGATTTTCTTTCCTTTGTTGAAAAGTCAGAACGAGGCATCTGCCGGTGAACAAGGGGAAAATTGGTCTCATCGCCGGGAGCGGTGAATTCCCCCTGATTTTTGCAGAGCGCGCCAAAGCCTTGGGCCTATCGGTTATTGCGGCGGCTCATGAAGGCGAGACAAACCCCGCGCTCTCCGATCAAGTCGATGAAATTCTCTGGATACGTGTCGGCCAGCTCGGAAAGCTAATCTCTTTTTTTAAAAAGAGAGGTGTGAAGGAAGCCGTCATGGCGGGCGGAATTCAAAAGACCCGTATTTTTGATTTTCGCCCCGATTTGAAAGCTTTGGCGATTTTAAGCAAAATTAAGGAAAAAAAAGATGATGTCTTGCTCCGGGCGTTTGCAGACGCATTAGAAAAAGAGGGTATTCAGGTCAAAGAATCAACCTTTCTTTTACACCCTCTGCTGGCCGAAGAAGGAGAGTGGACTCGTCCTCTGAAAAAAGAGGAAAAAGCCGATATCGAATGGGGATGGCCTCTGGCCAAAAAAGTGGGTGCACTCGATATCGGTCAGTGCGTGGTTCTTCGAAAAGGGGTGATTTTGGCAGTCGAGGCGATTGAAGGCACAGACGCCGCGATCCGCCGGGGCGGAATCTTGGGCAGAGAGAAATCGGTTGTCATTAAAATTTGCAAACCCCAGCAGGATTTACGTTTTGATTTACCCACCATTGGGCCGGGAACCATTCAAGCGATGAAAGAAGTCAAAGCCTCCGTATTGGTGGTGGAAGCGGGAAAGGCGATTGTTCTCGAAAAAGAACGATTTATAGCGGAGGCGAAAGCCGCAAAGATTGCGGTTGTCGGCTATCGAGGGAAGTCCGAATATGAGTAGGATCATACTTTAAATGATGTGGATGATACCGCAGGTCATAGGATAATGATGGATCAAAAAACGAAAGTTGCAGTCATCGGGGTAGGTTCTCTGGGTCAGCACCATGCACGGGTGTATTCAGAAATGGAAGATGTGGAGCTGGTGGCGGTCGTGGACGCGAGCGAAGTCCGGGCACAGGAAATTGCCACAAAATTTGGGTGTCGATACTACACGGATCTTACCCAGGTGACAGAAAAGATTGATGCGGCGAGTGTTGTTGTCCCTACACCAGAGCATCATGCCGTTGCAAAGATCTTGTTGGGAAAAGGCATCCATTTGTTGCTGGAAAAACCCATCACCAAAACGCTCGAAGAAGCAGATGATTTGATTGCGATTTCAAAACGGACCGGAGCGATGTTGCAGATCGGACACATTGAACAGTTCAACACCGGGGTGAAAATGTTGAAGGAGTACTTGATCAACCCGCGTTTTATTGAATGCCACAGGGTGGCGCCTTTTGTGGGCCGGGGGATAGATGTGCATGTCATCCTGGATTTGATGATTCACGATATTGACATCATTTTGTCTCTGGTCCCCTCTGAACTGAGTGAGATTCGCGCGACCGGCACCTCGGTGATGACCGAGATGATTGACATCGCCAATGTGAGGCTGGCTTTTGCAAATGGCTGTGTCGCGAATATTACGGCCAGTCGGATCTCTCTAGAAAAACTCCGTAAAATCAGAATTTTTCAACCCGATGCCTATTTTTCACTGGATTATGCCAATCAGGAAATGAGGGTGTGCCGCCGGGTTCTCCAGGCGGACGGGACGCCTTCGATCACATCAGACAAGGTGTTCACTGAAAAAGAGGAACCCTTGAAAGGGGAATTGACCGCTTTTATCGGGGCGATTCGAACGGATGAAATCCCGAAGGTTTCCGGAGAGGATGGACGGAAGGCGCTCGACGTCGCGCTTCAAATCGTGGATCTCATCAAAGATGGTCAAACAGCCCCAGCATAAAGCAGCAAACAAAGGACCCCGGCTCATGATTGTTTCCGGAGAAGCCTCGGGCGATTTGCACGGCGGCGCCCTGGCGGAAGCCCTTTTTTCTAAAGATCATGAGATGGAGATCGTCGGATTTGGTGGAAAAGCGATGCGGGCGGCGGGTGTGGAGATCCGTTTTGATATTAAGCGGCTCGGTATTGTCGGTATTATTGAGATTGTTTTTCATTTCAGAGTGCTGTTGGAGGCCTACCGAACGGCGGTTCGCTTGCTCGAAGAGTCAGTGGACCTGTTGGTTTTAATCGATTTTTCAGGGTTTAACCTGCGGGTCGCGAAAGCGGCAAATGAACGCGGGATTCCCGTGGTTTATTATGTGAGCCCGCAGGTCTGGGCCTGGCGCGCAGGGCGGGTCAAAACAATTGCCGAGCGGGTGGAGCAAATATTGGTGATTTTACCTTTTGAGAAAGCCATTTATGATGCCGCCCATGTGCCTTGCGAGTTTGTCGGAAATCCCTTGTTAGACGAATTTAGCCGTGCGACTCAAGGCAGAGCGCTTCCGGATTACCGGAAACAAGTCGGGTTATCTCCGGTCATTGCCCTGCTTCCCGGAAGCCGAACCCGGGAAGTGGTCTCCATTTTACCGGAGATGCTTGCGAGTATGGAAAAACTCCATGCCACGTTTCCGGACTTAAGCGTGATCATTCCCGTGGCCTCTTCCCTTTCAGAAGATCTGATTCCCGGCCTTACCGCCTCAGCCCCCTTTCCCGTTAAACTGATCAATGATTCGGTCTATGATGTTTTACTGGATGCGGATCTGGCGGTGGTTACTTCCGGAACAGCGACCTTGCAGGGCGCTTTGGCGGGGACCCCGATGGTGGTGGTCTACAAGGTGTCTTGGCTAAGCTACTGGCTTGCGAAATGCTTGGTGCATTTAAAATCGGTCAGTCTTGTGAATATTGTGGCAGGGGAGCCTTTCGTGCCAGAGCTCATTCAGGGTGATTGCACCTCGGAGCGTATTGCAAAAGAAGTCAGCCGCCTTTTAAAAGACGATGCGGGACGTGAGGCAATGCACAAAAGCTTATTGAAGGTGGCTGATCGTCTGGGGCAGCCGGGGGCTTCTGATCGGGCCGCATCGGCGATTTTACGTATTTTGAATCGTTCTCTTAAAAAAAAATCTGTGCATCATAATGTCGCCCATGCCCGGGTTGTGGCATGAAATTGTACCGCAGATTACTTTCTTATCTAAAACCGTATTACAAATGGCTGATCGGATCTGTCATCTGTGCAGCGGTGGTTTCGACCATGACGGCGGCATATGCCTGGCTGATTAAACCTGTGATTGACGACATTTTTATCCGAAAAGATCAGGAAATGCTCTTCTTTGTGCCGATGGCCATTATCGTGGTGTCTTTGCTCAAAGGACTTTCTACCTATGGGCAAGCCTATCTCATGCGATATGCCGGAAGCTGGATTATCGCCGATATTCGCAAGGCGCTTTATCAACACATGCTGCTTTTACCGGTGAGTTATCATACGGAACAATCAACTGGCCAGCTTATTTCCAGAATTATTCACGATGTGCAAGTCATGCAAAATGCCGTTTCGACAGTGATTAAAGATCTTTTTCAGCAAACCCTGACCCTGGTGGCGCTGGTCGGTGTTGTGTTTTATCAGGATTGGCGGCTGGCCTGCTTTGTTTTGCTGGGGATGCCCGCGATTACCTACCCCATCGTTCGTATCGGAAAAAGGCTGAGAGGCATTGCCCGAAAGGGGCAGGAGCGTGCGGGCGATTTGACGAATATTTTACAGGAAGTTTTGTCCGGTATTCGCATCGTAAAGGCTTTTGGTCGAGAAAACTTTGAAGCCCAGCGGTTTTCTAAAAAAAATGAGGCTTATTATAAAACCGTTGTAAAGGCCATCGCGATTGGCGAAATCACCTCCCCGCTGATTGAAACCATTTTAAGTTTTGCGATTGGCGCGATTATTTGGTACGGAGGCTCCCGCGTGATTTTAGGTGAAATGACGCCCGGCACCTTTTTTTCTTTTATGACTGCCGCATCGATGATGTATGCCCCGATTAAAAGTCTAAGTAGTTCAAATAACCAGCTTCAGCAAGCCATGTCCGCCGCCGAACGGGTTTTTGCCGTCATGGATCTTAAAAATGAACGTCAGCTTGATTCCGGAAAAATGGAGTTGCCACGCCTTAAAGGCGCGGTGGTTTTTGATGCGGTTTCGTTTACCTATACGGCTTCAAAGTCACGGGCGCTCTCCGGGATTAGTTTTGAAGCGGCTCCCGGCGATATCATTGCGTTAGTCGGGAGCAGCGGTGCCGGAAAAACGACTCTGATCAATCTCATTCCCCGTTTTTATGATGTGACAGAGGGCCGTATTTTAATGGACGGGCATGTGATTCAGGATGTCACGCTTGAGTCTTTACGCGCCCAAATAGGGATTGTGAGTCAGGAAATTGTGTTATTTGACGAAACGGTGCGCTGGAATATTGCTTACGGCACCGACGGTGCGACGGATGAGCAGGTGCAGGCGGCAGCCGAAGCGGCCTATGCGGATCGCTTTATTCATAAATTGCCCTTGGGGTACGACACCCCGATTGAAAAGGGGGGCGCAAACTTTTCAGGCGGCGAGCGTCAACGCCTGGCGATTGCCCGCGCCCTGCTCAAGAATCCCCCGATCCTGATTTTGGACGAAGCCACCTCCGCACTGGATACTGAATCGGAATTTATTATCCGAAAAGCCCTGACGCGTTTGATGAAAAACAGAACGACTTTTGTTATTGCTCACCGGCTTTCTACCATTCAACAGGCAAGCTGTATTTATGTGATTGATAAGGGGCGTATTGCGGAAAGCGGCCGCCACGATGCGTTGATCCAGCAAGACGGTCTTTATCGAAAGGTCTATCAAATGCAGTTCAGAGACATCGAAGGACTGGCCCAGAGCGATGAAATGTTGATCGAATAGGTCTGTTGATATCACCCTTCCGATGGTTTTTTGTTGTATAAAACATGAAAAAATTGTTTTTTGTAGGTCTTTATCAAAGCATCACGCTCCTGCTTCTTCCCTTCTTTTTGCTCTTTATTTTAGGCACCTTACTCAGAAAACCAATTTATCGAAAAAATATGGCGCAGCGATTTGGCCTGTATCCCGCTACATTTTTTAAGCTGCTTCAGGGGAAAAAGGTTGTTTGGATTCATGCGGCATCAGTGGGTGAAGTGATGATGTCCCGTTTTTTTGTCCGCTCATTCAAGGCGCGGCATCCTGATTCGGCTATCGTTTTTTCGACGATCACCCCCACGGGTCAGGCCGCTGCCAGGGAATATCTTTCTGATTTTGTGGTCTCGTTTATCTACTTCCCCTTCGATTATTTCTGGATTGCAAGGGGTGTGGTGCGGAGGATTTCGCCCACATTGTTTATTTTTATGGAAACAGAAATCTGGCCCAATTGTTTGAGATCACTCTCAAAACGAAAAATCCCTTCGATCATGGCCAACGGCCGTATTTCAACCAGGAGTTTCCCCGGATATCAAAAACTTCGCCCCTTCATTTCTCTGGTATTGAATGATGTGTCTCTCTTTTTAATGCAGTCTGCCCAGGATGCCGAACGTCTTATCAGGCTGGGCGCCCCCTTAAATCGGGTGGAAGAAACCGGAAATATGAAGTATGATCAGGCAGGCTCGGCGGAGGATCAGGTCTCTGGCGCATGCGCCAGTTTCGCGGCGATGGGGCTCTCCGAAGATCAGTTGCTCATGATCGCGGGCAGTACTCGGCCAGGGGAAGAGGACGCCGTGCTGAAGGCGTACCGTATCTTGCACTCAAAGATGCCGGGGCTGAGGTTGATGATCGCCCCCCGCCATTTGGGGCGTTTGGATGCGGTGGAAGGTCTGGTCAGCGCCGCAGGTTTTCAATCGATCCGAAAGGGGCAGATTTCAGGCCCGAGTTTAAAGGAGGATGTCGATACGCCAAAGGTCATTTTAATGGACACCCTGGGTGAACTTGCGTCGTTTTATGCCCTGGCGCATTTTATCTTTGTGGGGGGAAGTCTTGCGCCATTTGGCGGTCATAACCCTTTGGAGCCCGCGGCCTGTAAAAAGCCCGTTTTTTTTGGAGGGCATATGGAGAATTTTCAGGAAATTGCAGAACAGCTGACACGTTCTGGCGGTGGCATTCAAGTGGCTGACGGAAATGAACTGGCTGAGCGGATATTGTGGTTGTCTAAACACCCTGAAGAATATGAGCAGCGGGCCCAGGCGGCGTATGATGTCGTATTCAATCATCGCGGTGCGGTACAGCGCAATCTTGACCGCATTGCCCTTCTAATGGAAAAGATATAAATGGCGCAGGCAGCGACAAACCGGGTGAATCCCTTTCTGGCGTGGATGTGGCGGGAAGAAAAAGGACTTGCGAATTTGCTCCGCTTTCCCTTCACGGTGGCCTCTGTGTTTTATGGCGCAGTGATCCAGCTTCGGATTTTTCTTTACGAAAAAAGGATACTTTCGAAAAAAAAAGTGAATTGCCATGTTGTCAGCATCGGGAATATCACGGCCGGGGGCACAGGAAAAACACCGATGACCATCTACCTTGCGGAGCAATGGCAAGAAAGAGGAGCGAAGGTCGGCATCGTGAGCCGGGGATATCGCCGCTCAAATGAAAAAGAGGTCCTGGTTGTTTCCGAAGGCGGAAAACCGCTGTCCGGGCCTGATATTGTGGGCGATGAACCCTACTTAATGGCCGAGCGCTTGTCGGGTATTCCGATTGCCGTTTCGGCGGATCGTGTGAAAGGCTGTGAAACATTAATCCGCCTTTTTGGGGTTGATGTGATTTTGTTGGATGACGGGTTTCAACATTTAAAGCTGCACCGGGATTTAAATCTCTTGATTATTGATGCGACAAACCCTTTCGGGAATGCTTACCTCTTGCCGAGAGGGTGTTTGAGAGAACCGCTTAAGTCGATGACGCGGGCTGACTATGTGATTTTTACGCGGACGAATGATCGTCTTGCGATGGATGAAATGGTGCAGAAAGTTCGGCCGTTTCAAAAAAAAATCCTGCAAAGCCGGTTTAAGGCCACAGACTTGATCAATGTCAAAACGGGCGCATCATCGAACCCTTCAGATTTGCAGGGTATGTCTGTGATGCCCTTTTGTGGCATTGGAAATCCCGATGCTTTTTTGGGGCAATTGGAGGGCCTGGGCGCAAAGCTCGAATCCCCTTTTGTGTTTGAAGATCACCATGACTATAAAGAAACAGACATGCTCGAAATCGTCGCAGCGGCTAAAAAACGCGGCATGACCCGAATGGTGACGACGGAAAAGGATGCGGTTAAAATAAAAAGATTCATCCCCGACCATTTCGATGTGTTTGCCCTTCGCATTGCCCTGACATTCAAATCGGGATCGGATGCGATGCTTTCAAAGCTGTTTGAACGATGAAAGAGAAAGCGACCTATCTGGCGATGCGCCTTTTGAGCGCATTTGTCGAGACCTTGTCTTTTGATGCCGCTTTAAAGTTGGGGGCCCGGCTGGGTTCCCTGATGCACCGCTTTGACAAACGGCATCGCCTGATTGCTTTGAACAACCTCCGAGCATCTTTTAAAAATGAAAAAAGTGAAGCGGAGTTGGATGCCATTCTGCTTGGGGTCTATCAAAATATTGGCCGCTCCGGCATAGAAGCCATTCGACTGGCTACAATGCCTCCCGATGAAATTAAAGCGAGAACGGAGATTGTGGGTCTTGAACATTATCGAGCGGCTCTAAAAGAGCATAAAGGGGTCATTTTGCTAGGCGCACACTTTGGCAGTTGGGAGTGGATTCCCCTGGCCCTGGGAACCGAAGGCGCCCCGATGCATGTAATCGTCCGCCCGATTGATAACCCCTACCTGAATCAAATGGTGCAGGGAATGCGTGAGCGTTTTGGTAATGTAGTTCTGAATAAACGCTCTGAAACGGGTGAAATTATCAAGCTGTTACGGCAGGGGAAGTCTATCGGGTTTTTATTGGATCAGGATGTGGGGCGCGCGAAAGCTATTTTTGTAGATTATTTTGGGCGGCCCGCCGCGACCAACAAAGCTTTGGCGACGATTGCGCTTCGAACGGGCGCACCCGTGGTGCCCATGTTTATTATCCGTAAAAAAGGCGGGCATCAACTGATTATTGAAAAACCTATGACCCTGCCGCGCACGGGGAATTTAAAACAGGATATGATTGATATCACCACCCTTTTTACGAAAAAAATTGAATTTTATGTCCGCCAATATCCGGACCACTGGCTCTGGCTGCACCGCCGCTGGAAAACGCAGCCTGAAGAAACACAAAAGGCTGAACCCTCGTGAAGGCCGTAAAAAAAATAGTGGTTCGGGCGCCCAACTGGATCGGGGATGCGGTCATGTCTACCCCGGCGCTTTCTGCGCTGCGTCATACCTTTAAAGATGCAGAAATTGTTCTTTTGGCAAAACCGGCGGTTGCGGCCCTGTTTGTCGCACATCCTGATATCGACCGGGTCATGGTTTATGATGATCCCGGCCCGCATTCGGGAATACGGGGGCTTTTTCGTTTAATCCGTTTGTTGCGAAAGGAGCGTTTTGACCTGGCCTTCTTGCTTCAAAATGCGCTGGAAGCCGCTTTATTGGCTTTTTTTGCCGGAATTCCCCAGCGGCTAGGCTATGCGACGGACGGGCGGCGAATTTTGTTAACAGCGGCCCTGAAAAAAAAGTCAGCTCCGCTGCATCGCTCGGACGCATATCTTGCGCTGATCCCTCTAATCGGGCTGCCCGTGGCAAAACACGAAGCTGAGACGAAGAAAAAAGATCCCTACCTGGTGCTTACAGAGACTGAACGAAGCGCCGCACGACATTTTTTGAAGATGTTGGGGGCAGACCTTTCGAAACCCCTGATTGGCATCAATCCGGGCGCAGCCTACGGCACGGCAAAACGATGGCTCCCTGAGCGTTTTGCCGAAGTGGCTGACCGTTTATCGGATCAATTTCAGGCCCAGATTCTGATTTTTGGCGGACCTTCTGAACGGCCTGTTGCCGAAGACATTCAAACCATCATGAAGTCACAGGCGATTATCCTGACGGGGAAAACGACGGTGCGTCAAATGATGGCGTGTATTCAAGCCTGCCGACTTTTTATCTCGAATGATTCCGGCCCGATGCATGTGGCTTCGGCATTGAAAGTGCCTCAGGTGGCGGTCTTTGGGCCTACGAATCCGACTGCTTCCTTTTCAAACGGGGCATACGATATCCTTGTCCAGAACCAGGTGGAATGTGCCCCCTGTCGGCATCGGGAGTGCCCGATTGATCACCGCTGCATGACGGGACTCAGCCCAGATGCGGTTTATGGTGCGGCACTTCGTTTGATGAATGCACCCAAGAAGACGGTGCCCGCTGTTTTTATAGACCGGGACGGCACGATGAATCCAGACGATGGATATATTGATTCGATCGCGCGATTCTCTCTTTTTCCCGGTGTGGCCGAATCGATCTCCCGGCTCAATCAGGCCGGACTGCCTGTTATTTTAGTGACCAATCAGTCGGGTGTCGCACGCGGCTTGTTTGATGCGGCATTTGTGGATGAATTGCATCTTTACCTTCAGCGGCTGCTTGCGCGTGAAGGGGCGTATCTTGACGGGATTTATTCATGTCCCCACCATCCGGACTGGATGGCCTGTGATTGCCGGAAACCTGCGGGCGGCATGATTAAAAAGGCATTGCGGGATTATCCCATCGATTTTTCGTGTTCCTATGTTGTGGGGGATAAACGTTCTGATTTGGGGCTTGTGGAGGCCCTGCTGCCGGAACAGCAAGCGAAGGCGATTCTTGTAAAAACAGGGGAAGGTCTGGCCACGCTTTCCTTTTTGGAGGCATCTGGAGATGTCTCAGCCCATGTCTCGAACGATTTTTCGGAAGCGGTTGACTGGATTTTAAAACAGGAAGTGATTCATAAATAAACAGATGGAACAATGAGATAAGGAGGCTGAGATGCCCATTAACCCGGATTTATTAAATATACTCGCTTGCCCAAAGTGTAAAGGTGAAATTCAGTTGAATGAACAAGAGGATGGACTGATTTGTTCGGTCTGTCAGGTGATTTATCCGATACGAGACGATATTCCGATTATGCTGATTGACGAAGCCTTCCCACTAAAATCCTGATTTTTATGTGGCGGATGTTTTGGATGAATTGACTTGTCTGTCAAAAAAGCCTAGGATTTGTACAAGATAAATGAGGAGGAAGACATGAAAAAAATGACGAAAATCATGTGGGCAGTTGTTGCGGTGTTTTCTGGTGTAATTTTCGCGGGCGGATCTGTTCTAGCCTGCTCGAGTCTTGGCCCTGAAAAGCACATGGGTGTTGTGAAGTTTGTTGACCCTGACAAAGGCACAATGTCCTTGATTGATGCAGAGTCCCAAAAAGCAATTGCTTTTGTGGGTGAAGGCGATGTGCTCAAAAAAGTGAATGTGAACGATACGATTGTGGTCACATTTGAAAATCACAAAACAGGCCTGCTTGCAAAAGCGGTTGTTGTGCACCGCGCAGCTCAAGGCGCGTCTTAAGCTTTTTTTCAGCGGACTGCGGGTATTATTTCAGGGGATTGGCTTCAAGGTCGATCAAGCCGTCCTGTATCCCCTGAATGGCCGCCTTTGTCCGGTCATCGACGCTCATTTTTGTAAAGATATTTCGCAGATGATTCTTGATCGTTTTTTCGCTCAAGCCCAGATCATTTGCAATTTCCTTGTTTGTTTCTCCTCGCGCGACCAGTTGCAAAACCTCAAGCTCCCTGCCGCTCAGATGGTACTTGTTCTCCAAACGAGGCTCTCGCTGAAGCGGTTTTTTTTGCGTCAATTCCCCGAGAATCTTTTTTGTGATGAGCGGGTCGATTACGGATTCGCCCCGGTGCACGGTTAGAATCGCTTTCACAATTTCTGCCGAGTCTGCGTCTTTTAGAAGGTACCCGTCTACGCCAGCCTGAACCAGCTCAAGTATGGTTGTATCGTCGTCGTGCATGGTGAGGGCCACGATGCCGATTTCAGGGGACGCTTGTTTAATCATCTCGGTGGCTTTAATCCCGTTCATTTTTGGCATAGAGATGTCCATCAGAATGACATCGGGCTGGAGTGTATTGGCCATGCTCACGGCTTCAAGGCCATTGGTCGCTTCCCCAATCAGATCAATATCTTCCTTGGTTTTCAGAATGGCGCCAAGTCCTTCGCGAACCACACGATGGTCATCTACAATGAGCAGTTTTACCTTGTTCATATCAAAACCTCTTTTGTCAGGGGGATTTCAATGGCGACCTTTGTGCCCTTACCAATGCGGCTGGTGATTTTGGCCGTGCCACCCAGAAGGCGTGCCCTTTCTGAGATCGCTTCAAGTCCAAAGGAAGTCCGGTGTTCCGTCTCGGGTTGTGAGCGGTGGGCCTTGTATCCAATTCCGTTGTCGATAATGGAGGCTTTGAGTCCCGTTTTTTGCGTGAGCACTTTGACCTGAACCCGGTCGCCCTCCGAGTGTTTTTGCACATTCGCCAGGGCTTCCAGAATAATGCGAAAAACAAAGACTTTGGCTTCTGCGGGGATGTTTGATTCCGAGCCTGTGGTTTGAAGAGTGGTTTTGATTTTGTATTGTTTTTCAAAGGTCGTCATATATTTCGCCAGGGCCTGATACAACCCGGAGCGGCCGAGTGTAATGGGCCGCAGGTTAAAGACCACTTCTCTGGCCTCGACAATGCTTTCTTTCAGCAGTTTCTGAGTTTCCTGAATAGACTTCAAGGCTCCATCTTTATTTTTTTCAATCTGGTCGATACAGAATTCAATGTGGTAATTCAGGCCGGCCAGGGTCTGAATAAGTCCATCATGGATGTCGCAGGCGATTCGGGTGCGTTCTTCAGCAATGGCATGCTCGACTTCTTTGACGTAGAGACGGTAAAGGGCCTGATATTCGAGCAGGTGCTGCTCGATTTGTTCTTTACTCTTGATCCGCTCTTCGATTAATTGCCACATGAATTTTGCCGAAGGGCCGCCGATCATCGCCATTCCGGGCGAAAGCGCCGATTGTAGATCGCTTTGGATTTCCTGGTTGCCGGTCACATCGATAACGAGGTCTGCTTTTTGGGGTTTGAGAAGCCGTTTGTAATTTTGAGTGACCGGAATTTTCAATTTTCTGGCCAGTTTAATGGCGGGTGCATTTTTGTCTACATCGGCGATTCCAACGATTTGAACCAAAGGGTCGTTTTGGAAGATTTCCAGCAAGGAGCTTCCTCCCATTCCCCCACCGATAATCACGACTCGTGTCATTTGTCTCTCGCTTGTTTTAAGATGATCACTGAAAGCGGAGGCAGGAGCAGCCGTATCGAAAAAGGCCGGCCGTGCGCCGCCTCGTTTATCGTCTGGATTGATCCGAGGTTCCCCAAGCCGCTGCCGCCGTAGTCCGATGCATCGCTGTTTAAAAGCTCTTCAAATATGCCCGCTTGCGGCATGCCGATCTGATAGTGATGGCGGGGTTCTGGCGTAAAGTTGCAGATAAAAATGATGCAGTCCTCCTCATTTTCAGCACGCCTGAGGAAGCTGATCACACACTGGTTTTGATCGGCCGCATCAATCCACTCAAAGCCTGATGGCTGAAAATCCTTTTGATAGAGCGCTTTTTCAGACCGGTAAAGGTGATTGAGGTCTGTAACCCATTTTTTGAGTCCCTGATGCGCGGGATATTGCAGAAGATGCCAGTCAAGACTGTGGTCGTGATGCCATTCCCTGCGCTGGGCAAATTCACTTCCCATAAAGAGGAGCTTTTTGCCCGGATGTCCATACATATAACCAAAGAGCAAGCGTAATTGCGCAAATTTTTGCCAGTCATCACCGGGCATTTTGTCAATCAGTGAGCCTTTGCCGTGGACGACTTCATCGTGTGAAAGGGGGAGGACAAAGTTTTCCGAAAAGGCATAGAGCAGACTGAAGGTCAAATCTCCCTGATGATATTTTCGATAAATGGCGTCTTTCTGGAAATACAGGAGGGTGTCGTGCATCCAGCCCATGTTCCATTTTATGCCGAAACCCAGACCGCCGAGATAAGTCGGGCGGGAGACCATTGGCCATGCGGTGGATTCTTCCGCCATTGTTTGCACATCCGGGTAGTGCTGATAGATGATTTCATTCATTTTTTTGAGGAAGGCAATGGCTTCGAGGTTTTCGTTTCCACCGTATTGATTGGGCTGCCATTCCCCGGCTTTTCTGGAGTAGTCGAGGTAGATCATGGACGCGACGGCGTCGATGCGAAGGCCGTCGATATGATATTTATCGAGCCAGAAACAGGCATTGCTGATCAGGAAAGACTGGACTTCCGGGCGGCCGTAATCAAAGATGTGGCTGTTCCAATCCGGGTGAATGCGTCTGGTGGGTTCTGTATATTCATAAAGCGGGCTGCCATCAAAATAGGATAGGCCGTGTTTATCCCCCGGAAAGTGCGCAGGAACCCAATCCAGGATGACCCCGATGTCATGCTGGTGTAACTGGTCGATGAGATACATCAGATCTTGCGGTGTGCCGAATCGGTTACTGGGGGCAAAATAACCCGAAACCTGGTATCCCCATGAGCCGTAAAATGGATGCTCCATGACGGGGAGAAACTCAACATGAGTGAAACCCGTTTCCTGAAGATAGGCGACCAAGGGTTCGGCCATTTCCCGATAGGAAAGAAATCGATTTCCTTCCGCAGGTTTTCGTCGCCATGAACCCAGGTGCATTTCATAGATAGAAATGGGTGCATTCAAGGCATTTTTTTTTGCGCGATCTTTCATCCATTTCTGATCCAGCCAGGCGTAGTCTAGCTGGGTCACCACCGAGGCTGTTCGGGGAGGCTCTTCCCACATCAAGGCGTAGGGGTCGCCTTTTTCGAGGGCTTCATGGTGATGTTTTGAAGTGATGTGATATTTGTACCGTTCGTTTTTTATGAGCCCTGGGTGAAATCTTTCCCATATTCCGGACTGATCCTTGCGTTTTTTGAGCGGATGTTGATGAGGCGTCCATCCGTTGAAGTCTCCGATCACCGAGACGGCATCGGCCCTGGGTGCCCAAACGCGGAAAAGTGTGCCGTCTCTGCCTTCTTCCTGAGTGTGATGCGCGCCCATTTTTTCATAAAGCCTTGCATGCCGGCCTGCATGGAAAAAGTAGATGTCTGTTTCTGTCAGATGATGGTTGTGAGTGTCCAATCAATGATCCGTTTTGTTTTGAGAGGAGGCGCTTTTTGCGGGTGAGGGCGCTTCCAGTTGGAAAATGGCCAGGCTGTGTCCCATGAGTTCAAAGGTGTCTCCCGACTTTAAACGTGGCCTGTCTGTTTTCTTAAATGTGCTTTGTGTTGTATCGATGAGCAATTCCCATCGGAGATCTTTCTGATGGTTGGGCAGTTGAAAAGGCACTATCCACAAATTGGCATTCATCAAAATCAAGAGCGTTTCTCCCGTAATGGGATGACCGGCTTCGTCTACCTCGATGATGGCATCTCCGGATAGCCGCATCCCCATACATTGAGCACAGATATCATGCCACTCCTCATGGGTCATTTCCTCTCCAGTCGGGGAGAGCCAGGTAATGTCCTTGATTTCGGAGCCTCTGATTTTTCGCCCTTGAAAAAAATGCCGTCGCCGCAGCACCGGGTTTTTTCTAAGGGCGATGAGGTCTTTTGTGAATTCTAAAAATGCCTTTTGTTTTGGATCGAGCTGCCAATGATGCCAGCTTGTTTCGTTGTCCTGGCAATAGGCGTTGTTGTTTCCACCTTGTGTCCGGCCGATTTCATCTCCGCCGCTGATCATGGGCACCCCTTGGGAAATGAGCAGTGTCGCCATGAAATTACGTTGTTGCCGCTCACGCAGGCTGAGTATGTCCGGGTCTTGCGTCGGGCCTTCTACGCCACAATTCCAGCTGTGGTTGTCATTTTCTCCGTCTCTGTTTTGTTCCTGATTGGCCGCGTTGTGTTTTTTATTGTAGCTAACCAAATCTCTTAGGGTGAAGCCGTCGTGACAGGTGACAAAGTTAATGCTGGCATGCGGTCTGCGTCCGCCCGCTTCATACAGGTCGCTGCTTCCTGACAGCCGGGTTGCAAGCTCCGCGACCTGACATTCTTCGCTTTTCCAGAATTTTCGGATGGCGTCCCGATACTTGCCGTTCCACTCTGTCCATAAAATGGGGAAGTTGCCGACCTGATATCCGCCTTCTCCCAAATCCCAAGGTTCTGCAATGAGTTTGACCTGTGAGATGACGGGATCCTGGTGGATGATGTCAAAAAAGGAACCGAGTCGATCCACGTCGTGCAGTTCACGCGCGAGCGTACTGGCGAGATCAAAACGAAATCCATCGACATGCATCTCCAGTATCCAGTACCGCAGGCTGTCCATGATGAGTTGCAGGACATGAGGCTGCTGTACATTGAGGGTGTTTCCGCATCCGGTGTAGTCCACATATTGTTCGGGTGATTCGGGTGAAACCCGGTAATAGGACAGATTATCGATGCCGCGAAAGCTGAGGGTCGGGCCAAAACGGTTGCCTTCAGCCGTATGGTTATACACGACATCCAGGATCACTTCGATGCCTTTGCTGTGAAGGGCGTGGACCATTCTTTTAAATTCATCAACCGGGGAAAGTGTCCCGGAGCAGTAACGTAAGTCAGGGGCAAAATAGGAAAGTGTGTTGTATCCCCAGTAATTTGTGAGGTGTTTCTCGACAAGAAAGGAGTCGTCCACATGATGATGAACTGGCATCAACTCGACCGCTGTAATACCCAGGTTCAGTAAGTATTCGAGCATGGGTTCGGAAGCAAGGGCGGAGTATGTCCCGCGAAGCGCTTCAGGAATGTCTGGGTGAAGGGCGGTCAATCCTTTGATATGGGTTTCGTAGATAATGGTTTCGTTCCAGGGTCGTTTTGGGGCTTTGTCATTTTGCCAGGCATAAGCCGGGTCGATCACCTTACAGAGGGCGGCATAAGCCGCATTATCTGTCTTGTCGCAGAGCAGGTCGTTTTGAGGCGTCCCGTCCGGATAGGCCAACATGGCTTTATGCCATCGAATGTTTCGGGCAATTTCTTTTGCGTAGGGGTCTGTTAACAATTTTGCGGCATTAAATCGATGTCCGGCCCTGGGATCATAGGGGCCATGTACCCGATACCCATATAGCCAACCGGGGCGTGCATCGGGCAGATAGACATGCCAAACCATGTCGATTTGCTCGGTCAGCTCAATTGTTTCGAATTCTTTTGTTGCGTCTACCGATTCAAAAAGGCAAAGCGAAACGCCCGTGGCGTGTTGAGAAAAAATTGCGAAATTGACTCCCTCTCCGTCCCAAGTGGCACCCAGTGGATAAGGTTTTCCGGGTTTTGTTCTCATCGCATCATCTTTCATTTTTGGTTTTGTATCGTGTTTTAATACACTATTCTAAGCTTTAATGCCTGGCATTGTCTGCTCTAAATTTGGCCGGGGTCTGATTTTGAGCGCGAGGCACTGAAGCCTTTTTTCATTTTTAGCTTCCACGAAGGACTGAAACAGGTATACCATAAACATGTGGGAGTGATGTCTGTCTCTTGTTCTGAGGGTGTTTTAGACGGTTTACCCAGCGGGGGCCGTGATGGTTTGAACGCTTCGTCACGATGCCTGGGTCGAAGTTTCGGGGAGATTTAAACAGAAAGGGCCTTGATTCTAAAGGGCTTTGATCGGTTAAAAGCCCTTTTATAACGGGAAATTTTGTGTTAGTATTTCCTCCGAATGTGGCTGCGAATTCTTGCCTTGGAAGAGGATGGATCCTTTTTGGAGCACTGAGCGACGGAGTTGCAGAAGACGGGAATTTCTTATTCATTTTAAAAATGTAGAGAAGAGGTGCAGATTCGATGACGGAGACATTGAAAAAAGTAATTCTTCTAGTGGATGATGATCCAGCGATCTTGAATGCGTTCAAGCAGCTTTTTCAGGAAAAATATGAAATCCTTTGTGCTGAACAGGCCGAAGATGCCTTACATATTTTAAAGCAGCGAAAGGAACTCAATCTGATTGTTTTAGATTATCGTCTTTCCGAGACCGACGGAGTTGAGCTTTTTAAACAAATTCGGAAAGAAGATCGTGTGACGCCGATCCTGTTTATCAGCGCGTATGGAAGTAAAGAGCTCTTGATGCAAATGATTAACATGAGGCCGCACGGTTTTATTGAAAAACCTTGGGATAATGAGGCGCTAGTTCAAAAAATAGCCCGGCTGGTGGGAACAAATCCTTTTCAGCAGGTTCATGAAACCCTGAATATCCCGATACATTCCCTTTCCATCAAGATTTTTAGAGCGGTTCAATTTATTGACCGGCACCATAGCTCTCCTGATCTTTCCCTAGAAGGTGTGGGACAGGCGGTTTCGCTTCACCCTAAGTATCTTTCTGCCTCTTTTAAGGAGGAATGCCGGGTCGGCTTTCATGATTATCTCATCGAAGTCCGAATCTTTCGTGCAACCCAGCTCCTGAGAGATCCTCATCGGATCATCAAGCAAGTCAGCAGCGAGGTTGGTTTTTCAGATCAAGGCTATTTTTGCAAGGTGTTCCAAAACAAGGTAGGACTTTCTCCTTCGATCTATCGTAAAGAGTTTCTCGCAAAAAAGAGGTAGCTTTCAAAGAGATCGAATGCCACTTGTCTGACCGCCTAAGTGGAATTGTTAAGGAATCGGTGTGTCTATAAACAATTCGGGGCGTCTTTTAAGCGCTGTTCGCCCTGTTTCTTATGCAATCAATCTGGTGGTTTCTCCGGAAGAGAAGACCTTTTCCGGAACTGTTTTAATCGAGCTTCATTTTGAAAGCCCTGCAAGGGTTGTTACCCTGCATGCGCTGGATTTAGACATTTCAGCGGCAACGCTTGCTTCAAAAAAAGGGGCCGTTTCCTTAGACCCTGCCGCTGAAACCCTTACGATTTCTTTCAATGAGCCGATCCCGGCTGGGCCTGCCTCACTTACTCTTTCTTTCTCAGGTATTTTAAACCGTCAAATGCGCGGTTTGTATGAAACAAAATCCCAAGGCGAGACTTACGCGTTTACACAGTTTCAGGCCACGGATGCGAGACGCATGTTCCCGTGTTTTGATGAGCCTGCCTTCAAGGCGCGTTTTCGCTTGAAAATCACCATTCCTGCTGCTTTGCAAGGGCTGTCGAATATGCCTGTTATTTCAGAGCAGGTCGAAGGCGATTTGAAGCATCTTGTTTTTGGCGAAACCCCGGTGATGTCCACCTATTTGCTTGCCCTTGGCGTTGCGCGCCTTGAGAAAAAATCAATCCGTATCGGAGAGACTGAGGTCGCGATATGGACAATTCCAGGCCAGCTTGCTTTGGGAGGTTTTGCCCTGAAGGTCACCTCTGCGGTACTGCCCCTTTTAAATGATTATTTTGACCTGCCTTGCCCGACACCCAAGCTTGATTTGGTCAGTGTGCCTGATTTTGCGATGGGGGCGATGGAGAATTGGGGCGCAATCTTTTTTCGGGATTCATGTCTTTTACTGGATGAGTCCCTTTCTTCGACTGAAACCCAACGCCGGGTCGCAAGTGTCATTACGCATGAAATTGTGCATCAGTGGTTTGGTAATTTGGTGACAATGGTGTGGTGGGATGATCTTTGGCTGAATGAGTCTTTTGCAACCTGGCTCGCGTGTAAAATTGTTGATCAGTGGCGGCCAAAATGGCATTTTTGGTGGACTTTTCAGCAGGAAAAAGAGATTCCACTGGAATTGGACGCCCTTGAAAACAGCCGTGCAATTCACTCGGAAGTTCATAATGCTGCCGAGATAGAGGAAATGTTCGACGTGCTGACCTACGAAAAAGGTGGGGCCTGTCTTCGCATGATCGAGCAATTTTTGGGTGAAGCGGTCTTTCGTGACGGTATTCGAAGATATATGAAACAGTATCAGTACCAAAATGCCACGGCAGCGGACCTTTGGAGCATTTTAGAGGAAGTTTCGGGGCAGCCTGTTTCAGCAATTACAAAAGATTGGTTCACACGCCCTGGTTTTCCCCTAGTGACTTTTTCCGCCACTGATAAAAATTTGGGCCAATTTGAAGTCATCCAAAAACGGTTTTTTGCCGGAGACGAAAAAGAGACACCACCCTGGACGATCCCCTTACGCATCAAATACCGTGATGATTCAGGTATTCAAATAAAAAGCATTGTCTTTGAAGATAGACAATCATCACTTGATCTTTCAAGTGATGGTCCCGTGCAATGGCTTTATGGGAACGGGGGTGAATCGGGTTTTTATCGGACATCTTATTCGCCGGATTTAATGCAGGATGTGTCGAATGCGGTTTTAAGCGATTTTTCATCGGTCGAAAAAATCGGTGTTCTGGATAATTTTTGGGCGCTAAGCCGTCGTGGGGATCTTCCAATTTCTTTTTTCATGGAAACCCTGCGTCGTTTTGATGGAGAGAAACCCCGTGTTTTGATTGCGAATATATCTGCCTATCTCGAACTCTTGTCGCGTCAACTCGTTGAGCCATCCGACCGAATACTCTTTACGGCGTTTGTCTCTGCTTTGTTCGGCCCACTTTGGCGGGAGCTTGGCTGGGATGCTGCCCCAGGCGAAGATGAGGACCGTCGGCTGATGCGTGCGGATTTACTCTGGGTGCTTGGCGCGATCGTACAGGATGAAGAAATTCTTTCAGAACTCCCAAGACGCCAAATGCGTTACCTTAGAAAGCCTCACTCGATTGATCCAATCATGGTCACGCCTTTATTGCGGCTTTGTGCACGTTCGGATGGCGGAAAGCGATTTGAGCAGTTTCTTGAAAAATTTGAAAAAAGCAAAACGCCGGAGATTCGAGACCAATATCTCTTGGCGTTGACTGACTTTAATAAACCTGCTTTAGCGCGGCAATTAATTGATTACACGCTGTCTGAAAAAGTCCGCGCTCAAGATGCCTGGAAACCGATGCGCACCTTGCTCGCGAATCCTTCAGTTCAAGGGGAGGTGTGGGATACCGTAAAAAACCGCTGGGAGCAACTGCGCGAAAAGTGCGGTAGTATCGGGTCGCAACGCATTATTCAGTCCGCGCGATATTTATGGTCGGAAAAATGGCATGATGATGTACGGCATTTTTTTGACCCAGCTGAGCGGCGTTCAGGCATGGGTGAACGGGCGATTGCACAAACCCTGGAATTTATCCGCTTGGGGATCCGATTTAAAGCAAAGCAAAGCGCCGGACTTTCGGATTGGCTTCAAAAAAACGTAAAAAAAGAAGAGAAAAAATATTTTTAAAAGGAGTTAGAGCTGAAAAACAGCCTCTTTCCGGATGGCTTCAGCAATCGTAACGACCCGTTTCATCTCCTTAACGTCATGAACCCTTAATATCTTCGCGCCCTGTAAAACCGAAATCGCAATGGCCGCTGCGGTGCCTTCGATGCGATCTGAAGCCGGGAGGCCGAGGATATGTCCAATAAATGATTTTCTTGATGGCCCAAGCATGATTGGCAGGCCAAGGTCTTGAAAGTAATGGACTCGATGAAGAATGCGAAGGTTATGCTGAACTGTTTTTCCAAAACCGATGCCAGGGTCCAGGGCGATTCTATTGTTTGAAATCTTGTGTTCATGGGCAAGCGCGATTTTATCGATGAAAAAGAGACGAATTTCTTTTAAGAGATTTTTATAATGCGGGTTTTGCTGCATGTTTTGTGGTGTTCCTTTTGCGTGCATAAAAATAATACCTGTTTTTTTATTTCTGGCGGCCACAGCGATCATGTTTGAGTCTCCGTTTATGCCGCCTACATCATTAATAATGGTGGCACCCGCTTCAATCGCTTTTTGTGCAATTTCAGCTTTTTTTGTATCAATTGAAATGGGTAACGCGGTTTTTTTTGAAAGTTGTTCTATGATGGAGAGTACGCGTCGTGCTTCTTCTTCTAAAGAAACGGGCATTGCGCCAGGTCGTGTTGATTCTCCCCCGATATCGATGATATCAGCCCCCTCCGCTTCCAGTTGCATCGCGTGGGCAATGGCCTTTTCAGGACGAGAGAAAGACCCGCCATCAGAAAAAGAGTCAGGAGTCACATTGAGCACTCCCATGATTAAAGGAGCCTTGTTGTAGTTGAGGAGAAAATGACCACAACGCCAAAGCCCGGAGGGTGTTTTAGGGGATGATACAGAGAAGGCCCCCCGTTTCCGGGAGGCCTTCTCTTGTGGCATGTTCGTCAACTTTATTTACGCAGGTGAGGGAACGGTCGGGGCTGGGGAAAAAGCTCGAACAATTTCTTCGACTTCTTTGGCGTTCAGGGTTTCTTTTTCCAGGAGCGCCTCGGCCAGGGCTTTGAGTGTCTTCATGTTCTCCGAAATCATGGTTTTTGCACGTTCGTAGTTTTCGACAATCAAGCGCCTGACTTCATGATCAATTTCAATGGCAGTCTGCTCTGAGTAGTCACGATGTTGTGAAATCTCACGCCCGAGAAAGATCTCCTGTTCCTTTTTCCCAAAGGTGAGTGGGCCCATTTTGTCACTCATCCCCCATTCACAGACCATTTTCCTCGCCATGTCAGTGGCTCGTTCGATGTCGTTGCCCGCTCCGGTGGTAATTTGATTGAGCACCAGTTCTTCTGCAACGCGGCCTCCCATCATGATGGCGATGGTGTTGTAAAGCCAGTCTTTTTGATAATTGTGTCGGTCGTCCGTGGGAAGCTGCATGGTGACACCCAAGGCACGTCCACGAGGAATAATCGTGACTTTGTGAATCGGGTCCGTACCTGGCAATAGTTTGGCCATCAGGGCATGGCCTGCCTCATGATAGGCCGTCACCCTTTTTTGTTCGTCGGTTAAGACCATACTTCTTCGTTCGACACCCATTAGTACTTTATCTTTAGCGTCTTCGAAATCTTCCATCTCCACCGAGGTTTTATTTCTCCTGGCGGCAAGCAGGGCTGCTTCGTTGACAAGGTTTTCAAGATCAGCCCCCGCAAAACCGGGTGTGCCTCGTGCGATAAGATCTAAGCCAACATCGCTGTTCAGGGGGATTTTCTTCGTGTGAACTTTTAATACCTCAGCTCTTCCCTTGACATCGGGACGACCTACGGTGATTTGGCGGTCAAAACGCCCAGGGCGAAGCAGCGCCGGATCAAGCACGTCGGGACGGTTTGTGGCGGCGATTAAGATAACGCCTTCTGTTGTTTCAAAACCATCCATTTCAACCAGAAGCTGGTTCAAAGTCTGCTCCCGCTCGTCGTGACCTCCACCGAGTCCTGCGCCACGATGCCGACCTACTGCATCTATTTCATCAATGAAGATGATACAGGGGGCATGTTTTTTCCCTTGCTCAAAAAGGTCTCGGACGCGGGAGGCTCCCACACCGACAAACATCTCGACAAAGTCAGACCCTGAAATCGAAAAAAAGGGAACACCCGCTTCTCCTGCGATGGCTTTGGCCAAGAGGGTTTTTCCCGTACCGGGAGGTCCAATGACCAAGACCCCTTTTGGGATACGTCCACCCAATTTTTGGAATTTGGGCGGATCTTTCAAAAACTCAATAATTTCTTCGACTTCGGCCTTGGCTTCTTCAACGCCTGCGACATCGGCAAAAGTGACTTTCTTTTTTTCTTCGGAAAGGAGTTTGGCTTTACTTTTTCCAAATGAAAGGGCTTTGTTGCCACCCATTTGCATTTGTCGCATAAAGAAAACCCACAGTCCGATGAAGAGGATAAATGGACCCCATGTCATAAGAAAGGTGATGTACCAAGGCGGCACTTCAGGGGGCTTCGCGGTGATTCGTACGTTTTTTTCACGGAGTATTTTAACAAGGTCAGGATCATTTGCGGTATAGGTTTTGAAATTCGTGCCGTCTTTTAGGGTTCCGCTAATAAAATTATCTCTTATCGTTACCTCAGACACCTCGCCCTTTTCAGTCTTTGCCATGAATTCAGAAAAGATGATTTCATCTTCGATCTGATGTGGCGCGGTGTTAAAAAGGTTAAACAGCAGAATCATGAAAAGCCCCACGACGATCCAAAGGGCAAGATTTTTTGAGCGTGGATTCATCTATTTCTCCTAAAAGTCCATAGGCTTAAAAAATGTAGAGATACTATCTTTGCATTCTAGCACACTGGAAAACAGCTGACAATCAATAGTCACTCTCACGACATTAATGTTGTTTGACCAATATAATCACTGTTGTTATTGAATTCAAGGATCTTGTGCGCTGAATCCGTTTACTCTGCGACCACGTTTTCTAATGACGCGATATAGGGGAGGTTTCGGTATTTATCCTTGTAGTCGAGTCCATATCCGACAACATAGCGATCTGGAATTTCGAAACAAATATAATCCACAGTGACTTGGATTTTGCGTCTTTCGGGTTTATTCAGCAATGTACAGCACTTGAGCGAGTTCGGGTTTTTCTTTAATAGTTCTTTTTTTAAAAAGGTCAGTGTGTACCCGGAATCCACAATATCTTCCACGATGAGGACATCACGGCCTTTTATCTCTGTGGAGAGGTCTGAGGTGATACTGACCGTGCCGCCGTCTTTACGCCGTTTATCTCTAAGGCGCGATACTACAAGGAAATCGACTTGCAAGGGAATGGGAATCGCCCGTGCCAAGTCTGCAAAAAAGGCGAAGGCACCCTTGAGTACCCCAATGAGGATGAGATCTTTTCCTTCGTAATCTTTAGCGATTGTTGCCCCCAGCGCCTTGATCCGTTTTCGCATGGCTTCCTGATGGATCACCGGTTTTCCAAAAAGTTTATTCTCCATGGTTCCTCTCATTCAGTATTGGTTCGGTCGTTAATGGTTCAACTTCAATGGTCAGTATTCGGACGGTATGCTCTGTTGCCCTAAATCGCTCGTCGGTTCGGAAGCCCACAACCCATAAGATGCCTTGTGGAGAGCTTAAAAGTGGAATATGGGGACGGTTCTCCTTTGGGATTTTAGCATCAACAAAAAAATCCTGAATTTTTTTGTGCAGGCCTCCCATCCCAAAGGGTGAAAACCGATCTCCAGCCTGCCATGTTCTCAGTGATAAAGGTGTTGAAAGAGTATCAAAGTCAAAAGAAGCGATGCAAGCTGAAAAGACCGGAGAACGATTTTGTGTGAGGGAGATCTTTAAACGCAAATTCCATTCATGAAAATCAACACGGGCCCTTGAAGGGACAATGGTCATTTCCGGGAGAAGGCGCTCTGGTCTTTTTGTATTGCTGATTCTTGTTGCCCCGGACAATATCCCTTGTCGTAAGATCAGTTTTGAATATTGTTTTATGGCGACCATCCCGTGTGGCAGTTGAAGGGTGATGCCATTTTTTCCGTTGAGCCCTTGTGTTCGAATGGTTTCAATATGTTGAAACGTGATGCCCTCCAGGTGATGCAGGACTTCCTTGATCCCCCATCGGATGAGCCTGCGTTGAAGGGCAATGTGCTGTTTTTGTAAAGCGGAAATATGAAAGCTGACTGAGTCTTGTCTACTTTGAATTCCGAGCTCAGGAATCATCTGTAACATCCATTGATCAATCAGTTCATTTTCATCCTGAAGTAATTCGGCTTCCCTGCAAAGCGTGTTTTTTATATTCGGGTTGTATTGTTCGAGGGCCGGTATCAGCTGATGCCGGATTCGATTGCGCAGGTAAATCGGTTGTTTGTTTGAAGGGTCTTCAATATATGAAATATTTTCTTTTTGAAGCGTCGTAATAATGTCCTTCCGGCTGCACTCAATGATTGGCCGCAGAATAAGGTGATTCCTTTTTTCGGGGATGCCGCCAAGTCCAGGCCCTCCGGCCCCTCGGAGTATTCGCATGAGCATGGTTTCGGCCTGATCATCGGCCGTATGTCCGAAAGCAATCCATTGGGCATCGACCTCTTTCGCAAGCGCTTCACAAAATTGGTAGCGGACCATCCGTGCCCCCGCCTGTTTTGAAAGTTTTTGTGTTTTGCAAATGTCAGAAACGGGCCGCTCGGCGATGGTGACGGGCAGGTGCCATTGTCCCGCAAGTTTTTCGACAAAATGTGCTTCCTCGGCGGCTTCGGGGCGAAACTGGTGGTTGAGATGAGCGACATGGAGGTCAAGGCGATAGGGGGCAGGCAGATTTTTTAAGAGATAGAGCAGGCAGACAGAATCCGGCCCTCCAGAAACGGCCACAACGATTTTGTCATTCGGTTGAACAGCAAAACGAATGATCGCGCGCCGAACCTTTTCTAAAAGGGAGGACATCTGCGTTAAGTGGGCGTCACTCCCGCTTTCGCCAGGATTTCTCGTGTTTTTTGGATGTCTTTTTTGATGGCGTCAATCAGGTCTGCCTGGTTTTCAAATTGTTGATCCCCCCGAATCCAGTCGATCAGAGTGACCCGGACACGTTTGTCATAAAGGTCTTTTTCGAAATCAAAGAGATGCACTTCCACAGAGAGGACCTTTTTATCAAAGGTGGGTTTTGATCCGATGTAGACCACACCCTCTTTCGTTCCGTAGCCATCGGTCTTTAAAAAATCGGCGCGGGCGGCATAAATACCGTCTTTGGGAATCAGTTCATTGGGGAGGCGGAGATTGGCGGTCGGGAAGCCGAGGGATGTCGCAACATCATCACCTCGAATGACCTTGCCTTCAAGCGTGTAGTATCGTCCGAGCATTTTTGCTGCGAGGGTGACATTGCCTTCGTGCAGGAGTTTTCTGATGACCGAAGAACTGACAATCTGGTTTTCTACAATAACAGGGTCAGGAGTGATGACGGTGAAGCCGAGTGTTGTTCCAAAACCAATCAGGTCCTCGACGGTGCCCGCGCGGTCTTTTCCAAATCGGAAATTACTGCCGACTATTACCTCTTTGGCACCCATTTTTTTATGGAGAAATTCTGTGGCGAATTCTTCGGGGGACAATTCCGCAAACTTTTTGTTGAATTCGGTGCAATAGGTCACATCGATGCCAAAGTTTTCGATAATACGTGTTTTAATCTGAAACGTGTTTAGCAGTTTAAAGGTTTGTTCGGGGAAAAAATAACGTCTCGGATGCGGCTCAAAGGTAAGCAGAACGGCATTGCCGTTGTTTGCTTTTGCTCGGCTGATGGCCTTGGCAATAATCGCTTGATGGCCGAGATGAACGCCATCAAAGTTTCCGATAGCGACGACAGGGTAATCCAGATTGGGTTTAATATTTGATGCGCCGATTAGCAATTTCATGATTATTGTCCTTCAGTGAGAATTTGAGCCATCTCTTTGGCAAAATAAGTGAGCAATATATCCGCCCCTGCCCGTTTCATGGCAAGATGAGATTCATAAATCGCCCTGGATTCGTCGAGCCATCCTTTTTCCGCTGCGGCCTTAATCATCGCATATTCGCCGCTGACCTGATATGCGGCCACTGGAAGATCAAAACGATCTTTAATGTCCCGAATGATATCCAGATAGGGGAGGGCAGGTTTCACCATAATGATATCGGCTCCTTCTTCGATGTCAAGAGCCGCTTCGCGAAAGGCTTCCCTGCGATTGGCAGGATCCATTTGATAGGCTTTCCTGTCGCCAAATTCGGGGGCAGAGCCTGCGGCGTCACGGAAAGGGGCGTAGAAACAGGACGCATATTTCACAGCGTAAGAAAGAATCGGGATGTCGTGATATCCATTTTTGTCGAGACCTGTGCGGATCGCGCCAACACGTCCGTCCATCATATCGGAGGGCGCGACAATATCGGCCCCGGCCTCTACATGGGTCAAGGCCATTTTAACCAGCAGATCCAGCGTTTCGTCGTTTAGGATTTTTCCATCCTTTACCACGCCACAGTGTCCGTGCGAGGTGTATTCATCGACACAGACGTCCGTGATGACCACAAGTTCGGGGAGTTCTTTTTTAATTGCGCGAACGGCCTGCTGCACAATGCCATTGGGGTCGAGCCCTTCGGAGCCGAATTCATCCTTGATTTTTGGAATGCCAAAGAGAATAACGGCGGGAATGCCGAGCCGGAAGGCTTTAGTCGTTTCTTTTAGTAGTGCCGGAATGCTGAGTCGGTATTGACCGGGCATGGACGCGATTTCATTTTTTCCCGTACCATGTTGAACAAAGAGCGGGAGGATGAGTTGATCCACCGAAAGCCGGGTTTCTCTCACCATGTTTCGGATGGGGCCGCTTTGTCTTAATCGTCGTAGACGTTGAACCGGAAAAGCCAATAGGATCTCCAAAAAAAGTCAGGATTCAGTTTACCCTGATTATTGATAATAATCTACAATCGCTTCCGTGAGCGATGAGAAGGTGTAGTCTTTCGGTGTGAGCGCGACCATCAAACCCTGTTCTTCTGCGGCCTGTGCCGTAATCGGGCCGATGGCTGCAATGTCGCTCTCTTTAAGATGGTGCTCAAATCGTTCCTTTCCGATAATCTCTACAAAATGGCGGAGCGTGGAGGCGCTGGCAAAGGTGAGCATGTCGATGGCGCCCCGGTTTAAAAAGCGTTCAATGTCTTCATCGGAATAAACAGGCCGCACTGCTTGATAGGCGGGCACAACATCCACTTCTCCGCCCATCCGTCTCAATTCATC
This sequence comes from Nitrospirota bacterium, assembly GCA_029261215.1. GTDB lineage: Bacteria > Nitrospirota > Nitrospiria > SBBL01 > JAADHI01 > JAADHI01. Next base: position 9,086 of record JAJDBT010000118.1, on the reverse strand, counting down.
CGGTAAGACTTCGCGCGCTTCGAGGGCCCTGGGAATGAGAAAACGTTTTCCTTTAATCCCGTGTTCGGTGAGTTTCTCTAAAAGCCCTTCTGCCTTGAACTCATCCGGAATAAGGTCTACACGAAGATCCCAGTCTTCAATGGCCTTGGCGGTGCCGGGGCCAATGGCGCAAATATAAATCCCCTTTAAAAGGCGGAGGTCTTTTTTTAAATCCCTCAGGCGTTGTCTTAAATAAGAAACCCCGTTCACCGACGTGAAAATCAATGTGTCATAGGACTCGATGTGTTCGATGGCCGTATCCAGTGCTTCCCAGTTCGGCGGCGGAACAATCTCAAGTGTAGGGAAAGAGAGGGGTTCTGCCCCTTGTTCAGCGAGTTGCTCGATAAAGTCTTGTGCTTGTGCGGCAGCGCGGGTCACGACAATGCGTTTTCCAAAAAGCGGACGGGTTTCAAACCAGTTGAGTTGATCTCTTAGAGAAACCACTTCGCCGATCACCATGACGACGGGAGGTTTGATTTTTTTTTCGCGGGCAATGGCTTCGATGTTTTGAAGGGTTCCAGTCACGGTCTTTTGGTAGGGATAGGTGCCCCACTCGATCAGAGCCACCGGGGTTTCTGGTGATTTGCCATGAAAGATCAGCCGTTGGATAATGGCCGAAAGATTACCCATCGCCATAAGAAAAACAAGGGTATCCGCACCAGCGGCCAGCTTTTCCCAGTTGAGATGGCTTTCCGCTTTTGTGGGGTCTTCATGTCCGGTAATAAAGGTCACTGCGGAAGCCAGTTTGCGATGGGTGAGCGGGATCCCGGCGTAGGCGGGCACAGCGATAGCCGAAGTGACGCCGGGCACGACCTCGAAGGGAATGGCCTCGGCCACCAGGGCTTCAATTTCTTCACTGCCTCGGCCAAAGATAAACGGGTCACCGCCTTTCAGGCGCACCACGTTTTTACCCGCTTTGGCAGAGGCAATTAAAAGCGCGTTAATCTTTGACTGGTGTTCGGCGTTACTGGATCCGCGTTTTTTTCCCACATATATTTTCTCTGCCTCAATCCTTGCCAGTCTGAGCAAGGCGGGGTTGGCAAGGTAGTCGTACACAACCGTATCGGCGTTTTCCAACAAGGTTAAGCCGCGCAGGGTCAAAAGTTTCGGATCGCCCGGCCCGGCCCCGACGAGGGCGACCTTACCTAATTTGCGATGAGCTGTTGATGCCATTTAGTGAATCTCTTGTAATGGTTTCAGGGACACAGAGCGGAGGTAAGCATATCGGCCTGTTCCATCTTCGTCAATCAAAAAGGAAAACCTAGAAAACCTCATGCGAAACGGGATGTCCTGATTTTGAGAACAAGGGAGGCCCTGATTTGAAACGTGGTGTTCTAGTCTTCCAAAAATGAAAGATTAAGGGTCTCCATTTTACCCATCCACAAGGTGTGATCTGTGTGGTCTTTCAAATCATCTCCGGTATCAGGATGCACAAAGATGGTCAGCCCCTTTCGGTTTAATAAAAGCCACGGAATGAGTTTTCCAAAAACATCGGGCTTGAATTCCAGCTGACAGCTCCAGCGAGGATGCGGTCCGACGGGCCCTTGGTGCATTTTCCCGACGGAGACGGGGAAGCGTTTGCGGACGGCCTCTACTAATGCACGTGCCGCTAAAAAGCTTTGGGCTTCATAATAAATGTGGGCATGAAAGGTGCTGATTTCTGTCAAAATATTTCCTCCAAAACAAGGTCCTAAAATATGTCCGTTTGACATGGCTTCCAGACAGAGCCTATCATCATAAAAGATCCTTCCTGTTGCACAATCGTCAAAAGGCAGATATGTTGAAATCAATCGCGAAACTTCTTAAAGTCCTCAATTCCGAAACAGACCCCGCACAAATCAGTCTGGCCTTTTGTTTTGCAATGGTGCTGGGATTTACGCCTTTTTTAAGCCTGCATAATATTGTTGTTATTCTACTGGTCCTGGTTTTAAGGGTCAATCTTTCCGCATTTATCTTAGGCTTTGTGTTCTTTTCCGGTATGGCCTACTTGTTTGACCCGTTGTTTCATGCTCTGGGCCAAGGTCTGTTAAAGGCAGAAAGCCTGCAAGGACTTTGGAGCAGTTTGTATGCGGGTTTCTTTTGGCGGATGACCCGCTTTAACAATACCCTTGTCATGGGCAGCCTGACTGTTTCCATTGTTTTGTTTGTTCCTTTCCTTGTCCTTTTCAATCGTTTGATTCTGAAATACCGGGGCACCTTTCTGGCCTGGGTACGGAAAACCCGGTTTATGCAGGCCCTTCGCGCAACACGGCTTTTTCAAACCTATGAAACCCTTTCAAGCCTGGAGGGAGACGGATGAAAAAATGGATTCGATGGCCGGGCCTGCTGGTTTTTTTAGGGGTACTGGGATTATTGTGTTTTCTATTTGTTTTTTTGATTGATGGTTTTGTCGAACGGGAAATCGAAAAAAGCGCGACGGCTCTGAATGAAGCCAGGGTAGAACTGGACAAGGCAGATGTCTCCCTCTTTCCGCTGGGCATCGTTTTAAATCGTTTGCAGGTGACGGATCGTGAAGACCCGATGCGCAATATCGTCGAGATTGCGGAAATCCGGTTTTTAATTGACCCTGAAAAACTGTCCCGGAAAAAAGTACTGATCCGTGAAATGACTGTGGACAAGGTTCAGTTAAACACCCCACGGCAAAGCTCAGGCGCAATCCGTGCTGTTTCTGAAGAAGGCGCAAGCCAGGCGGATGCAGACAAAAAAGAAAAAACGGAAACCTTTGAATTGCCTGCGCTGGAATTGCCAAATGTACGGGATATTCTCGAAAAAGAGGATTTGGCTTCCTTAAAACTTGCCGAAGACCTTAAAAAAGAAATAAAAGCCAATCAGGCAAAATGGGAGGCAAAACTCAAGGAATTGCCCGACAAAAAAACATTTGAGTCCTATCGGGAACGTGTCAAAAAACTGAAAGGCGCAGAAAAAGGCGGCCTCGGCGGGATTTTGGGCGGCGCGGCCGAAGTGGTCTCTCTTCAAAAAGAAATCAGGGCGGATTTAAATAAAATTCAGGAGGCCAAAGACCAACTGAAAAAAGACACAGAAACACTCCAGAGCCGTGTAAAGGACATTCCCAAAGCGCCGCTGGAAGACATCGAACGCCTGAAAAATAAATACGCACTTTCTCCAAAAGGACTCAGCAATATCAGCCGTATGTTTTTTGGCGAAAAAATCGGCGGCTGGGCTGAAATGGCCGTCAACACCTATGAAAAACTGTCGCCCTATTTGGGCGAGCTTTCGGGAGGCGAAAAAAAAGCCGTCGAACAAAAACCGCCGCGTGGAAAAGGGGTCGATATTCATTTTCGTAAACAGGCACCTTCTCCCGGTTTTCATGTGCAGGTCGCGAAGGTTTCAGCCCTACTTGAAGCGGGACAGTTCAATGGAGAAGTGCATCACCTTTCAAATGCCCAAAATATCTTGGGCAAAGCCCTGACCTTTCAATTTTCAGGCAAAGCCATCCCCAATGTGGAGCGCGTGAACCTGGATGGTGAGATCGATCGGATTAACCCTGCACAAGCCACGGATCGATTGACCCTCCATGTGGGCGGCGCTTCAATTCAGAATCTCAGCCTGGTAAAATCAGACCGTTTTCCGGTAACCCTCAAAGCCGCCCGAGCGGATCTTGAAACACAGGCCGTGATACAGTCCGGTCAGTTGGATGCGACCCTTTCTGCAAAACTGCAAGCTGTGCAGCTTGCAGCGGGCCTTGAAAAAGACAATCCACCCTTGGTGCAGGCGATGGCGGATACTTTGGCTGATGTAAAAGCCTTTCAATTGAATGCCGCAGGAAAAGGTGCGCTGAAGAATTACGATTTAAGTCTCAGTTCTGATTTGGATGATGTTATGCAAAAGGCTGTTGGTCAACAGGTTCGGGCACAGGCCGAAAAATTTGAAAAGGCCCTCAAGTCCGCCGTGACCGAAAAAGTCGAGAAAGCCCTTTCGGAGGTGAATGCGGAGTCTGCCGGACTGGATGGGATTGTCGGTGAGCTCACGGGCCGTCTCAAACTGGGAGATGGCGTGTTGAAAGACGCGCTGGCAAAAAGCACGGGCGGTCTCAAACTGCCGTTTTAATTCATTCCTATTTCAGATCAGCACTCAAAAACATAAGCGCAAGGCCATTCGTCAAAAACGGAAGGTTGGGCCGGGGATGATGACCTCTCCCGGCATTTTGGGAAATCCCGGAAAGGGTGGTATCGTGGGGTCCATTCCGCGAGGCGGCGGGGACGGTGCTGTAAACTTTTTCCCTTTCGCCATTTGCAGTAGGGATTTTGCGATGGCCTTGATCGCGGCTTTTTTCTTGTCGTCAATGGGCAGCGCGTCAATCACTTTGTCCGCAATCATCTCGTCGCCGTCTTTTAATCCGTCCACGACTTTGTCCTGCATCCACTTCGGCAGCGACCGAACCAGTTTGTCTCGTTTCAACCCTTCTTCCAGCCAGTTTCGCGGAATCTGCGGTGCGGGGGGAATTTGAAATAAAAGATTTGGTGTTGTCGGTGGTACCCAGACATTGGGCGGAAAGAGATTGCCCGAAGGCGCAGGGGCATTCGGACTGATGGGCGGCGTGAGATCCAGTTGAAGTCCCGGAAAACGAAGATTGGAAACAAACGGTTTAAAGCGTACTTCGGCTCGGCGGTTGCGAGACTCCGCCCGTCGGGTATTGATTAACAGTTCGGACTCGCCCTTACTTTGTGTTTTGATGGCATCGGCGGGGACCCCGGCTGTTTTTAAAACCGCCGCCGTCGCCTCTGCGCGTTGCTGCCCCAAAGTGATATTCAAATCTTCGGTGTCCACTGCATCGGTATGCCCGGTGATGATCACCTCCGATCCGGGAAAGCGCTTAAGTATTTCGATGATGTGCCGGGCGTGTTCAATCAGCTTTTTTTTGTTTGCCTCCGAGATATCGGCCTTCCCGGTCTGAAACCCGTCAATCGTGGTCGATGCAATCGCCCCGGCCATGAGCGGGGAGAGTCCGTCATATAAATTTAAAGCGCTGATGCCCGGCATCGGCACCGGTGGAAAAGGGCCGGATACGGGTGGAAAGTTGTATTGTGGCGCGGCGGAAGGCGCATCTTCATCATCCGGGCTTCTTTGCAATGCAGTCTGTTTCTGTGGGAGGGGAGCGTGATGCTCTCCTGCGTTGGTCCGAAATTGGTTTTGAATGAAGGCGCTGGACGGGGCAAGGCCGATGTGCCGCATCCCCGCGTTCCCCAGGCTGCGGGCCATATCGGTGTTGCGCTCCGGCATAAAGCTCGGCGTCCGCGCGGGTGCCGAAGCAATGGGGTGATGACGCGGGAGTGCTGTGTCTTTTCGCGGGGCGGGGGCGTGTGTTGGGGATGAAAAAAGTGTCATCGCAACCCTCAAATACAGGTGAACGATTCAGGCGGAATCCTTACTTCCATCATACGTTTAATGAGTCGGCATTACCACTCTTTTATCCAGTATTTGGCGATTAAGGGCAGGTTTTGGCGGGACGCAGCAGATAGGCCCTGCCGTTGATTTTTACGCCGTCTTCAGTCACCTGAATCGGCCATTGAAGGAATTCGCCATCCGCCGTCCGTAACACGAGAAGGGTGTCGCCCACGAGGTTTGTTGTTCGCCGCCACGTGCCGGGGTCTATGTTCGTACCGCTCTTTTGCGCGCTGGTGCTCCCCGTTGAAAAGAGGGATGTGATGTTCATTCGAGACCGGAAGCGCCCGTCTTTGCAAAAGGCGATTTGGGCTTGCCCGCCGTCGTTCGTGAGCATCATTCCGGCGAGCGTTTGCGCTTTATTCTGGGTCGCCGGTTCGCGCCATTCGACCCGTGCCATCACCCGCATCACTTTTTTTGTGATCTGTTCCTCTTGTTCTGGCTTTCCAAAAACCATCATGGCAAGCGCGTTTCCCGCTTTCCCACGTTCGGCGATCCCGATCATGAGACCGGGGCCGTTTGCGGACTGTGTTGAAAAATGGGAGCGGGTCGTATGTTGATCCAGATGCTCCTTCTTTTGCAGGGTCAGCTGAATGCCCATTTTTTTTGCGGCCGCAAGTGCCGCGCCATTGATGTCGTCCAGCGTGGCGTGGGAAAACCCGAAGACGCCGATGAGCAAGCCTTCACGGTTTTTCATAAAAAACAATCCGGTTAGCACATCGTAAGACCCTCGAAAATGTCGCGGCAATAAAAAAGAAACACCCGTGGCGGGCGAATCCACCACATCCCGACTTAAATAACGCTTGTTTGCGCTCAAAGGTGCCACCGCCATGAGTTGGGCGGGTAAAAGCAGTGCAAGCAGAAATATTAAAAGGGTTTGCTGAAAAGGCTTCATTGTTGTTTTGTCCGGCTTGGTATTTCGTACATTTTGCAATAGATCATGGCCTGTTTTCAACTCGCCATAGGCCTGATTGATCTCTTTTGCTAAATCTGATTATCTTCAGGTTTCCTTATTTTTGACAGGCTGTATCCATATGGTACCGTTTTCTCTGTGCATGCTTTCTTGTAGGTGATGATGGTCCAGGTTAGGTCTGTTCATATCAATAAATTCTGTCAAAGGCTCATTGCCACAATGATCGTGATCCTTTGGGTAGTTATTTATCAGCATTTTCATCAGATGGATGATCGGTTTTTTTATCCGTCATTTCAAGGTATGAAAGGCCTCTTTCTTTATGAGTTTGGCGATTACAAGAGTGCGGCGAAAGTGTATAAAGCACTTTTCTCGGAAACGGATGAATGGGGAGAACCTTCCGATCCTGGCGTAGATGCCTTGCTTCGAGGTGATCTTTATTTAGCTGAATCAATTGCACAGTCAGATTTGGTGAAGGGTGAAAATCAGATCAATGCAACCCTCACTCTAGGGGAAGTGGCACTTTCAAAGGGAAAGCATGCTGAGGCACTACAATGGTTCAATGAGATACTCAAAAGTGAAAGAGATCAGTTTGATGCCTTGATACTTTCATCGGTTGTTCAGTCTCGCCTTGGTCGAGATGGGGAAGCGATTACACTGATTAATCGTGCACTGAGGTACCACAAAATTGAAAAAAGAATCACCACATTCATATGGGCGCTTGAAATTGCCGGAGAATTATCTGCCCTCCACAATGAAGGCCCTCATCACACTCTTCTGGCACATTACTTCCGATATCTGAGGATTTTCGACAAGGCTAATGGCCGCCAGGCCATGATCTTTGCCAAGAAGGGAATAAAAATTGAGGATCACAGAGAGGCCGCACACTTAACCTTGGGGATTGTTTTACACAAAGAGAACAGAATAGAAAAAGCGCTTGAAGCTTACCAAAACGCAATCAAAATCAATCCCGCGTTTTCGGAAGCTTACCGACGGAAAGCCCATATTTATTCGGATCGAGGTGATCTTGCCAATGAATACCAAATGATAAAAGCGGCTTACGAAGCCGACTCAAGAGATATCTTTTCTGTTAAGCACTACCAAGATTTCCTTACAGATAAACTCGGCGATTATTATCAGGCCCTGGTGCTTACAGAACAATTACTGGATGCAGATCCTGAAAATATTGACTTGATAAAATCAGCGGCCTTCTATTTAAGGTTTATTGGAAAAGAAGAAAAGGCCATCGAATACTATAAAAAAGGTCTTGAAATTTCTCCAAAGAATGCATCCCTTTACGAAGGTTTAGGGTTTTCATATACAGAGTTAGAGCAATTTGATGCCGCTTTTGAGGCCTTTCAGTCAGCGCTTTTGATTAATGATCAGCAAGCCCGCGCATACGCTGGCCTAGCCTTTCTTTATGACAAAACAAACAAAAAATTAAAAGCGATTGAAGCCTTGGAAGCGGCCTTTGCTTATGGATACCAAAGTAATACACAGCGGATGAATCTGTGTACCTTGTACTATACGGAGTCTCAATTTGAAAAAGCGGAACGTTGCTTGAGGCGGGTGCTCACCGAAGAACCCAGAAACGTTTATGCTGGAAATCTTTTGACCTATACCCTTAAAAATGTGGAAGTAGAATGAGAAAAGAAAAACCCAAAAATCGACAAAAAAAAGGGCTTTTCAAAGTTTTTGCTTCTGTCCGTTTTGAAAAAATCGTTTTTACGTCGATTTGTCTTTGGGCGGTGGGTATTCAAATGAAATATCGCATATCTGCCTATGCCCTCTCACTTTTTATCCCTTGGCTGGGCATTGCTTTAGCCGCTTTAAGCCTTTTTATTCTGATCGACGAATATGTGCCAAGCCTATTTTCTGACACCCCATTCAAAAAAATGCTCGACCAATTGGAAAGGGGGACAAAATTGGGTATCCGTATTTTTGTTTATTACAGCCTCTTTCTTCTCGCAAACGGCATCCTTGATGTGGCGCCAATGCTGAATCGACCCGCAAAAATTAAATCCATTACTGCCGGGGAGTGGATGTTAGATCTTCCGGTTCCGTATAAAATTGGCTGCACTGGTCTTTACAGATTCGGAAGAAAAAACTCATTTCTTTTTGAATGCGAAAGAACGTCGTCGTCTCTGGGGAGGGGAATCCGTCGTTGTGGTCAGTCATTCAGGATATTTTGGTGTTCCTTGGATTTCCAGCATCGAACAAGATATCGAAACGTATAGTAAACAAACACTGGACCTGACTCCAACGGCCTCCGAGGCCTGGAAAAACTTAGCCCGATTTTATATTGACCATGAAAGGTGGAAAGAGGCTGGAGCAACGATAAATAATTATTTAGGGTTGTACCCAAATGATGATGCCTTTGCCTTGAACATCGCGGGTGTTTTAAATGTAGCCGGTCAATATGCAGATGGCATCCCAATATTGGAGCACGTCGTTGAGCATCGTCCGACTTACAAAGCCTACCAGCTCCTAGGTTATGCCTTAAGTTGGAATGGTAACCGGGAACGGGCCGCCATGTTTTTGGAAAAATCAGCCGTACTCAATCCAGCGGAATGGGAGGCCTATTATCATCTTGGATCACTACTGTCCGGTTAAATAGTTGAATAAATTCAATTGGTTAGACATGGAGAAGTCCTCTGGTTTGTATTTTGAATCTGCAACGACTTGATTTAATGGCATTTTATCGAATACGGTGACGCTCAAAATCTGTAGAATT
>JAJDBT010000117.1 GCA_029261215.1 Nitrospirota bacterium | reverse complement strand
GGGTCAGCCTATTGCGTTTCATCAACTTTTATAATACCGTCAAACCCCACAAGGGCATCGACGGCATGACGCCATATGAAAAGCTCTTTGAACACTTTTATGAACGAACAAATCTGTAAACAACGCGGTGATTTCTAACAGCTAATCTCTCTCTTTGTTTTAGCCCCGCGGATGGGCAGATTGGTGAATTTTCTTCAGCCGCTCTTTGGCAACGTGTGTGTAGATTTGTGTGGTCGAGATGTCGGCGTGACCCAGCATCATTTGAATGGATCTTAAATCCGCGCCACGCTCCAAAAGGTGACTCGCAAACGAATGTCTTAGCATATGAGGGCTGACCTGTTTACGTATTCCGGCTTCTCGGGCGTAATGGACGAGCTTTTTCCAAAAAGCCTGACGAGACATTTTTTTTCCCAATCGGCTCAAAAAAAGATCCTGAGACGTTCTCCCTTTTAAAAGGCGTGGTCTGGCGCTTGAAAGATAGTGGGATATTTTTGTTGACGCACACGTTCCAATCGGAACGATACGCTCTTTTGCTCCTTTTCCCTTTGTTAATAAATAGCCTGCCTCAAGATTGAGTGCACCCATCGAAACCCCGATGAGTTCTGAAACGCGAAGACCCGTGGCGTAGAGCAGCTCCAGCATGGTGTCGTCCCGGACGGCCTCCGGTTTGTCTCCTTTTTTGAAGTTCAGCAGGGCTTCCACTTCGTTTAAATGAAGAATTTTGGGAAGACGGCTCGGTTTTTTCGGGGACTTGATTTGGGCCAGTGGATCTTGTGTGAGTTTCCCTTCTCTGAAAAGAAACTTAAAAAGGGAACGCAAGGAGGAAAGGATACGCGCTACCGTCGCATCCGAAAGCGATTGATGTCGTAGTTCGGCCAGAAAATGCACAATCTCATCTCGCCCAATCCGGGTAAAGTCGATGGATTCGTGAGTGTTTTTTTGCCCTTGGTGTTTTTTTAAAAAATCAGAAAATTTATTCAGGTCTTGCGCATAAGCGGAAAGGGTATTTTTAGAGAGTCCTTTTTCTACGGAGAGGTAGGTGAGAAATTGATCAATAACGAGATCAGTCATGCCGCACCTCGATTTAGGGGGGAGTAAAAAGAAAGTCTTTCATCTGGTCGGGACGACTGGATTTGAACCAGCGACCTCTCGCACCCCAAGCGAGTGCGCTACCAGGCTGCGCTACGCCCCGATTAAGAACAAAACGTGTTCCTAATTTAACAGATGAAGGATTTCTTCCAATTCTTTCTTTATAACGGAAATTGTCTGGTTGGCATGAACTTTCGGGGTTTTATGAACGGGCTGCCTTAGCCGTTTTCGTGCACCCGCAATGGTCAATTTTTCCTGGTAAAGCAAGCGTTTGATTTCTAATATCAAGTCAATCTCTTTTTTGATGTATATCCGCTGATTGCCTTTACTCTTTTTGGGATGAAGTGTTGGAAACTCTGTTTCCCAAAACCGGATGACATAGGCTTCAAGCCCCGTAATCTTGCAGACGTCACTAATTTTATAAAATAGCTTTTCCTGCACAGCACCCATATGATCGATCAGTTGTTATTCGTTTACAGATTTTTTAAAGACTTGGCTCGGTCTGAAAGTAACCACTCTCCGGGGCGTAATGCCAATCTCTTCTCCTGTTTTTGGGTTCCGCCCTTTTCGCGCCTTTTTTTCACGCACCACAAAGTTTCCAAACCCTGCGATCTTGACCGTCTCCCCCTTTTCCAATTCTTCTCTGATCGAATCGAGGATCATTTGGAGGATATCAGTCGATTCTTTTTTTGAGACCCCCAACTTTTCAACAACCAGATCAGCAAGATCGGACTTTCTCATCAAGACTCCTTTTTAATCTGAAAATATGCTTCGTGATGGGAATTTTTCCAAAAGGGTTCTTTCGAACCTGAAATCAAAATTTCATGATAAATACAATAGCTTAGGCGGAAAGTCAAGACTTATTCAGAGAGAATTTTGTGTCGTGTCAAAGCAAAATGGACTGTCTCAGGCTTGCTTGAAATGCTCCAGGTACGATCCGTTTTATTGGGACATCACGCCATTTGAAGTGACCGGAAGCCCCTAATCGCGCGATGCGAGCAAGGGCTGTTGTAGCAAAGGGGGGAATGGAAGATCTTCAGACATTCATCGGGGTTTTTTCTATGCCCTTAAAACTATGATTGGCCCATTCCAGCGCCTGAATGTAGAATTGCGCGATGTGTTCATCTCCCAGACGCAGTTTCTCATTCAGTTTGGGAATGGCTGCCCAATCCCCTTGTTCATACGAAAGAACAAGTTGATAGATATTGCCAAAATGCCCTTCTTTACCTAGGAGGGCCGCTTTAATGTCCTCGTTTAAAGGGACTTTTTCGAGGATCAGTTCAATCGGCTGATCCATAATGCCATCGACGAGAGAAAACATCCCCATTAAAAAAAGATCCTGTGAGCGTGCGGTGAGCCCAAGAATCGGGGCAAGTGACTCGCAAAATTTGGCCCGAATAATGGCTTGTACGACGAGTTCATCCTCTTTGGTATCGGCCATGCTGGCCAGGGTCATCAGAGAGGCCCATTTTTTGACCTCGGTTTCGCCCAAAAGAACGAGTGCATGTCCGATAGATGAAATTTTAACTTTCCAGCAGAAGAAAGCGGAATTGATATAGCGGAGCAGTTTGTAGGAGAGGGAGAGTTCCCGCTTAATGATCTGCTCCAGTCCGCCGTAATTCAGCTCTGGTTTGTGAATTTCTTGAAGAATCTGAAGGTAGTGGAGTTTAAAACTGGGAATGTCCTTGCTGGTTAAGATCGTGGGTTTGCTAAAATAGTAACCTTGAAAATAGGTATACCCCATCTCTTTTGCTTCCTGGTAGACCTCCCATGTTTCGACTTTTTCAGCCAACATTTGAATGCCCTTTGGAATAAACTGTTCGGCCATTTTGCGTTGGTCTTCTTTGTTCGACAGAAGAAAATCGACTTTGATAATGCTGGCCAGTTCTAAAAAAGGCTGATATTTTGGGTCATATACAAAATCATCCAGTGCGATAGTATAACCTGCCGCCTTGAGCCGTTCACAGGCGCGTAACAAGGCAGGATCGGGATCAATATTTTCCAAAATTTCGATCACGGTTTGGTCTTTGGGGAGCATGAAGCAGTACTCTTCGATCAGGGTTTCCCGCGTGACATTAAAAAAAGCCTTTTTCCCGCCAGTGAGGACATCAAATCCATGGATCAATACACTGTCACCGATGACTTTTGAGGAAGCCTGATCGAGATTGTCACCGTTGAAAAAGTTGTCCATGCCCGAACGAAAAAGAAGTTCGTAGGCATAGACAACCTGTTTTTCATCAAAAATAGGTTGTCTGGCAATAAAGGTATCCATCATTCCTCAATCGTTTAGACGCATCTGTTTTAGTGGGGCCAAGGCTTTCTTTCAGTATATCGAAGAAATAGTGCTTTGGTGTGTTTGGCTTTTTTTATTCCGGGAATTTAGGTCAAGCCTGAGAAATCTTAATGCAGGTATTTAAAGCCCAGGCCTGTAATCTGGTTTCGCAGGGCTTGCGAGCTATTTTGAATCGAGATCGGGATGGCCTGAAAAACCCGTCGCACCGGATAGTTTTTTCTCAATTGGTCAAACGCGGCGGAGCGTTGTGCTTCGGGAAGATCGTGTAATTCCCGGAGCCGAGTGTCGTCGGCTTCCAGGTCATACGCCTGACGCGTGATCTGAGGCAAAACCTCCATCTCGCTTTTTCCCTTTGCATCGAGTGAGATTGTTGGGGCTTCGGGGAGCAGAGCAGCCTGAAGATGCGCGGCAGGACTGACTCCCAGTGCGGCGCAAAGTGTTTCATAGATCAACAAGGTGCCCTTTATTTTGCTATCTAAGGCGTACCCCGCGATATGGGGTGTGCCTAACGCAGCGATTTTAAGCAGGTTCCAGTCAATGTCGGGTTCGTTTTCCCACACATCGAAAACCGGCGCTGCCCGTTTTTTTTTGGAAAGTCCCTGTAAAAACACCTTTGAATCAATGACCTCACCGCGAGAAGTATTGATCACAACAGTCGAGGGCTTGAGTTTTTCCAGGGTTTCGGCATTGAGCAGATGATATGTTTTATCCGGTCCCTCAAGGTTCAGAGGCACATGAAAACTCAGATAATCGGCATCGCAGGCTTCCTGAAAAGAGCGGTAGCCTGGATCATCGGTTGCCCTTTTCAAAGGCGGATCGTTCAAAATCGTTTTCATGCCGATTGCGCGTGCCATTTCATCGACGCGTTTTCCGATATGACCGACCCCAATAATCCCCAGTCGTTTTCCCCTGAGTGTCTCCCCTTTTCTTGCTGCGGTGATAATGAGTGCGCTCAAGACATAATTGGCGACTGATTCTGCATTGGCCCCTGCTGCGGACGCAAACAAGATATTGCGGGTCTTCAGATAATGTTGATCGATATGATCGGTTCCTGCCGTTGCGGTGCCGACAAATTGCACTGGGCTGCCACTTAAGAGCGCCTCATCCACTTTTGTAATTGAACGGACGATGAGGACTGTCGCCTCTCGCACAGACTCTGGTCGGATGGCGCGGCCGGGCAGGAGGTGAACATTGCCCAGTTTTGAAAAAATCGTTTCGGCGAAAGGGATGTTTTCATCGACCACAATGTTCATTGAATTGTCCTGATGTCTTGTGTCAGCGCTGTGCTTGTTGTGAAGAAGTATGGAGTGGATTAAACTCCTACTTGGCCTTAATCCGAATCATAAAAAAGATGGCCATCATTGAGATATGAATATTGATGATGCCCTGGAAGGCCTGTCGTCCTTCTTCGACCTGGGTGAAATATTCCGGAAAACCCCAGTAAAGAAGCACTTGAGAGATGGCTCCGATAAAAAAGCAGGCCACGCCCCAGGGCCTCAGTTTCCACAAGCCCACGGCCGTAATGGGAAAAAACTGGGCATAGACCATGTGTGCGACTCTCGCCGCAGGCAGCATTTCTTCAAGATTGACGTCCCCATATCCGAGCAGGTTGGCAAAATGTAGTCCTGAAAATCCCAGGAGTACGAAGGCGAGTATTTTTAAATAAATCGCCATGGCGTGTGATTGGCCTGCATTTAAAATGGATTTGATTTTTTCCAATAGTCTCTCCCCCAAACAGTCACACATTTTAAAGCGCCCATCTTAACGGGCAACACTCTGATTATCAATCAGAAAAAGGTTGGCTTATCGACGCGGTGACGTTTTATGATGATACGTACTGCGGTATGCACTGTCGTGTATTTGTTAGGTTTGTCATCTTTTTGGACAGGTTTAAGGTGAAGGCCGACCTCATGAATGGATTATCTAGAAGATGAAAAGACTTTGAAAATGGCGACTATTTTGATTGTGGGCTGCGGAGATATCGGCATGCGCCTGGCCCTGCGTCTCATTGAAAAGGGGCATGATGTGACCGGGTTACGCAGAAGGTCTGTCGAAAAACCCCATCCGGCCATGAAAATGGTCATTGCGGATATTACCCGGACAGAGGATCTTGAGGCGCTTGATGACCATTTTGACCAGGTTTTTTTTGCGGTCGCGCCGGATTCGCGGGATGAGCGCCAGTATCGGGCGATTTATGAAACGGGTTTAAAGCATCTCTTGAGTCATTTTTCAAAAAAAAATCAAACCCCGCACCTTGTCTTTGTTTCATCCACGCGTGTTTATGGTGAGTCGCAGGGGGGATGGGTTGATGAAGAGACCCCTTTGCAACCAAAGGATATTATCGGAAAGCTGCTTCGTTTGGGGGAAGAACAAGTCCTCGTGCATCGCCCTGATAACATCATTGTGCGTTTTTCGGGCATTTACGGACCCGGTCGACAACGACTTCTACGGTTAGCCAAAGAAGGGGCCCCGGTTCAGCGGCATCCGCCTTATTATACAAACCGGATTCATCAAGACGATTGTGCGGGGGTGTTAGTCTTTTTGTTGGAGGCCCGTTTGTCGGGCAAAACATTGAAGTCCTGTTATCTGGCGAGTGACGACGCGCCCGCCTCCATGTTCGACGTGATGTCCTGGCTGGCTGGAGCTTTGGGTTATGATCCGCCGCCAGAGCAAGCGCTTGACGCAGAAGCCGTGCAGAACAAACGCTGCCGGAATGACCTGATCAAATCACTGGGCTACGTTTTTCAGTACCCCAGTTATCGGGAAGGTTATTTGCCCTTGATAGACGATCTGGATTCAGCCTAAATTTGTAAGAATTCTGTTCATGACTGTACTTCAGCCTGAAAACCGCGTAGATTATTAGAACTCGAAAAGGAATTTATCTTGAAAAAACCCTTCCGTATTGTCCTCATTAAACCCTCTCATTATGATGACCAGGGTTATGTGATTCGCTGGCACTTGTCCAGCATCCCTAGTAATAGCCTGGCCTGTCTCTATGCCATCACGGAAAAAGCCCGTCTTTCAGGAGAATTGGGGGAGGATGTTGAACTCGCAATTGATGTGTACGATGAAACCAACCAAAAAATCCCCGTGAAGAAGATTCTCAAGCAGTTTCGTGGGCCGGATGCAAGAGGCATCGTCTGCATGGTCGGAGTACAGACAAACCAATTCCCACGCGCCGTCGATCTTAGCCATCAACTCATGGCCGAAGGCATCCGCACGCTTATTGGCGGATTTCACGTCAGTGGCTGTCTCTCCATGCTGGAAAAAATACCTTCTGATCTTTCATCGGCCATGAACGAGGGGATTACACTTGTGGCGGGTGAGGTCGAAGAGACTTGGGGCGATATCCTGAAAGATGCGCTCAATGACACTTTAAAGCCGCTCTATAATTTTTTGGATGATTTACCCGTGCTTCAAGAGCAAGCCGCCCCGATTTTGCCGACAGAAGTCGTGTCGCGTTATGTTGGGAGTTTGGCCACTTTTGATGCAGGGCGGGGCTGCCCTTTTACCTGTAGTTTTTGCACGATTATTAATGTTCAGGGCCGAAAATCCCGATACCGTACGGCAGACGATGTTGAAGCCATTGTGCGGGAAAACTGGGCAAACGGCATCAGACGTTATTTTGTCACGGATGACGACTTCGCACGCAATCGTAATTGGGAGGCCATATTTGACCGGCTGATCCAGCTTCGCGAAGTCGAGGGCATGAATATCAACATGATCCTTCAGGTAGACACCGCCTGTCACCGTATTCCGCGGTTTATCGAAAAAGCAGGCAAAGCAGGCTGCCACAAAGTCTTTATTGGTTTGGAAAACATCAATGCCGATTCTTTAAAAGGCACGGGGAAAAAGCAAAACCATGTTGAGCAGTACCGCGACATGCTGCAAGATTGGCGTCGTGCAGGCGTGTTGATCACCGCAGGCTATATCATTGGTTTTCCAACCGACACCTATGAGTCGGTGATGCGGGATATTGAAGTCATCAAAAAAGAATTACCGATTGATCTGCTCGAATTTTTCATGCTGACACCCCTGCCTGGCTCTGAAGATCATCAAACCCTGGTGAATGCAGGTGTTGCGCTGGAGCCGGACATGAACAAATATGACCTGGAGCACCCCTGTACAAAACATCAAAAAATGTCTGAGGCCGAGTGGTACAAAACCTACCTGGGTGCATGGGATTCTTATTATTCGGATGAAAATGTGGAACAGCTTTTCCGCCGCCGCTTTGCCGATGGCAACAGTATTCGGCGTTTGCAGGAACAGGTCATGTGGTTTTATGGGTCCATTCTTTATGAAAAAGTACATCCTCTTCAATCAGGGATCATCCGTCGAAAGAGCCGCTCCGAAAGACGCCCCGGTTTTCCCGTTGAAAATGTCGTTGTGTTTAACCTGCGTCGCGTGGTCGAAATGGTTACGGCGGTGTCCGGAATTTTACGTCTGCATCTTAAGCTCAGAAAAATACAAAAACGGGTTCAAAATGATCCAAACGGAAAAAACTACAGAGATCTGGCCACCACGCCGGTCGTGACCGAAAAGCTTGAAAAACTGGTCGTCAATATCTCAAATTCCTAAATCAGGATCCCAGCGATTTATCCATGTCTAAAACCATTCTCGTCATCGGCAATTCAGATGGTATCGGTGCCGCAGTCACTCAAGCCCTTGTGGATCGTGGGGATCAGGTCGTCGGTATTTCTAAAAGCCCCAGTCCCTTGGGTCCAAATGGCCCGCGTCACGAAATACAGGATGTCACCGCACACGGCTATCCAGGTTTACTCGAATGTCTGATCTCGGAAGTCGGCCATTTTGATGCGGTCATTTATTGCGTCGGCATTGGATCAGGTTTGACTCTGCCGGATTTATCAAAAGAAGCACATGTTTTTGAGGTGAATTTACTCGCGATGGTGAAAACGCTGGAAGTATTCGTGCCGCACTGGCTTGAACGCAAAACCGGCCACTTCATCGGGCTTTCAAGTATTGCAGATGATTTATATAATGCTGATGCCCCGTCTTATAGTGCTTCGAAAGCCGGGTTTAGCCATTATTTGCTTTCAATGGGATTTAAGCTGGAGAAAACGGGCATTGCCATAAGCAATGTCCGTTTTGGTTTTGTCGATACCAAGATGGCGAAGGCAGAAAAAAAGCCCTTGATGATCACCACCGAAAAGGCCGCCGGGCATGTGTTATCTTGTCTGGAAAAACGCCCCAAACAATTAACCGTACCCAAACTTGTGGGTGCTGTCGTACACGGCATCCGCTGGCTGCAATCGTTTCGTGTGTGGACCGAATAAAAAACGACAGAAGTGCGTGCCTTAAATCCCCTTTCGGCTTTTAATCAGGGCGAGGAAATTGTTGAAATGCCCAGGGTCGATGTCGGAAGCTTTGCCTTCTTCCTGTTTATGCACCCCCTTCAAGGCGATCTCTGTTTTACCCACATCATGTACATCGCCCCGACGGCAAAGGCATGCATGGCTTCTTTTGTATTGCCTTGCGCTTCGGCCTGAGCCATGGTGCGGATGACGATATTCATTCGATATAAAGATGTTGGTATCTGGGTGCGGCTGATTCTCTCGGGCGTCATAATCCGTGCGAACATCGCGGACAGAGAGGAAGGCGGGCAATTCCAGTTTTTTATCACCTACCCGTGGAGCATGTTTTCAGTAGATAATCCTTGAAGTGGCGTGAGCCCCATACGTTTTATCTTCAGGTGTTACTGATGATTGCATCCCTTGGGAAACCTGGATCAACACCTCATTCGACGAGACAGATCAGGGATGTCCGACCCAAAATCTCTTCTTGTTCTGATTTCTATCGTCTGTGTATGATCAGCAAAGTATTTTGTTTTCTAATGCGCGCTTCATTTTCATGAGGTAGCGCTTGTTGATTTTCAACTTAGTTACGATGACTGGCTTTTTCCGATGCATATTCTGATTGTCGAAGACGATAAAAAAACCGCTGCTTATCTTCGAAAAGGTCTTTCGGAGAATGGTTTTGTGGTTGATGTGGCATATCAGGGTGAGGATGGTCTTCACTTGGCGCGGACGGGGCATTATGACCTTGTGATCCTTGATGTCATGCTCCCGGAAAAAGATGGCTGGACGGTCTTATCCGAGATGCGACATAGCAAGATCGCGGTTCCAGTCCTCTTCCTGACAGCGAAGGACTCGGTGAGAGATCGGGTCAAAGGCCTGGAGCTGGGTGCTGATGATTACCTGA
Organism: Nitrospirota bacterium; assembly: GCA_029261215.1. Classification (GTDB taxonomy): domain Bacteria; phylum Nitrospirota; class Nitrospiria; order SBBL01; family JAADHI01; genus JAADHI01. The sequence continues at coordinate 34,941 of JAJDBT010000117.1, read as the reverse complement.
TAAAACCCTTTCATTTTTCTGAATTGCTTGCGCGGCTACATTCTATTTCTCGCAGAAACGCTGCTCTCCAACCAGAGGTTTTTGAACTTTTAGATCTGGAAATCGATTTTTTGAAGCATATGGCGATGCGTGCCGGGAAGCGACTGGATTTGACGCCGAAAGAATTTGCGCTCCTTTCGTTTTTGGCAGGTCGAAAAGGTGAAGTGTTATCACGTACACTTATTTCGGAGCAGGTCTGGGACATCAATTTCGATAGCGATACCAACGTGGTAGATGTTGCGATCAAGCGCCTCCGCAGAAAAATGGACGACGATTTCACTGAAAAATTGATCCATACGGTTCGGGGTGTTGGTTATGTTCTTGAGGTCCGCTAAAAAGACAGGTAGCCAAACCCAAACACCGATTTCAGGTGGTTCATCCTCCATTGAAAGATCCTTTGCGATCCTTTATACGCTCTCTGCGAGTGGACTGCTTGCAATAGGCATTATATATCTACATTGGGTGCTGGTAGCTGATTTACATAAGGTCAACACCGCCGTTCTTTCAAACAGAATCTCGACCTTGCAGATACTCTTGAAAGCACGCCCCAATGACCATGAGATGCTGGAAGTGGAAGCCCGAATTGAAAGTGAAGGGTACACGCGTATTCTTGATGAAATGGACCGCATCATCGTTGAGACCTCTGGGATGAATGCCATCCTTGCCCCCTCATTATTTCCCTCTCCCCCGGAAAGCGGAAAAATGGGAAACGACATTGAAAAAAGAGTTACACGAGACAAAAAAACCTTTCTGTTGATGTCTGCATGGGCGAAGGAAAACCCACAAGGTATGCGACGGCGTATTCAGGTGGCTCTTAACGTGTCGTACGAAGAGAAACTGAAATCCAGCTACCTGGAAAGACTTCTGATTGTTCTATTCGCTGGTATTTTATCAACGTCTGTCATTGGTGTCGTCATCACACGGAGAGGCCTGCGCCCTTTGAGGGGAATCTCGCGTGAGATCGGGCGGATCAAAATAGACGACCTCCATAAACGCCTTCAGCCGACAGAATGGCCCAATGAATTAAGGCCGCTCGCAATAGGGTTTAACAGAATGCTTACACGCCTGGATCTCTCCTTTACCCGGCTTTCCCAGTTTTCTTCGGACCTGGCGCACGAATTCCGTACGCCGATTCATAATTTGATGGGCGAAGCGGAGGTTGCCCTTTCGAGAGAAAGAACACCGGAGGCCTATCGGGAAGTCATCACCTCCAGCCTGGAAGAAACCCATAGGCTTTCGCGGATGATTGATCACATATTGTTTTTAGCTCGCGCCGAAACCGAAGCCCAATCGCTTCAGGCGAAGCAATTTAAGGCTGAAACGGAAATTACAGGTGTACTGGAATTCTATGATGCCTTGGCAGAAGAAGAAGGAATTACGCTGACAAGCAGCGGAAGTGCACTGCTTTATGCCGACCCTGTTTTGTTCCGCCGCGTGATCAGCAACCTTGTTTCCAATGCACTCCAATATACACCGCGTGATGGTTCTGTTTTCGTTAAAATTCGAAAATCCGGAGATGCCTGGATCGAGGTCTGTGTGACAGACACAGGGCGGGGCATTTCCTCGGAAGATCTTCCCAGGGTTTTTGACCGCTTTTTCCGGGCGGAGCGGACAAGATCACACTTCCCAAAGGGTTTAGGCTTAGGTCTTTCCATTGTTAAATCGATTATGGATTTCCACCAGGGTCAAGTCTCCATTCAGAGCGAAGTGAATAAAGGCACGATGATGGTGCTTCGTTTCCCACCCCCTCCCGCATCCCCAACTTAATAATGACAAAAATGTAATATCTCTGTCATGCTTCTGTCAGAAGCGCCTCTGTATACTCCAATCATGATACTGAAGTGATAAGGGCTGTATCGCCACAACTGTGAGGATGGAAAGACCCTGTCCTTAAAACAAAAGGTAGTAGATCACTCTAAAAACGGAGGATATAATGAAGACTCAAGTAGAACTCAGAACACTAGGTGATATTGTGGGTACCAATACATTGCGTTTTTCAGAAAGCACCAATGCAATGGTAGCAACCTTGGATCTCCTGGGAACACACACTTCAGGTGCACCAGTATTTAATGAACAAGGCGATTATATGGGTTACCTCAGCGAAGGGAGTATTTTAGACGAATTGATCGAAGGAAAGGACCTGGACAAGCTGATGGTTAAGGACGTGATGTCTGCTGGACATTTGTCACTGGATAAATCCACATCACTTGAAGATGCGGTCAGGTTTATGCGGGAGAAGCATTTGCATCATATCCCTGTTATGGATGGAGCACATGATATAGATAAGACAGTCAACCTTCATGACCTTGTTCGGGTCTTGACAGCGACCGATTTAGGAATTGAGGGATAATGGATCACCTTGGTGTGGCGAATATGAAGCCTCGCCACACCAAGCCCAATATAAAGTGTTCCATATGAAAGGAGGGGAAGATGTTCGTTGAAAATGATCAAATCACATCAAGAACAACTGTCGGAGCAGCTCAAGCAGTCACTCATGACTCCATCCGTCAAGTACTGCCTAGAGGCTCAAAAGGGCCGGCCTTAGAAAAACCATGGCACGAAAAATGGTGGGCGGATCTTCTGATTGGCTTAGGGGTTTGGCTGTTTATTTTTATATCCTGGCGGGTGACACAATAAGGTATTGCCCCGGTGGCTCGTTCTGAAGAGGTGGTGGAGCAGGAAATTGTCTACTTGAAGTGGGTTTGTTTTCTAGTTACCATTAAAATCTGGTATTAATATTCATGCCTTGAAGTTGGAATATGGTTATTTGAGAAATTCAAACATGGAAGAGGCCATCCTTAAAAAAAGTCATGAAAGCCCCTTTGTTGCCCATGTGCTTGATCTACTGCAAAGTATCGGGCCTGTGCGCGCTAAAAAAATGTTTGGTGGTTACGGTCTTTTTTTGCAAGACTTGATGTTTGCCCTGGTGGCGGACGAAATGCTTTATTTCAAGGTGGACGCAAAGAGTGAGCAAGCCTTTGTCGACTTGGGTTTGGAGCAGTTTACTTATCATAAAAAAGGGAAGCCATTCTCCATGTCTTATTACCAGGCCCCGGAAGAAAGCATGGAGGATGTTAACGAAATGTGTCTCTGGGGAACCCGCGCCTTTGACGCCGCCTTGCGGGCTTCTGCAAAGAAAAAGAAGTCATGAAACAGTTCAGTAACGTTATTTGATTTTAGTATTTTCAGGGGTTTGCTTGAAAAAATTAAAAGGCATTTTTATTTTTACCGCAGCGGTTTTTCTCATCTCGTTTATCTATTTTATTTCTGTTTATAAAACATACGAAGGTCATGAAGAAAAAGAGACAGTTTTTACCGAAATTGGGGAAGGAATTGGCGGGATTGGCTTGCTTGCGCTAGGCCTCATATATGGGCGCACCGCACTCAAGTTGAGTTTAGGCAAAGGGGCCCTGGCGGAGCGCATTTTACCGGAAATTTACGACGATGTGACCTTGCCGCTCTTTAAAAAAGTGTTGCGTCTTTTGAATAAAACCCACCTTCATGTGGGTGTGGCTGCCATTGCGGTCATTGTCTTACACGCCCTGTTCATGGGGTTGGGCGATCAAAATCTCTTTCTATATCTTGTGTTGACCCTCATTGCCTGGCAAGGGCTCTTTGGATTTTTTCTCTCCTGGCAATATTCACCGAAAGGATTGAGAAAGGTTTCGTATTTTGTGCATGCACAATTTGTGACGGGCATTATGATCGGGATTTTTGCTTTATTCGGCCACTTGCTGGCTGGGGATTGATTTAAAGAATTGGCCTCTTTATTTTAAACGATGGATAATTGGCACCTTTATTTAATTCGAACCCGCCATCAGACCTTGTATACCGGCATTACGACGGATATTGCTCGTCGTATGAGCGAACATGGATCAAAGGATGGAAAGGGGGCTAAATACCTCCGATCAAGAGGGCCACTTGAACTGGTCTATCAAGCAGAGATCGGTGCACGCCCACTGGCCTTGAAGGCCGAGCACGCACTCAAGAAATTATCGAAAGCAAAAAAAGAAGAAATCATCCTCGAAAACCCCGAAAGTCGGATACTTCTAAAAATACTAAGACTTTCTTTGTCAAGCGAGGGAGCCTGAGTGAATTTGTCTCGTCGAAGGCTTTGATCCATATTTTTTCTTTTTCTCATGCATTGGCGGATTACATCTGTTATACTGCTACGTAGCTGGACGCATTCTGGTCTGCGTCGAAAGTCCTCGCGGTCAATCCCTAGTCTTACTATCTATTGGTTCACCTCGAACGTTATACACTTTAAAAATGCCCCGACCGGTACGCAAAGAATCTATCCTTGCGTGGGCCACATTAGGAGCAAAATTGATGTCATTTGAAACACTTGGCTTATCAGCCGAATTATGCCGTGCCGTTACTGAACAGGGTTACACGGAACCCACACCCATACAAGAGAAGGCTATTCCGCTCATTCTTGAAGGCGCGGACCTTATGGCCCGCGCACAAACCGGGACCGGAAAAACAGCCGGATTTACCTTGCCCTTGTTACAAAAATTAAACGCCGCGCGTCAAAAAGCGGGGCAACGACGGGTGGTACGCGCCCTGATTTTAACCCCGACGCGGGAGCTCGCGGCGCAGGTGCAGGAAAGTGTCGTGGCTTATGGCAAGCACCTTCCTCTGAAGTCTGCTGTCATTTTTGGCGGCGTAAAAATCAATCCACAAATTATGAAGCTGCGTATCGGTGTTGATATTTTGGTCGCGACCCCCGGACGTCTTCTGGACCATGTCGGCCAAAAAACCCTGAATCTTTCCAAGGTTGAATTTTTGATTCTGGATGAAGCAGATCGCATGCTGGACATGGGTTTTATTAACGATATTAAAAAGATCATGGTTCTTCTGCCAAAAAGTCGGCAAAACCTTCTTTTTTCAGCGACCTTTTCCAACGAAATCAAACAACTGGCGGCGGGTTTTCTAAAGGCGCCAAAGCTGATTGAAATCGCCAGCCACAATGCGCCGTCTGAACTGGTGGCACAGATCGTTCATCCTGTGGATCGTGAGCGTAAACGAGAGCTGCTCTCATGGATGATTGGTTCTAAAAACTGGAAGCAGGTGCTTGTATTTACACGTACGAAACATGCGGCCAACCGGCTTTCGCAGCAGCTTGCCAAGGATGGGATTACGGCTTCCGCGATTCATGGCAATAAAAGCCAGGGCGCCCGTACCCGCGCATTGGCCGATTTTAAACGAGGTTTCGTTCGGGTCTTGGTGGCCACGGATATCGCGGCACGAGGGCTGGATATTGATCAGTTGCCGCATGTGGTGAATTTTGAATTGCCGAATGTGCCGGAGGATTATGTCCATCGCATTGGTCGTACCGGCCGCGCGGGAAACGAGGGCGAGGCGGTTTCGCTGGTCTGTGTTGATGAACTTCAACATCTCAAAAACATTGAACGTTTGATGAAACGGGACTTGCCAAAAATTGTGATTTCCGGGTATGAAGTTGATCCTTCCATCAGGGCAGAAATTATTCCGAATGGTCGGAACAACGTCAAAAAAGGCTCAGGCCCGAAACGCTCCAATTATAGTTGGGGAAACGACCGGTCACAGGCCAGGCCCGGAGGCAGCAGCGCCCGTCCTTCAAGCCGAAGGCAGCAATACCGATAAGATCTGTTTTGTTTGTGTTCTCTTCTCATAGAAAAAACACAAACCGATATTGATCGAACCTTTCAACCCCTGTTGGCAATCGACTTTGTTCGTTTCCAACAGGGGTTTGTTCGTCTCATTTCGAAACACTGTGTCCGCTTGACTTTTAGCCTCCCTCCTCTTATCGTATGGGTCTGTCTTGACCCATATCCCTTCATTATTTTTGGAAGACATTGTGATGAAAAGAAGCCTTTGTTTTTTTCTGCTTTTTCTGTTTTGCATGAATGCCACTGCCGCTTTTGCGGAATCGATTCAGCATCAGATGACAGCGGTTCTTGATCCGGTCACACAGACCCTACAGGTCGAAGACCGCATCACTTTTCCAGAAGAAATATTAAAAAGCGGCAGGCCACTGACCTTTCTGATTCATGGGGGACTCAATCCCAGGTCTTCCACACCCGGCGTCAGGATCCAACGCGAAGAATCAAGTGCTCCCGCCCAGCATTCTGATCTGCCCATTGAACAGTTCCGTGTGATTTTAGAAAAAGGCGTCAGTGCCTTTGCCTTGCATTATGCGGGGAAGATCCACCATCCTTTAAAAGAAGAGGGTGAAAACTACGGCAGACGTTTTCAGGAAACCCCAGGCATCATTTCAGAAGAAGGTATTTTTTTGGCGGGGACTTCCTTTTGGTATCCTGTTTTTCAAGAATCCTTGGTTCGGTTTTCCTTGGATGTGCGCTTGCCTCAAGGCTGGGATTCGGTGAGCCAAGGCGCACGAACACTTCATTCACGTGATGCCAATAAAACAATTGCCCGATGGGCGTCCCCAGAGCCTCAGGAAGAAATCTACCTGATTGGCGGACCGTGGACAGAGTATCAACGCGCGGCCGGAAAAATCGACGCGCTGGTCTTTTTGCGTACGCCGGATAAAACACTGGCCGAAGCATATCTTCAGGCCACAGTACAATACCTTGAAATGTATCAAAAACTGCTGGGCCCCTACCCTTACCAGAAATTTGCCCTCGTCGAAAATTTTTGGGAAACGGGTTACGGCATGCCTTCTTTTACGCTGTTGGGCCCCGGCATTATCCGCATGCCCTTTATTTTGCATTCCTCCTATCCGCACGAAATTTTGCATAACTGGTGGGGCAATGGCGTGTATCTTGATTATGAAGCAGGCAATTGGGCCGAGGGCTTGACGACCTACCTTGCGGATCATCTGATCGCGGAACAGCGGGGGAAAGGCTTGGATTCCCGGCAGGCGACCCTGCAAAAATATACGGACTATGTTTCGGGTGAAAAAGATTTTCCGTTGACCGCTTTTCGTCAGCGCGAAAGCGCGGCGACCGAGGCCATTGGTTATGGCAAAACCCTGATGTTGTTCCACATGCTGCACATGGAATTGGGGGACGAGGCTTTTGTCCGCGCACTTCAGCATTTTTATAAAGCGCATCGTTTTCAGCGTGCGGGTTTTTCGGATTTAGAGCGGGCTTTTTCGGAATCGGCCGGGCATGATGTTTCCGAAACATTTGAGCAATGGGTCAAGCGCACCGGCGCTCCGAAGCTCCGTGTGAAAACGACAAAAGTTGAGCGATCCGGTTCTGAATTTCGTCTGATTGCGACATTGCAGCAGACGCAGGTGGAAGCGCCTTATCTTCTTCAAATCCCCATCGCAGTGACCCTGGAAGGAGAAGAGCGCGCCGCGCAGACGACTGTTTCAATGGTGAAAAAAGAACTCAGTTTTTCGCTCGTTTTTGAAAAAAAACCGTTGAAGCTGGATATCGACCCTGAATTTGATCTTTTCCGGCGTTTGGACCGGAATGAAATCCCACCGGCGCTTTCTCTCGCTTTTGGCGCGGAGAAAGTGTTGATCATTTTGCCTTCAAAAGAAGATGGGGAGATGAGGGGGGCTTATGACGAATTGGCCCGTGCCTGGCAAAAAGGGCGTTTGGACGATGTTGAAATACAGTGGGATATGGATTTAAAGCGTCTGCCGAAAGACCGCGCCGTTTGGGTTTTGGGTTGGAAAAACCAGTTTCAAAGGGCCATCCGAAAAGCCTTTTCTAAATATGAGGTGACCTTTGAATCCAACCAGGTTCAGCTTGCGGGACAACAAATTGTACGGAATGGACATTCTGTTGTAATGACCGGGCCTCATCCTGACAATTCCAGTTTGGCGCTTAGCTGGCTGGCCGCAGGCTCGCCTGAGGCCATGCCCGGTTTGGCACGGAAGCTCCCGCATTACGGCCGTTACAGTTATCTTGGTTTTGAAGGCGATGAACCCAGCAATATGCTTAAAGGCGTTTGGCCCTTGCTCCACTCCCCGCTTTCTATTCAGTTGACGAAAGAATCGAGGCCAGGTGCAGGACTCAATCCCCGTTCCCCATTGACAGCGGCTTTTTTTTCAGAAAAAACGACGAGCCCTCAGAAAACATCCACCCCGGTTTCCGCTGAAAGAAAGATCGGCATTGGCACAGTGCACGATTTGTCTTATGAGGAAGAAGGGGTGCGTATTTCAGGGACGACTCCAGGCTCCCCCGCCGAAAAGGCGGGGCTCAAAGAAGGAGACGTCCTTTATTGGATCGGATCTGTTTTTCTTCGCGATATCCGCACCTTCGCCGCGACCTTGAAAACGCTTAAACCGGGCATCAAGGTGAAGTTACTCTTTATGCGAGACGACAAGGAGCAGACGGTCTGGATGACTCCCGAAGCCCGTTAGCCTTTTCCGGTTTCCCGAAAGTGAGGATCAGGGCGGATTTTTATATTCAGGGGCTGCATATTTCCGCTTCGCGGCAGTCTGAAAAAATCTGCTCAATCGTGCCATCGTTTCCTTTATCGACCTCGATTCCGCCCGAGACGGTTGCCAGCACGGCAGTTTCCAGCCCCGTGGTATCTGTCATCAGGTGTTTGCCCAATATGGCGCAAGCCTGATTGAGCGGAACAAAGAAGGGCGTTTCTGTGCTGAGGCCGAAAGTTCCGTTCAGGCAGTTGTTGGCCGAGCTGACGGAAATTTCACCGTTTTGTGTAAAATCATGCCCCAAAGTCTCCTTTGTATTGATGGCCTTTGAAGCGGGCGTGACCGTGATGACCACATTATTAAAGGTGGATGAGACGCTTTTTGAAGGGTCGGCGTTGTCGGTAAAACTGCTCGTGCCGTTGATCGTAATGGTGATGGGGCCAGCGGCACAGAGTTCTGTTTCTGCGATACTGACGACAAGGTTCGAGAGCGCAAATTCCTGATCAATTTCAAAAAAGCCGTCCCCGTCGTTATCCCGCCGCTGCACGCCTGAAAGATTAAAGGTCCCGGCCGTATTTTCAAAGATGGTTCTTCTGAAACAATTTCCGGGGGCGACATCAAGCAAGATCGTGCCGTTTCGTGAATTGCTGTGGGTGGAGACCAGGTTTGTGAGGGGGCCATTTTGATTTTGCTGAACGACAAAAAAGTTTGTGAGTGTGTAGTTATTATATGCAAATCGATATTGCACCACACTGCCGTCAGGATGCCGAATGATATTCCCGTTTGTGTCGCGTGTCGGGCCAGCAGAAAATTGACCAAAAGCGACCCCGCCGCCGCCAGGGTTGAGTCCGGGATTACAGCTCAGGCTGATCGAGAAGGAATCATCGGTGGAATCCTGAGGGGTATCGGCATCATCGGTCGTTCCTGTCCCGCAGGCTTGTTCAAAAGGAATCGGAGTGACTGTATTAAACGTTTTAGCGGATTGATTGGGTGGCACGGATTTGAACTTTTGAACTTCATTGTGCAGTTGAGTGATGAGGTTCAGCTCAGGCGTTTCGCTTTTAAAACGGGTCACGATGCGCTCGGAGCCCAGCCAGGAAGGCAGCGGCATCGCGTCGATTGTAATGCCCTCCTGTGCGAGGCTTAAGGCCGTGATGGCCGTATGTGCGGCAGACTTGGTGAGCACCGTCGGTGCAAGATTTGCGGGCGGAGGCGTTTCATCGCCGCCCGATCTGCCGCAGGCAGATAATAAGGGGATTGAAATAAAAAAAACGATGCCCCAAAAAAGCCGGTGTTTCATAATAAAAACCTCCTTACTTTCCTAATTAGGCCGTATGATTTTCTGAAATCCTCAGGTAGAGGGGTACAAAAAATATGCGATATATCCATTAATATAATTAATATTCCATTTCTATCGTTATAAATTCAATACGTAAACCCCGTACTGATGACCGTTTCAGTTTGCACTGTAACGAAACATGAGTATATCGGTTTGGTGAGATAGTTTTCAAATGATGCTTTATGGGGTCTTCGTCCATTGATCCTTACGATATTTCTAACTTGAGGAGGTGGGATGAAGGGATAAAAAGCTCTTATTAAAAATGAATCGTTTTTTTATGAAAGAAGTGTTAAAAAAGCGGAGCCGCTCTTGGCGCTTGTTTTTGACTTTAAATCGTAGCTGTGTTACCGTCGCCGCCAGAAAGCGTATGCGTGGAATACGCGCTTTGGAGCCTATTACTCGAAGGAAAGGGCGTGCCGCCGAAATCAATGACGATTAGAGTCTTTCCCAAATGATGGCTTATCACACTGAATTAAACTCGCATCGACGAGCAAGGAATTCGAGATGTCCGACGCAGAACTGCAAGAGTCATCTTTCGATGGCAACGAAACAATTGAACGCTCTGAGCTTGAGGAAGGGTCTTCGAAGCTCTATGAAAAACTGAATTCAGTTTTACAGCTTTACTCAGATATTTCTGAGGAATCGCTTCATTCAGAAGTTTTTTTAGACCGGCTTCTCACCCAGATTAGAAGCATCATCCGTCCTGATATCTTTATCCTGTTTACGCGGGATGAGGAAAAGCAGGAGTGGCTGTTGCATTCCCAAACGGGCGTGCCAGAACACCTTTTAAAGGAGGGAAAACTGGCCCGCGCCTGGCAGTCGCTTCCCACCATCGTCAGTCGTGAGTCTCTCCCGCTTTTTTCAGAGGATATTTCAAAGGATCGGCGCTTTATCGGCCAGGTGATCCGGGGCATCAACGTCAAAACGTTCAGTGGCGTGACCTTAAGATCCGGCACCCAGATTTATGGCTCGCTCTTGGTTGGATATTATAAATCCGAATCCTTAAGCCAAGAATATCAGAGCGCTTTTTTGATGCTGGCAAACCTCGTGATCCCTTTTCTTTTAACTGAGCATCCTGTCTCTACCCCTTCACCTGTGCCAGCGCCAGTTCCGGCGGGGCCTGCACCCGTTGCCGCGCCAGCCCCGGTTCCAGTTCTTGCGCCGCCAGCGCCAGTTCCTCCCTCTGTACCTGCACCCGCTCCATTGCCTCTTGCTAAACCGCTTGAATCTTCTGACGCGGAGAAGGAAGGCAGCGGCGATGCTGCAATTACGGTAATGCTTGACCCTTCATCTCGGATCCAGAGTTGCAGCCCTGAATTTTTAAGTCTCATGGGCTTTGAGGCCGAAGAAGTTAAAAATACCTCTCTCTCGAAGCTCTTAACAAAAAGAGGGTATTCGATTTATTTAAGTGCACTCAAAAAATTAAAAGCAGGTGCTGCAGCCGCAATAGAGCATTTTGAACTGTCCCTGATTAAGGTTGGAGGTAGAAAAAGGGCGCTTTCGGTTCATTTAAGTTTGAAAAAAGAGCAGGAAAAAACCGTAGGAGTTGTCCTTCAGGCTGAGGATGTCACCCAAATCGCGCCTTTGGAGACGGAGTTGGTCTTCAAAAGGGGATTGCAGGCCATTTCCAGTACCATTTCTGCTGCAATACAAAAAATTTCCAGGGAGACTTCGGGCAATGCCAAACATCAGATTGATGAGGATTTGATCCTCAGTGAAGGCATGCGCAATGGGTTTTCCCAATTTGGGATTGATGGCGGGGCGCTTTTTAAGCTGCAAAGCGGAAAAAAGAAACTGTTGTTGCTTGCAGACCGGGGACTCTCCGATCAGCAGAAGGAGCAGATCGAAAAAGAGGGTGTTGGCGCAAGGGAGCACCTGCTCTGGAAAATTATTGAAAAAAGTGCACCAATATTGCTGAATGCTAAATCAAAAAAAACGGACTTGAAAAAGCGGATTTTAGGGGAAGAAGGTTTTGTCTCGTTTATGGGCGTTCCTATTGAATCGGATGATCACCTATGGGGATTACTGATTTTTTTTAGCCGCGAGACGCTTTTTTCTGATGTCGATCTTCGCGCGCTGACTGAGTTGGGGCAAGAAGTGGGGCGCAGCCTTGATCAAATTCGGGCCTTCGGTTTGCTTCAAAAAAGAATTGAGTCCTTACTGACCTTAAATGAGGTCGGGCAGTCCATTACCAAAAGCCTGAATCTGGAACAACTACTTTCGTCCATCGCGGATAACCTCAAAAAAATGATTGGCGCGAGTAATAGCTATATCTTTCTGGAAGATGCAAAACGGCACATTTTTTATGGCGCATCCGCTTCAGACCAGCGGGCTGAAGCCACTCGAAAATTTGAAATCAAGATGAACGAAAATCACCTGATTCCAATCACGGCTAAAGAGCGGCATCCCTTTGTAATTGAAAATGCCGCCCATGATGCCAGGGTGGGTAAAAAATGGATCAAGGTCTTTAAATCTCGTTCTCTGCTTGCCGTGCCTTTTATCAATAAAGACCGGGTGAGCGGCGTTTTATTGCTTGATGAGACGCGGTACTTTAGAAAATTTACGGAAGACGAAATTCAGCGTGTGGCCGATATGGCCAATCAGGTGTCAATCGGGATCGAAAATGCGATTCTTCATAACTCCGTCAGTCGTCATCGGGAGCGTCTGCAAACCCTTTCTTCCGCAATTGTCAATGTTCAGGAAGAAGAACGACGGAGAATCGCCAAAAAACTACGGGACGAATCGGGACAGGCATTAACAACCATGCGGACGGATTTGGAGTGGTTGAAGAAAAAGATTGAAGACCCCACATCGGAAGTCAAAAAACGGCTCGACCGGGTTGAGCGTGAGGCCGTCAAGACGTTTGAAAGTTTAAAAGGTCTCTCGGCTGAGCTTAGGCCGCCCATTCTGGATGAATCCGGCCTTGTTGCGACCATTAAATGGCTTGTGAAAGAGTTTGAAGCCCAGAACGAAATCAAGGTCCATCTCCAAATCGCAGGCACGATCAAGCGTCTGCCAGCCAGAGTCGAAATCCTGCTTTTTCGAATTATTCAGGAATCACTGGCCAATATCGGTACACACGCCAAGGCGGAGTCGGCCATTGTTTCTCTGGAGAAGCGGGATCCTTATATCCACCTTTATGTAACGGATGATGGAAAGGGCTTCGATGTTAAACGTTATTTCTCCTCCCCTCAGATGATGCGAAAAGAGATTGGTATTCTTGGGATGAAGGAACGGATCGAGCTTTCAGGAGGTACTTTTTATATCGACTCTAATCCAGGGCAAGGCACCCGAATCTCAATCCGCATTCCGGTTGTGCGAAAAGGACAAACGCCCAATTCGTGAGGTGTTTACTGCCCTTTGGGCCGCTTCAAGTATCCATCAACAAAGACACTGATATCGCCGTCCATCACTGCTGAAACATTCCCGACTTCAACCCCGGTTCGATGGTCTTTGACCATTTGGTAAGGCTGAAACACATAAGACCGAATTTGATTTCCCCAGCCGATTTCCTTTTTCTCTCCGGCCATTTTAGCCATTTTTTCTCGTTTTTCTTCCTGCTGAAGTTCGTAGAGGTGCGATTTTAAGACACGCATGGCGATGAGCTTGTTCTGGCGCTGGGATCGTTCATTCTGACATTGCGTGACAAAGCCGGTGGGAAGGTGTGTAATACGAATGGCGGAAGAGGTTTTATTCACATGCTGCCCTCCTGCTCCGCTGGCCCGAAAGGTATCGACACGAATTTCTTTTTCATCAATTTCAATGTCCACATCATCTTCAACTTCCGGTGAGACGAAGACTGAGGCAAAGGAGGTATGGCGACGCTTGTTTGCATCAAAGGGAGAAATGCGGACAAGCCGATGCACCCCTGCCTCGGCGCGGAAATATCCATAGGCGTAAGGACCTTTGACCAGCAGGGTGACGCTTTTAATCCCGGCTTCATCCCCGGCTTGAAGGTCGAGGGTTTCGGCCTCAAACCCTTTTCGTTCAATCCACCGATAATACATGCGCGTGAGCATCTGCGCCCAGTCCTGAGATTCTGTCCCTCCTGCGCCCGGATGAATGGTGACAATGGCATTATTGAGATCTCTCTCACCTGTGAAAAGGGTTTCGATGGTGAGGCTGTCCATCTTAAGTTGTAGATTGTTGAGTGTCTGCTCAAGATCTTTTTCGAGGGAAGCGTCTTTCTCTTCCCTGATGAGTTCAATCAGCAGATCAGCTTCTTCTAGTTCGGTATCGACGGCCTCCCAGCGTTTGAGTTCCCTTTCGAGGCGGGTTTTTGTGGACATCTTTTCCTGGGCAGTGTTGGCGTCATCCCAGAAGCCGGGTGCGGAGACTTCCGCTGTCAGTTCGTTTATTTGTTGCTGGGTTTCGGCGAGGTCAAAGATGCCCCCGAAGCTGTTCATTTTCAAATCGAATTGTTTTGAGTCGTTCTTCGTATTCATAGAGCATGAGGTTTTCTCCCTTTTATAAATATTTTGATCAAAATAATGAGTGCAATCATACCACAGAGCGCTGGGAAAAAATCACCCCATTGGGTATAGAGGCTTTCTTGTGTCCGGCTTGAAAGCGTCTCCGTTGCCGTGGTTTCAACGAAGAGCGCGGTTTGCTGAAGGATGCGCCCTTGTGCATCGATAAAGCCGGAAATCCCGGTATTTGCCGCCCGTGCAAAAGGGACACGATTTTCGATGGCTCGAAACTGAATCATGGAAAAATGCTGATAGGGCGCGGCAGAATCTCCAAACCAGGCATCGTTTGTGAGGTTGGTCATGAGCACTGCCCCGTTTTGGACAAATTGACGAACGACTTCAGGGAAAATAACTTCAAAACAAATAACGGACCCGACCCGAAGCGTTGCCAGATCAAAAACCGTCGCCATTGTTCCGGGATAAAAGTCTCCAGCACCTTCGACCCATTTACGAATAAAAGAGAGCCTGTTTGCAAAGGGGACATATTCACCAAAAGGGACGAGATGTCGTTTGTCGTATTGTTTGACGTCTGTCTTTTGTGGAGAAAAATGAAAGGCGCTGTTGCGTAGTTCCAGTTTTCCGGAGATTTCCCTTTTTATGCTCGGCGCCCCAAGGATGAGATGAACTTTTTTTTCATCGACAAAACGATGCAGATTAGTCTCATGGCGGGATTCCGTTCCAAACACCCAGGGTAATGCGGTTTCCGGCCAGAGGATTAAAGCGGGGGGCGTTTCATTATTTAAAGCGATGAGAGAAAGGTCTTCATAGGTTTGAACGGTTTTATCCAGAAAGGCGTGATCCCATTTTTGATCCTGCGCGATATTTCCCTGGATGACAGAGACCCGAAATGTCTGTGCATCTTCAATGGGTTCAGAAAGGCGGAAAAGGCCATAACCGAGGCTCAATAAAAAAGGGATGCAGACGATGCCAAGCGGTTTCCATGAGATCCTTCGAGCCCGAGTGCGGGATTCAAAGAATGGTCGAATCCCCAGATAGATGCCACGATTTACAAGCATGATCACGAATCCGACGGCGTAAATACTGCCAAAGTCGGCGATTTGAATGATCGGAAGAAACGGCGTCTGAGAATAGGCGAGGCTTGCCCAGGGAAAGCCGCTTAAAAAATGACCTTTTGCCCATTCTAAAACAATCCAGAGTGCGGGCGTAAAGAGAAGCAGGGGGCTTTTCCTATAGGTGTATTTTTGGATCAGTGCACAAAAAAAACCCACATAAAGTGAAAGGTAGGCAATGAGCAGGAAAAAAATGACGAAGCTGGTGAATGCGGAGAATGCTCCATATTCTTTCAAGGTGAAGCTGAGCCAGGAGAGTGTCCCTCCAAAATAAACCAGACCGCTCAGCCAAGAGATGACAAAGGCGTGTGTCGGCTGATGACCTTCAATGGCGAAAAAAAGGGGGACAAACGCGATCCACGCAAGGGGATAGAGGTTGTAATTCGGAAAGCTCAAAACCAGGAGCCCCCCAGAGAAGAGGGCAAGGCCGATGGAAATCAGGGGTTTTACGCGCCGCGTGTTTTGCAAGGATTTGCAGAGGTCCGAGCGGTGTTTATTTCGCACCTCTGGGATGATGATCGATGCCGATGTAGGCTTCGACAAATCGCCGAATCCGGTCTTCATCGAATGTGTCGAACTTATCAATTTTTCCCCATGCCGTGAGCGCGATTGTATTGCCGATACCGCTGTATGGTCCCACGATCAGATGCCGATACTTGCTTCGCCCACCCGCCTTTTCCTCTTCTTTTGCTTGTTTAAAATAGCCTCTGGCCATTTTTTCGAGACTTTTAATGAGGTCTTTGCAGTCGGTACAGTCATATTGGATGATCACGCCGCCATCCTCAAGGTTGTGTACTTGAAGCTCATCGGGGACTTGTTGGCGGTAAACGCCCCATTGCGCAACGTTATGGGTGTGCGGACCGGAAGTGGGCGGGATGCTGTTATAGGGTGCGTGCGGCGCACGAAGCGAGGAAATGTGGAGATTGCCGAGTGTCGGAACGTCAATGCCAGGCCCTGCCCCTTGAGATGCCGTCTCTTCTGCATGTAGGGCTTGATGAAATTGAAGAGAGAACACAACGACAAATAGGCCAGAAAGAAAAAAAGGGATTGCTTTGTTCACTGCGCGGTTCATTTTATAAACCCTCCTGAATACTGATTTAAAAAGTGGGAGGAATTCTAGCAGATAATGTCCGGGAATGGTAGTATGGTGAATATTTGTGTCTCCGTTTTGTTCGTATTGATACAAGGTTCGACATCTGCTTGCTGCTTGCGAATGCGGAGAAGTTATGATAGAAGGAGCATCAAATGCGTAAAAAAAGAATTGTTTATCTATCCATTTTTTTGTTGGGGCTCTCCTTTTGGGCCGGAAGTTTGGGCGCTGCCGAGAGACAATCGGTGCCCGCCTTTCATTTGACTTCCCTTGAGGGGAAAACATTTACAGAAAAAGAGATGATTGGAAAGGCAACGTTGGTTGTCTTTTGGGCATCGTGGTGCGGGACCTGTCAAAAAGAGTTACCCAAAATTCATCAGCTCCAGAAAGAGCTCTCGGATCGTCCTTTTCAAGTCATCGCCATCGGTTTTAGCGATACGCAGCAGAATATTGAGGGCTATGTCAAAAAACATCCCGATACCTTTTCATTCCCTGTTTTTTATGATCAGGGAGACCAGGTCGCCGGGCGTTTTGGTGCGATGGCGACACCGACCCTGTTTCTTTTTGATCAGGAAGGCAAGCTTGTTGTGCCTTACCGGGGCGGTGGTTTACTTGAGCATCCCGAATTTTATAAGACCCTCGAAAAACTATTATAAGCCTGGAGGCCCGTTATTCCCGAATACCAGTACATTACAGAACCTGAAGCCAGAGATGAAGCCATTGCAGAGCTGATGGCGTGCGATTGTATTGGAGTGGATATTGAGGGGGATTCTCTTTTTAGTTACAAAGAACAAGTGAGTCTGATTCAGGTTTCCGGGAACGGAAAGAATTATATCTTTGATCCTTTGGTGCTTGATTCGGTTCAGCCGCTTTCGGCTCTTTTTGAAAATCGGTCTATTTTAAAAATTTTCCACGGTTCCGATTACGATATTGTCTCATTAAAACGGGATTACCAATTCAAGGTGGGTCCTGTTTATGATACGGCCCTAGCGGCGCGTGCCATCGGGATCAAGCAGTTTTCCCTTCAAAATTTAATTGAAACCTATTTTCAGGTCAAGCTTTCGAAGAAATTTCAAAAAGCGAACTGGAAACTCCGACCGCTTTCGAAAGATCAACTTGATTATGCCGCACTGGACACCATTTATCTTCATCGCCTCTATCAAATTTTAAGTGAAGCGGTCGAGAAAAAGGGGCGATCGGATCAATTACAGGAAGAGTGCCTGTTGATGGAGGAGATTACATGGAGCGGCACGCCCTTTGAGCCGAATGATTACATCCGGACGAAGGGGGCGCGGGCATTGCCGGAACGGTCACAGCAGGTTTTGCGGGAACTCATCGCGGAACGGGACAAGATTGCGGAAGAAAGAAGCGCCCCTCCTTTTAAAATCATTTCAAGCCGGTACTTGATTGTCATGGCGGAAAAAATGCCTCGGAATCCAGTCGAAATGCAGGAACTGTTTCCTAAAAAGAACATTTCCATTGTGAAGTATACCGAGCGGTGGCTGAGTGCGGTTCAGAAGGGTCTGGTGACGGAGGAGCCGCTTCCCGATCGTGTGAAAAACGTCCATCCCCCCTTGACCTCCGGTCAGGAAAAGGTACTCAAATCTTTAAAGGGATGGAGAAACCGACAGGCCGAAGCCGAGGGCCTAGAGCCTGCAATGGTTTTGACGGCAAGTGTTTTAAAGGAAGTGGCGCGATACAAACCCAGAAAAATTGAAGATTTTAGCGCCATTCCTCAAATGCGCACCTGGCAGATAAGGCGTTACGGGGAACAGCTTTTCAAAGAAGTCGCTGTCCGAAAGCCACCTTCCAAAACAGAAGACAACTCCCCTACAGATTAAATCGTTTTATTTTTTCATACAGGGTCGATAATGCAATGCCCAGTTCACGGGCGACTGCTTTTTTATCGCCATTGTGTGTGTTGATCGCCCTCTGAATTACTTGTCTTTCAATCTCCTCCAGTGAGACAGGAGGTCTTGCGGTTTCGCTGTCCTGCCAGGGCATTGGGCCACCGCCTTTTTTGCCTTCTCCTAGGAAGAGCAGGTCTTCCATTTTCAAGGTATTGCCTTCCATCATGACGACCCCGCGTTCGAGTACATTCCGCAATTCACGGACATTGCCGGGCCAGGGATGCTCGGTTAATATTTTGAGCACGGGCTGCGGAACATGGATGCATTTTCCTTTTAAAAAGTGGTGTACGAGTAAGGGGATATCTTCCTGCCGTTCTCTGAGCGGGGGTAAAAAAATAGGGATGACATAAAGTCTAAAGTAGAGATCTTGACGAAAATTGCCTTTAACAACTTCCTGGTCCAGCCATCGGTTTGTTGCCGCAATGACCCGAAAATCTGATTTAATGCACTCACTGCCGCCAATGCGTTTAAAATGTTTTTCTTCAAGTACGCGCAAGAGTTTGGGTTGCATGTCAATCGGGAGTTCACCAATTTCATCGAGAAAAACCGTTCCCCCCTGCGCCAATTCAAAGGCGCCTTTTCGTTGTCCTGTGGCGCCCGTGAAAGACCCTTTTTCATGACCGAACAATTCAGATTCGATTAAATCTTTGGGGATTGCGCTGCAATCAATGGTGACGAGTTGTGCGCTGGAGCGATCACTCA
This sequence comes from Nitrospirota bacterium, assembly GCA_029261215.1. Classification (GTDB taxonomy): domain Bacteria; phylum Nitrospirota; class Nitrospiria; order SBBL01; family JAADHI01; genus JAADHI01. Next base: position 15,981 of record JAJDBT010000117.1, on the reverse strand, counting down.
AACGATGAATTTCCTTTGCGACGACTTCTTTCCCGCAGCCTGTTTCGCCCTGGATTAAAATTGGCGGATCTCCTTTGGCTCCCTTTCTAACTAATTGATACACTGCCTGCATTTTTGGGCTTTTGCCCACAAGGCTGCCCAAGGCCGGGGGCGGAACCGGGGTGGTTTCTTCTTCAATGAACACTTTGAGAGAGGTGTTGCCAATTTGAATCTCGGAGCCTATTTCGAGAATCAGGCTTTGAATTTTTTGTCCATCAACCCGAGTGCCGTTGGTGCTTCCCATGTCACGCACATGTATGCCTGTTGATCCGGATTCGATTTCGAGGTGAAAGTTGGAGACCGTCTTGTCGGAAAGCGTGAGATCCCCTCTTGTGCTTCTTCCGATCATGAGCATTTTTTCGCCAATGGGAAGCCGCTTCCCTTCGTCCGGCCCGCTAGTGACTACCAGCTCATATTTTCCTGTTCCCATCTGTTTTGCAGCTGCATTTGGCAGGTCAAGCGTTGGTTCCCAAGTCATGGTATCTGTGGGAGAATCGGTGACTTCTTCCGAATCAAAAATGAGACGATAGGCTCCGATATGAAGGACATCCTGATTTTTGAGTTGGCATTGATTTGTGTTGGTGTCGTTAAATGCCAATCCCCGTCCGCTTTGGTCAATCGCGACGTATTCTTTGCCTTCCTTTCGGATGACTGCCTGATGCCGTGAGACCTCAGGATGGGGGAGCACGATATGGTTTTCCCGGCTTCGACCGATCTGGACGATCTGATCGAGCAGGGTGTAGCTCCATCGAAATTCTTCTTTCAAATAGATGCGGACGCTGGCCATTTCGAAATTCTCTGTATAAATATTAGGTTGATTATAGCGAGACACCTTTTCAAGTCAAGTAGGAAATCTTTATAAATATATCTAATATTTTTTATTTTTGGATTTGACACCACCAGGGTGCATCGTATACTCTTATATCCGACTTAAAGAATCGGAGATAGAAAAGGTCGTAGTTAAATTATGTTGAAGCTGACTAAAAAAACAGATTATGCCTTGATGGCAATTAATTACATGTCATACAGAAAAGACTCTTTTGTTGCGAATACACGTAATATTGCTGAAATTTATAATATTCCAAAGGAACTGCTTGCAAAAATATTGCAGAGATTAGCGAAAGAAGGGATTATCGAAAGCCAGAATGGACCCAAGGGGGGGTATATGCTCGTGAAAGAACCGAGCAATATCAGTCTTGGAGAGATTATTCGGGCGATTGAAGGCCCGATTCAAATTGTGCGCTGTGTTGAGGGAGACACAACCTGCTCACAAACAGAGCAATGCACGATACAGAGTCCCCTGCGCAAGATAGAGCGCGAAATTGTTTCTTATTTAGATGGCATTACCATTGATAAGATTGCGGGTGTGTCGGCTGAAGAAGAGTTGAAAGTCAGCTGAGCACCATTCACACGGAAGGAATATCATGCTGAAATTACCCATTTTTATGGATTATCATTCGACTACGCCGGTCGACCCCCGCGTTTTAGAGGCGATGCTCCCCTATTTCACACAAAAATTTGGAAATGCGGCGAGCAAAAACCACTCATTTGGCTGGGAAGCCGAAGAAGCCGTGAATAAGGCGCGTGAACAGGTCGCCCAATTAATTTCCTGTCATCCGAAAGAAGTGGTTTTTACCAGCGGTGCGACTGAGTCGGATAATCTTGCCTTAAAAGGCGTTGCGAGCATGTATCGTGAAAAAGGAAACCATATTATCACGGCAGTGACCGAACACAAGGCGATCCTGGATACGGCAAAACGTCTTGAAAAAGAAGGATTTAAAGTCACGTATTTGCCCGTTAAGCCCGACGGTTTGATTGACCTTGAGTTGTTGAAGTCTTCAATTACGGATCAGACGATCCTGATTTCAATTATGATGGCGAATAATGAAATCGGCGTCATTCAGCCCATTGCGGAAATCGGGCAAATTGCAAAAGAGCGCGGTATTTTGTTTCACACCGATGCGGCGCAGGCTGTGGGGAAAATACCAGTGAATGTGGAAGCCATGGGCATTGATTTGATGTCCTTTTCGGGTCATAAAATGTATGGCCCCAAGGGGATTGGCGGGCTTTATGTGCGAAGAAAAAACCCACGGGTTCGGCTTTTGCCGATGATGGATGGCGGAGGTCACGAACGTGGCATGCGGTCTGGCACCTTGAATGTCCCTATGATTGTGGGTCTGGGTGAGGCCTGTGAGATTTCAGGAAAAGAAATGATTCAGGAAGGGCTTCGCCTTACGCAAATGCGGAAAAAATTGCAGGATCATATCATGGGTGAACTGGACGAGGTCTATTTGAACGGTCATCCTGAAAACCGGCTCCCTCAAAACCTGAATATGAGTTTTGCCTATGTGGAGGGTGAATCTCTGTTGATGGGCCTGAAAGAGATTGCGCTTTCATCCGGATCGGCCTGTACGACGGCCACGCTTGAGCCTTCTTATGTGCTTAGGGCTTTGGGCGTCGGGAGCGATCTCGCGCATTCTTCACTACGTTTTGGTCTCGGTCGTTTCACCACAGATGAAGAAATTGAATATGTCGGAAAAAAAGTGGTTGAAGCTGTGAATCGACTGAGGGAAATGTCCCCGCTTTACGAAATGGCGAAAGAGGGGATCGATTTAAAAAGTGTCCAGTGGACTGAACATTGAAGAGCAAGAGGATTGGAGGAGTACAATGTCTTACAGTAAAAAAGTAATTGATCATTATAATAACCCGCGCAACATGGGTAGTTTGGATAAGGCAGATAAAGAAGTCGGTACCGGGGTGGTCGGTGCGCCGGAGTGTGGTGACGTCATGAAGCTTCAATTGAAGATTTCAGGCGGCATCATTGAAGATGCGCGTTTCAAGACCTTTGGATGCGGCAGTGCCATCGCCAGTTCGAGCTTGGCGACTGAGTGGGTGAAGGGTAAAACCCTTGACGAGGCCTTCCAGATTAAAAATACGGAAATTGTCAACGAGTTGAGTTTGCCTCCGGTCAAGATTCATTGTTCGGTTTTGGCGGAAGACGCCATTAAGGCCGCGATTGCTGATTATAAAAAGAAGAATGATATTGCTTAAACTTAGGTGGTGATGTGATGGAAACGAATACAAAAAATGAGACCCAGGTCATCCAGTTGACGCCGGAAGCGATTGAAGAAGTCAAAGGGATGATTCAGCGTAAGGAACTCGGAAATGCGGCCCTGCGGCTTTCTGTTGATGGCGGCGGCTGCTCCGGGTTAAGTTATAAGCTTCACTTTGATACCGAGATTACGCAGCATGACGATGTTTTCGACTTTGACGGACTTTCGGTCATCGTTGATAAAAAAAGCGCTGTTTATTTAAGCGGAACCACGCTGGATTTTAGTAAGGCGCTGGTGGGTGGTGGATTTAAATTCCACAATCCCAATGCAAAACAAAGCTGCGGTTGCGGAGAATCTTTTTCGACTTGAGGAACTGATGGAGACTGTGTCAGAAAAAACTGGCTCCGTGAGGGGCCCTTTTTTTGAAAAAAAAGGTGTGGATCGTCCTTGCTGGAGCTGTAAATCCGAGCAAGTGGATCTCTTCAACTGTATCTCGTGTAAAACGATTCAGGAATTTTTAAGCGATACGAATTATTTTGCATCCTTAAATCAGGGATACACACTGAACATTGATCTCGAACAGCTTGAAAAACAGTACTATGATTTAAGCCGGCGTTTTCATCCGGACTATTTTCAACAGCGTTCAAAAGAAGAGCAGGAAATCAGTCTCGAAAATACGGCGCTTTTGAACAAGGCTTATCAAACCTTGAAAGACCCTCAAAAACGCGCCAGTTATCTGGTTCGTTTGGTGGAAGGGAATGATGAACCCTTAAAAACGCAGGCCCCGGCCAGCCTCTTTGAAGATATTTTTGAAATTCAGGAAGCTGTGGAAGAAATGCGGTTCTTAGACCCCTCGGATGAAAGCGGCCGCAACAACTTAAAAGAAACCTTGAAAATCGCATTAGAAAAGATGCAGCAATATCAAAAGGATGAGCGGGAGAAATTGTACGGGCATTTTAACGAATGGGATCAGCTCGAGTCAGGACGTCAAAGCCAGGATTTTACCGATCCGCAGAAAAGCTGCCTTACTCAAATGAAGCAGATCCTCTCTCATTCCGGGTATCTTGACCGCGTTATTCAGGACATCAAAACAGCCCTAAAATTTTAGAGATAAGGTAATTTATGCCCTACGTCGTTGGAATAGATTTAGGAACAACAAACAGCTTGGTCGCTTATATGGACGGGAAAACCCCTCGTGCGATTCCGGACGAAAACGGTCAAGTGGCGCTTTCGTCTATTGTGGCTTTTTTTCAGGAGGGTTTATCTGAGGCGGTGCTTGTTGGAGAGGCCGCCAAAGAACGTTTGGTGACCCATCCGGAAGAAACAGTTTATTCCGTAAAACGGTTTATGGGCAAGGGCCAGGAAGACCTTGAGGCTGACCTGAAGCATCTGCCCTTTGTTTTTGCAGGAAAAGAAAAAGAAGGAATCCAGATTCAAATTGGAGAAAAGACCTATTCTCCGCCGGAGATTTCAGCCCACATTCTGCGTGCATTGAAAGCCCGTGCTGAAAAATTTCTTAAGACCACCGTGACCCAGGCCGTGATCACTGTGCCCGCCTATTTTAACGACAGTCAGCGCCAAGCCACTAAAGACGCAGGTAAGTTAGCGGGCCTGGAAGTGCTTCGAATCTTGAACGAACCGACTGCGGCCTCTCTTGCGTACGGACTGCAAAAGGAAAAAGAAGGTATTATCGCGGTTTACGACTTAGGCGGTGGTACCTTTGATATCTCGATATTAAAGATTAAAAATGGCATTTTTCAAGTGCTATCCACTAACGGGGATACGCACTTGGGAGGGGATGATTTTGACCGGAAGCTGGTGAACCTCATTTGTGATGAAATCCTCAAAACACACGATGTGGATATTCAAACCTTCCCGGAAGTTTTACAAAAGGCTCGGCTGGTTTCCGAAAAAGTAAAATGTGGGCTTTCGTCGGAAGATTCCGTCGAAATTGTGCTGACACTCCCCGATCAAAAAACCCAATACAAACGTCAAATCACCCGAACTGAATTTGAGGGATTGATCCAAGGTTTGATTGCGCGAACGATTGATTCTTGCCGCCAGGCCCTGTCCGACGCAAAACTTGAGCCGAGCGATGTGAAAGAAGTGGTGCTGGTGGGTGGATCGATTCGTGTGCCGCTCATCAAGGAAAGAGTGGGAGACCTCTTTCAAAGAGAGCCGCACAGCGAACTCAACCCGGATGAAGTGGTTGCCCTGGGTGCGGCGGTTCAGGCTCAGATTCTGTCTGGCGCAATCACGGATATGCTTTTGCTGGATGTGACGCCCCTTTCATTGGGAATTGAAATCATGGGGGGTGTGGTGAGCCGCCTGATCCAACGAAATGCCCCCATTCCGACGACGGCGAAAGAAACCTACTCGACTCAGGTAGACGGCCAGCGTTCTGTCTCTATTCATGTCGTTCAGGGTGAAAGGGAATTGGTGGCAGATTGCCGAAGTCTGGCCAAGTTTAATCTGACCGGGGTCGAACCGATGCCCGCAGGGATGCCGCGTATTGAGGTCACTTTTTTGATTGATGCCAACGGCATCCTCAATGTCACGGCCAAAGACTTGAGAAGTGGGAAAGAAACCACAGTGGAAGTGACTCCGACCTATGGTTTGAGTGACGAAGATGCCGAAAAAATGATTTCAACCTCTATGGAAAATGCCAAGGCCGATCTCGAAAAAAGACAACTCATCGAATCGAAAAACGAGGCTGAGACGGTATTGCGTCATACAGAAAAAGCGCTTGTACAGGGGGCATCCTTGCTTGATGATGCGGAACGGACAAACATTGAAAATGCGATTTCCGATCTAAAAAATGCCATGTCGAGCGGGACGCACCGTGAACTTCGTGAAAAGCTGTCTGCGCTGGATCAAGCCACGCAGCGGTTTGCCGCAGACCTGATGTCTCAATCGGTTCAGGAAGCGCTGCAAAACAAAAAACTCTCTGATCTTTAATTCTGGAAAATTAAAAAATGCCTAAAATTACATTTATTACCGGTCAAGAACAGAAACAGCTTACCTTCGATGCCGCCAAGGGGGAAACCATTTTGGATGTGGCGCTGGATCATGACATTGAACTAGAACATAATTGTGGTGGAAACTGTGCTTGCACGACCTGTCACGTCATTGTCCGTGAAGGCGTGGCTCACCTTTCGGAAATGGAAGAAGAAGAGGAAGATCGGCTCGATACCTCGCCGGACTTAACGCTTAGCTCTCGTTTGGCGTGTCAGGCCCTCATCGAAGGAGACTGCGTGGTGGAGATTCCGGTCAATACGCAGACCTTTAGAAAAGCGGAACAGCACTGAACACCCCGTTTTCATTCAATGCTCAAAACAAAAGAAAAGGACGAAATGACATGACGCTGGATTGGCATGACGCAGAAGATATTGGAATTGAATTGTTCGAGAAATATCCTGACATTGATCCGCTGACAGTCCGGTTTACAGATCTGCATACAAAAGTGACCGAACTCCCCGATTTTGAAGGAGACCCAAAAGCATCAAACGAAGGCATTCTGGAAGCCATTCAGATGGCGTGGCTTGAGGAATATCAAGACGCCCAGGATTGACAACGCCCCCGCTTCTGTCTATGTTTAGAAGAGCACATGAGACAGCCCACACCACATTATTATCCCTTAGTTCTGTTTTGCTTTATCGCCCTTTTTATAGGCAAGTCTGTTCTTGTTTACGCTGAAGAGGCTGTTAGTCCATCCGCTCCAATCATTCTAGCAAAAAATCAACCGACCCATACGGTTGTGAACAAGATTCGGCATTCGAATAGTGCCAAAGGGACACGTGTTGTGATTGATCTCACGCGCAGTGTTTCCTATGCAGTGACGAGAGACCCCTCATCCCAGACCTTACTGGTGAAGCTGGAAGAAGCTGTCTTGGGAAAGTATCTTAAACTGCGACCGAGTTATGCGATGACGGGCAATCTCATCGACAAAATCGAAGTGACCCAACGCGGGGACAAAACGGTCTACATTTCCTTATTGTACAAACAGTTGGGTTCACACAAACACCTCATTCTTGAACATCCGGATCGGCTCGTTATCGATCTTTTTCCGCCAGAAGCAATGCCCCCTCCCGTTGCATTTTCTATACAGACGATTGTCATTGATCCGGGTCATGGCGGGAAAGATCCGGGGGCAAGAAGCCGGGGAGGACTGGAAGAGAAAGATATCGCGCTTGATATCTCCCGCCGCTTGAAAAAACTGGTGGAAAGTCGTCTCAATAAAAAAGTCATTATGACGCGTGATGAAGATGTGTTTATCACTTTAAAAAGACGCACCGAAATTGCGAACGAAAACAAGGCGGATTTATTTGTTTCTGTGCATATCAATTCGAGTGTCTCAGGAAAGCTGCGTGGGATTGAGGTCTATTTGCTGGGGAAAGCGTCAGATAAAAGGGCCTTGTCGGTTGCGGCTCGTGAAAATGCCGAAACGCATAAAGATGTTGTGGGTTTTGAAGAGATTATTTTGAATGACCTGGAAAAAGATTTCACCAGGAAGGCCTCTCTGGAGTTGGCGCATTTTACAAACGATGCCCTTAAACGTAACCTCATTTCTAAATATCCGACCAAAGCCCTCGGTGTGAAACGCGCGCCATTCTATGTTTTGAATCATACTGAAATGCCTGCGATTCTTGCCGAGATTTCTTTTATTAGTAATCGAAAAGAAGAAAAAAGACTCAAAAATCCGCAATATCGCCAAAGGGCCGCCGAGGCCCTTCTGAAGGGGATTGAATCCTATATCCATTCTTTAGGGGTCGGCGCATAGCGTGCAACGGGTTCAATTGACTATCGGGTATGACGGAACCCATTACCACGGATGGCAGAAACAGCCTCAGCTGACCACTCTTCAAGGCACACTCGAAGATGTCCTGTTAAAATTGACGCAGGAGACGATCGGGGTCTATGGCGCGGGTCGTACCGATGCGGGCGTGCATGCGCTGGGCCAAGTGGCGCATTTTGATACTGAGACAGTCTTCTCTTCTTTGGAATGGAAACGTGCCTTAAATGCTCTTTTACCAAACGACATGGTTATTAATGATGCCGCCCTTGTGGGGGAAAGCTTTCATGCGCGATTTTCCGCCAAAATGAAAACCTATCGCTACCAGATTTTAAATGCCAAAGAACGTGTTCCGCTGGCACGCGGGACAAGCTGGTTCGTTCGTAACGATTTGGATCTTAACGAGATGCGGATCGCTGCGGCCGCACTCAGCGGCTTGCATTGTTTTACCTCTTTTTGCGCTGCGGATACCGATGTCCCGAATCATGAGATCGATGTCACTCCCATTCAGCTTGAGCAAGAAGGAAAACAGATCATCATCACCCTGCAAGCCTCCCGGTTTTTACGGCACATGGTTCGCAATATTGTGGGTTTCCTCGTTGAAGTGGGACGAGGTAAAAGAAAGGCCAATGAAGTCGCTACGATTCTGGCGGCGAGGGACCGAACACGAGCAGGGCCGACAGCGCCTGCTCATGGCCTGATTCTCGTGAAGATCGAATACTAGCCGATCTTCCCTTTGGCTGGATTTTTATCTCGAAACACGGTACGATCCCCAAAATATTCGGTCACTCAAGAGGAGATGTGTTCTATGGGGATGATGTTTCAAAAACTTTCCGGCCCAATTTATCCGGCCTATCTTATTGTTGGGGAGTATTCAATTGCGCTGGAACCCGAATTGATTACCTCGCTTCAGGGAATGACAGCAGAAGACGATGACCTGTTTTTAAAAGACCTTGTCAGCAGCATCGGCTGTAATCGTTATTTACGGGAAATGATGGAAGCAGAAATTGCGAAAACAGAAAACAAGTCCGAACTGGTGTTGAAACTCCGCAGTACTCTCAAAGACCTTTAAAAATCCCTTTCAGAAAGCGGCGTGAAGGCCAGATCCTTCGCTCCTGTATAGCGGCAGCGGGGCCGGATAAGTCGGTTTTGGTCGTGCTGTTCAATCACGTGCGCGGCCCAGCCTGCGATCCGGCTGCAGACAAAGAGTGGTGTATAAAGCGGCGCAGGCAGTCCCAGTAGAAAAAAGACAGAGGCTGAATAAAAATCGAGGTTGGGATAAAACCCTTTTTCCTCGCGCATGATTTTTTCGATTTGAGTCGAGAGATCGTACCATTTCTGTTGGTTTTTCCGTTCTCCCAATTCTTTAGCATATTGCTGGATGATCAAAGAGCGGGGGTCTTCTTTTTTAAGTACGCGGTGACCAAAGCCCATAATCCGTTCTTTTTTTGAAAATTTATTTGTCAGATATTGCCTCACATCGCCAAGCTGATCCACTTCGACCAACATCTCCATCACTGCTTCATTGGCCCCTCCGTGTAAAGGGCCTTTCAACGTCCCAATCGCGGAAACAACTGCCGAATGCATGTCGGAAAGCGAAGACGCCGTCACCCGCGCGGCAAAGGTCGAGGCATTAAACTCATGTTCTGCATACAGAATGAGGGCCGTATTGAGCGCCTTGACCGAAAACGCATCTGGTTTTTCATCGGAAAGAATGGTTAAAAGATGCTCGGCATGAGACTGGGCGGTTCGGGGAGAAACATTGTTGTCCAATTTTTTATAGACATTCAGCGCGGCCAGCAAAGAAGGCATCTGGGCGGTCAGGCGAATCGCTTTTCTCAGGTTGGCGGCATGCGTATTGAGTGCGTGATCCGGGTCTTCCATGCCGAGGTAGGATACCGCCGTTCTTAAGGCATCCATACGATTGACAGCTGTGGGGATGTCCTGAAGAATATCAAAGAGGTGGCTTGGGATGGCACGGGACGAGACCAGCTCTTCCTGAAAGGCTGAAAAAGCCTTGTGATTCGGAAGACTGCCCATTAACAGCAGGTAAACCACCTCTTCAAATGCGGCCTCTGAGGTCAGATCTTCGATGGCGTATCCCCGGTAACGGAGACCGCCGGATTCGTGATCAACCTCGCAAATCGCCGACTCTGCGGCCAACACGCCTTCCAACCCATGATAAACCTGATCTGCCATGCCCGTCCTTTCGTCGTTTTATTCTTCGGGTGTCATTCCCTGATCCAGCTGTTCATAATAATCATATTTGATCAGTCGATACAAGGCATCCCGCGTTTGCATTTCTCCAACACATTGTTGTGCGCGGCCTTCGGTTTTGAGCGTTTCGAGGCTTTTCTCCATTGCCCCGGCGGCAATCCGAAAAAGCGTCATCGGAAAAAGAACAATGCGATACCCCATTTGAAACAGGGTCTCGGCGGGTAAATCAGGACTTTTTCCAAACTCGGTCATATTCGCTAAAAGCGGATGATTAACGGCCTGTGCAAAAGATTCGAACTCCTCAGTGGATTGCAAGGCCTCTGGAAAAATCATGTCGGCCCCCGCATCAATATAACGTTTTGCCCGATCTACGGCATCCTGAAAATGGGTTACCCCGCGCGCGTCGGTTCGGGCGATAATCATAAAATCCGGATCGGTGCGGTGTGAAACGGCGATTTTTATTTTATCGGCCATTTCTTTTGCTGAAATCAGCGTTTTTCCAGAAAGATGCCCGCAGCGTTTTGGAAACTGCTGATCCTCAATTTGAATGCCCGCCGCCCCCGCCGCTTCAAATAAATGCACCGCGCGTTTAAAATGAAGCCCTTCGCCAAAACCCGTGTCCGCATCGGCAATGGCCGGAATACGCACGGCTTCCGTGATGTAACGCACTTGTGTCGTGACTTCGCTTAAACTGAGCAGGCCAATATCGGGCAGCCCCGCCACTCCATTGGCGAGTCCGGCCCCGGAAATATACACGGCCTCAAAGCCGGCCTGTTCGATCAGTTGTGCGGAAAGCGCATTAAAAGCCCCTGGCAGAAGAATGGGCTTTTGTTTAAGTATTTGCCGCAGTTGTTTTCCGGGAGAAAGGGCATTCATTTTGTTTGCCTTACTTGAAACAGGGGAAGCAGCTCTCGGACAGAGGCGCATTTTTCCAATTCCCAAAGGCGGTCGAGGCAGTGTTGTATCAGGGCTTGTGATAACAAGGGCGCGGCCAAACGCCTGAATTTTGCCTCGACTTCTTCATCCGTCATCTTATTGCCTGGAAAGCCTTTGGGCAGGGCCACTTGTTCGGAAAAAGTGCTGTCCCCTATTTTTACCGAAACCGTATTGCCCATCGTCTTGCCATATTGTTTGCTGTGATGGTCGTCTGGAAAAACCCGGATTTTTTGGATTAACTTGAATAAGCTGGGATCGGAAAGATGCCGGTCGTTGAATTGCGGCAAGTCCATTTTGCCATCCATCAAGGTCACGGCGACGATGTAAGGCAGACTGTGGTCTGCCGTTTCCCGGCTTTTGGGCTGCCATTTTTCGGGATCGTTCCCGATAATCTCGTATGAAATATCAGAGGTCCGCACCTCGATTGTAGTGATGTCGTCTATCTTGAGTCCGGGGTGTTTTTTTCTCAGAGTCAGCGCCGCCTGCACGGCGCTTTGCGCGTGATATTCGACGGGATAATACTTGATATAGGTTTTCATGATTTTAAACGGCCCTTCAGGTCTAAGCCTTGGAAGCGTGAAAGATCCGGAAACAATCTTCATAAACCCCTTGTCGCCTTCAAAAATGGGCGCGGGGCCAGTCATGCCAAAGCGGGCGAGTTCAGCCGCAAAAACGCCGTTTCGCGCGGCGTTGGCAAAAGCCGCCCCTTTCCACATCGAAAGATGTCCCACGCGCGTCTGCCTGAGCGCATTGTTTGCATTGCCTGCGAGTCCCAGAGCGTGCACTGTTTTTTCTTCTGAAAGCCGCCAAAGTTTTGCGGCCAGCAGGGCGGTCGAAAAGGGGCCATAGGTGACATGATCCCAGCCGCGTGGCCGAAGGGCCGCCGCATCACAAAGTCGGCACTGAATTTCATAGCCGATTAAAATTGCTTCGATGAGGTGTTTTCCGCTGGCTTTTGCGATTTCGCCGACCGCCAACGCGGCGGATATGTTGTCGCTGGGATGTGCCGGTTCTTTGGCAAGATAGGTATCATTGTAATCGAGATAACGGATGGCGGTGCCATTGGCAAAAGCGGCCAGATCCGGTGTTGTTTTAAGCATCGTCCCCAGCACCGTCGCGCCGTCTTCGAGTGGTGCCCGCGTCGCCATTTTTCGGGCGATTTTACAGGGTGTACTGCGCCAGCCGCCGAGCGCGCAGCCGAGCGTGTCGATGAGGCGGCGTTTGACCTCGTGTACGACGGGTTTTGGCAAATCCTGGAAGGCGATTTTTTTACTGAAACGCGCAAGTTTTTCGGCCAGAGTTTGAGGACGTTTATTCATCGGAAGGGCCTCTATTGAGACAAAACTGAGATCCTCAGTCTACAAACCTTTATGGAATGTGTCAATTGAAGTGGAAGGCCCAAATACTGCGTGATTGGCCCACCTACAGGTGAATATGTATCGGTAGAGGCGAGCCCCTGTGCCCGCCCTGTTCTGGTCAGACACGGGAGTCTGCCCCTTAACAGATCCAATCATTCTGGACGCGCGGGCAAAATCAAAATAGAATGGGCTATGATATCTTCTGGATGTCTCAATCCTTTTTCTGAAAGAATGCAGGTATCTTCATGTGGCTGAATCAAAAAGAGACTGTCCAGTCGCCCTTTTCGCTTTTCAGAGATGAAACAACGCGACTGATTTTTCTGATGCGCTTGCTTCCGGTTTTTGTTCTGCTGAGTTTGGCTTTCGCCTGGAAACTGTGGATCTCGACACGGCTCTATCCGCTTGTGCCTTTTCTTGGATGGATTCCTGCCTTTCCCTACCCCCTTGATTATTTTGTGCTGGCTTTGTTTTGTTGCTTGTTGATCGTCTTTGTTTTCCGTCCACGCTCAACAGTGTTGAATCAGCTTATTTTGTTTGTTTTTACAGGGTTGTTTTTGCAGGATCAAAGTCGGCTTTGGCCTTCTTTTTACATGTATTTTTTCTTTTTTCTGCTCTTGTTTCGATACACAGGCAAGGCGGGGGAAAAAGACGCGTCCCGCGTACTCAACAGCATGCGCTTTACTGTCGCGGCCATCTATTTCTGGGGAGGCGTTCAAAAGTTGAACCCGTACTTTTTTAATGAAGTCTTTCCCTGGTTTATTGAGCCCATCACGAATGTGCTGCCGTTTACAATTCCTAACTTGCCCCTGATCGCTCTGTTCGCGGCCGTCTTTGAAATATTGTTTGGGGTTGCTTTGTTGACGAAACGCTTTCGCAAGATCGCATTTTATGATGCGATGCTCATGCACGCGCTGATTTTCGTCTGTATCGGACCTTTGCGTAATGGCTGGAACAACAGTTCCTGGATGTGGGGCCTGAGCATGGCAGTGCAAACCTGGGTACTCTTTTACAAAGCGCCCGCGTTTGATTTTAAGAAGATGTTTGCCCCGCCGTATTCGGATTGTATTCCGCAAGGGCTTGCGGTGCTTTTGATCGGAATCCTGCCTGTTTTAAACAATGTCAATCGATGGGACGCCGCACTGTCTTTTAATGTGTATACGGGCAATGTCAACTACGCGCAAATTCATATCCGTCCCGATGCCGCAGGGAAAGTCCCCGCCGCGCTGACAGCCTTTGTGAGTCATCACCCGGACCGCGCGGTGCTCGATATCAATGCATGGAGCCTGCACGCATTTAATGCCAACGCCTATCCTGAAAACCGCATTTTCAAAGCCGTACTGGCGGCGCTTTGTCCAAAAATGCCGGAGGGATCTGTGTATCTTTATGTGGAAGAAAAATCCGGATGGTTTTTTCCAAAATCAACGCAGGTTTACGGCTGTGGGAAGATATAAGGGATTGTTTGGTGTTTTCAGACTAAATGCTCCCGCCGCGCTTGAGGGCGGATGCGCCATATTTTAATCGAATGAGATCTGTCGTGGCATCGATCCGTTGCTGTTTTTGAAGGGCCTCATCTAAAAAAAGTTCACCCTGAATGCGCTTGCCAGACACCAGGTTCCCGGCCCCCATGCCCAGCAATCGCACAGGCCGATGTTTTTTGGAAAGGGCCGCATTCAACAAATTGATGGCAACCCTCAGGAGATCGTGTGTTGTCTGAGTGGCCTGGGATAAGGTCTGTGAACGCGTGATGGTTTTAAAATCGGAAAAATGTATCTTGATTTTCACGGTCTGGGCCGAGAGATCTTGTCGGCGCAGCCGCCAGGCCACCTGTTCTGTCAGTGCCACCAGGTGGCTTCTCAGTAAATCAATCTCGTCAAGGTCTTTTTCAAAGGTGGTTTCATTGGAAATGGATTTTACGGCGCGATCCGGAATAACGGCCCGCTCATCCCGGCCATGGGCAAAGGCCCAGAGTTGTTCTCCCCATTTTCCAAAAAGTTGATGAAGCAGGAGACGGGGCTGATGCCGGAGCTGATGAATGGTTCGGATTCCCTTTTTTTCGAGGAGTTGATCCCCGGTCTTGCCAAGGCCCCAAAGGCGGCGCACGGGTAGCGGATCGAGAAAGGCCTGAACGTCTTCCGCTTTGATTACCAGGAAACCGTCGGGCTTTCCCAGGTCACTGGCGACCTTGGCGACAAATTTATTGGGCGCAATGCCGACTGAGGCGCAGAGGTCGAGTGTTGTTTTAATCTCCTGTTTGATCTGTTTCCCAATGGCCACGGCATCTCCAAAGAGTTGTTCGGTGCCGCTCACATCAAGAAAGGCTTCATCCAGAGAGAGCGGTTCTACCTGCGGGGTATAGTGGTTGAAAATCTGGTGGATTTGCTCGGAGACTTCCGAATAGTACGATATCCTCGGCGGCAAAAAAATGGCTTCGGGACAAAGCCTCATGGCTTTTGAGGTAGGCATTGCGCTATGGACCCCGAAGCTGCGCGCCTTATAGTTTGCGGCGGCGACAACGCCCCGGCCCTTCGGGTTTCCGCCCACGATAACGGGTTTCCCTCGAAGCGCTGGCCGATCCCGCTCCTCGATCGAAGCATAAAATGCGTCCATATCGATGTGTAGAATCATGAACACATCTTATTATTTTGAAAATGAACCGTCAACGCGTCCCGGTTTTGATGTTTGGATTCTGTGTGGGTTTTAGGGGGAAATTTTTGACGGCACACAGCGAAGCGATAAACCTGTAATGCCCAAAAGACAGACCGTTGAGCCCTTAAGCAGAAGGGCCTTCCCGCTAAAGTCCAAAGACCGTATTGTTTCCCAAAAATAGGGGGCGCTTAAACGTAAAAAAGACACTGTTCCTGAAAATTCAGGGGTTTCCAAAGGGGGGTTATTTGGAAAAATTATTGAACTTGCGTTGTTTGAAAGTAGTGGTACATTGAACTAAATGTCAGCTTGCTTGGAAAGCATCGAGCATCAGACTGACCTGCCTCTTTTCACAAAGAGGCAGGTCAGTCTGTTTTAGAGGAAAGGGGATTTCCAAAGTTCATTCTCCTTTTAAAATCATGTAAGTCTCTTAAAAAATCAAGGTCATCACCAGCGCACTAACAGCGGGTGGCTAGTGCGCTGCTTCGTTTAGGGCGGAAAGTCAA
Organism: Nitrospirota bacterium; assembly: GCA_029261215.1. Taxonomy (GTDB): domain Bacteria; phylum Nitrospirota; class Nitrospiria; order SBBL01; family JAADHI01; genus JAADHI01. The sequence continues at coordinate 437 of JAJDBT010000117.1, read as the reverse complement.
TCGACTCAAACTCGATTAACTTTCACATTATTGGCTTGGAGAAAAAAAGATGAATAATTATGGGTGGGATGTCGTTTTTGCCTGTTCTGGTGGGCATATTAATACGCAACTTGCTGCAAATGCAGATAAATGTATTCAGGCATTTAAATATGAAGACAGTGCGATTCAAGTCTCTGGCACCTTTGGCCCCTGGGAGATCCTTCCAGGTGGATCCCCTAAGCTATTGCAATTTCAGATTCCGATCACAAAAGGAAGCTGCACCATAAAGTCTGTGAAAAAGACCTATTGTCTCGATGGTGCGCATTTCACTGAAATCGACAGGGTGTTTCACTCGAAGCCGACACCTTGTCGGAGCGGAGCGACGCTGGTTTTTTTATCTTCTATGAATCTGTCGGCTTCGTCAACTTCGATCGTGTTTTCCTCATTGATTCTCCCTT
>JAJDBT010000116.1 GCA_029261215.1 Nitrospirota bacterium | reverse complement strand
TGAAGGGGTAGATAGAGGATGGAGAACTTGTGTTTGCCAAAAAAGTAAACAGACACGGGTTAATGTTGAAAAAACACTCGGCATTCTGCCCGCCTGCTTCGAAATATCCGCGATCTATTGCTAACTCCGACAGCCTCCTAGAATCTATTAATAAAACTTTTCAAAGTGAATTGATTTTTTTTCCATGCCTTTTTCAAGAAGTATTGCCCTGACTTCCCGAATCATTTCCATGTTTCCGCAAAGATAGGCCTCAAGATGATCCACGTCTTTGATTACTTCTACGATATTCGCGGTCACGCGGCCTTTGGCTCCCCGCCAGGACTGCGAAGGTTGCGACAAAGTGGTGACAGACTGGAAAGAAGGACATCTCTCAGAGAGCGCCGCCAAAACATCTTGATAATACAGATCTCTTTCACTGCGAAGCCCCCAATACAGCATCATTTTCCCTTGATGACCGCTATTGATTAAATGTGCAATCATTGAATAAATGGGTGCGATCCCCGTTCCAGTCGCAACGAATAAGAGCGACGCACTTGAATCCGTCTTCATCGTAAAATATCCAAAAGGATAAAGGAAGGAGATTTCATCGCCTATTTGAAGACTGTGAAGATAACCCGATCCTGGACCGCCCGAAACGAGGTTGACACAGAGCCTGATCACCGTTTCCTCTTCAGGGGCTGAAGCAATCGAATAAGGGCGGTTGTTCTGGCGGGGCTGGCCATGCCTCATTTCAGTCACTTCAATGGCAATATACTGTCCTGCTTTAAAAATCAGTCGTTCAGGACTGCGTATTTCAAGCACAATTTCTTTTACATCATGTGTCAGGGTGTTGATTTCAATCACTTTTGCGTGACATTGCTGAGGCGTCATTGGGGTGTACCATTCAGTTTGTTTTTAAATTGATCCATGATGAGGCCTTCTCGAAGACCATAGTCCGAGACCAGGATTTCATCATATCCAAAACCATCCATAATGCAGAGCAACATTAAAGTCCCAGCGATTAAAATATCCTCACGACCTTTTTCGAGACCTGGAAGATCTTTCCATTTCGAAACCGGCTTTCTAGAGATCTGGGTCAGTCGGTCTTTGATTGTACCTCTTTTGAGCGCATAATGGTTGATTTTATCTGGATTGTATTGAGTCATGCCCAGCTCAATCGCGGCCAGGCTCGTCACTGTTCCAGCCGTACCGACAAACAAACATTTTTTTGGAAACTGCGGGGCAATCAATGCAAGTTTTCCATCTACTTCATCTTGCAAGGTTCTCATTTCCGTTAAAGTCGGAGGATCGGAAAAGAGGAAGCGTTCTGTCAGGGTAACCGCACCCAAATCCAGGCTAAGCAGTACTGTAGGTGTTTCACCCTGCGTGACGACCAACTCTGTTGAACCGCCACCAATATCAATCAGCACCATGAGCGCGTCTCTTTCTTTATGATCTTCAAAAATAAGACGAACCCCGATTGATGTGTATCGCGCCTCTTCTTCTCCCGTGAGGACGGTCACGCTTAAATCCGTTTTATGTCGCACAATCGATATAAATTCATCCCTGTTTTCAGCCGATCGCACCGCACGGGTTGCAACAACAAACACTTCATCGACCTTTTCTTTTTTGATAATGTTTTGAAAATGTTTTAAAGCCAGGAGCGTGCGTTTCGTCGCGGCCGGAGAAATGCGTTGTTGACTTGAAAACCCTTCGCCAAGGCGGGTGATGCGATTTTCTGAATAGATCGTCCTGAATGTACTGATTGTATTCACTTCCGCAATGAGAAGCCTGAGTGTGTTCGTTCCCATATCAATCGATGCGAAACGGGCCATCGGTTTTATTCGGGGACAGACTGAGGGGGCGATGGGACAAGCGGAGCGGGAGGATTTTTTTCAGCGGTCAGTTGATCCATGAGTTTTTCTTTTTCCTTTAAAATGACCGCAATCTGTTGAAAAATCCTGTTTTTTTCTTTTTCATCCAGCTCTTGGTGGTGGTTCCAGTGATCCATACATTTTTTCCCAAGAGACTGGTAAGCACGAAACAGCTTTTCTTCAACTTGTTCGAGTTGATGACGAAGCCGGATGGTCTCGATTTCTGAAAAAGAACGGTCGGCAAAAAAAATGCCGCCATTCAAAAGGGTCGTCAAGCCTTGTCCGAGGTCTTCTTTCCAGCTTGTCCGTGCCGTAATGCGCTCCAAAGTGTCATGAAATTTACTGGTGTATTTTTCATATGAAAACGGCATTCAAGCCCCCTTTTTGTAAAAACCCTGCTTAACAGTCTATGATTTCCACTACACTCAAGACATCGTCAGCCATTCTAACTTGCCGCGCCACTTTCTTTCAAGAAAATCCCGAATCGGCAGGCTTTCCGGATCTTCAAGGTTCGGATGTAAGGCAACCCAGGCAAAGGCTTCATCGCGTGCGGCTTCCAAAATCGCCCCATCCCGAATCAAGTTTGCGATCCGGAGTGTCGGCAAACCCGATTGCTGGGTTCCGAAAAATTCACCGGGGCCTCGAATGGCCAGGTCTTCCTCGGAGATTTTAAAACCATCGGTCGTGGAAACCATTGCATTGAGTCGTCGTTTCCCCTCTTTTGAAATGGGGTATTCAGCGATCATCAAACAATAGGACTGCTCCCGGCCCCGCCCCACACGACCGCGCAGCTGATGCAGTTGCGCCAGGCCAAAACGTTCAGCGTGCTCTATTGCCATGATCGTAGCATTTGGGATATCAATACCGACTTCAACCACGGTTGTCGCCACGAGAATATCGATTTCCCCGGCTTTAAACTGGGTCATCACCGCTTCTTTTTCATCACGTTTCATTTTGCCGTGCAACAGCCCAATCTTAAAATCAGGAAACACCGTTTCTGTAAATTCAGCAAACAGTTCGACTGCTGCCTTCAAATCAAGTTTCTCGGACTCTTCGACCAATGGGCACACGACAAAAACCTGTCTCCCCTTTTGAACCTCTTCCTGAATAAGACGATAGGCCCGGTCCCGCTGTTTCCCATAATAGAGCCTTGTCTGCACAGGGGAACGACCCGGCGGCATTTCATCAATGACAGAAATATTCAGGTCTCCGTACAAAGTCAGCCCCAGTGTCCGGGGAATGGGGGTGGCCGTCATAATCAGCAGGTCGGGTTGTTGGCCTTTTTGCGCCAGCGTTGCACGTTGCAAAACCCCGAATTTATGTTGTTCGTCCACGACCGCCAATCCCAGTTTTTTAAAATCGACTCCTTTTTGAATCAGGGCATGTGTCCCAATCGCCAAATCGCAGACACCGGACGCAAGAGATTCAAGCGCAGCATCTTTTTCTTTTTTTTTCATGTCACTTGTGAGCAAGGTGAGTGTTTTGCCTAATGTCTCCAAATACGGTTTTAAATAGAAATAGTGCTGTACGGCGAGGATTTCAGTCGGGGCCATCAAGGCGCATTGATATCCATTTCCCATCGCAGTCAAAATAGACATCAGTGCGACCAATGTTTTACCTGAGCCCACATCCCCTTGAATCAGGCGATTCATCACATAGGCCTCTGACATATCTTTTTTGATCTCTCTGATCACCCGCTCTTGCGCGGCGGTCAGTTCAAAGGGCAGTAATCTTCTCAGCGGACCTTGATGTGTCTCGTCGATATGGAATTTGATGCCGGTAACACGTTCGTTCATCCCCTGTTTCCGAAGCGCCAATCCGGTTTGCAATAAGAACAGTTCATCAAAAATCAGCCGACGATGTGCCGGGCTTTTTCCGTGATTCAGTAAATCAAGGGGTGTTTCTTTATCCGGAAAATGAATCTGAGCAATGGCCTCAGAGAGTGGAAGCAAGCGGTATTTCTGAATCAAATCCGAAGAAAGCAGTTCGGGCATTTGATTCCCATATTGATCCAAAACCTGCTTCATCAACACACGAATCTGCTTACTGCTAAACCCCTTTGTTTCATGATAGACCGGCACGATGCGATCCATGTGGAGCTGCGTTTCATTTTCACCCACAAGTTCATAGACGGGGCTTTCCATCTCCAGAGAACGCCCGCCGAAATGGTTTTCCTTCACCCGTCCGGAAAGCATCACCCGCTCCCCTCTTTTAAAATAGGTCTTGAGATATTGCTGATTAAACCATTTTCCCTTAATAACGCCCGTTTGATCTGAAACCGCAATCTCCACAATCTTCATTCGCCTTCGGGGCGTTTCATTCAGACTCACGGCCATCACTTCACCCACGATGGTTTCAATTTTTCCGGGTTCGAGTTGGCTTATTTTTTTGATTTCAGCACGGTCTTCGTATCGAAATGGCACAAAATAGAGCAGATCTTCAAGGGTATGGATATTCAACTTACCTAAAAAAAAGGCCCGCTTTGGACCGACTCCTTTTAGAAATTGAACGGGCGTTTGCCATGGGAAGAGAGAAGCCATCAAAAGAATGAAACCTTCTTTGGGAATAGAATTTGTATAAAATGATTTTTTGTGAATAAGGAGAGAGGTCTAACAATCATGCGAAGCGTTGTTTTTCTTTAAATTTTAATTGCCAACATCCGGGTTGTATGATAGCATGACCTTCTTTTTCCAATCAATGTAGGAGTATTCAAATGGCTAGAGTATGTGATCTTTGTGGAAAACGGCGGCAAAGTGGAAATCAGGTCAGCCACGCCCACAATAAAACCAAACGGGTTTTTCACCCAAATCTTCAAAGCGTCCGTGCACTCATTGGTAAAACAGTGACCAAGATTCGGGCCTGTACACGATGCATCCGTTCAGGCAAGGTTGTTAAAGTCGGCTAGTCCACATCTTTAATCTGTTTTTTTAGTTCTTCTCACAAGATGACATAAAATAATGCGCCGTTTTTGGCGCTTTTTTTATGCCCCCTTTTCTCAGGCTTTTCTTAAAAATAAAGCCGCTTTACATCACCCTGAACAGGAAAACCCTGTCAATGACTCTAGGAGTCTGTCGGACTTATGGGATGTAATTTATTAAAATAACCGAGGAAGAAAACCCAGCCCAAGAGGATTGAAATGGCCGTCAAATTTATCCTAACAGATCGAGAAACGCCCTACCTTTTTCCACCCAGTGTTCAAGA
>JAJDBT010000115.1 GCA_029261215.1 Nitrospirota bacterium | reverse complement strand
TGCCTCCGGCGGTATCGGCGGGACAGGCATCAGCCAGGGCACCATCGAAGGTTTTGGCAGTGTGATTCGGGGCGGGGTCAAATTCAACACAGATGCGGCCACATTTATCATCGACGATAAGCAAACGGGAACGACTCAAGACGATCTTCGGGTCGGACAAGTGGTCACCATCCGGGGAACCATTAATGAGAACCGCACCACTGGGACAGCCACAGAGGTCGAATTTGAAAACGAGGTGGAAGGGCCCATCGACAATATAGATCCCCCTACAAAGACCCTCGTTACTCTGGGGCGAACGATTATTGTCGATGATGCCACCAAAATTGAGGACAGCGTGGGCAACGAAGTCCTCTTCTCCGATTTAGCAAATGACGACATGCTTCAAGTCAGCGGTCTGGTTTTTGGAGACGACAAAGTCCAGGCAACCTATATTAAAAGAGACAACAGCGCGACAGAATTGGAGCTGAAAGGAAGAGTGTCGGGGCTTTCCGGTACGACATTTTTAATCGGTATCCAGGCAGTGAATTTCAGCGACTCAACTGTCTTTGAAAGAATGACAGCAGCCGATCTCGCAGACGCTTTACTGGTTGAGGTCAAAGGCACCCGCAGTAGCGGCACCGGCACGGCGATGACCGCCACCCGCATCCAACAAGAAGACAGTATCCCTGGTCTGAGCATAAATCAGGTCGCTGAAATCGAGGGGCTGGTCACCGCATTTTTCTCCAGCTCAGCGTTTTCGATCAATGGGCAGGCCGTTGATGCCTCATCGGCCATTTTTGAGGATGGCTCGCGTGAGGATGTCGCCGACAATGTGCGCCTGGAAGTAGAAGGCCGGATGAACGGCTCCGGGGTATTGATTGCCCGTAAAGTGAAGTTTCACGAAAACCAGATCAGGGTCGAAGCCAATGTTGAAACTAAAAGCACTTCAGGTCTCAACACCGTGACCTTGCTGGGCAATGTGGTGGTGGTCATGAACGGCGGGACTCGGCTTGAAGATAAAGAGAGTGGAGTCATCACGTTTTCTTCGATTGCAGATGAAGACCGATTGGAGATCCGAGGCTATTTGTCCAAAAACGGTGTGGTGACAGCAACGCGGGTTGAACGAAACAAGAAGGATCAAGGCAAACCTGTTCGTCTTCAAGCACCTGTCGAAGCGATTAACAATTCGAACCTCACCCTCCTCGGGGTGACGGTAAACACGAACACCGTTCAGGATCAGGATTTTAAGAATACGAACGATCAAACGATTGGAAGAATCGCATTTTTTAATCAGGTGAAAGTCGGGGTGCTGGTCAAGACCAAAGGCAGCTTTGCCGGTGGCGTCATCACTGCCGAAGAAGTGGAATTCGAAGATTAAGCTAGGTTTTTTTGCCGACCGAAGCGGTCGGCAAAAAAACCAAGAATAGAAAAGGCGGAATCATGTATAGCCATCGATTTTCTACAACCATAGTTGTGCTTACCATTTTTCCGGCGGCAGCCGTAATAACGACAATGAAACCGTCGGCACCGTAAGTAATGTGACACTCGACTCGTTCCTGATTAACGGACGCACGGTAAAGGTTAATGCCAACATCCTGATCGACGATTCCATGATTGAACGGTTGCGCGGCCTTGAATCGGACAACGAGCAACCCTTCGGCAGCTTGCCGGAAACATTGTTGCTCAAGCGTATGTAGACGGGTTTAATCGTAAGGAAAACGGGGCCTGAAGCAGGCCTGGACATCCATTCATAATCAGATCATTTGGAGAGACAATATGAAATTAACAACTTGGATCATCGTATTATCACTGAGCGTGTTTGTTACGGCAGCACCTGCTATGGCTAAAGGGGGGCGTGATGGCCGTCACGGTCGAGGGCATGAAATGAGGCACCTTTTCAGGTTTGGGCACCATTCACATCATGTCATCGAAGGGATCGTTCTCGGCACCATTGTCGGCTCTATAATTGTCAACCGCTCCCGGAACGTGAACTAGACATAACGGCTCCCAGCACCACTCACAGAATCTTTCACCTTGAATCAAATGGAGAATGTTTTCTCGTCAACCAGAATGCTACAGGAGATCGCGTACTCACGAAAGTTCCAAGTCAAAACTGCAACTGACTCATTGCCTTCCGCTCTTCGATGGATTCGTGAGATGGATTGGGTAATGTTTAACAAAGTAGAATTCAAGAGCCTTTTCGCTCTCCCAAGTGTTGTACTTTATCATTGAGCTGATGGTTGAACCTTTGTAGGAGGGATTCAATACTCGAATCGAATCGTGGGATGAGTGTTTTTCAGGCCTTTGCTTTTTTTCAATCTTATTTTCCCACCTCACGATCACCCCTAAAGACCTCTCTCTTTTTTTCTGTTAAAATACCCCGACGCAAAACCTATAGGGAATAAAATCGATGATGAATCTGCATCAAAGCATTGCAAGGGAATTGAAAGCGGAAGAGAAACAAGTGACGGCGGCGGTGGCTTTGCTTGACGAAGGCGCGACGGTGCCTTTTATTGCACGGTATCGCAAAGAGGCGACGGGCGGTCTGGATGACATCCAACTGCGGCTTTTGGAGGAACGCCTCACCTACCTGCGCGAACTGGGAGACCGGCGCACGGTTGTCCTGAAAGCGATTGAAGAGACGGGACAACTGAGCGAGACCTTGCAAGCCGACATTCTGGCGGCGGAAACCAAGGTGCGGCTGGAAGATTTGTATCGCCCCTTTGTGAAAAAACGCCGCACAAAAGGACAAATCGCCCACGAAGCAGGGCTTACGCCTTTGGCCTTTGCATTGCTCACGACCCCGACTTTAAATCCGGAAGAGACAGCGGCCAATTACCTCAACCCCGAAAAAGACATTCAGGATGTGCAGCAGGCCCTCCTGGGCGCACGCGATATTTTGATGGAGCACTTTGCCGAAGACGCCGCCCTGCTTGCGGCCTTGCGGGAACATGTGCTCAACAAGGGCAAAATCCAGGCTTTGGTGATTAAGGGCAAGGAGGGCGAAGGGGCGAAATTTTCGGACTATTTTGATTTTATCGAGCCGATCAAGTCGATTCCATCACATCGAACCTTGGCCTTATTTCGAGGGCAGAAAAAAGAGGTTTTGCGGCTCACCATTGTTTTTGATGAAGGGGAGGCGGAGGCCAAAGCCACGCACACCCCTTCCGCCAGCGAACACATGATCGCCCACCATTTTAATATTAAGAACGAGGGCCGCGCGGCAGATCCGTGGTTACTGGAAGTGGTGCGTTGGGCCTGGCGGGTGAAACTCTCGCTGCATCTGGATTTGGAAATGAAGCGCCAATTAAGGGAAAAGGCCGAGGAAGAAGCGATCAAGGTTTTTGCCCGAAATCTACACGACCTGCTCCTCGCCGCCCCTGCCGGGCCTCGGGTGACGATGGGGCTCGACCCCGGTATCCGAACGGGCATTAAAGCCGCTGTGATTGACGGGACGGGAAAACTGCGCGACACGGCCACCCTCTACGCCCATGCCCCCAGAAACGAGTGGGATCAATCGATTGCCGTACTGGCACAGCTCTGCGCAAAACATGGCGTGAGCTTGATCAGCATCGGCAATGGCACGGCCTCGCGGGAGACCGACCGCCTGGTCGCGGATCTCATCGCACGGCACCCCGAACTCAAGGTACGAAAAATGATTGTCTCGGAAGCGGGGGCCTCTGTGTATTCGGCCTCCGAATTTGCCTCGCTGGAGTTTCCGGATTTGGATGTTTCTCTCCGGGGCGCGGTGTCCATCGCCCGGAGGCTGCAAGATCCATTGGCCGAATTGGTAAAGATCGAAGCGAAGGCGATTGGCGTGGGCCAGTACCAGCACGATGTCAATCAGGTGCGTTTGGCCAACTCCCTGAACCATGTGGTCGAAGACGGCGTGAACGCCGTCGGTGTTGATCTGAACACGGCCTCTGTCCCGCTGCTCAGTTTCGTTTCGGGCCTAAGCCCGGTTCTGGCAAAAAACATCGTTGAATTTCGAGATGAAAACGGCCCTTATCCAAACCGAAACACCCTGATGAAGGTTCCCCGCCTCGGACCAAAAGCCTTTGAACAATGCGCGGGTTTTCTACGGGTGATGAATGGAGAAAACATTCTGGACGCCTCCACAGTGCACCCTGAAGCCTATCCCGTGGTGGAACGCATTGCAACAAAAAACGGGCGCGAGATCAATACGCTTATTGGGGATGCGGCCTTTCTGCGTGCAGTGAAGGCGAAAGATTTTATCGGTGACACTTTTGGCGAACCGACGATTTGCGATATTCTTTTGGAACTGGAAAAACCGGGACGTGACCCCCGTCCTGAATTTTCGATGCCGCAATTTAAGAGCGGGATCGAAAAAGTCAGCGACCTGAAACCCGGCATGCAGCTCGAAGGCGTGGTCAGCAATGTCACCAATTTTGGCGCGTTTGTGGATATCGGCGTGCATCAGGACGGTCTGGTTCATATTTCACAACTGGCTGACCGCTTCGTTTCCGATCCACACGAAGTCGTTAAAGCGGGAGACATCGTGAAGGTCAGGGTTCACTCGGTCGATCTCGATCGCCAGCGCATTGCCCTGAGCATGAGGACAGAGACGCCCCCCGAAAAACAGGAACAAAAACCAAAACCCCAACCAAAACACACACAAAAAAAACACCCCCCTCAACAAAACGCGGGCCCGCCGCCGCAACAAACGGCGATGGCCGCTGCACTTGAAAAAGCACGAAAGGATCAACAGTAAAACGGTTTTAGCGTTCCATACAAAATAAAACAAACCACGCTGGATGCGTATTTCCCATACACAGCACAACAAAGAGGTAATCCACATGCCCAAAAAAGGCTTTTGTCATATTGTTGTTTGTCTGTCCCTTCTTTTTTTTCTTGAACTCCCGGCCCACGCTTTTAGTCAGGTTTTTATTTTTGGCGACAGCCTGGAAGATACTGGCAACCTCGCCGCTTTGGGCGGCAGTCCCTTTCCAGCCCCTTATTTTATGAACCGCATTACGAACGGCCCGCTTGCGGTCGATGTGCTCGCGGAAGGTCTGGGGCTTTCCGCCGAGGCCTCGCTACACTTGATCGGGCCGGCAGTCGGCACCAACTATGCCGTTGCCTCTGCAAGGGCGCATACTGCGGGACTCATTGACTTAACCACCCAGGTCGGCGCCTTCCTGCTGAATAATGGCGGCCTGGCCCCTTCTGATGCGCTTTATGTGGTCGGAATTGGCGGGAATGACATCCGGGATGCGCGGGACGCGCCGAATAAAATGAAGGCAAAACAGATTATGGCGCGGGCCATTGAAATGACGGGAATGAACCTCCGCAGATTAGCGGCTGCAGGGGCAACATCCATCATTGTATTAAACCTGCCCGATGTCGGAGCCTTACCCGAAACAACGCTCATATCAAAAATGTCGGGGAACAGGGCTTTAGTCAAAAAAACAACACAAAAAAGCAAGCGATTTAACAAAGGGTTATCCAGACAAGTCAGGCAGATCGAAATAGAGCTTGGCATGGATCTCATCGAATTCGATACCTTTACTTTTTTTAAGCACATCCTGGCCAACGGTCCTGCGCTCGGATTCAACAACACCAGTGATGCCTGTTTTAGCAGCGTCACTTTTACCTTTCATCCCGATTGCCTTTTGGGTAAACAGTTTGATGAATTTGTCTATTTTGATGAAATCCATCCGACAGCCAAAGTGCATGCACTTTGGGGGAATGCGCTCCTTGAAATTGTGCCTTCCCAGAATCACCCATAAGCTTCCCCGGCTTCAGTGGTTTTTTTTGAAAAGATCGCAAAGAGACCGGGCCGATGATTTGATACAGGTGTTATAATGCACTGGATTACGTAAAAATTTACTGATATAATTAACAAATTACAATATAAAAGCAAGATAACAGGGCCTATTGATGAAATGGATGAGGGATACTCAGTGAATCAAATCAGTCATCTACATGAAACGGACTTAAAAACGGCGAACATCCTCGTTGTAGAGGATAATTCTGCATCCCTCACACTGGTGAAGGAGATTCTGCGTATAGAGGGTTATGTCAATGTCGTCTGCACGGACAGTCCATTGCACGCATTGGAGATCTACAAAGAATTGAAGAGTGACTTGATTCTTTTAGACCTGATGATGCCCAAAATGGACGGCTTTGAGGTCATGAAACAACTGAAAGCATACGAAAATGGCAATCTCCCATCCATTCTCATCTTAACGGCGCTGGATGATCGTGAGCACCGGATTCGTGCGCTTGGCGAAGGGGCCCTCGACTTTGTCGCAAAACCCTTTAATCGGGTCGAGTTGCTTACGCGGATTAGAAATTTACTCTCAATGGTATTTTCAGAAAAAGCCTTACGGAATCAGAACGCCCAATTGGAAGCAATGGTTCAGGCCCGTACCAAGGAACTCTATGATACGCGGCTTCAAACCATCCGGCTTCTCGGCCGGGCCGTGGAATACCGCGACAATGAAACCGGATATCACATCATTCGTATCAGCGAGATCTCTGCCATGCTGGGCAAGGGGATGGGGCTCAACGAACAAGAGTGCGAACTGCTCTTTAATGCCAGTCCAATGCACGATATCGGCAAGATTGGGATTCCGGACAAAATCTTGTTTAAACCGGGAAAGCTCGATGCTGAGGAATGGGAAATCATGAAGACCCATTCAACAATGGGCGCGGACATACTCAGCGGACACGATACGAAACTCCTGGAAACAGCCTATGCGATTGCCTTGAATCATCATGAAAAGTGGGACGGAACCGGGTACCCCAAGGGACTCAAGGGGGAAGAGATCCCCTTGGTCGGGCGGATCGTTGCCATTGCAGACGTCTTTGACGCACTCACTTCGAAAAGAAAATATAAACCGTCGTGGAGCATTGAAGAAACCGTTGCACTCCTTAAAAAAGAGCGGGGGAAACATTTTGACCCGGCCTTGGTTGATCAGTTTATCCATCTGCTGCCTGAAATTCTCAAGATCAATCGAGACTACGAAGAACCGACACCCAATCCCAGCACTTAATGTCGGATGATCACCATTGTTTACCCACCCGGTAACTGTGCCCCCAGAATGTTATCAACCTTTTCGAGCAAGGCCCGAGGAGAAAAAGGCTTTGTGATATAACTGTGTACCCCTGCGGACTGCCCTCTCTCCAGGGTTCCCGAATCACCTCGTGCTGACATTAATAAAATCGGAATCTCCGCCGTTTCAGGGTTTGCCTTAAGGGCTTCAACCACCTCAAAACCGTTCATTTTTGGCATCATGACATCCAGAAGAAGCAACGCAGGATGTTCTGTTGAAATTTTTTCCAGGGCTTCAAGTCCGTTGGTTCCTTCGACAATGTCGTAGCTTCTAAGCGCTGCCCGGATCAACTCCCGCACAGTCTCGTCATCATCGACCACAAGGATCTTCTTGTTCATTGCTCAGAACCCTCCCCATCCATTGTTGTGGAGCCCAGGACACAGTTGCCCCCGGAAGCCTTTGCCTTTTCCAGTGCATCGAAGGCTTTGCCAATAATCATCTCGCTTGTTTTTGCATCCTTAAAAAAGGTGGACACGCCAATACTGATGGTCAGATGTTCTCCCGATTGAGGGTCATGACTTGGGAACAAGTGCGATTCGACAAGCCGTCTCAGTTTCTCAGCCACAAGGATGCTGGGTCTCTGGATGGTTTCCGTCATCAATACCAGCAATGTCGAGCCGCCAATACGGAACACAACATCGGCCAATCTTAGATTTTCCTTAAAAATATTGGCAATATCTGAAAGCACTTTATTCCCGTTCTCCACCCCGTTTCGTTCATTGTAGGCTTTGAAAGCATCCACATTTGAAACGACGAGAGAAAACGTCCGTTTGTAGCGAAAAGCGCGCTCCACCTCATCGGAAAGACGACTTTTCATATACCGTTCATTAAACAGGCCCGTCAGGCCGTCAATCATTCGCGCCTTGTCCGGATACAATTTTTCATATTTCTTGATTTCAGAAAGCAGCGCTTCTTTGATTGATCCCCCATCAAAATGCAGAATTTTTCTGATCTCCCCCTCCAACTGCTCCTGAACTTCCAGAGTAAGCTCTCCATGAAGGTAGACGATCACCGGAATGTCTTTGATCGTTCTGTATCGGGCCATTTTTTTTGGGAGATCCAGACTCGACTGATCGGGAAAACCACCAATGCCAGATAGAATAATGTCCGGCTGGGCTTCCAGCGCAAGCAGCACCCCCTGCTCGATATCTGTCGCTAAAATAAGCCCAAATGCCGTTTCCTCCAAAATGGCTGTAATGCTTTGCGCAACTTCTCGGTCCGGTTCAATCAGAAGAATGGTTACTGGTTTTAATTGCGACCTTTCGACAAGGCTTAATTTTGAAAGCGATTTGAGCAAGGCTTCTTTATCAAGGGGTTTTAATAGGTAGTCAACCGCACCCAGACTAAAGCCGGTCTCAGGGTCATCAACCATCGAAAGAATGATAATCGGAATATTCATTGTTTCAGGAAAAGATTGCAGTTCCTGGAGTACTTGCCAGCCATCCTTTTTTGGAAGCATAATATCGAGGGTAATTGCAAAGGGGAGCAGCAAACGGGCTTTCTCGACCGCTTCTGCCCCATCATAAGCGGTCACCACTTTGTAGCCCTCCCGCTCCAGATAAATACGGATTAATTCGCTGGCGGCCCGATCATCCTCAACCACCAATATGGTGGGTGACTCTGATTCCTCGGATGTCTGTACCGCAGACAGATCTGGGTCTGCAACCTGTTCTGTGGTCCTTGGCATTTTTGACGAAATGCGCTCCGTTTTCTCACTCGCGACGCCTTCCGCTTCGACCGCAGGTTCAAGCCCTTCAATGACCGTCGTCCTCAGAGGCAGGGAAAAGGTAAATGTAGAACCGCGTCCAGGCATACTCTCCACCCATATCTTTCCCCCATGCATCTCTACAAAATGTTTGGTGATCGGCAGCCCAAGCCCCGTGCCCGGATTGTCTCGTGTATAAGACGCATCGACCTGTCTGAATTCACTAAAAATCATCTCCAGATCATTTTGCCGAATACCCATCCCGGTATCGGCCACAGAGATTTCAACAGAGGCAGTGCCTTCAACCGAGACCAGCCGACCCCTGATCGCAATCGTCCCGGTTTCTGCCGTAAACTTCACCGCATTGCTCAACAGGTTTAAAAGAATCTGCCGCACCTTTCCCTCATCGGCAAAGATGACGGGTAAGGCATCGTCGATCTCTCTTTCTAAATGCAGCCCCTTCTTTTTGATCAAAGGCATGACGGTCGCTCTGGCTGCGTCGATCACTTCATCTATCTGGCAAGGCCTTGCATTAATCTGCATTTTCCCGGACCGTATTTTTGAAAGATCCAGAATATTACCAATAATCTCCAAAAGGTCATGTCCCGAATTCGACATGTTCTGGACATACCTTGTCTGTGTTTCATTCAGTCCGCCCGAAACCTTGTCCAGCAGAATTTCAGAAAAACCGATAATGGACGTCAGCGGCGTCCTCAATTCATGACTCATATTTGAAAGAAACTCGGATTTGAGACGATCCATTTCTTGCAACTGTTCCACGGTCTCTCTCAACTCCATGGTTCTGTCTCTGACTTGATCTTCCAGATTTGTATAGGATGCATTGAGTTTTTCGGCCATTTGATTAAATTCTTCGGCCAGCTGCTCAATTTCATCGCCCGTTCGAATATTCAGGCGATGATTGAGCGCGCCTTTTCCAATTTCTTCCGCGCCAAGATGAAGCAGGTGGATGGGTTCCACCAGTTTTTTTGATGCAAAAAACCCGATGATGGCTAAAAACCCGATGGAAAGCCCTCCGGCGGCCAAAATGGCGCGAAGGAGAGAATCGATCGGGGCATACGTTTCTTCCGGGGCCTGTCGAATAAAACTGTGCCACCGATTTCCGCCAGCAAGACCCGCAATACGGATCACCCCTTCAACCGGAGAAAAGCCAACAATGGAATCCTTCCCTCCATGACCATCGTCCTCTGCGATGACCCAGCCCTGTTCCATCGCGGTCACAAGACGCACAAGTTCTCCCTGTGGGATATGCATGCCCGTAGGAAGAATCGGACAGGCCAATACAGTCCCATCCGAATCAATCAGCATGGCATGTCCCGTGTTCCCAAAACGGGTTTTAATAATCAATGGACTCAGAAAGCCCTTCAAATCAAAGGTGATCTTGATCGCACCAATGATTTCGGCGGACGCTGGATTGTAAATCGGAATCGCCAGATCAAAAACAAAACGGTCTGTGGTTTTTTCCTGATACACATTACTTAAAAAAACCGTGTCGTTTTGCATGCGAAGCACCGTGCGCCACCAGCCTTCCCGGTCAAAGCGATACGGTAAAGACGCATTCGTTCCGGCAACAAGCAGACCCCGTTTATCCACGACAACACTGCTCAGCTGGGTACCGTCTTTCTCACTTATTCGGATCGTTTCCTTCAGAAAAGCCGATGCATTGTTGGATAACTGTTTTGCTTTCTCCAAAGTGGCACTTTCCTGAATCCGCCGAGCCACCTCTTCTTCAGGTAATCCATCCAAACGGTGGTTACTTTCCAGGACGGCAGAGAGAATCACGTCCGAACTTCTCACAGGACGAAGTTCTGCAACCTCCCTGGTCATGGCAAGATCAACCTTTTGGGCTGTTTCTTGGGCCAAACCTTCAAAATTGTCCCCCAGGGCTTCCCTTAGTGCCGCCGTACCTTGCCAGGCCGTTGTGATTAGTCCAATGGTGACAGAAAGGACTCCGACGGACAGAATCGTCAGGATTATTTTTTTTCTCAGCCCCGTTTTATGCACCCTTCTCGTCTCCTGTTTTTTGTCTATTTTAATGATACTCGACGGCACCGCCAAGACATCAAAGCGTCATTTCGCACTTCTGAGCGATATAAATCTACTTTCGAGTGTAGCGAAAAAAGGATAAAAAAGACAGAAAGACAAATACCTTGAAAATAAAACGACTCCAGAGATTCTCATGATTGAAATCCTGAAAAGCAATTCAGTATACTCAGCTTCATTATGGCTCAAATCTATTTGACAGATCATCTCAGCCGGTTTATCGATGCCCGAAGCTTTGAGGTTCCGGGCGCAACACTCCGGGAGATTTTGAACAACGCGTTTTTAAAACATCCGGCCTTGCAGTCCTATATCGTAGACGACCAGGGTCAGCTGAGAAAACATGTCACCGTATTTATCGATAATATCCCGCTTTCAGATAGAGCAACACTCAGTGATGCGATCACCCCTTCATCAGAAATCTATATTATGCAAGCCTTGTCAGGAGGATAAAAATGGCAAATCGACTTTGGGTAGCGACACGGAAAGGACTTTTCAGGCTCGATTGTATTGAAGGAAAATGGCGCGTTAGAGACCCTTATTTTCTCGGAGACCCTGTTTCCTATGTCCTTCAGGATAGCCGGGACGGTGCAGTCTACGCGGCACTCGACCTCGGTCATTTTGGCGTTAAACTGCACCGCTCCACGGATGCAGGAGCGCACTGGGAAGAAATGGCGACACCCGCCTTTCCTAAAGAGACCTCGGAAGAAAAGGATTTTAACGTCAAACTGCTTTGGTGCCTCATGCCAGGCACAGCGGATCAAGCCGGACGGCTTTGGGCTGGCACCATTCCCGGCGGATTATTTCGCTCCGACGACCGGGGCGCGTCATGGAAATTGGTCAATTCACTTTGGAACCTGCCCGAACGCAAACAATGGCAGGGCGGCGGATACGATGAACCCGGCATTCACTCTATTTGTATCGACCCCAACAATGGCGCGTGCATTACACTAGGCATTTCGACTGGCGGGGTATGGCGCAGCACGGATGATGGCGGGTCCTGGGTGCCGCGCGGGAAGGGTCTGCGTGCCGCCTACGTGCCGCCTGAGCTTTCAGGACTGAATCATGTTCAGGATGCGCACGCCATTCGCAGTTCGGCTGCAAATCCCGATACATTGTGGTGCCAGCACCACAATGGCATTTTTGTGTCTAAAAACGCGGGACAAGATTGGGCAGAATTAACAGAAGTCTCACCGTCTGTTTTTGGTTTTGCACTCGCCGTTCACCCCAAAAACCCCGAAACCGCATGGTTTGTGCCTGCCGTAAAGGATGAAAAACGGGTGCCGGTCGGCGCACGCCTGGTCGTCAATCGTACCCGCGACGGGGGACAACACTTTGAGTCTTTATCAAAAGGCCTGCCGGGAGAACAGTGTTATGACCTGGTCTACCGGCACGGACTGGATGTCGATGAAAGCGGATCACAGCTCGCCATGGGATCAACCACCGGAGGTCTGTGGATTTCAGAAAACGGCGGGGACGACTGGCAGGAAATCTCCAGTCACTTCCCGCCTGTTTATGCTGTGCATTTTGCGAAATAAGACGATTCGGGATTACTCGCCCGGTGTTTTGGCTTTCACGGCAAGGGCGTGAATTTCGCCCTTCATTTCTTCCTTAAGTACATCAAACACCATTCTGTTTCGGTTCAAAAGGGAAACCCCTTCAAACTTTTCCGAGACGAGCGACAACGTGAAATGCCCCCCCCCGCCAGCCTGTGCATGGCCCGCATGTTTCCAGCTGTCATCAATCACTTCTACAGATGTGGCTGACAGTTCCGTCTTCATTTTGTGTTCAATTTTTTCCTTTGTTGCCTGGCTCGACATATTTAAACACCTCTATTTTTAATGATCGCAGGAGAAATTATCTCAGGGAAAAGGAAGGGTCTTCAAGGACTTTCTAAAACAAGACGAAACCCCAGACTGTTGTATCGTTTAAAGGCATAAGTCCAGTTGCGATGCGCCGCCCCGATCCCTTTGGAAGAGCCATACCAGGAGCCGCCCCGGATAACACGCCCTTCCCCTTCATCAGGGCCTTGAGGGTTGTCCTTTTCAGCTTGTGCATAATAAGACGCGCTGTAGCGGTCTTGTACCCATTCCCAAACATTTCCGCCCATATCATATAAACCCAGGCCGTTTGGCTTTTTCAGCCCTACAACATGGGTTCTGCCATTGGCATTGGCCTGAAACCATGCATATTGATCAAGATCATCCGCATTGTGTTCTGTTATCCGCTTTCCGCCCCCGCGCGCGGCATACTCCCATTCGGCTTCGGTCGGGAGTCGAAAATCCAGCCCTGTTTTTATCCGATACCACTGAATATAGGCCACAACATCATTCCAGCTGACACAGGTCACGGGATGGGCATCCGTCTGAACAAAACCCGGGCGTTTCCAAACCACACCTTCGGCCTTTCGCCAGCCTTTTCGCATCCAAAAAAGACAGCCGCCCGTTTTTTCAGCCTCTGTTTTGTAGGCGGTGTCCCGAACAAACTGCCTAAATTCGCCGACCGTGACTTCGTATTTTTCCATATAAAAATCGTTGAGACAAACCTCATGGACAGGATAGGCAGGATGCACTCCGCGCTCATCTTCGTCGCCCATTTTAAAACAGCCGCCCGGGATAAACACAAGCGTTTCTTCTTGATCGGACACAAACAAGGGGGAAAATGCCTTATCTTTCGCAAAAAGACTACTAGAAAAACAGAGAGTGCTCCCGATTAACATGCTGGCAAGAATAGCCTTCATATTCAACCCTTCCCTTTTCATTTAATTTTTTGTGCGGCGGCTGATAACAAGTGTTTTTAATTTTTGGACGAAGATTGAAGAAGCGCTGATGTGCATTTTGTGACAGAGGAAGGTATCCGAATCGATTTCTGAGACCGCCATTTGAAGCATCAATAAACCTTTAATTGATATTGCCCATACTGGCGCGAAATTCCCAGGGCGGGACAGGATCTTCCCCAAGCCAAAGACCCAGTTTTTCTTCCCGCGCCTTCTCTTCAAGCCACCCCAGAGACAAATCTTCTGATCGAGCACGATCCCACCAGGCAAAGCCAGCCTTAACCAGTTCACGATTGAGACTGCGCCCATCCTCCAGAATCACCTCAGCCACGAGGTGATCACGCTGATCCGCTCCCTTTAAATTCACCACCACTTTCTGAGCAAACACAATGCTTTCTGTAAAGTTTTTGGCCTGTTCCCCATATTGCTGGTTTTTTTCAGGCGCATCCACGCCTTGCAAACGAATCACAATAATCTGCCGTGATTTCAAGACCTTCAGCGTATCACCCTCAAGAACCGCAACCACCTCGGCAATAAAAGAGGAGGGCACGGCAAAACCTGAGGTCGGGAATAAAAATAAAAAAACCAGCCCGAACAACACGACTTTTTTAAAAACCACCGAGACCCTTTTTTTTAAGAGAAATATCTCCTCCACTTTCACCCTGATCCTCATTGGTTTTTTAAAGACGCCACACGCTTTGAAGAGAACATTTATCTAGCATATCATGATCCTCGCTGACAATGGGATCTCCAGCTAAAATTTTAGCGTCAGCCTTTCGAGGCCATGATCATTTTCAAGCCTCTTGTAAAATCAGACAATAGCTCCTAAAATCTTTTTTCATGGCGCTTTTATCTACCAGGGCAATTGTATTGAGCGGAATCCGGCTGGGCGAGGCCGACCGTTTGATCACCTTTTTTACGAGTCACAAGGGGATTCTCAAAGGCGTTGCAAAAGGGGCTCGGCGCATGAAAAGCCGCTTTGGCGCATCGCTCGAACCCTTCACTCACTGCACGCTGATTGTCTTTGAAAAACCGGGAGATCAGCTTGCACGGATTAATCAATGCGACATTATCCACTCTTTCCAGTCCCTGCGGGAAGACTGGAACGACATCGAACGGGCTTCCCGCATGGTGGACCTTGTCGCACAAATGACCCCGGATGGAGAAGCCAATGCCCAAATTTTCAAACTGCTGCTTCAGGGCCTTGAACATTTAGAAGAGAAAAAAAACCCGCCCCTGTCGATCATGCTTTTCATCAATCAGCTCATTATGAACAGCGGCTATCAGCCCCATTGGGATAACTGCCAAAGCTGCCATACGGTTTTTAAATCCGGCGTGCGGGAAACGCTCTATTTTTCCGCCAGCGCTGGCGGAGCGCTCTGTTCAAAATGTAGAAATGCGGCGGGAGCCTTGATCCCCATGAGCCAGGGAACACGGGCATTTTTAAGTGCCTCTCAAAAAATGGACTACGAACGCGCACACCGGCTTCGGCCTTCACTGGACATCCAAAAAGAATGCGAAGCAATCTTCAAAAGCACCCTGTCTTACATCACAGGAAAATCCGAACAACGCTTTGCGCGAAAAACGGCGCCCTCACTACAGGCAAGGTAATACAGAACACAATCCGGCCCTTGCATCAATTCAATTGACAATAAATCCTTCACTTTGATACTTTTGACTCCGCATTGCGTATACTGCATGATTGGCATCAAGGGCAATCCACCTCGTGTACCCGACACAAAAAAAATGTTTGACCTTTCAAGAACTGTTTCTCTCCCTTCACCAGTTTTGGGCAAACCAGGGCTGCATCATCCACCAATCTTACGACAATGAGGTCGGCGCCGGCACCTTTCACCCCGCCACCTTTTTACGCGCACTTGGGCCGGAACCCTGGAAAGCCGCCTATGTGCAGGCCTCGCGTCGTCCGACCGACGGGCGCTACGGGGAAAACCCGAACCGCCTGCAGCACTACTATCAATACCAAGTGCTTTTAAAACCGGCCCCGGACAATATTCAGGATCTTTATCTACAGAGCCTTTCGTCATTTGGCCTTTCACTCACCGATCATGACATCCGTTTTGTACAGGATGACTGGGAATCACCGACACTCGGCGCATGGGGCCTGGGCTGGGAAGTGCGGCTCGACGGCATGGAGGTCACACAATTCACCTATTTTCAGGAAATCGGCGGGATCGCGCTCGACCCCACTTCTGTGGAAATTACGTATGGACTGGAACGCGTCGCCATGTATCTGCAAGAAGTGGATAATGTGTACGATCTGGCCTGGACCGATGACGTCACATATCGCGACGTGCATCACGAAGGAGAAGTGCAATTTTCGGATCACAATTTTAATGCGGCCAATGTCGATGCCCTGAAAGAAGCCTTCAATCGCTCCGAAGAAGAAGGGCGTGCGCTGATTTCAAAAAACCTGCCGCTTCCCGCGTATGATCACTGCATCAAAAGCTCTCACTTTTTTAACCTGCTGGATGCGCGTGGCGCAATCTCCGTGACCGAGCGCACCGGGTATATCGCGCGTGTACGCGGCCTGGCCCGCGCCTGTGCGGCGGGATATGTAAAAAAACGCGAAGAAGCAGGTTTTCCATTATTAAAAAAATGAACGAAACATCGCCTACCACGCCACCCACTCAACACAAAACAGACCGATATTCATTGCTGATTGAAATTGGCGTGGAAGAAATCCCGTCCAATGTCATCGCCCCCAGCCTCGAACAGTTGTTGGCCCTTTCGAAAAAGCACCTTTCGGCCGCAAACCTTTCATTTTCAGACGCTCAGGTTTACGGCACACCCCGGCGCATGATTCTGTTCATCCCTGAATTAGATGCAATGCAGGAAACCGTGACCGAAGTGATTGTCGGCCCGCCCGAACGCGCCGCAGTTGATGCTTCGGGCGCGCCCACCGCCGCTGCAAAGGGCTTTGCCGCATCGCAGGGCGTGGCACTCTCAGACATTCAGGTTTCCTCGGCAGAATCACTCGGCTCTGCGGCCAAAGGGAAAAAAGGGAACTACCTCGTTGTGCATCAACTCAAGGCGGGAAAAACGACGGCATCCTTGCTAACTACGATGATCCCGGAAATATTCGCCCAATTGAGCTTTCCCCGCTCAATGCGCTGGAATGAAACAGGGGTTGCGTTTATCCGCCCCATCCGCTCCATTCTTGCGCTTTACAAAAACGAAATCATCCCCTTTTCCTTTGCAGGAGTCTCCTCTGGCAATCGCAGCTACGGACACCATATCACCGCCCCAGACGCCTTTGAAGTCACTGATTTTGAGATGTACAAAGACACGCTGGCCCAGCGTTTTGTCATCATTGACCCAGAAGAACGTGCCCGCAAAATCGAATCTCAGATGCAAGACTTGGCCAAAGAAAAAAATGCCGTACTCGATTTGACCGATACGGCCTTGCTTTGGGACGCTGCACACACCGTCGAATATCCCAAGGCCATATGCGGAAACTTTGAAACCCCATTTTTAGCCATTCCCAAAGAAATCATCATTACGGCCATGGCCGAACACCAGGGATATATTCCACTCTATAAACCAAGCGGAGAACTGCTGCCGCATTTCATCACGACTTTAAATATCGACGCCAAAAACCTATCCATCATTCAAAAAGGGAACGAACGCGTACTCAGAGCGCGGCTCGTAGATGCCCAGTTTTATTTTGACGAAGACCGAAAAAAGAAACTCTCTGAGTTGGTGAACCCCCTGCAACGTGTCACCTTTCAAGAAAAACTAGGGACCGTGCATGAGAAAGTGTCACGACTGACCACCCTGGCCATATTTATCGCCAAAGCCATCGACTGTTCCGAGTCCGAGATCCTTGAAATCGAACGGGCCGCTCATCTTTGCAAGGCGGACCTTGTCAGCGGCGTGGTTCGGGAATTTACCTCGCTTCAAGGGACGATGGGCAGAATCTACGCCGGGCTCGACGGGGAAGGGCCAGCAGTCGCCACAGCCATTGAAGAACATTATCTGCCCCGATTTTCAGGCGGCCCCTTGCCCACTCACCTGCATGGACAAGTCCTGGCCATCGCGGATAAACTCGATACCCTAACAGGCTGTTTTGGCGTAGACCTCATCCCCACGGGCTCGGAAGACCCCTATGCCTTGCGCCGCCAGGGACTCGGACTCATCCAAATCCTGCTTTCAAAACCCGTCTTCAGACCACTGTCGCTTGCGGCCGCGATTTTAGAGGCCATTCACCAGTATGAATCCCAGGACAAATTTTCAGGCAGCACACTCTTGCAGCCGCTTTCGCGTTTTCTAAAACAACGAATGGATGCCCATTTGCAATCCGAAGGCATTCGCTATGACTTACGGGAAGCCGTCCTGTTTGGTGAAATTGACCACCCGGCCGACTTATTTGACCGAGCCTGCGCGCTCGCCGAATTTTCAAAAGCGCCTCTTTTTTCACCGCTCATGACCGCATTTAAACGGGCCATCCGAATTTTACCCGAAGGCTTTGAAGGGAAAGTCGATTCACTTTTATTGAACGATCCGGCCGAAAAACGACTGTATGAAACACTGGTTTCCGTTCAAAAAAGAGTCATCACTCTCTGGACAGACCAAAATCTGGTCGGCGTGCTCGAATGCCTCGCCACCCTGTTTGAACCCTTGAATCACTTTTTTGATGCGGTCATGGTCATGGACAAAAATGAGACCCTCCGCCAAAATAGATTAGGTCTGTTGTTTGAAATACAACAGCAATTTGAACCCTTCGGCGATTTTTCCAAGATTGTCGATGAGGAATAAAGAAAAACCCTGTCATAATGAACACCGGTCAGCCCGGTCATCTATACTGAGCATAAATTTAGGAGACATTGAATGAAAGGCAAAAAAAAATACGTCTATTATTTTGGGGATGGAAAAGCCGATGGCCGGGGGGATATGAAAGACCTGCTCGGGGGAAAAGGTGCAGGCCTCGCGGAAATGTCACACCTCGGCATTCCGGTGCCTTCGGGCTTTACGATCACAACAGAAGCTTGCCTTGAATTCTACAAATTAAACAAAACCTACCCAAAGGGCATGTGGGAAGAAACCCTCAAAGCCTTAAAAAAGGTCGAGAAATCGATTGGGCCAAAATTTGGCGATCCGGATAATCCCCTGTTAGTGGCCGTTCGCTCCGGGGCTCGAGCCTCCATGCCCGGCATGATGGATACGGTTTTAAACCTCGGCCTCAATGATCAAACCATTGAAGGACTCATCAAACGCTCCAACAATGCGCGTTTTGCCTACGACGCCTACCGGCGCTTTGTCGCCATGTTTGGCAACGTCGTTTTAGGCGTCAATCGGGAGCGGTTTGAACGCACGCTCGAAGAGCAAAAAATCGTCACCGGTGTCCATTCCGACACCGCTTTGAGTGTCGATTCCCTCAAAACCCTGGTGACTGCTTTCAAAGACATCGTCCTGAAGGACACGGGCAATCCTTTTCCAGAAGACCCGCTTGAGCAGCTTCGACTCGGCATTGACGCCGTTTTTAACTCCTGGCACGGGAAACGCGCACAAACCTACCGGCGCTTAAATAACATCCCCGAATCCTGGGGTACAGGCGTCAGCGTCGTCGCCATGGTCTTCGGCAACCTGGGCGAAACCTCCGGCACCGGCGTGGCCTTCACCCGCGACCCCTCAACGGGCAAAAAGAAGTTTTTCGGGGAATTTTTATTTAATGCCCAGGGCGAAGATGTCGTCGCGGGCATTCGCACCCCACTCCCCATCGATGCCCTGAAAAAACGCCTGCCCAAGGCCTACAATGACTTGCTCAATATCTATAAGAAGCTGGAAAAACATTATACCGATATGCTCGACATCGAATTTACCATTCAGGATGGCAAACTCTACATGCTTCAAAGCCGGGTCGGAAAACGCACAACAGCAGCCGCGCTACAAATCGCCGTGGACATGGTCAAGGAACGTCTGATTACACAAAAAACCGCCATCTCCCGTATCGATCCCTACCAGCTGGACCAACTACTTCACCCGATGATCGATCCAAAAGCCAAGTTAAATGTCATCGCGCAAGGCCTGCCCGCCTCACCAGGCGCGGCCATTGGGAAAGTGGTTTTCACAGCGGAAGAGGCCGAAGCCATGGCCGAACGGCATGAAAAAGTCATCCTGGTCCGCACAGAAACCTCACCGGAAGACATCGGCGGCATGCACGCTTCTGAAGGCATCGTGACCGCGCGCGGCGGCATGACTTCTCACGCCGCAGTAGTCGCACGCGGCATGGGAAAATGTTGCGTCGCCGGATGTGGAGAAATCACAATTAACGAAGCCACACAAACCTTTACCACTCGGGGCATTACCGTAAAAGCAGGGGATTTTATCAGTCTCAACGGCTCAACGGGCGAAGTAATTCTGGGAAAGGTCGCGCTCATTCAACCCCAACTGGGCACCGCCTTTAATACACTGATGTCCTGGGCGGACAAAACACGGAAACTTAAAATCAGAACCAATGCGGACAACAAACGAGATGCCGCCGTTGCCCGTCGCTTTGGCGCAGAAGGCATTGGGCTTTGCCGCACCGAGCATATGTTTTTTGAGGAAGACCGGATTTTGGCCGTGCGGGAAATGATTTTGGCCGACTCTCTTGAGGCCCGGAAAAAGGCGCTGGCCAAACTACTGCCCATGCAAAAAAAGGATTTCATCGAAATTTTAAGGGAAATGAAAGACTTGCCCGTCACCATCCGGCTTTTGGACCCGCCGCTGCATGAATTTTTGCCGCATACTAACAAGGACCTGGAGGCGCTCTCAAAGGAAATTGGCGTACCGGTCACCATCCTGAAAGCAAAGGGACAAAGTCTGCATGAATTTAACCCCATGCTGGGTCATCGGGGCTGCCGTTTGGGAATCACCTTTCCTGAAATCTACGAGATGCAAGTGGAAGCCATTATCGAAGCAGCCTGCAGCCTAAGCAAAAAAAAGATCACCGTCATGCCTGAAATCATGATTCCCTTGGTGTCGACTTGTGCCGAACTGGCCCAGCTGAGAGCCCTTTGCGTCGAAACCGCCACCGCCGTCATGGCCCGTCATAAACAAAAAATCACCTACACCATCGGCACGATGATTGAGTTACCGCGTGCCGCCCTGGTCGCCGATCAAATCGCACAGGAAGCCGACTTCTTCTCCTTCGGCACCAACGACCTCACGCAAACCGTTTTTGGTCTTTCACGGGACGATGCGGGCAAATTTCTGCCCGAATATGTTGAGAAAAAGGTTCTGCCTCAAGACCCTTTTGTAGCCATTGATCAGGAAGGCGTCGGGCTTTTAATGGAAATCGGAGTGAAAAAAGGACGATCCGTCAAACCCAAACTCAAAATAGGCATTTGTGGTGAGCACGGCGGAGAACCCAGTTCCGTCGCCTTCTGCCACACATTGGGCTTGGATTATGTCAGCTGCTCGCCCTATCGTGTCCCCATCGCAAGGCTCGCCGCCGCTCAGGCCGCGATTGCAGGGAAAGACGAAGCCGGGCACCGTTCAACGGTCTAAGACACCCAACCTCAAAATCAAGGAGGCGTTATGTTGAGTTCAAACGTTCGAAGGTTTCCCATCGGCTTGTTGTTCATCCTTTTTTCCGCATGCGCGCCCCTGAACGGGAATGTGCATCTTCTTCAAATTGACCAGAACAACCAACGGCTTTACGGGCCATGGAAAGACGCCGACACCCACACTGACATTATCTCAAAGAAGACACCATCGACGTCATCCACCAATGAGGATTCTTTCACGCTCTATTTTGATCAGGCGTTTTTTAAATACATGCCTGACCTTTGGGGCGAAAATGAAGTGGTGTTGGTATTTACCTTCAACGAAGGAGAGAGCGATTCGGATGACCATAAGATCGTTAAGATCGTCGGCCCCATGGAACGGACAGGCGATGAATCCTATGCCTCATCGATTGGAAATGTCAGCTATGGGCCGAAACGTGTTGAAGGCGATGTTGTTTCCGTCCAGATTCAGGTAATCGAGTTTGACGGCGAAGAAAAGGACAATCAATCCGCCTTTCTTGATTTTATCGGCAGCGCGACCGAAGCCTTCTCCCTGGCCGACCCGGTCACTTCGGCAGAGATTTCTCTGGCCAAGGAAATTGCCAAGGCCCTGATTGAAACCAACGAAAGTGACATTGTTCTGGATTTCAAGTTTGATTTGTTACCTAAAGACCCCAATACCATAAACAAGACAATCAATGACGGACACAGGCCCATTGCATTGCGGCCCGGCAATTGGGCCATCATTAAACAAGAGCAATGTCCCTTGTTTCGTTGCTATTGGCCCATGACCAAAAATGTAGGGGACTGGTCCTGGTACACGGCTATCCCCAAATTTTTCGCAGTGATTGGCGATCTCGCGCTGACCACCGTCCCCGTCACCCTGGTCAAAATTTTTGCGGATACCCCGGAGCTGGCCTCGGTCATGCCCCTCACAGTGCATCAAAACAAACCCGGCTGGACGGAAGACCCGGCCGGTATGACGGAGACTTTTAAGACAAATCAGGAGATTCACTCACTGTCCTTCGATCAAGACAAACCCATGCTGACAATCAGCTATAATAAAAAAATTGACGGCAAAAAAGAGACGACGGTTTCTTTTCAAGGGGAATCAGGCTCATATATGGACGGCGGAGAACACATCTCCTTTGAGCCGAATTCCCGTAAACTGGTTTTAAAAAAAGACACCGAATCA
This sequence comes from Nitrospirota bacterium, assembly GCA_029261215.1. GTDB lineage: Bacteria > Nitrospirota > Nitrospiria > SBBL01 > JAADHI01 > JAADHI01. Next base: position 12,095 of record JAJDBT010000115.1, on the reverse strand, counting down.
AAGCCTTACGAGGCAAAAACCTGGCTGACCTTCTCCATTGAACAGGGCCGAGATCCCTCTAATTGGGACAAACGCAAGGCCCTGAGTCAAACCGAAAAAGACCTTTTATCAAAAATCAAGGAGCCGTCTTCGCTCGACGCAGAACGGATCGGAGAAACACTCAAACATTTGGAAAAAGCACAACAAAAAATTCAAGAGATCGAACGTATGGGCTCATTCAAGCTCGTCTCACCCGAACCTAAAGTGGCAAAGAGCGCCTTCACCGTCCTCCAAACTTTCGAATTTCAACACGCAAAGGGCCTAAAAGACCACATAAAAAAACTCCGAATCTTTGACCAAGCGGAGCTTGTAAGGGCTATAGAAAAAGACTCAAAATCAAGCACGACCACAGCTATTTTCGAGCTCCCCAATACTGAGTCTGAGCGCTTAACCACTGGGAAATACCGACTCCTTTTAGACTACGAGCACCCAGAGAATCACCAGATGCGAACCATCCCCTTTGACTTTGAAATCGGGGAATAGGAGAATAACAACCATTCCTCTCACACAAACAGGTCAATAAGGCTCTCTTCGGATTGTTGAGTGGCTTTTAGGGCGGCAAGACTGGCACTAAAAGTGAGTGCGGCGAGGCTTTGGTTTACAAGCTCTTCAGCCAAATTCACATTTGAGCCTTTCACCGAACGGCCATCCGGCGAGGGAAACTCCGGACCGGGGGTGTTGCTTTTTTCGATATGGACGACCACACCGCCGGTGCTGCCTTCGCTTTGAATCACCGTGTTTTTTTCAAAACCCTCTGTGCTGAGGTTGGCAATATTATGTGCCGAAACATCCTGACGTTTAAGACCCGCCGAAATACCCGACAATGCACTATTCATTGCTGAAATCATAGAGTCCTCCTCTCACTCTTATCGGCAGAGACTGAGCGAAACTTTAGCTTTTTTTAAAAAAAACAATAAATATTTAAATTTTTCTATTAAATCAACGCCTTATATTCAATGCGCCTGAAGGGCTTTCTCTTTTATCAGGGAAAAATCGTGAAGGGTTTGAAGAGATTTAAAATTGCGCCTTAAATTCAACAAAGGCCTTTTTGAGTTCATCCAGCTCGGTACGCAGATCGCTCAGCGCGTCTTCGAGTTGCGATATTTTTTCGTTTTCGGAAGAACGGGCGCGATGCATCCCTTCCTTCTGCGATATTGTTTCCTCGGTTTGTCTTTGAGAGGGGTCTGAAAAAAGATGTGTAAAACGGAATTCCTTTCTGCCCGCCTGCCGGGGCTGTTGTTCGATAAAGCCCCATTCTTTCAAATTTTCCAGAACCTCGTAGACTTCTTCCAAATTTTCAAAAGGGTGCACCCGCTCGGAACGGCCGCGCAGCTCGCCCACGGTCTGCGGCCCGCGCAGCAGAAGAAGCGCCAGGACGATGGCTTCACGCGGCACCATGTTTGATTTCTGTGTCAGGCTCTGCCCATACTTGGCGACACGGCTCAAGTGGGCGTCCCACGCAAGTTTCTTGTCGATTAAACCCGCAAGGGCCTCGCTCACAATGTCATCATCGTATGAAACCAGCGGATCGCGATTCGTGGTTTGATTGCAGGCATTTTTGAGCGCATTGAGCGACAAAGGATAATAATCGGGCGTCGTCAGCTCTTTTTCCATCAAGGCCCCTAAAACACGAATCTCTTCCTCGCTTAATACGATTTCCATGACGAACCCTTTCTATTAGTTCTTCCCCGAAAAAGCAGAAGCCGTTTTTTATCGAACTTTATTACAAAACGCAACTCTATACTGCATTCTTCAAATAACAAACATTCACCACGTTCTTTTAAAAGTAGGAGCGAATTTCCAGGTTGAACGTGAAGGGGGCAAGTCCGAATTCGCTTTCGATGACGTCCCCCGCGGGTCGCTGACCAAAGGGCAGCGCGGCATTCAAGACCAGTTCCGCTTCATCGGAAAGGGAATACACAGTATTGAGTGCCATAAAAAAAGAATGATCGACGAGATTAACGAGCGCCAAGGCATCTCCCCTGAGCAGCGGAGTGAATTCATATCCTCCGCCAAAAGCCAGATAGCGTCGGGCCAAATAGGGATTTACATCGGACGCAGACGAGACATCGTAATCCGAAACTTTTCCCGTACCCCGCCCATGATAAAAAAACGCCAGCCGTACATCGAGGCTGTTTTCCCAGCGATGATCCACGCCAAGGCTCCACTCTGCGTGATCCGCTTGACCGCTTTCTTTCGGATCGGCCACATGCCCTTCCGCCCGAAAACCAAGCCAATTCAAGACATCCCCTTGCACCGATCCACCGATGATGTTTTCATCCCGCACCTCGCCAATCAACAAGGCCCATTCCGTATCCCGCCACACGGTTGAAAGCCGACCGAGGTGCGAGGCGCGACGGCTGTCCGGTGCATCCTGCCAACCGGTATCACTGTCCGGATCGCGCCCGTATCCCAAAACACTGATCAAGGACAATTGTGAAAGCGGCCCCAATCGGATTTCAGCGCGCGCCGCATCCACCCCGGGTTTATACACGCGGTAAAAGACTTGTGCCGAGAAGGGCGAAAAAAAATCATTCGGCGTGAAATAAAAATTGGTCGCCAGGTTGATCGGCTGCCGTCCGACCTTCACATCCAGCCAGTCGAAAGTGATACGCAGATGAAGTTGATCAAAGGCCAAATGGATATATTGATCATTGCTAAAGCTCAGCTCCAATACACTGCTCCGTTCTACATTCAGCGGGGCGCCCAGATGACCTTGCCCGGACAGCAAGTCCACCGGAATATAGGTTTGATAGACATTCATATCGAGCCAAAGATGTTTACCCCATGCCGCTTGAGTGATCAGGCGCCCGATCCCCGCTAGCCCTGAATCCGTCTGATCCTGAATAAAATCGTTCTGCTCCGGGTAATGTGTGACAATGCCAAACCCGCGCACCAGTGCGCGGATGTCCCCGGAATACGCGCCATTTTGCCATTCATAAAAAGCCGCGCCCGGATTTGGCCAAACCGTAAAAACAAGCACAAAAACCAGGACAACACATATTTTTTGCCTTATGGGCATGGTGACCTTTTTTTCTGTGGACACGGAAGAAGAGCGGGTTGTTTTAATTCTACGCCTTTAAAATTCTCTTTCAAAGACGCCAGGACTCTCACTCAAACCGTCTCTCAATGTGTATGGCATGCTGAATCATTCGTATTTTGACTTTTTATTTTTGATCTGTCATATAAGCGGACAGAGGGTTCCGTTCTAAAAATGGAACACGGGGCTCTGATCAAATCGGGCTTTACCGTTTGGCGGTTTTTTACGAATTTGTTTACAAGGAGAACATCATGCGCTTCATCCCTTTGGGAAAATCACATTTAGAAATCTCGCCCATCGGCTTGGGGACTTGGGCGATCGGGGGCGAATGGAGCTTTGGCTGGGGCCCTCAGGATGATGCCGCCTCCATTGCCGCAATCCAGCGCGCCGTAGAGTGCGGCATCAACTGGATCGATACAGCCCCGGTCTATGGGCTGGGCCATGCAGAGAAAATCGTCGCACAGGCATTGAAAGGCTTGGGCAACGCGAAAAAACCCTATGTCTTTACAAAATGCGGCCTGGTTTGGGGAGGCAACAAAAACGTCAAACACCGATTAAAAGCGGATTCGATTCGTACAGAGGTCGAAGACAGTCTGAAACGCCTGGAAACAGATGTCCTGGATTTGGTTCAGATTCACTGGCCCGCCTTTCCACCCGGCGGCGCCGCACCACATATCGAAGAAGCCTGGCAGACCCTCGCTGATCTTATTTCAGAAGGAAAAATTCGCCACATCGGCGTCTCCAATTTTTCTGTTTCAGAACTGGAACGGGTACAAAAAATTGCACCGATCACCTCTCTGCAACCCCCGTATTCCGCGCTCATGCGCGAAGTCGAAGACGACATTCTGCCCTTCTGCGAAAAAAATGGCATCGGCGTCATTGTCTATTCGCCCATGCACAATGGTTTGCTCAGCGGGAAAATGACCCGCGCGCGCATTGATGCGCTCCCCGCATCGGACTGGCGAAAAAACGGAAACCCTGCCTTCAAAGAACCCCATCTTTCTCAGAACCTTGCCTTTGTAGAGGTCTTGCGCGACATCGGCAAGCGCCACGACCGAAGTCCCGGAGAAGTCGCCATTGCCTGGACGCTCCGGCTCCCGTCCGTCACGGGGGCGATTGTGGGGGCGCGGAATGCCGCGCAAGTCGATGGGTTTTCAGCCGCAATGGATTTTCGCTTGAGCGAGAGCGAAATTGCTGAAATCAAACACAAACTGCCTGCTTCCATCGGCATGATGTCTGTGCGCTAGGGCGCAATCAAGGTCTGGCCGCTACTTTAAGGAGAACCTGTTTATGAAAATCAGATCAAAAATAACCCTGCTGTTCTTCCCGCTGATCATCATGCTGATACTGACGACACGTCAGAGCGTATCCGCCGCAAATTCACCCGTAGACGGGGAATGGGGAGGCACCCCGCATCTGGGTTTTTCGCCCTACACGGGTCTGCTCGGAATCGAGATTCAAAACAGCCACTTTGGCCTCACCCTGGGCATGCCTGCGAGTATCGGCTTCAAATACTATTTTGACGAAAAGGGGGATCGTTTATTTTTAGGAGCCCACGCCATGCGAATGGAATTTGATCACGATGAACGAAAAGACGGCGTGCTTTACAAAGAGAACAAGACCACGGTTCTGGGTGCGGGCCTCGGTTATAAATGGCAGTGGGAACAGGGCTGGAATATCACTTTGAGCTTATCCATCGTACACTATGACGAAGAGCTAAAAAACAGCGCTACCTCACGCACAGAAGACAGCATTGAATCATTTCCGGGTCTTACATTTGGGTATCGATTTAAATAAACCCGCTTTCGCTCAGACCCGAACCTCATCTTTTTCGAGCTGGCCGTCACGCAAGCGGATCAAACGTCGAGCGCGCTTCATGACACGCGGGTCGTGGGTCGAGAATAAAAAGGTCACCTTCTCTACCTGATTTAACTGCTCCATCAAATCCAGCAAGGCTTCCGCAGTCGCGGAATCGACATTGGCCGTCGGTTCATCGGCCAATACAATGGCAGGATGGGTCACAATCGCGCGGGCAATGGCGACACGCTGTTGCTGTCCACCCGACATCTCATCGGGCCGCCGTTGTTCCAGCCCCTGCAAACCCACCTCTTCCAAGATCGTCATGACCCGCTCCCGGCATTCACGTTCCGGGACGCCCTGGAGTTTGAGCACGAATTCGGCGTTTTCATAAGCCGTCATCACCGGGATCAAGTTGTAGGCCTGAAAGACAAATCCGATGCGGTCTCGGCGAAGACTCGAAAGTGCCGAGCGTCCGAGACTCGAAAGATCCCGCCCCTCCAAGAGCACGCGGCCCTTTGTCGGCACATCCAGTCCCCCGATCAAATTTAACACCGTTGTTTTGCCCGAACCGGAAGGGCCACAAAGCGCGGCGAACTCGCCCCGCGCAATTTCAAGAGAAAGCCCATCCACCGCATGCACTTCCACTTTGCCTTGCAAATAAGTCTTGGTCACCGCATCAAGTTGAAGAATCGCCGAAGTCACAGGTTTTCCTTTTTTTGAACAGAGGCTCTATGAGAAATGGATAGCGAAAACATAAAATAGACTGGCATTGCCAACTACCCCATCATGCCGTTTTTAAACTTTCGACGGGCGGCAAACGCGCAACGCGCCACGCCGGATAAAGGCCGGATAAGATCGTCAGCGTAAAAACACCGATGAGAATCCCCGCCACACTCTCTTTATACAGCTTGATCTTGAAAATGGGGTCGATCAATACTCCACCAGCGCTATAGTTGTCCCCCATCGCCCCGCTTAAATCAATCCCGATCGTGTAAAGATAGGCATACCAGGGGGTTGTCATGATCACCCCGGCCAGAAGGCCAATCAAGGCCAGCCAAAGCGATTCGACCACCACCAGCTTAAACAGGTTAGCAGGCGAAAGCCCGACGGCCAGCATCACTCCAAATTCTTTTTTCCGCTCCATCACGCTCATCAAAAGGGTATTAAAAATCCCGGCCGCAATCAAAAGTCCGACCAAGACCTGACTGATGTAATTCCCGCCCCGATCCAGTGCAATAATGCCCGCGAGGTCCGGCTGGGTTTCCTGCCAGCTCAAGATCTCCCGTTTCGGATGTCCCACACGCTCGGCAATGGCTTTTTTAAGCCGCAGGGCATGTCGCTCATCATGAATCGTCACGGCAATCAGGGTGGCCTCATCCGGGCCGTAACGCAATGTACTGCGAAGCCGGTCGATCGGCAGCAAGACCATGCCGCCGTCAATTTCATCGACCCCTGTTTCAAAAATGGCCGACACCCGCGCGATTTCGCTCACGATTTCCCCTTCGGCATCCGTCGTTGTGTAGATCAGTTTTTTGCCCAGCCGAAGATCCAGTTTTTTGGCCATTTTTTGACCGATGACCACAGCGCTTCCGCTTGTGCCGCTAAAAATATCCCCTTCGATGATCGAGCGCAAAAACAGGTTTTGTTCCGGGGATTCCTGCGCCGGATCGATCCCTAAAAACATACCACTCACGGTTTTGCGAGCGCTGGCAAACATCGCCTGCCCAACGATGCGCACAATAACGGCATCAATCCCCGGCATCTCCCGCACGGCTTGCCGGAGGGCTCCGGTGTCTTTCAGCCGCTTGTCAAGCGACGGGGCCTGATTGTATCCCGCAGGTTCGATCGTAATATGCCCCAGACCCATGCGCGCACCCGCGTTGATCATGTTGCTGTAGCCGTAGTCTCCCGTGCCGGTAAAGGTCACCGCCAACAACACGCCAAAACCAATTGAAAATGCCGTGATCAAGGTGCGACGTTTCTGCCGCCAAAGATTACGCCACGCAAACTTGAGTACATTCATAAAAGGCTTATTCCTCTATTTTTTTATCAAAAATACTACGCCTCATTCTATTGATCATGAATCGCATCAACCGGGCGAATGAACGCGGCCTTCATCGCAGGATAAATCACCGCAATGACCGCCATGATAAATAAAAAGAGGATCGGGGTCATCACTGTCTCGGCGCTGACCTGAGCCCGCCATATGGGGTCAATCGCCACGCCGCCCACTGAAGCCCCGCTGACGATGTGGGTCAAATCAATCCCGTTTTTCTGAAGATACACCGAAGCCGCCCAGCCTGTTCCAAGCGCCAATACCGATGCAGCGGCCGTCTGCGCCAGTGTTTCTACATAAATCAATCCGATGATCTGCCAGGGCTTGACGCCGATGGCCTTCATGATGCCAAATTCTCGGATGCGCTCAAAAACGCCCATTAACATGGCATTCAGCACCACTGTGGCGACCGCAATATAGGTAATGATGATCATGATGATGATGAGCTGCGTATCGGCCATCTCCAATAAGCGGGCGATGGTCGGGCGGATTTCTTTCCAGTCCAGTGTTTCATAGTCTCCGGCCAAGGATGCGATCTGGCTTTTTGCGGTAGACAACTCCCCGCGCCGGTCTGGCCGCATCACGGCAATTTCGTGCGCGCCCTCGGGCAGCACCATGAGCCCACGAAAAGCCGTTTCCACCATAAACAGGCCCGAACGGTCGATGCTGTCGCCGACTGATTTTAATACACCCCGGACACGATAAACCGCGTTGGCAATCCCGCCATCGGCAGACTGTCCCAAAAAGATCAATTCGCTGCCCACAGAAATGTCCAGGGTTTTTGCCAAGCGCCTCCCAATCACCACGCCCCCGGGATCATTTGGATCCAGCCAAGCCCCTTTTGCCAGGTGCTTGTGGATTTCGGTCACCTCCCTTTCCAAAGGCACGTTCAGTCCGTGTAACTGCACTCCCGACGAGGCCGAGCCGGACGCTGCGAGTCCGAAGCCATACAAACGTGGCGCGGCGCGCAAACCCGCCGTTTCGATTTTCTTGATCAAAACATCAGGGGCTTTAATTTGTTTGTACAGATCAGGATCATCACGAAATCCGGCCACATGAATCTGAATATCCCCGACATCCATGGAAACGGCGTTCCGTTCACTCGCCTGAAGCATGCCCTGCATTAAAGAGGCAAACAAGATCATGATGAACCCTGCAAAACCCATCGCAAAGGTCGTCACCACCGTGCGGTGGCGGTTTCGGATGAGATTGCGAAATCCAATTTTGATGATGTCCATCATCCAATCCTCCGGGACAACCCTCTGCCCATTATCGCCGCTTTAAATTGGCAATGGAGAAAAACGCCTCCTCAACAGGGAGATTCAGTTCAAGCGTTTCATAAATCACTTCTGTGTATTCCTCCGGTTTGTCCGCCGGAATAATCCGCATCACTGCCGGGCGCAACTGGCCGCCCAGAACCTTCAAATCCCTGAAACGGAAGGTCCGCGCAACGGCCATTTCTTCATCATAAAAAACCTCTTCCAAAGGGATGTAATCCGCTGAGCGAATCGTTAGAACCACTTTGCCCCAAACTACAGCTGCATCAAGCTTTGGAATGAGCGTGAATTCGATCACGTTCTGTCCTGCACGCTCCCCACGAAAGGTGATTTTCGCCTCGTAGTCATCCTCCCGGCGTGTTTCTTTGACCAGGTCGTCATTGGTAAAATGACTGCCCATCCATGATCCCATCATCATGCCGGAAGTAAGCCGAATCGTTCGATCTGTCTGAGGGAGGTAGGTAAAGATGTTCTTGCCTGATTTTAAGGTGGCAGTGCCTTTTTCTTTCAGGGGAGAAATAATGCGCACCAGGGTATTGGCCTTGCCTTTGGACCAGGCCGCCATACGCAGGGTACGGGTATAATGCGCGGTTTTGACCTTCATGGTCATTTCGGCAGATGAAGATTCCCCCCGCCACAGGTCATCGACATGGCGCAGGATCTTTTCGGCTTCATTTTGTGATTGGGCAAAAAGGGGATGAACCAGAAAAAAAATGGGTAAAATTGCGACCAACAAGGATAAACCACGCGGGTGCTGCTTCATGTCGTAATCTCCGTTTCTGAAGGCGTCGCTGAATTTAAATCCCCTTGGAACACTCAGGTAAGAGAAGATATCTCACCTCAGATTATACGCCATACGGTCTGTAGAAATCATAAGATTCAAAGCCTTTGCAAAGCGCAGTCAATTTCGAAAGACGATTGGCAAGGGATTCCGCTTCCTGTTAAGATACACATTTTGAATGGCAATGCGCTTTTTCATTGATTGTCCTGCGAAGCGCAGCCGATATGGAGGTGTTTAGATTCATGAAGCGATCTCTTTTTTTATTTGGCATCTTCTTTCATTTGATATTTTTTGCACGCGGAACCGCTTTTTCAGATGAAACCCAAAATCCCAACGATTTTATCGTGCTTGAGGATTTTTCAAGTCAATCCGAAAATGGCCTGCCAGAAGGCTGGAAACCACAGCGGGACAACCCGGCTCCCTCCGAAGTCTATCAGATGAATGAAATCGACAAGGAAACCGTGCTCCATGCGAACGGCAAGCCCAACCGCATCTTTAAAAAAATGAAGTGGAACCCGCATGAATACCCCTTCATTACCTGGAAGTGGCGCATACTGAGAGTCCCGGATGACCCTGACAAAGAAAGAAATTCGACTGTTTATGTTGCGCTGGGGACCGACTTGCTCGGCATTCCCAAACTCACTAAGTATTCCTGGAGCAGTATCAAAGCGGTCGGCACCGAAGAGTCTGGCGGGATGTTTCGTCCGACAACCATTGTGATTCGCAGCGGCTCGCCCGAAAATGGCGAATGGGTCACCGAAACCATTAATGTACTGGAAGACCACAAACGCCTCCACAATGAAACCCCGCCCAATGAAGCGTATGGGTTTGGGATTATGACCACCCTTGAAACAGAATTTGGCGCATTTATTGTTCATAAATAATCCTGTCGCTTTCCCCATCAGACAGGCTCAGCCGAAAGTGCCCACCCTGTGCTGAACGATATTGCCTTCATCCTCATTGGCTTGCTCTTGCTCACAGGCGGGGGGGATTCCCTCGTAACCGGTGCTTCCCGACTGGCACACAGACTTGGGATTCCGCCTCTGGTCGTCGGCCTCACCATTGTTGCCTTGGGCACTTCTGCCCCTGAAATGGCGGTCAGTCTCTCCGCCATCATTACGGGACGCGGCGATATCGCCATCGGGAATGTGATCGGGAGCAATATCAGCAACATTGGCCTGGCCCTGGGACTCGCGGCGATTGTTCGCCCCCTCATCGTGCAAATCCGCCTGGTTCAATTTGAAGTCCCACTGCTTTTTGGGATCAGCATCCTCACCTACCTGGTTGCTTTGAGCGGCTCAATCCCCCGTTGGTTTGGCATGCTCTCCCTCATCGGCCTCCTGGTTTATATTTTCATGCTCTACCGCTGGTCGCTTAAAGAGCCTGCCGCAGTCAGGGCCGAATATACGGAGAAGGAGCAGAGAGATCACGGCATTCCCCGCAATGTGGGGAAGATTGTTTTTGGACTCGCAGCATTGGCCGGAGGCGGAAACCTGCTGGTTGACGGGTCGGTGGGCATTGCGCGGTGGGCAGGTCTTTCGGAGTTGGTGATTGGACTGACCATTGTCGCAGTTGGCACATCACTGCCTGAAATGGTCACCTCCATTATCGCAGTCCTCAAAAATCAGGGAGACATCGCCATCGGAAATGTCCTGGGCAGCAATATTTTTAATACCCTGGGTGTGCTGGGTGCCACCGCAGCCGTTCATCCCATCCAGATACAATCGGCACTGCTCGTGAGGGATTTTCCCGTAATGGGGCTTTTGACCGTCCTGCTCTTTCCTTTTTTAAAAAAAGGACTTCTCCTAAAACGCCGGGAAGGCATACTCCTGGTCTTGATCTACTGTGTCTATGTCAGTTTTTTATTTATTTAAGGCGCTCCGAAAAACAAGCATTTTTCGAAGCTACCACGTCACCACAGAATCGGATTCAAAAATCAATTCAAGCATTTTCTGATATCCGACGCTCTGAAAGGGGCTCTGCTTTTTAGGATTCAGATCTTCCGATAACACAAATATATTCCCCTGAAATTTGGGGATATTCATATGCACGGCCTCTTGAATCAGCAGGATTGAAAGATCGCAGGAGACGGCTGTTTTCCGAATCACTTCAAGCGGATACGCATCTGCCGCATCTTTTAAAATATGAAGAATTTTACGTTTTTTTTGCATTTTTTATTTAAAATCGAAAAAAAGTATCGGCTCCGGCAATTTTTAAGGCAAGGGCCTCTTTTGAAAGAAACACCGTCTCATGATCTAATTTTGAATACGCGCTTTCGGCCACGCTCGCTTCATCAATAAAAAATACCGGAACAAAGGTTTTTAACACCGCCAGAAATTTTTCCAAACGGTCTTCATCGACAAAGTCATCTTTCTCTTCTTCAAGTAAGCACACCCCTTTACCCGCCAGCAAAACAGAGAGTTCATGACCACTCGCAACCAGGCCCAGCGCAATACGGAGACCTTCACACGCCCGATGACTTGTGAGCGGATCACTTTGGATCAGCACAACGACTTTTTTTTCTAATCCATCCATTTAATTCAATGCCACAAATCGATCACAGCCTTTGAGCAAATCCGAAAGCACAACCAAGCCCCCAAAAACCCCTTTGTCATTCACGGGAATATCATACTGGTGCGCACCATAGGCACAAAGAAAAAGCTTAAGCCCTTGTTTGCAGAGCGCTTCGATTGCGTCTTCCCTGATATTTTTAACCCCCTCATCCACGAGATACAGATAGGGCTGAACATCTTGCCTTAGGGCTTCATCAATCAGGGCAAGAACTGTTTTTAGATTTTTATTTTCTGGAGGGGTCGAGAGCAGAATGCCCAGTTTTCGTTTCGGCACGACAAAACTTCCTTGGTTAAATCCATCTCAAAAAGTGTACCACAAATGGACTCTTCGGCTGTGAAGACTTCGAGAATGAGGAGTCCGCATTTCTGAACCTGCGAACCTCGCCCTTTTCTGTTAAAAGCAAATAGAGTTGTCCGGATTTAGAGCACATGAGTTGTCCGCTTTTTAATGGGCCTGATGTTTTAGTCTGGGCGGGTTTTTCCCGTACTAAAACATCAGGAGCTCAGCGCAGCGGGTTTACGCGGCAGC
>JAJDBT010000114.1 GCA_029261215.1 Nitrospirota bacterium | reverse complement strand
AATTCTACAGATTTTGAGCGTCACCGTATTCGATAAAATGCCATTAAATCAAGTCGTTGCAGATTCAAAATACAAACCAGAGGACTTCTCCATGTCTAACCAATTGAATTTATTCAACTATTTAACCGGACAGTAGTGATTCTCGACATAGGTTTCCAGACTGATAATGCCTGACCCGGTTTTCCCCAGTCGTGCCCGTTCTTCTTCCGTTTCAATGCCGTGATCGACAGCATTTCTCAGAATATGGACAAAACTTGACCAGAAAGGCGCCCAATGTTCATTTTCCATGCGGAGGTTGTGGGGTTTGATTTGAATATGGATATCCTTTTTTCCCAGCCGCAGCGCGAGGCCTTCTGTTTGCTGTTTGATAAAATTCAAGCGGTGTTTTGTGGTTTCCAGTCTCCAGGATTGGACCATTTTAGCGATCTTTTCAGGTTTCTCTTTATTCAACAATGAGTGCAGCACTGCTTCATAGTCTGCATCGTCGATTTCGATATTTTTATCCAGTTGTTTTCCCAGGAGCTGGTCGAGATGATCCCGCACGCGGTCCCACTCATCGCGCAGCGCCGCGAGTTGATGTTCTTCGGGGATGACCCCTTCTAAAATGATTTCATCTTCCAGTTGGTGGCAAAGAGATGAGACGCTGGTCATCCCAAACAATCCGGCATTGCCTTTGATTGTGTGGAGAATTCGTTTTAGTTGAGGCAGGTCTTCATAACGATGTTCAATGACCGCATCGACCAGGCTGTCGGCTTCAGAAAGAAATTCGAGAAATCCGAGTTTGTCCCGCATGATATGTCCAAAAACATCCATGAGTTGTTTTTGCTGTGCTTCAGCGTGTTCACGTTCAATGTCGCTGGTGATGTCTGTCATGATGACCAGGACTTTCTCGACGCGATGGGCCTCGTTTTCGATGGTTTTGTATTTGAATTCGAGGATGTCTGTTCCAACAACGACGCGTTTGGGCAGCTGATCCAGGGCGACTTCTGTCGGTAAAATGTCTTCCTGAAGCGATTCCATGCCCAGCTCGAAATATTCTGCAACGCTTGCATCGACTGGCCGAAGGTAGTCGGCGAATGTCTGATTTTCCGACGATGGCCCAAACCATTCTGAGACGACGGAGGAGCGTTCATCCGACATACGCCCTGCGAGATCCACGGTTAAAAACCCCTGACCAATGTTATTTAAAATCATATGGACTTCCTTGGTTCGTTCCTGCACAATTTTTTCTAACCCGATCACGTCATCAAAAAAACGCCGGGCAATATAACACGTCGCCACGGTTTCAAGGACAACGAAGGCCGCATGAACGAGTACAACCCAAAGCGGCGCTTCATAGTTAAAGACGCTGTTGGGCAGGAGATACCAAAAAACAAAATGATGTACGGCCACGGTGAGGGCGGCGACGATATTTACGGCGGGGTTGGCAAAGGCGCACAACATGGCGAGCAGGGCAAAAAAGTAAAAATGCATTTCGATTTGCACGGAGGTGCCTCGGGCGGCGTGGACGAGTAATCCCCCCAAACACATTGAGATAAAGCCGTAAACCATCGACTTGATGCGTTCATTTTTTATACAAAACTGGGCAATGGTCGGCCCGATCAACAAGGCAATGCTGACCATCATGACCGCCAAGGGGCTGGTCCCTGAGGCCCAGGCCACCAGCATAAAGACTGGAATATGCGCAAAGAAAAAATAAAGCGCGACCTTGTTGAGATTTTTGAGGTAACTGTGTTCAAAATCAGTGACCTCAGGTGGTAATACTAAATATTTTGTGATAGACATACGCCCCCTCCCGGCTTGAATCCATTCGGATTTTTTAAAAAAATGTTCAAAAATGTGATTAAAAGATGAGCATGTCGCCTTCGTGTTTTGCGTGCTCTTTTTGACTCACTATTTCGAAGGCCTGGTCGGCATTCCAATTACTATCGACCCATACACAGATCCCTCCTGATTCAGACCTTAGTGCGGATTGATAAGGAACCCCATTAATCGACCTTACCTGAATTTTGATGCCATTAAGGACCATGGGGAGCGCTATTTGAATGTTGATCCCGTAGGCGAGCAGGGCATTTTTTAATCGTCCCAGAACCTGATTCGCGATTTCCGCAACCCAGCTGTCCGAAAGAAGCGTGTTACATTCCCCGTAAACGGTTTTCACGAGTGCCTTTTCGGCCGAAAACCCCACCGCACCCTTATAGTCTCCCGAAAAGCCGATCACGGCGACCACATCATAAAGTACCTGGTCTTCGACTGTTTCGGTCAGGTGAACACCGCTTTCCTTAAATATCGCGTGCAGGCCAGATGGGATTGTTTCTTTTAAAATGTTTCCAATTGTTTTCAATGCTCACCCCCTGATTTTGGATGCATGTCATCTGATTGCGTCTCAGATTTTGTGCGGTTTTCATAGATATTGTGTTCGGTAAAATCCATATTCTAAATGGCATCTTTTGGTTCAAATTTACAGCGTGTCGGCATCAGTCCATTCCCCGGATACCTGTGGCCTTGAGTACCATGGGGCTTATTTTTTTTAGTCTACCTGAACTTTTTAAAATGTGACTTTGGAAAGACTTGTCCCTTGCCCTCCAAGTCAGGCTCCATTGTTTTATCGGAAGGAGGTGATCAAAACTTTATACTGTGTGAAGTGGGGGGCTGCTTGGTTGAAGTGATTTTGCCCATAAAAAAGGGCTTCTAAAAAATAGAAGCCCTTTTTTATGGATGAGGAGTTGCTTGCCTAGGTTCGGGTGCGTTTTCGCATTTGATAGAAGAAAAGACCCAGCAGGCCGCTTCCCATGAGAATCCAGGTCGAGGGCTCTGGAACGGGTGCCGCCATATCCAGGCGGACGCGGCGACCAGCTGCCAATGTGAGGTCAAGCTTTGAAAAGTCGGAGGAAACGGTAGACCATGCAGAAATACCTGTCGGCAGGGTTGTAAAACTGCCAAACATAGACCAGTTATTGTCAAGTGAGCCAATGGCATAACCGTCTGTGCAGCAGGCAATCCAATTTTTGGTACTTTCGAAATGGGTCCCTCCGGCGGAAACAGTCAGGCTTTCTCCGGGATCATCTGAGAGGACAAATGCGGCCGTGTCTCCAACAAGGTCCCACGTGGTTTGTGTTCTTCCCCCAGAGCCGTCATTGGCCTTGTCATGAACCATCATGAGCGAAAGGCCGTCAGAGGCGTCCACCAAAAAAATCTGGGAAAGGCTGGATAGGGGTGTCGGCCCCCCGTTCAGTTCTCCGTTATAGCTTGCGGCATTAGGACTGCCGTATTGGTAAAATCCGGATGCGCTCAAGCTCGTGACGAAAGGGGTCATGGCACCCAGGATGTTTGAATCAAAATCTCCCGCTCCGGCACTGGATTCCTGAGAAATTCTGATAGAGAGGGCGTGCGCAGACGTTGCGACGCTCAGCAGTAAAAGCATCACGCTGAGTGCGATGCTTTGGAAACGGTTTTTGGAAAAATGAAACATTTTATCTCTCCTTAAGTTTCGCAAAAAATGAGGGTTTTCATCATTGGTTCATGTCGTTATCAGAAACATGCAATTTAGATGTTATTTCTGTATCGTATTGATTTTAAACGATATCTACTCTGTGTATCGAAAAGTCTGTCAAGTACTCCGTCACTTTTGAGCGGCGATGATCCGGGTTTATCTCCTGTTTGAGATGAACAGGGCTATTTTTAGGCCCTTGTGTATCGCGGTTGAGGATGAACACGAAGTATCATGACACACTAGGCAGTGTCAAGAAATACGGCATCTAAGAAAATGGTGTTTTCTCAGATGCCGTACTCGGCGGGCAAGGTGCTTAGTATTTTCGTTCTGCCGGGGGTATTTTTGTGATGTTCACTGGCTTGTATTCGAGTTTGGGACCGTCTTCTGTTTTAAACGCGAGGGTGTGTTTCATCCAGTTTTCATCGTCTCTCTTGGGGAAATCCGGGCGGGAATGGGCGCCGCGGGATTCTGTCCGAACGGTCGCGCCGAGGGCCAAAACTTCTGCAAGATCGATAATGGAGTGCAGCTGAAGGGCATCGACCAGTTCCAGGTTGAAGATTTTTCCCTGATCCTGAATATAAAGATTGGGAATACGGGCCCGGACGGCGGCCAATTTTTCTAAACCGCTTTCCATCCGTTCTTTTGTGCGGGAAATGCCAAAATGTTCGGCCATGATCGTTCCGATGTCTTCACGAAGCACACCGATGCGTTCTCCGTCTTTTCGCGCCATGATGGATGATATTTTTGCTTGTTCCTTTTTTAAGTGGGTTTCAGAGATGTTTTTGAGCGGATGTTCTTCCGCATATTGTGAGGCAAACTCTCCGGCCCGCCGACCAAAAACAATGGTTTCCATAAGTGCATTTCCACCGAGCCGGTTGGCCCCATGCACAGAAACACAGGCGCACTCCCCTGCCGCGTAAAGGCCTGGCATGGGTGTTTCGCATTGCGTGTTTGTGGGGATGCCGCCCATTGAGTAGTGTACGCCCGGCGTAATGGGGATGGGCGCTTCAATGGGATCGACTCCGGCGTAGGTGATAGAAAGTTCCCATATTTGAGGCAGGCGTTCCATGATTTTTTCTTTTCCGAGATGACGAAGATCAAGCATGACGCAGCCATTCACGCCTCGGCCCGCCATAATTTCCTGATATTCAGCGCGTGAAACCACATCCCGGCTGGCCAATTCCATCGCGCTGGGCGCGTATTTTTCCATGAAACGTTCGCCGCGTGCATTAAAGAGATATCCGCCTTCGCCGCGCGCGCCTTCTGTAATCAGGATTCCGGTGGATTTCAGCGTCGTGGGGTGAAATTGGACAAACTCCAAATCTTGCAGCGGCACCCCGGCCTGATAGGCCATGGCCATGCCGTCTCCGGTATTGATCAATCCATTTGTGGAAATTAGATAAACGCGCCCATATCCCCCTGTGGCGAGTATCACTGATTTTGCGCGAATGGTCGAGAGTTCTCCCGTAAACAGGTTGAGTACAACCACGCCGCAGCAAACGCCCTCTTCTACGATGAGCGACGTGACATACCATTCTTCATAAATTTTAGCGGCGCGTTTTAGCAGTTGTTCGTAAAGCAGGTGTACGAGGGCATGGCCGGTGCGGTCTGCGACATAACAGGTGCGGGGAAATCCAAGACCGCCGAAATTTCGCTGGGCAATCCGGCCTTCTTTGTCGCGGGAAAAGAGGGCACCCATACGTTCAAGGGTCATCATGTCTTCGGGCGCAGACTTGCAAAGAATCTCAATGGCATCCTGATCCCCCAGCCAGTCGCTGCCTTTGACCGTATCGTACATGTGGGATTCCCAGGTGTCTTCCTCGTGTATGGCGGCGTTAATGCCCCCTTCCGCTGCGACGGAATGGCTTCTTACAGGATGGACTTTTGAAACAATCCCGACATTTAAATGGGAGGGAACCGCAACGGCGGCCCGCATTCCGGCGAGGCCCGCTCCGACGATCAAGACATCATGTATCTGCATGCGTTCTCCTTATGGGGTGAGGTGGGGGCTGAAGATCTTGCAAAGGCTTGAATCATCAAATCGAAGTTGTCTCTATCCTGTGTTTCTGACCTATATACCCTATCATGATCTGTTCTGCAATAAGGCCGTGTGTAAAAGGTTTTTGATGGGTGAAAAGAGAAAAAATAATAAATACTTCATTAAAATATAAAAATCCGTCCCAATTTTGAGAAGATAATCTATAATAAAAGGAAGTTCGTTAGTCTAGGGATATGAAAGTGTAAATGAGTATTTGGAATAAGCCTCGAAAACGGCAATGGATAGGGTTTTATATTGGCAGTTATTTTACGGTTGTACTGGTTTTAATCGGATCTTCAGGTTTTTTCCCGTCGTTTATCCAAAAAGGGCCGATGAACACCGGCCATGAAAAACTCAAATGTCATGATTGTCATCAAGAAGCGCCCGGAAGCCTGCGGCAGCAAGTCCAGGCCAGTGTGAAATATGTTCTGAACCGTCGTCAGGATAAGCCCTTTATCGGACATTTGCCGGTCGAAAGTCAGGCCTGCCTTGACTGCCACGACCGCCCGAATGATCGGCACGCTGTGTTTCGATTTATGGAGCCCCGCTTTGCCGATGTCCGAAAAAAAATGCAACCTCAATCCTGTCTTTCGTGTCATCTCGAACACAATGGCCGACGGGTGACCACCACATCAGATTATTGCATCCACTGCCATGAAAAACTGGTGCTCAAGACTGATCCGTTAGATATTTCTCATCAGGAATTGATTGAAGACAAAAACTGGGCAAGCTGTTTAAGGTGTCATGATTTTCATGGAAATCACATTTACAAAACACCGACTAGAACGACAGAGATGATTCCGAACCTTGAAATCTTGAAGTATTTTGAGGGTGCGCCTTCTCCCTATTCGAGTGAAAAACGCTATGAAGCCAAGAAAACAAAAGACAAATAACAACGCGATCAAGCTCTATTTCTTTTTTACATGGATCCTTCTGCTTGTTTATCTCTTCGTTAATGCGCCCCCGCCCTTGCCTACGGGTGATCAGGAATCGCCTGGAAAACAGATCTCAAGTTATCAGTTGTTTGAGCTGGTCCAGCATGAAAATGCGGTTGTCCGAAAACTCTGGACCCAAAAAATAGTCGGTGCTGGAAAAAAACTGGGGCTTAAGTTTAGTGAAGATTGGGAAGAGCCGGATGTCGAGGCGGGTCCGTTGCCCGCTTTGTTTCTGCGCGCCACGGCAAGCCGTCTGGAAAAAAACAAGGTGCCGCTGAGTCTTTTTCTGGGTTCGGACGCCCCGATTAATCAGGCCAATGAGTTTGATGCCCGCCAAACTGAAAAATTTCAAAAGATTAAGCAGGATCAGCAGCCGCAGCTATTTTATTCTGAAGACATCGAACGATATACAGGGATGTTTCCTGATATTGCCTCTGTCGAGGCCTGTGTGAAATGCCACAACGATCATAAGGAAAGCCCAAAAAAAGATTGGAAGATTTTGGATGTGATGGGCGCGACGACCTGGCTTTACCCGAAAGCTCAGCTGAGCCTCGAAGAAGCCTTGGAGGTGATCAAGGTGTTACGCGCGCAATTTCGGGCGGTTTATGAATCTTATCTGAAAAAGGCCGAAGCTTTTTCAAAGCCGCCCCAAGTTGGAGAAAAGTGGCCGGATGAAGGGTCCTATTTACCTTCAAGCGATGTTTTCATGGCGGTTTTTGAAAAAGAAGCCTCGAATTATACGATGAATCGACTTTTTGAAATGTTGGGACAGGATGGGTAAATCGTATATTTATATGAACGTCATTTTCCTGATTTTATACGGGTTCCAGTCTTTTTCAGGGTGGTCTTGGGAATGGCTGGCGCAGCGTCAGACAGGGGATGCTTATAAACAGTTGACGGGTATTGCCCTTTTATTATTTATACTCTTCCAAAATACCTTGCTGCTTGCGCGTGTTTACCCGCCGTGGAAGAAACATCAAAAAGCATTTTATCAGCTTCATACGCAAACCGGTACTTTTGCGATTCCTCTGCTTTATTTTCATGCCGCAAAACTCGGCTATCACTACACCTTCGTTTTAAACCTGGCCTATTGCGTTAACGTGCTCATTGGCGTTTTGGCACCCAGGCCTCTGAATATCCAGAGTAAACGGTATGGTTTTTACTGGATGGTGAGCCATGTTGCGCTGTCAGTCTTTGTGTCGTTCTTTCTGCTGTTTCATATCTTTATGACCTTTTTTTTCAATTAAAGGAGAGCCGATGTTAAAGGGAGAAAGACTGCAATTAAAGATCGTCTGCAGTCAGTATCATTATCGTATTGTTTTGGGAATGGCTGTTACTTTTATAATGACCTTACTGCTTTTTTGTGTTGGTATCGGCGGAATTTATTTCTATTTGGCCTCTTGGAAAGAGGAGATGATTCCACTGGAAGACGTATTGCTTCGTGTTCAACAAACGATGTTCATCGGCGTTTGTGTTTTACCGGTGATTATCTTTTTATTTTGGAATTTGGGGTGGCGTGTGACCTATCACACGGTTGGCGCGCTTCATCGGATTACGCTTGAACTTCAGAAACGGATTAAAACGGGGGATCGTTCTCCGATCAAAATCAGAAAAAAAGATCGTATTCATGAATTGCTTCAAGAGATCAATCAGTTGTTAGCGTTAAGGGAGCCTCCCAAAGTCTGCACTAAGGAAACGGCCCTAAACTCAATTGAAGTTGGGAAATGAATGCTGATGCTAAAAGGCAAGACCAATGTCATTGATCGCTCCTCAGCTCACATTGGTTTTGATTTACCTGAAGCCCGCATGATTTTAAATTTCTGATAAAATTGTTTCGCGATTTTAAAAAAACCTGAAAACTCAACAAGAAGAGGGGGAAATACCATGTCTCAATTGATCGAAGCTTTAAAAAAAGATCATGCTGTGATTGTTGCAACACTGGCAAAAGTCAAGAAGTTGGGCATTACGACAAAGGAAGGTCAGGAGACACTCTTGTTGGCTAAAAAGGGCTTACTTGCACATCTCAAAAAAGAAGATGAAGCACTCTATCCCGTGCTGAGAGAAAAGGCGGAAAACGACGCACCCTTAAAAAGGACGTTGGCGATGTACGCCTCGGATATGTCGGGGATCTCGAAAGCGGCATTAGATTTTTTTGAAAAATATTCAAATGGTGGTTCCGGAGTTGAATTTGCCCGAGACTTTGGCCGGCTGAGCGGGACGCTTTCCATTCGAATCACCAAGGAAGAAAATATTCTGTATAAAGGGTATGAAGCCCTTGAGCAAAACTGACTTTGTCGCCCGCTCCTTATCATGATAGGAGCGGGCGGTTCTTCATGTATTTAGGCGGGATAACGCACATTCAGCTGTCTTGCGGCCAGGACTTCATTCATGCGCCCCACCTTTTGAGTTGTGGGAGCCTGTGTTAATTTTTCCGGGCTTTCGTCAATTTCTTTTCGGATTAGAATCAAGACCTTCGCAAAATCGTCCAATGTTTCACGCGCCTCGCTTTCGGGGGCTTCAATCATCAAAGATTCCGGCACAATCAGGGGGAAGTTGACTGTGGGGGGGTAATACCCATAGTCGATGAGCCGTTTGGCGATGTCCCAGGCATGAATGCCTTTATCCCGAAATGCCTTGGCTGAAAGAATAAATTCATGCATGCAGGGGCGTTTCATCGGGATCTCGTAAGACGCTTCCAGTTGTTTTTTTAGGTAGTTGGCGTTGATGATTGTATTGCGGCTGATGGCCGACAAACCTTCCGCCCCCAGCCGCCGGATATAGGTATAGGCCCGGAGGAGAATGCCAAAATTGCCATAAAAACTGTGGACGCGGCCAATAGATTGGGGCCGGTTCGAATCCATAAAAAAATGCTCACCTTTTTTTTCAATCAGGGGTGAAGGCAAATAAGGCGTAAGATGGCTGACCACGCCGACAGGCCCGGCCCCAGGGCCGCCCCCGCCGTGGGGCGTTGAAAAGGTTTTGTGGAGATTAAAATGCACAATATCAAAGCCCATGTCCCCAGGCCGCGTGAGTCCCAACAGCGCGTTTAAATTGGCGCCGTCTAAATAAACGAGCGCTCCCGCATCGTGGATGACCTGAACCACCTCACCGATTTTTCGTTCAAAGAGGCCCAGCGTGTTTGGATTGGTCAGCATTAAAGCCGCAGTGTCTTGATTCACAACCTGTTTTAAATCTTCAAGATCGATGATGCCTTCCCGATTGGATTTTACGGTTTTGATGGTGTAGCCCGCGAGGTGTGCGCTGGCGGGATTTGTGCCGTGCGCGGAATCGGGAATAATGACGTGCTTACGCTGCCGGCCTTGCGCCAAATGATAGGCCCGTGCGATGAGCATCCCGGTCATCTCTCCCTGCGCTCCGGCCACGGGTTGAAGCGAAACCCGCGCCATGCCCGCAATTTCGGACAGCATGTTTTGAAGTCCATAGAGCAGACCTAAGGCACCCTGAACGCTTTCTTCTGGCTGAAGCGGGTGGATTTCTGAAAAACCGGGAAAACGCGCGACATCTTCGTGGATTTTCGGGTTGTATTTCATGGTGCAGGAGCCGAGCGGATAAAAGCCGGTGTCCACCCCGTAGCTTTCATAGGAAAGCCGTGTGTAATGCCGCATCAGTTCGTTTTCACTGATTTCGGGCAAGGTCAGTTCGGATTCGCGTTGGCATTTTTTGGGAAGGACGGCATCCACTGAAAAGCCTTCCAGTGATGCTGTGGGGAAGGTCACGCCCCGGCGTCCGGGCACTGATTTTTCAAAGAGTAATTTTTCTGGCATATCTTCCTCTGGGTTATATGAGCTTTTGTATTTTGGCTTCGGCGTATGCGAGTTGCAGGGCCACGATGCTTTTTGCATCACAAATGCTTTGGTCTTTAATTTTTGCCATCACTGTATCGAAGGGCAGCGTGACGATTTCAATCACTTCATCATGATCAAGGTTTTGCTTGGAAGGCGTGAGTTCAGTGCCGAGGTACAAATGAATGACCTCGTCGCAAAACCCCGGGACAGTGAAAATGGCCGTGAGCTTTTGAAGACGGCCGACACGCACACCGATTTCTTCTTCAACTTCCCGCAGTGCACAGTCTTCCGGTTTTTCTCCTTTTGAAAGTTTTCCGGCAGGAATTTCATACAGATAACCGCCTGCGGCATGCCGGTATTGGTGGATTAAGATGACTTGTCCATCGTCTCGTAACGGGACGACGGCAGAGGCCCCCGGATGCCGAATAATCTCAAGTGTGGTTTTTTGTCCATTCGGCAAAGTCACCTCTTCCACAAAGAGGTGCACGGGGCTGCCTTTGTAAATTTCTTTGATCATGGGGTTTCGATTGTTTCCAATTCAGCAAGGTGGATGACGGTGGCGGCCACGGCTTTGGCCACTTTGACGATAAAGTCAAGATCGAGGGTTTCGATTCGGTCGCTGCCCTGATGATAATGAGGATTTCTGAAATTGGCCGTATCGGTGAGCATGATTGCTGGATAGCCTTTGTCCCAAAAGGGGACATGGTCCGAGCGTCTTGCATCCGGCAGCGCAGCGCTGTTTCCGGGAACGAGCAGACTGATTTTAGGGAGATCGGGTGTGTACGCATCCACGGCGGATTCAAAGGCGGTTTGAATCGGTTTGGCCGCTTCGTTGCCGAGCAGTCCAATAAAATCGCCCACGTCCGGTAAGGCAAAGGGAAGCCCCGGAGGGGTATGCTGCGATCCTGGGTTAAGGTCGGTGTAACCGACACATTCTAAAATGATTGCCCCAGAAATGGGGGTTTTGTTTTGTTCCAAAGATTCGAGATAGGCCGTGCTACCGATAAAGCCGCGCTCCTCAAGGGAGAAGGCAACAAATTGCGGGGTCAGACGACCCTGCATTTTAGACAGTACCCGCGCGACTTCCAACAGTACGGCGAGACTGCTTGCATTGTCATCTGCGCCGGGTGAGTCGGCAACGGTGTCGTAGTGCGCGCCGATGAGCAGAAGCGCGTTGTGTTGTTTGAAATGAACGCCAGTTCCAATGACATTGAAGAAAGTGTCCTCCCCAAGGCTTTGCCCTGGAACATTTTGGGCTGTAAATGGGGCTTGTGTGGCATGCAAGCCAAAAGAAGACATCTGGTCTTGTATATATGCGGCTGCTCTATTTAATGCCTGTGAGGAGTTTTTCGGTTCCCGTTCGCCTTCCAAGTGTTCGAGATGGCTTAGTATGCGTTCCTCCGTTATTGTCTTTAATCTGTCGATAATAAATTACCTATTTCCCCTCTCTAATGTCTCTAGAGGGAAGCCCCAGTTTTGACCGTAGAGCATTGGGCGAGAATAAATTTCAGAGGTGTTTAGGTTATTCCTGAACCAATAATGCATGGAGTGTTTGCTGATCTGGAATGCCTGTGACAATAAATTGGTTTTTTTCCTGGAAGGCCCTAATTGCTTTTTGCGTCTCTTCTGTATTTTTTCCATCAATTGTCCCGTTGTAAAGACCTAGTTTTTTGAGATTTGATTGGACACGGGCCAAACTATTTTGATAAATTTTAATCCCATTCTTTCCCGTCCCGAAAGATTCCGTGGGCGAAAAGGATTGGACACGATTCTCAAATAGGCCATTCACCATGCTTGCCATGGCGATATAGAAGCTTTTATCAGGATTTTTTTCGCAGTAATTTCGTAAATATTCACCAAGAGTATGAATTGTTTCCCAGGAAGTTAGGTCGAATGTGGTGTTTAAGTGTTGGTTTTGTGCCGTGAGGTATCCATTCATCCACCCTGCATAAAGAAATTTATTTAGCGAAGCCTTCTCGGATAATTCCAAGAAATTTTTACATGATGAATTTCCAACACCTTTTATGGCAAATTTCCCTTCTTTGTCCGCGGCATAACTAATTGTTGTTAAAAATAAGACGATGACTAATAGGGATGTTTTTATCATTGAAATATTCTCCGTTCATTGAATGAAAATATTGTTTGAGCAGGAAGATTGATCCCTTCTCAAGACTTGGGTGCGAAGTATAAGAAGAATTAATATTCAAAGCAACGAAAAAAAGGGGGCTTTCGGGCGCAAAGCGCCCGAAAGCCCCCTTTTTTCAAAAAGAAAAACACTTACTTTATTCTGCTACGGTGGCGATTGTAGAAAGCGATACCCGCCAGTCCTGTTCCCAGTAAAATAATCGTACCTGGCTCTGGAACGGGCGCTGTCCCCGGCCCTGTGCTCGTAATGGAATCCATGTGCAAGGTACTTGCAGTCCCAGTCCAATCAAGAAAGGTCGGAAATGCTTTCAAAAAATCTGGATCAGCCTCATCTAACAAGGGATCAATACCAACCAGCGAGAAGGTTGTCAGTCCGTAAGGAGTAAGGTCAAATGATCCGCCCGCAACTAGGGTTCCGATCGTAGAGCCTGCATCATCAAGGATGGTGAGTTCACCAAAGCCGAAACTCGCTGGAGGAGCCATCACTTCTGTAAATGTTGCACCACCGTCGAGGGTATAGGTGAACCCATCGACAAAGGGTGGATCGAACCACCGTCGAGGCGTTGGTTCTGGAAACTCAAACATCCCTGGTGCGGGAACAAAGGGCAAAACCGGAACTGAGGGGTCACTGCCGGGTTCAATCCCACCCACACCGCCAAATGCGAACAAAAATGTAGCAGGTGTGCCGACTGTAGGTCCGCCTGGTGTGCTACTTTGTCCCAGTGAATAAACATCTGCGCCGAGTACGTCAATGGCTGTTTTTGCTTCAAATTCCGTCGCTGCCGAACCATAAAAGATGTTGAAGATTCGGCTTTCACCAGGCGCAATGTCGCCAAAGGCAAAGTCGAAAACTGAGCCGTGATCGGCTACCCCGTTATCTTCAAAGTCAACATTAATAGTTGAAGAATCCAATGCGCCTGCAGCAATACGAGGGTCTGAGTTTGCAAATCCGTTATCGGATGCGAAGCGCACATTTCCTCCAACAGATTCCAAGTTGGCTTCAACGCCACCATGGGTGACATATTCTCTGAACTCGGTGGGCGGGACATCCCAGTCCATCGCACGTCGATAGACGACATCTTCCATTGTGTCTGTTGTTGAGGTGTTTCTAATAGTCACTTGTCCTTGAAAAACGTCTGCGGCAAGAGATGGACCGTAGACGTGCGTGACTTGAACCGGAGCGCCTGATAGGCCGATAGACGATGTGGCGGTTGTACTTGTCGCACCAAACGTGCCGCCAGTGAGTCCGCCGCTTCCCAGTGCTTCGTTTGCAAAACCGGCCTCACGGGAACCGGAAGACGTCGTAACTGCAACGCCCCAACCTTCACACAGACAGCCAGGCGCGGTTGCGTCGCCAAGTCCGAGTCGCCAAAGACCGACGGGCCTCGAGCCGCCAGCCGTGTCTGGATTCAATCCAGCCCCATCGCGACCAGGGAATACATTGAGATGCCCTTCATCATTCACACCCAGGATTGTGTCTCCAAAGCTGATAATCGCGTCACTGTATGCGACTCCTGTATGGGCAAACAGCAAAAACGCAATGGCACACAAGCCCTTCGTTATGTGCTGAAGAAATGCTTTCATAATTCTTCCTCCTTCATAATTCTTCAGTTTCTATTCTTTGTAGTTAAAATAACCCAACAGGCTGATTTCTGATAAGCAATTACTTAGATAAGCAATTACTACGCCAAATAGATAAGTTGTAGGTTGTCGTATGTTTCATGGCTTCATCTCGTTTTTGCGCGAGAGAAAGTGTCAAGTTTTTCGTCAGTCAACCTGTTGGGTTATTTGGAATAATCACACTAATTATTCCAAATAACCCAACGCTTTTTAGGCGATCATGATTTTTAGAGGAGTGTGTTCTAAATATTGATCTAGTTAGAGGTGTCAAGTTATCCGTCATTTGGATTCCGGTACGTAGGGTGATTCAAAAACAGATTTTGGGTCGTGCCATTTTTGTCTCCACGTCTCTGTTTGCAATGATGTGATGGATGAATTATTGTGATTCTATGTTCTCGAAATTGGATCGCTATATACTAAAGGAGCTGACCGGCCCGTTTTTTTTAGGGGTCTTCATTCTGGTATTTCTGTTGGTAAGCCAGCAAATCCTGAAGTTGATGGAATTGGTGATCGACAAAGGCGTTGATCTTCTGAGCGTCGGAGAACTGTTTCTTCGGGTGCTTCCCTCCTTTTTTGTGATTACCTTGCCGATGGCGGTGATGATGGCCTCTGTCACGACCTTTAACCGACTGTCTGCCGATAATGAAATTATCGCCCTGCATGCGGCAGGCATGGGGTTTTGGCGTTTGTTCAGGCCGGTACTGATTTTTGCTGTCGGGGTTTCCTTACTGACACTTTCAATGGGCGTGATGTCTGGTTCGACACAGGGATCTTTAAAATCGCTCGCAGTCAAGTTGCTGATGCAGCGAGCCAGCGTCGGTCTGGAAGAAGGGCAGTTTAATGGGATTTTTTCGAATATGATGATTTATGTGGAGTCTATGCCCACTTTTTCAGATATGAAAGGGGTCTTCATTTTTGATCAAAGAAAGGCAGATGCGCCTGTCGTGATTGTGGCCAAGGAAGGCGTGCTTATTTCAGATCAGGCCACACAGACCATTGGTCTTCATCTTGTCGACGGGAGCTTGCACCAAAGCCTCCCAAATAGTGAACGGTATCAAAAAATGACTTTTGCGAACTATGACGTCAAGATTGATTTTTCTGAAATGGTGCAGAGACAAGACGACGTTGACGGCCCGTCTTATGCCGAGCTTCAGGCAAGAATTTCTGAAACAAAAGGAGAGGACCTGAATGCCTTACGCCTGCTTTCGCGATTTTACAGGCGATTTTTGTTTGCATTGGCCTCACTCATTTTTTGCCTGATGGGAATGCCTCTGGGGATTGTTTCCGGCCGGATTACACGGGTCGGCGGTTTTGCCGCCGGGATTATGATCATTACACTCTACTACATGTTAATGATGCTGGGTGATTCACTGATTACCGCGCGAATTGCACCCCCCATTGTTGCGGCGATATTCCCGATCGTTGTCCTGCTCCCTTGTTGCGCGTATCTACTCCGGAAGGTTGCGGTCAATGTTTCCCCAACCCTCTTTGGCATATCGAGTAAAAGGCCTTAAGCTCGCATGTCAATGATCACACGATATGTCTTGAAAGAGTACCTACAGGTTTTTGTCGTGACCGCTGTGTCCCTTTCGCTTGTCGAGTTTTCGGTGGACTTTATTGAGAAGATCCGCTTGCTCTACCCATTCGATCCTGAATGGCAGTGGTTGTTCAAGTATTTCTTTTTTCGAGTGCTTCGCATGTTATCGGAATCACTTCCCCTGGTTCTGCTTTTGAGTACCCTGATCACCTTGGGCGGTATGGCAAAAAATAATGAGATTACGGCTTTTAAAAGCGCCGGAATTTCTGTTTTTCGACTGGTGATTCCCCTCCTTTGTTTCGGGGTTTTTGTGAGCGGGGTGTCCTATCAACTGAGCGGCACACTGATTCCGAATCTGATGAAACGTTCAGAATTTATTCGGGCCGTCCACATTGAAAAAAGAACGCCCACTGGGCGTTTTGTCCAAAATAAAACCTGGATGCACCTGGATAGCCGACGGCTCATTTACGCTCAAGTGGTTTCTCCGGATAAAACCCGAATGCAAGGGGTTCATCTTTATGTCTTGTCGGAACAGTTTGCGCTTCAGGAGGAGACAGAGGCGGCCGAGCTTCTTTACGAAGGGGGAACCTGGGTACTCTTAAACGGCAGACGACGTGTCTTTTCCAAAAGGGGGGTACTTCAATTCGATCAGTTCGAACGTCTTGAGATCAACATTTCTAAAAAACCGGAAGATTTTGACGAAGCGACATTTGAGCTTAAAGAGATGACCTATGACGATCTTCAATCGTATTCCGAGCAGCTCACAAAGGCCGGATTTGATGCCACGCGGTACGAGGTGGATTTAAGGGGAAAACAAGCCATGCCTTTTGTGAACTTTACGATGGTTCTTTTGGGGGTGCCCTTCGCATTAAAAGGCCGCCGAAGCTCAGGGCTTGCCTCGGGTGTTGCACTGAGTCTGGCCATTGCCCTATCTTACTGGCTGGTTTTTTCGATTACCCTGGCCCTGGGTCGATTGGCCATTTTACCGCCCTGGCTCGCTGGCTGGAGCGCGAATATCCTGCTTCTCGCCGTCGCGGTCTATCTCTTTTTGAACACCCGCCAATAAAATTATGCCTTATTAATTTATGGGTAAGTGTATTTGAGCAAGCTGCGTCTGGGGTGTTGTTTCCGGGTGATCGTCTCCCTTTTATCTGTAATGTGTTTGACCCGGTTACGCTGTAATTTCGGAAAGCATTTGAACCGTTACTTTTTCTCCGGCCTTTATGATTTCCCCTGCTTCGGGCAGGATCATCAGTGCGTTGGCTTTCACGAGAGACATGAGGATGGCGCTGCCTTGATCCCCGGTTGAGCATACTTTGTACTCGCCATTTTCAACGGAAACCACGGCTCGGAGAAACTGTCGTCGTCCTGGGCGTTTTTCGATGTCTTCCGAGAGGATTGCGGTGAGCATCGGTCTGAAAATTTTGTCGCGGCCAGAGGCTTTTAAAATAGCAGGCCGGACAAATTCTTCAAAAGTGACCATTGAAGAAACGGGATTTCCGGGCAGGCCGAACACAGGCCGTCCCTGAAAAGTGCCGAAGGCGACGGGTTTTCCGGGTTTCATTGCGACTTTCCATAGCCGCATGGTCACGCCCAGGGATTCGAGGACTTCGAGCACAAAGTCATAGTCGCCCATGGAGACGCCTCCGGAAATGAGTAAAAAGTCGGATGTGAGTCCTATGGTAATTTTTGTCTTAAGATCTTCTTTTGAATCTTTGGCAATACCGAGGGTGACTGGAATGCCTCCGGCTTCCGCAACTTGTGCAGCCAGGCCATAGCCATTGCTGTTTAATATTTTGTCGAGGCCCCGTGGTTCGTCGAGGTCGGCGAGTTCGTCTCCTGTGGAGAGAACGGCAATTCTGGGTTGTTGAAAAACGGGTACAACGGATTTTCCGACCGAGGCCATCATTGCAATTTCAGCCGATCGGATGCCCGTTCCTTTTTTTAAAACAGCATCTCCGGCTCGAACCGCCTCCCCTTGTAGTCGAATGTACTCCCCATTTTCCGACGGGGTGTAGATATGAACCCCTTCGCCGTCTGTCGCAGTTTCTTCAACTTTCACCACCGCTTCCGCGCCTTTGGGTAAGGGTGCGCCTGTCATGATTTTGGCCGCTTCCCCCTTCCCCAGTATTTTTTGAGGGAGTTTTCCTGCGGGAATTTCTTCAATGACGGTTAAGTGAACGGGTGTACTCTTGGAAGCGGATGCCGTATCCGAAATACGAATGGCGTAGCCGTCCATTGCAGAGGTGTCCCAGGGGGGGTGATCTAAGGGGGAGCGAATATCTTCGGCAAGTGTTCTATTCAAGGCTTGAGAAAGCAGGACCTTTTCAGGCGCTGTCTGCTTGATCTCGTCCAGAATAATTTTTTGTGCTTCTTCCACCGAAATCATTAAATCCCTCCCTTAAGTCAATATGCGGATATTTTAATAAAAGTCACTCTAGACGAATGAATTAGCGGTTGCAAGTCTGGGATTTCCAAAGTCATTTTTTTTGAAAAAGATTGAAAATCCTGACCTGTCTTTGTTGAAAAAAATATGTCCATAAAAGTAAGGTTATCGCTGTTTTGTCGTGAATATTTGTTTCTACCTGCCTTTTATGTCGATGGCTTGACTTTAAATTTCTTATTTTATATGATGTGCCCTCTTTTAACTTCGGGGGGGATAACTATCTGTGCTTAAAGCGCTTTTGCCTTCTAATTACCTTCCAATTCTCGTTTTTTTCTTCATCGCGCTTGCGTTTGGAGTCGTGACGATTGTTGCAGGTTATCTTGTCCGCCCTAAGAACACCTACGACCAAAAATTGACACCCTATGAAAGTGGTATTTTACCGGAAACGGATGCCCGGCAGCGGTTTCCGCTTCGCTACTATCTCATCGCAATGCTCTTTGTTCTATTTGACATTGAGATGGTTTTTCTTTATCCCTGGGCGGTGAGTTTTAATCAGCTGGGGCTGTTTGCTCTGGTTGAGATGATTTTATTCTTGACGATTTTATTTGTCGGCTATTTTTACGCATGGAAAAAGGGGGCCCTTGAATGGGACTAATTGACCGTCAGTTTGAAACCAATATCATGACCACCACGATTGACTCTGCTGTGAACTGGGCACGAAAGTCCGCTTTGTGGCCGATGACCTTTGGTCTTGCCTGTTGTGCCATTGAGATGATTTCCGTGGTGGCGGGCCGTTACGATCTGGATCGATTTGGGGCAGGCGTTTTTCGGGCTTCTCCCCGTCAAGCAGATTTAATGATTGTGGCAGGTACGGTTTGCCGGAAGATGGCTCCTGTGATTCGAAGGATTTATGATCAGATGCCTGAGCCAAGATATGTGATTTCAATGGGCTCCTGCGCTACTTCGGGCAATATATATAATAGTTACAGTGTCGTTCAGGGTGTGGATCGTTTTGTGCCAGTGGATGTTTACGTGCCGGGATGTCCGCCTCGGCCGGAAGCGCTTTTGGCCGGTATTTTGCGGCTTCAGGAAAAAATTATGGAAGGCAAGGTTTTCAGAACCTAAAGGAAATCTCTCAAATCGTATGCATGTGATCGCAGAAACAATAAAGGCCGCCTGTCCAAAGGGTTTTCTCTCTGCGAAAGAGGCTTTTGGGGAACTGACAATAGAAGTCGCACGAGATCAGATTATGACGGTTTGTCGTTTTGTTAAGGCAGACGCTTCTCTTGATTTTGACATGTTGACGGATCTCTGTTCTGTCGATTTTCCAAATGAGGCCCCGCGTTTTGAAGTCGTTTATCAATTGTATTCTCTTGAGAAAAACCATCGTCTTCGTTTGAAATCCCGGGTTCCGGAGGAGGACTGTCGTATCGACTCTGTCGTTTCGCTTTGGCGGGCCGCTAATTTCATGGAACGAGAAGTCTACGACATGATGGGCATTTCTTTTAAGGGCCATCCTGATTTGAGGCGTATCCTGATGACGGAAGATTATGATGAGGGCTTTCCTCTCAGAAAAGATTTCCCTGTCGAAGGCCGGGGTTGGCGGGACAGTTTTGAAAATCTTTCAGGCGACGCGGGTTAGTCTGTGTATGATGGTCTTGATTTGTCCTTGAAATAATAGAACCGTGCATTAGGCGAGATTGACTGGATATGGAAGAAAAACAAGAAACAGCTGACCGGCTTGATCACTACGGTGAAGATGAGCTCGACATCGAGTATGTCGATGGAAAACCCAAAAAACGGGTAGAAGACCTTCTGCTGAATATGGGGCCGCAGCATCCATCGACGCATGGCGTTCTTCGTATCGTCCTTGAAATGGAAGGCGAGGTCATTGTAAAGGCGACGCCTTATCTGGGCTATCTTCATCGCGGGGTTGAAAAACTTGCCGAAAATTCCACTTATACTCAGATTATTCCCTTAACAGATCGCTTGGACTACACTTCTTCAATGACCAACAACTACGCTTTTGTCCGGGCGGTTGAGAAGTTGCTTCAGGTCGAGATTCCGGAGCGGGCCGAGTATATTCGAACCATTGTTGCGGAAATGCAGCGATTGGCGGGGCATCTTTTTTGGCTGGGAACTCAGGCGCTCGATATTGGTGCGATGACTGTTTTTTTCTACACCTTTCGCGAGCGAGAGATCTTGTTGGATCTTTTTGAGTTGATCTGTGGTGCGCGTTTGACGATGAGTTATTTTCGTGTGGGCGGCGTAGATCGTGATTTGTCACAAGAAGTTGTGGACCGGCTATATCAGTTTCTTAAAACATTTCCGGAAAAAGTGGATGAGTACAATACGCTTTTGGAGACAAATCGTATTTGGGTGGGGCGAACCCGGGATATTGCGATGATCTCTGCAGAAGACGCCGTGAATTTTGGTTTGACGGGGCCGGCATTGAGAGGTTCAGGCGTAAATTACGACGTACGAAAAGCGGAGCCCTACGGGGCTTACGATAAAGTGGAGTGGGAGGTTCCTCTGGGGAAAAATGGGGATACCTATGATCGCTATTGGATTCGCGTTGAAGAAATGCGTCAGAGCGCCAAGATTATCAAGCAGTGCCTTGATCAGCTCCCGGAAGGTTTGATCGCGGTTGATCTGCCTAATCTGACCTACCCCCCTCGAGATAAAGTTGAAACCGATATGGAAAGCCTTATCCATCACTTTATGATCGCGACCGAAGGTTTTGATGTTCCTGAAGGGGAAGTGTATTGTGGGACAGAAGGTCCAAAAGGCGAGCTGGGTTTTTATATTGTAAGTCAAGGAGGCAACAAGCCTTATCGTTTGCGTATTCGTCCACCATCCTTTATTCACATGGGGGCCTTTGAGCATATGGCTTTGGGGTACATGATTGCGGATATTGTCACGATATTTGGAACGTATGACATTGTGATGGGCGAGTGTGATCGCTAGTTTTTAGGTGAAATAAATCGAAATTGTGAGTATAAAGCGTATCAGTGAAGTATAAAGCCCTCTCAAAAGAAGCCGTTGCCCGCATCGAAGCGGAGTTGCCGAAGTATCCCGATCGGCGCTCCCTGACCTTGCCTGCACTTCGCATTGCTCAGGAAGACTTGGGTTATGTTTCGGAGCCTGCGATGATTGATATTGCAGAGATTCTTGAACTAACGCCGATTCAAGTCTACGACGTCGCCACATTTTACAGTCAATACAATATGAAGCCAGTCGGCACCTATCTTGTGCAGGTCTGTAAAACTCTTTCTTGCGCGCTGGTTGGGGCGGCATCAATCGTAGAGCATCTTCAAAAAAAGCTGGGTATTGGTATTGGGGAGACGACCGAAGATGGTTTCTTTACACTGAAGGTCGTTGAGTGTCTGGCTTCCTGTGGCAGTGGGCCGATGATGCAAATTAATGATCGTTACTACGAGCAGCTGACTCCCGAAAAAGTCGATCAAATATTGAGTGATTTAAAAGAGCAGGGCAAGAGTGCTTTAGCGACAGGCCCGTTTATGCTTCCTGCTTTGCAAGGACAGAAATAATGCCAAAATACGAATTGGTTCTTCTTAAAAATATGGCGCAACCCGGGTATACAGGGTCTCTCGAAGCCTATCGACAAGCCGGTGGGTATGCTGCGCTTGAAAAAGTCTTAAAGGAGCGGACCCCAGCGGATATTATCGAAGAAGTCAAAAAGTCGGGGTTGCGCGGACGTGGTGGGGCGGGTTTTCCGACGGGTCTTAAATGGAGTTTTATTCCTAAAGATCATAAGGGGCTAAAATATCTTTGCTGTAACGCAGATGAGAGTGAGCCCGGGACCTACAAGGATCGTCAGCTGATAGAACGGGATCCCCACCAAATGCTGGAGGGGCTTGCGATTTGTTGTTACGCAATCGGTGCAGAAAGAGCCTACATTTATATTCGGGGAGAATTTGATCTGGGTGCGGAAGTTTTAGAAAACGCGATTCAGGAGGCCTATCGAGCCAATCTTTTCGGGAAGGATCTTTTTGGCAGCGGCGTCAACGTCGATGTTTCTGTGCATCGAGGGGCAGGCGCTTATATTTGCGGTGAAGAGACGGCGCTCCTGGAGTCTATCGAAGGGAAGCGGGGCAAACCGCGAATTAAACCTCCTTTTCCCGCAATTCATGGTTTGTATCAGGAACCCACAGTGATTAATAATGTTGAAACCCTGGCCAACTTGCCTCACATTATTAATCGAGGAGCCGAATGGTTTGCCTCAATCGGGATTGGGAAAAGTACGGGGACACGCGTTTTTTCCGTGAGCGGACATGTCAAGCGGCCGGGCAATTATGAAGTCCCGATGGGCGTGACGCTTCGCGAGATGATTTATGATATTGCTGGCGGGATGCGGGGTGATAAACCCTTGAAAGCCTTTATTCCCGGTGGGGCTTCTGCTCCCATGATGAAGCCGGAACACCTGGACATCCCTTTGGATTTTGAATCGATCAAAGAGGCGGGTTCCATGTTGGGTTCGGGTGGCATTACGGTGATGGAAGAAGAGACCTGTATTGTCTGGGCCGCGATGAACTTGATGGAATTTTTTCATCACGAGTCTTGCGGACAATGCACCCCTTGCCGTGAAGGCAGTGGATGGGTTCTTCAGATATTGCATCGCATTGAGCAGGGGCATGGGCGGGAAGGCGATATTGAGCAGCTGGAAAATCTTTGCCGAAGAATTGAGGGGAAGACTGTTTGTGCCTTTGGCGAGGCGGAAGTTGGCCCGATACTCTCGAGCATCAAACATTTTAGGGCAGAGTATGAGCAGCATATTCGGGAAAAATGCTGTCCATTTCATCCAAATGCCACATTGTCTATGGTGCATTAGCAAGTGATATGACGCGGTGCAATTTTAACCATTGGAATATTATCCATAAGGAAATAATCTGGTAATGAGTTCACGGATTACGCTCAAAATTAATGATCAGGAAGTCACAGTCGAAAAGGGTACGCGCGTGATTGAGGCGGCCAAGCTCGCCGGAGCCGAAATCGCCCATTTTTGCTATCATCCCAAGCTCAAACCGGATGCCAATTGCCGGATGTGTTTGGTCGAAATTGAAAAGATGCCAAAGCTTCAGACCTCTTGTAGTACGGAAGTTTCGGAAGGCATGGTGGTTCAGACCGCTTCAGAAAAAGTCCTGGATGCGCAAAAAGGCGTCATGGCGTTTTTGTTGGGGAATCATCCGCTAGATTGCCCGGAGTGTGACCAGGGCGGCGAATGCCAGCTTCAGGATTTTGCCCATCAATATGGCGCGATGACCAGTCCTTTCGGGGAAACAAAGCGAACCTTTGAAAAAACCTATTTCGGCCCTCTGATCGAAAAAGAGATGAACCGTTGCGTGAGCTGTTTGCGCTGTGTCCGTTATTGTGACGAAGTGATTGGTTCAAACGCCTTGGGCTCTATGAATCGGGGTTCCATGCACGAAGTCGGGGCTTTTGCGCAGCAAGAGCTGGACTGTGAGTTTTGCGGCGGCTGTATTCAGATTTGTCCGGTAGGGGCACTGACCTCGCGGGTTTCGATGTTTGATTATCGGACATGGCAGCTTAAAAAAACGGAAACGGTCTGCAACTATTGTGGTGATGGATGTACGCTAACGCTTGAAACCGTGGATGAAGACATTAAGCGTGTGAGCTCTGAAACCGGAGTCGGCCGAAACGGCGGGGATCTTTGTGCGCGTGGTTTTTTTGGTTACGGCGCGGTCAATCATGAATCGCGTTTGACGCGCCCTCGTATTCGCTTGAATAATAATGATCTTGAGGTGACTTGGGAGTGGGCCTATCAGACCGTGACTGATGGTTTGAAAGCGGCCATTCAAACCCATGGGCCAAAGGCCGTCGGTGGGATTATTTCTGCGCAGTGTACCAATGAAGAAATCTACCTTTTTCAAAAGCTGATGCGGGAAAGTGTGGGTACCCCCCATATTGATAGCGGCGCACGTTTTGGATATATCAATGCTATTGCCGCATTGACTGATGTTTTTGGTACAGCCCGGCTGAGCCGCTACGAAGATATTTCTGAAGCAGATTGCCTCCTTGTTTTCGCAGGAGACATGACAGAAACAAACCCGATTACCGCATTAAAAGTCAAAGATGCAATCCGAAACCACAAGACAAAGCTGTTTACGGTGGCCCCTTATCACCGTAAAAGGGAGACCTAT
The DNA here is from genome assembly GCA_029261215.1 of Nitrospirota bacterium. Classification (GTDB taxonomy): domain Bacteria; phylum Nitrospirota; class Nitrospiria; order SBBL01; family JAADHI01; genus JAADHI01. Next base: position 47,682 of record JAJDBT010000114.1, on the reverse strand, counting down.
ATTAGTCACCTGCCGCATTTGGCGACTCAACATACTGAAATTAGTATGGGGTCGGAAAATGCGGCAATTTTGGGGTTTACAAAGGCAATCCTTGAAGGCACTCCGTCTCCACATACGCCTTCGGACTTGTTTGAAAAAATTAAATTTGCAGTGAATGGCATTTCTTTTGATCAGATTGAGTCGGCCACGGGTGTTTCGGAGCAGGCATTTAAGGATATTGGTGCCGGTTTTGCCAATGCAGAGCGTGGTCTTATTATTGTGGGGCGTTCGATCTTGCGGGGGATTGAAGGTTATCAGTCTATGCTGCGTTTGGCGGAGCTTTCCATTTTATCAGGGCAGGTGGGGCGCCCCGGTACGGGTATTTTGGCTTTGGCAAAAGAAAGCAACGCCTTTGGTGCGGTTGAGATGGGAGGTACCCCGGAATTTTTGCCCGGTTTTCAATCGCTCAAAAAAGAAGAGCGAGGCTATACTGCGCTTGAAATGATTGATGCTGCAGCACGGGGTGAAATTAAGGCGCTTTATCTAGTGGGAGAAAATCCCCTGCGTTCTCTTCCTCAAAAAAGAGTGGCAGAGGCCCTTAAGCAGCTTGATTTTTTGATTTGTCAGGATCTCTATCCGACTGAAACGACGGCTTTGGCGCATGTCGTATTGCCGGGAGCCAGTTATGCCGAAAAATCCGGGCGATTTACGAATCATGAAGGAGAGACACAAAAGATACGGGAAGCGATTGATCCCCTTGGAAATGCGAAACCGGATTGGCAAATTTTTTCAACCCTGATTAATAAAATGAAAACGACGGAGAAGGTCCCTTATCAGAAGCTGCTCGGTTACGCTTCGGTCGATGCGGTTTGGAAAGAGGCTGTGATGGCGATGCCGCAAGGCTGGCCCGTACTGCTTGGCAGCAAGATGCAGGAGTCCCTTGCGGCTTATGCCGCCCGGGCGAATGTGACGTGGCTGGCGCCAGAGCCCTTTGTGAAAAATGGGGCTTTTGATCTTCAGGTTGGGCAAAGCCTGTTTCATTCTGGAAAAATGTCTACCTATGCGACTGGACTGACGACTTTACAAGATAAAATGATGGTTTTAATGCATCCGGAAGATGCGGAACGTTTGGAAATCGAAGAGGAAGAGCTGGTTCAAATTTCTGTGGAAGGAAGTGATGCCGTCATAGAGCTTCCGGTGAAATACAGCAAGAAGTTATCGGAAGGGACGCTGTTTATTTCCGAGCATTTTGCGCTGGAGATTAAAAAAATGCTGCCCTTCACGACAGATTCAACCACGGGGGTTCCTTATGGGGATCGGGGAAGGGTTTCTTTGGCGAAGGTTCGGGTCTCTACTTAGTGAATTGAGTGTTTCAGGGGTAAGATGGATTTAATCATTCAAATTGTTGTTATTGTAGTTCACATTGCCGTGGTACTGGGTGTTGTCTTAACCCACGTTGCCTATCTGACCTATGCAGAGCGAAAAATTTTAAGTGATATGCAGGATCGACTGGGGCCAATGGAAGTTGGTCCGCATGGTTTGCTTCAGCCCTTGGCGGATGGTCTTAAGCTTTTCTTTAAAGAAGATATTATTCCCGCCGGAGCAAATAAGATTATCTTTTCCGCAGCGCCTATTCTTGTCCTCGTGCCAGCCTTGATTGGATTTGCTGTGGTGCCCTTTGGACGGGATTCATTTTTTATCGGTTCGATTGAATTTACACCCTACATTACAGACATTAATATCGGGTTACTCTACGTGCTGGCCTTCTCTTCTATTGGAGCCTATGGCATTTTGCTTGGCGGATGGGCATCGAATAGCAAGTATGCGCTTTTAGGGGGGCTTCGTTCGGCCGCGCAGGTGATTAGTTATGAGTTGCCCCTGGGTTTGGCTCTGGTGGGACCTGTTCTTCTCTCGGGGTCGCTCTCCATGAAAACAATGACCGAAGCGCAAGGCGGCGGGTTTTGGCATTGGTATGTGATTACGCAGCCTGTGGCTTTTGTCATTTATATGATTTGTGCGATTGCAGAGACAAACCGGCTTCCTTTTGATATGCCGGAGGCCGAAAGTGAACTTGTTGCGGGTTTCTTTACGGAATATTCGGGCATGCGGTTTTCTTTCTTCTTTCTGGCGGAATACGCGAATATGATTTTGGTGTCCTGCGTTGCTGTCGTTGCATTTCTCGGGGGATGGCAGGCGCCATTGGCGGCATTGGATTTTATTCCGCCGATTTTCTGGTTTTTGGCCAAGGTTTATTTCCTACTTTTTTTCTACATTTGGTTGCGGGCGACGGTGCCGAGGCTTCGTTTTGATCAGCTCATGGCTTTTGGTTGGAAGATCATGTTGCCGCTCGCTCTGGTGAATGTTTTACTCACATCGATCGTAAAGTACTTCTTGAATTAAAAAGGGTCGATTATGGCAATGGGCAGAAGCTTATTTAAAACCGTTTTTTTCTCTGAAATTTTGCAGGGACTTCGTCTGACAATGAAGCATCTGATCAAGGGGAAATCGATTACGGAGTTATATCCCCATCAGAAGCCGGATTTGCCAGATGGATGGCGTGGTGCCATTGTGCATCTGCGTTATGATGATGGCACTGAAAAATGCGTGGGATGTGCGCTGTGTGAAGCGGCCTGCCCTTCACACTGCATTACAGTCATTAGTGCGGAACGGCCTGATCTGCCTCAAAAACGGATTGCGGAAACCTACATACTGGATATGACGAAATGTGTCTTTTGTGGTTTTTGTGTGCAGGCCTGTCCTGTCACGGCGCTGGCCTCAAGCAAGGAATATGAATTGGCAACAACGGATAAACGAAAATTAGTCATGACCAAGGATACGATGCTGACGCTGGGAGATAAATATTTTCCCATTCGTGAAAAACGTCCTGAATATTCAGATGAAAAAATTAATCTTTACGAAAAACTAAAGGCCAAAAACTACCCTTATGCAAAAAAAGGGGAAGCGTAATGACGGCGCAATTACTCTTTTTTTACTTTGGGGGAATGGCTGTTGCCGGGGCAGTGGTTGCCGTATTTACGCCGAACCTGGTTTATAGTGCCTTATCGCTTCTCATGACCTTTATTCATATTGCAGGGATTTATATCTTGCTTAATGCCGAGTTTATCGCCGCAGTCCAGATTATTGTGTATGCTGGCGCGATTTTGGTGACTTATGTTTTTGTTTTAATGCTTTTTAATCCAGAACAGGAAAAGCGGTATTTTCATAAACAGTACAAAATCGGGGCTTTTCTCGGTGCAGTTGTCCTGTTTTTAATGGTTTTTGCTGGCTTCAAGACAGAGATATTAAGCAAAGGTGGCCCGTTTACTGTGGAGTATGTGGAGGAAATTGGGCATACTCGGGCAATAGGCAATGCCCTTTTTACGGACTTTATTTTTCCCTTTGAAATTGCATCCTTTATCCTGCTGGTCGCAATGTTTGGCGCAATTATCTTGGCCGGAAGAGGAATAAAAAAGCCAAAAGGTCCCGGTGGGAGGGTAGATCTTTCTTCCCGAAGAAAAGCAAAAGAGGCAATAGTCGGAGAAAGATGATTCCTTTAGAGTGGTATATTACGCTTGGTTTTTTCCTTTTTTCAATCGGTGTGATAGGGGTTTTAATTCGAAGGAACATCATTATGGTGCTTCTTTCGATTGAGTTGATTTTAAATTCAGCAAACATTACCTTTGTCGCCTATTCCAATTTTCACCAAACGATCACGGGTCAGATGATGGTCTTTTTTATCCTGACAATGGCAGCGGCTGAAGTTGCTTTGGGTCTGGCCCTGGTGATTGCGCTTTACCGGGTGAAATCCACGTTGAATGTGGACGAGATCAATCTTTTAAAATGGTAGTGCGTTCAATAAAGGATAGTAGAACCGACTGATGGATATCGTTTCATTTCGCCCCATGCTTGTCATGCTGGTTTCCTTGATTGGTGCCGGCTTCATTATTGCCAACAGAGATAACCCCAACAAAAGGGAAGCCTGTTCTTTAATCACGGCCCTTGCGAAGTTTCTGCTTGTGGTTTCAATGATCCCCGGTATTTTGGCCGGAAATACCTATAGTTTTACGCTTTTCACTTTTCTGGAAGAAGTTTCTTTTTCCCTCAAGGTAGACGCCTTGGGCATTACTTTTGCCACCGTTGCATCAACCTTGTGGCTGATCACCTCTTTCTATTCCATTGGGTACATGCGTCCGACCAAAGAGCATGCGCAAACACGGTTTTATGCCTGTTTTGCCGTGACGCTATCGATGACGATGGGCGTGGCTTTTTCTGCTAATCTCGTGACACTTTACCTTTTTTACGAAATGTTGACGCTGATCACCTATCCTCTTGTTTCGCATAAGCAGACCGAGGTGGCCTATGCGGGCGCAAATAAATACTTGTTTTATTTGTTAGGAACATCTAAAGCATTTTTATTGGCCGGAATGATTTTAACCTACGCGGTAGCCGGTACACTCGATTTTCAGCATGGGGGCCTTTTCCCTGCCGGAGTCAATTCTACAGTATTGGTGATCATTTATTTTCTTCTGCTTTTTGGTGTCGGAAAAGCAGCGATCATGCCCTTTCATGCCTGGCTGCCTGCGGCAATGGTTGCCCCAACGCCCGTGAGTGCCCTGCTTCATGCTGTGGCTGTAGTCAACACCGGCGTCTTTTCAGTGTTGCGCATTATCTTCCACGTTTTCGGGGTTGATCTGATGCAGTCCCTGCATTTGGGTACGGTGACCGTTGTTTTGGCGTCTTTTACTATTTTGATGTCCTCTCTCTTTGCGATGACTCGGGACAATTTAAAGGCCCGTCTTGCCTATTCCACAGTCAGTCAGCTTTCATACATTGTTTTAGGCGGGGCATTGCTCAGTGTGTCAGGGATGACAGGGGGCATTATTCACATTGCGAATCATGCTTTTTCAAAAATTACATTGTTTTATGCGGCCGGATCTATTTATGTCATCACACATAAAACAGATATTTCCCAAATGAAAGGGATTGGCCGCCAACTCCCCTTGACGATGGCGGCCTTTACTATCGGAGCGCTAAGCATGATCGGAGTACCGCCCGTTTCCGGATTTACATCAAAATGGTACTTGGCCCTGGGTTCAATTCAATCCGATCAAATTCCTGTTTTAATTGTTTTGTTGACAAGTACCTTGCTCAATGCAGGGTATTTTCTGCCCATTGTCTATAATGCTTTTTTTAAAGCGCCGGATGAAGATCATGAACATGCGCTTGCTGGAGACAAAGACGGCGGTGGGCATGATGAGCATCACGCAGTCAGTGAGGCTGACCATAAGTTTCTGGTGGGTCCGCTCTGTGTGACAGCGGTCATCGCTGTACTTTTGGGGATCTTCCCAAACTTATTTCTTAACCTCGCAAAATTGGTGATTGGCTGATGTGGATTATAAATTGGCTTGAAAAGATTATTGAAAACCCGGAAGAAATGAAAAAAACAAAAAAGTTCTTTCTCATTTTCGGGATCGTCCTTGTCATCGTTGATGTGGTGATTCATATCCCTGCATTGCATTTGGTTCACATTTATTTTTTTTGGGACTGGATTCCAGGGTTTTCTTCTCTATATGGATTTATCTCAACCTATTTAATTATTGTGATTTCGAAATGGATTGGCCACGCATTCTTAATGAAGCCTGAAAACTATTATGATTGATCTCTGGATTCACCCAGGATTTCTATTCTTTCTCGCGGCTGCGATCCTGCCATTTGTTAAGGCCCAATGGAAGTCCATTTTCAAGCTGATTGTGCCTTGTGTGGGTTTCCTTGCCCTTCTGATCGTCTCTCACGGGAGCCATGGCGTCTTGCCGCTCATGGGTCAGCAGGAGATGATTTTTGGCCGGGTAGACAAACTAAGCTTGGTTTTTGGCTACGTGATCACCATCGCCACACTGATCGGCATGGTTTTTTCTCTTCATGTCAAAAATGATAAAGAACATATGGCCGGGCTTATTTATGCGGGTGCGGCCCTTGGTACTGTCTTTGCCGGAGACCTCTTAACACTCTTTCTTTTCTGGGAGATCATGGCGTTTTCCTCTGCAATGCTGGTCTTCTATGCCCCTTGGAAAAATTCGGAAGTGGTTGGGATGCGATACCTCTATGTTCATATTTTTGGAGGTTTGCTTCTTCTTGCCGGCATTTTTCTCTATATTGGAGAAACAGGGGAAATTGCATTTAACGCATTACCGAAAGAGGGGCTTGCTCCGATGCTCATTCTTGCGGGCTTCTTGTTGAATGCCGCAGTGCCGCCCTTTTCCGCCTGGCTGCCGGACGCTTACCCGGAGGCGACGATTACCGGCGTTGTTTTTATGAGTGCATTGACGACAAAAACAGCGGTATATGTTTTACTCCGAGGGTTTTCCGGCACAGAACTGCTCGTTCCGCTTGGCGTATTTATGGCGCTTTATGGCGTTGTTTATGCGGTGATTGAAAATGACATTCGTCGTTTGCTGGCGTATCACATTATTAGTCAGGTGGGGTACATGGTCGCCGGTGCGGGAATGGGCTCTCAGATGGCGGTGAATGGCGCAACCTCGCATGCCTTCGCCCATATTCTTTATAAAGGTCTTTTAATGATGGGAATGAGCTCGGTGATGCTCATGACCGGCCGCAGGAAACTGACTGATCTTGGTGGGCTCTACAAGTACATGCCCTGGACATTTATGTTTTACATGGTGGGAGGGTTTGCGATTTCGGGCTTCCCCTTTTTCTCGGGTTTTGTGAGTAAGTCAATGGTGATCTCTGCCGCCTCAGAGTTGCATCGCCCCTGGGTGGCGATGCTCTTGACACTTGCATCCGCCGGGACCTTCCTGCATACAGGCTTGAAACTTCCCTACTATGTTTTTTTCTGGAAAGATTGGGATCAGAAAAAAATTAAAGCGATTGATCCGCCAAAGAATATGCTCTGGGGTATGGGGCTTGCGGCCTTTGCCTGTACCTTTATCGGCGTTTTCCCGGGAGCGCTCTATCAAGCCCTTCCTTTTGAGTCGGACTATCATCCCTATACTTGGGGGCATGTGATTGGCGCGTATCAAATCCTGCTCCTGACCGCTGTCGGCTTCTTTCTGTTGTTGAAAAAACTCGACCCCGAAGTGACCATTAGTGTGGATACGGACTGGACTTACCGGAAAGCTATTAAAGGGTTTACCTGGTTTATTAACAAGCCGGTGGTTGTCTATGAAACGTATATTACTGAAGTTTATAAAAAAGCCATTATTGAACCGACCAAGAAGTTATCACGGCTCGGATGGTCTGTCGATACTTGGGTTTTTGATGGATTGGTGAATGCCGCGGGTTGGGTGACGTTGCTTGAGAGTAAAATTTCAGAAATGTTTGATATGCACATCATTGATAAGTCTCTCAACAAGCTTCCTGCCATGATTGGCGGGAGTGCGAAACGTCTGAGAAAAATACAGACGGGTGCGATTCAAAACTATATTATGGCCATGGTCATGGGTGTCGTGATCATTGCTGTTGTTTCGTTTATTTATTATTAGGTAGAACTAGGAGGCTTCATGGGAACAAATGTTTATGGATTTCCGCTCCTCTCGCTGATCGCGTATTTGCCGTTGATCGGGGCGATTATTCTTCTTTTTATGAAAAAAGAAGAGGAAAAGAAAATCATGCAAACGGCTTTTGCCGTTTCGATTGTGACCCTGGCGGTGTCTTTGCTCTTGATCCCCGGTTTCGATTCGACCACATCTGAAATGCAATTTACTGAGCAACACACATGGATTCCCAGTTTAGGGGTATCATATGCGTTTGGAATCGATGGCATCAGCCTGCTTCTTATTGTGATGACGACGATTATTTCATCGATTGCTATTGTGAGTTCCTATACCGCGATTAATATGCGGATTAAGGAATACTACGTTTCGATCCTTTTTTTAGAGACAGGAATGTTGGGCGTTTTTATGTCCATGGATTTTTTCCTGTTTTATATCTTTTGGGAAGTCATGCTGGTTCCGATGTATTTTATGATCGGAATTTGGGGGGGCGGCCGTCGTCTTTATTCAGCCATTAAGTTTTTTCTATATACCCTCTTTGGTAGTTTGTTTATGCTGTTGGGCATTCTTGCCGTCTATTTTTTGAATGCCGATCCACAGTATGGGTCTGGTCAGTATACCTTCAGTGTTTTAGAACTGCAGAAAATGAATTTGCCTCTTCATCCTTTACAGTTCTGGCTCTTTCTTGCTTTTTTCCTTGGTTTTGCGATCAAGGTTCCGATGTTTCCGTTTCATACCTGGCTGCCCGATGCGCATACGGATGCGCCGACGGCGGGCAGCGTCCTCCTTGCTGGCGTTCTCTTGAAAATGGGAACTTATGGCTTTGTTCGTTTTTGCCTGCCCATGTTTCCTGAAGCGAGCGTTTATTTTATGCCCTATATGGCGGGGCTTTCGCTCGTGGGGATTGTGTATGGCGCGCTTGTGGCTCTCGCACAGAAAGATATTAAACGATTGGTGGCCTATTCCTCCGTCAGCCATCTTGGTTTTGTCATGTTGGGTATTTTTGCCTTGAACACGCACGGGATTACGGGGGGCATTCTCCAAATGGTGAACCACGGGGTTTCGACTGGCGCCCTCTTTTTAATTGTGGGCATGATTTATGAGCGTAGACATACACGTCTGATTGCTGATTTTGGTGGGCTGTCTTCAAAGATGCCGATTTATTCAGCGGTTTTTGCTGTGACCATGTTTTCGTCGATGGGACTTCCCGGATTAAATGGATTTGTGGGGGAATTTCTTATTCTTGTCGGGGCATTTGAAGCAAACAAAATTTATGCAGGGATTGCCGTCATTGGCATTATTCTGGGGGCGGCCTATATGCTCTGGCTTTTTCAACGCATGATGTTTGGCCCGCTCGATAAACCCGAAAATCAGAAAATTCTGGATATGAATCGCCGGGAAATTGCCTATATGGCCCCTTTAATTGTGTTTATGTTCTGGATTGGTTTATTCCCGAGGCCGTTTATCCGGGTGATGGAACCTGCGGTTGAAAAAATTGTCCAGCGCTTGAAAGGTGCCGGTGCAATGGCAAAACAGGAATCAGAAGAAAAAAGCGTTGAAGTCATTTCAAAAAATGACAAAACAGTGATTGCTGCCCGTATTGACCCGGAGAAAGGCATGATCGACTAGATGACGCCCATAATGCCAGATATTCAACTGATTGCGATTTTTCCTGAGAGCATTCTCGCCATTTTTGCCTGTGCCCTTTTTGTGATGGATCCCTTCATTGCACGAGATAAAAAAGAACAATTGGGGTATTTTTCTTTGGCCGGGTTGTGTGTTTCAGGCGTTTCCACTTTATTTTTATGGGGAAAATCGATATCGACCTTTAGTGGAATGATTGCGCTGGATAATTACGCGCTTTTTTTTAAAACGCTTTTCCTGATGATTTCGGCGCTGATTATCTTGATGTCGATTCGTTATATCAAAATAGAGCGAATTAACCTGGGTGAATATTATGGCTTAATCTTATTTGCGACTATTGGGATGATGTTTATGCCCTCTGCGACAGATCTGCTCTCGTTTTATCTTTCGCTTGAGTTGATGTCGATGTCCTTGTATGTGTTAGCCGCATTTATGAGAAAAGATCCGAAGTCAATTGAGGGTGGGATTAAGTATTTTTTGACTGGCGTTTTCTCATCAGGGCTCATTTTGTATGGCGTCGCGTTTTTGTTTGGAGCAACGGGTACGACAAATTTGGGTGAAATCGCTGCCTTTCTTCAGGAAAATGGTGTTACTTCTAGCCTGTCCCTGATTATGGCCTTTGTGTTATTGATTACAGGTTTTGGTTTTAAAATATCAGCTGTTCCTTTCCATATGTGGGCTCCTGATGTCTATGAAGGTTCTCCAACACCCGTGACTGCTTTTTTGTCTGCTGGTTCAAAAGCGGCCGCTTTTTCGGTCATGTTACGCGTTTTTATTAATGCTTTTGCCTTGAGCAGCGGGAATTGGTGGCCAGTTCTTTGGGTGATCGCCGTCCTGACCATGACATTAGGCAACCTGGTGGCATTGGTGCAAACGAATATGAAGCGCTTGCTTGCCTACTCATCCATTGCACACGCCGGTTATTTAATGATCGGATTAATTACAGCCAGCCAAATTGGATACGCTGCGATCCTGATTTATCTTGTGGGCTATGTTTTTATGACCCTTGGGGCCTTCACATTAATCATTCTGCTATGCTCTGCGAATATGAAAGGGGATCAGATATCAGACTTTAAAGGCTTGGCAAGAACAAACCCCATGCTGGGACTTGTTTTTATTATTTTTGCCTTGTCCCTTATCGGAATTCCCCCGTCGGCTGGATTTGTTGGAAAACTCTACCTTTTCAATTCCGCTATTCAGGGGGGATTTTATTGGCTGGCGATTATCGGGATTCTCAATAGTGTGGTTTCCCTCTATTATTATTTTCGGGTTGTCCAAGTGATGTATATGGACGAACCCAATGCAGGAACTGTTCTTTCGTTTTCCCCGACCCTTAAAGTGGCCTTAGGTATTACAGCATTTTTAACCTTGTTTCTGGGCCTCTATCCGGAGCCGATCATTAAAGCGGCGATCGATTCTGTCCAGATTTTTTTATAAAAAAACCGTTTAATTTCATTGAGATCATTTCTTCTTTACGAAGAATGGCATGCTTCTCATTTAAAACATATCCTAATTTCAACAGCTCTATCCAAAGCCTCCCTCGAAACGCCTGTTTTTAAACCCTGATGAGGGGTGTTCCCCTCTTAAATCTTCTAGCCATTGACTGGAGTGAAATATTTGCTAGCCTATACTATGGCATTGTCATGCGGTAAAACGATTCCATAAACGGGGTTAAGGATATTGGGGCTAAATGGCACTTGAAGGCACATTAAACGATTTTTCTCCGTTTGATATTATGGAACTCATTAATATTAAACAAAAAACGGGTTTGCTGTTTGTCACATCCGAGGCGGGAGAAACCATCACTCTGGGTTTTGAAAGCAATGGTTTGGTTTTGGCCCAGAGTTCTGAATCTCACCTAGACATGCAGTTAGGTCATATTCTTATTAAATCTGGGCGATTGTCTAAAAAGCATCTAGAAGAGGCGCTAGAATTACAAAAAGGAACACTTGACCGCCTTGGCTATATTCTCTGTCGAGAAAAATATTGTACCGAAGAAGAAGTTTGTTTAGGCCTGCACATACAAATTAAACGGGTATTTTTTAATCTACTTCATTGGAAAGAGGGACTGTATATTTTTGAGCCGAGAGAATCCATTGATTATTTCCATGAGTTTGTGAAACCTGTTTTTGTTCAACCATTAAGTGTCAATGGATTGATGATGGAAGGGGCTGTCATGATTGACGAATGGCCCTTGATCGAAAAAGTCGTTAGTTCTCTTGATATGGTATTTCGCCGATTAGAAGCCACTCCGCCTCTAAAAGTAGCGACTGAAGAAGAGGCATTTGATTTTATTGGGATAAATCGGAAAGAGGATGGTCAAACCCATCTTAACGATCAGGAATTGTTGGTCTATGATCTGATTGATGGGAAATCTAATGTGACAGAAATACTGGAGCAAACACTTTTTAGCGAATTTGTTGTCTGTAAGACCTTATTTGATTTAGCCAAAAAAGGGTTGATCTCAGGGCACATGGAAGAAAAAGCCGAAGAAAAAATAAAAAATTATAAGAAAGAAGAAATCAAAGCGCCCCCTGAGTCGAATACACAGGAACACTGGGATGCCGCTTGCGCCCTTGTGCGACAGGCATTGCCAGAGGCCCTTGTTTTGGAAATATCCGTACCAAAAAAGAAAATCACCCTGCTTCAGGGTCTGTCCGATGGCGCTGTATGGATTGAGCCTGTTTATGCGTTATTGAAAGAAATTGTCCATGATCCTGAAAGTCATATGGGTGCTTTTGAAGCAGTCACCAATGAAGTTGGCCTTGCCTTATTTTGGGATAAACGATGTGATTACGCACTCGTGGTTGTTTCCGGTTTAATCGGGAATAGCGCCGCATCTTTATTTAGGGCGCATATGGCAACAGTGACACGATGTATTTTAAATTAAGAAGGTGAAATGTTAGGAAATCAGATAGAAGAAGTATGTAAAAAAGTATTGCATGGCGTAGGTAGTGCTGTGGCCTGTGGGGTCATTGATATTAATAAACGAGAGATGCGTCATTTATCTTCGTCACCTCTTTTCCAGAAAGAAAAAAAAGAGGTGATTACAGAAAGAATGATCGATTTTACAGGTGGTGAGGCTCTAAAGGCCCTGCTTGAGACGGCCTGTCATCAATTGAAGATTCAAAAAAAAGAAGAAGATTATTACAAAGAGGTTCAAATTGCATTTGAACACAATTTTTATTTTGCAAAAACTATTAAAGAAGGCAGGGTGATTCTTTTTCTGGTCACACAGGATAAGACGAATATTGGGATGGCCTGGGTACGGCTGAGGTCTATTGTCCCAACTTTGGAGTTTTTGATTGACTGAGGCGGTGTTTTAGTGGATGGCATAAAAAAAGGGACCTATGTCATAGGTCCCTTTTTTTGTGTGTTCAGTCTAGATTAATAACATCTTGAATAACCGCAGTGATGGCATTTTTCACACCCTTCTCCAAAGATGAGCTCACAACCGCAATCCGGACAGGGAAAAACCATTTTTTGTGTTTCCATCATGATTTCATCGGCAACCGCTGTTGCTGAACTGGCAACCATGTCCCTTTCTTCAGAAACCTTTGTTTCCAGAGATTGATTGAAGATCTTTGCAATGGCATCAGAGCATGAAAGCACTTTGTCGGGGCCGATGCCAAAGGGCTTGTTGCAGCGAATTCCGATCAACTGTTTGACGATATCTCTGGGGGTGACGCCTGCCCGCATGCAGAGCGAAATGAGTCTTCCGATGGCTTCATTAAATGATCCTTCACAGCCTCCGGCCTTTCCCATTGTGGCAAACGCCTCAAAGGGTTTCCCGTCCTCTTGATCCTGATTCACTGTGAGGTAAAGGTCTCCGCAGGACGTTTGACGCCGCGTCGTGGTACCGAGCATGACATCCGGTCTGGGGCGAGGGGTCACGATAGGGAAATGTGCCGTCTTCGGGTTCAAGGGTTTGTCGGCCTGTTTGCCTGAAGTCCCCTTGGTTGATTTTCCGACATTCATGACCTGATCGGGACGACAGCCATCCCGATAAACCGTGATTCCTTTGCAGCCCAGTCCGTAGGCGAGAAGATAGGCGTCTTTAATCTGATCCGCTGTCGCCTCAGTGGGCAGGTTGATTGTTTTGCTGACGGCAGAATCTGAGTATTCCTGAAAGGCCGCCTGCATTCGGACATGCCATTCCGGCGAAATCCCATGAGAGGTCACGAAAACATTTTGCCAATGTTGAGGCACCTGGGAGATCCCTTGAACCGAACCCTTGTTGGCAATAATTTTATCCAAAAGATCCTTGCTGTAAAATTCTTCTCGTTTTGCCACTTCGATAAAATAGTCGAGCACATAAGGAAGATGTTCTCCATCCATGACGTTCTTATACCAGACAAGCGAAAACTCTGGTTCACAGCCCCCTGAGGTATCTGCAATCATTGAGATGGTCCCGGTGGGCGCGACAGTGGTGAGGTAGGAATTACGTAAGCGCTTTCCCTGTTCCTGATGTCGTGAGCCTTCCCAATAGTCGTATACCCCTCGTTTTTCGGCGATACGGGCGGATTGATCACAGGCCATTTTATGGATAAAGCCCATGACCGTTCGGGCCATTTCAATGCCATCTTTAGAGTTATATGGAATTTCCAGTTTAAAAAGCATTCTGGAAAAACCCATGATGCCGAGCCCGATTTTACGATTGGCCCGTGTGATTTTTTCAATTTCTGCGATGGGGTAACGATTCATGTCCAGGACATTGTCGAGAAAGTGAACCGAGGTGCGAACCGTTTCTTCGAGGGCAGACCAATTGATTTGATATTGCCCATCGACTTCCTTGAGATGGCGATCCAGAACAATACTGCCTAAGGTACAGCTTTCATAAGGGAGTAGCGGCTGTTCCCCGCAGGGATTGGTCGCTTCCATATCGGCGATGTGTGGTGTGGGGTTGGTGCGGTTTGTGGCGTCAATAAAAAAAAGTCCGGGTTCCCCGGTTTGCCAGGCTTGTTCTGCGATTTTATTCATCACCATCTCGGCAGAGATGGTTTTGACGGCAGTGCCCGTTCTCGGAGAGATCAGTTCATACTCTCCTCTTTTTTTGTAGGCATCCATAAATTTATCAGTCAGCGCCACTGAAATATTAAAATTGGTCACTTCCGATGTATCGGACTTACACGAGATGAAATCGAGAATGTCTGGATGATCTACCCGGAGAATTCCCATGTTGGCGCCACGTCGTGTCCCGCCTTGTTTGACGGCTTCTGTCGCATGATTGAAGACCTTCATGAAAGAAATCGGACCTGAAGCGACGCCACCGGTGGATTGAACCCGATCATCTTTTGGACGTAGTCTTGAGAACGAAAACCCTGTGCCCCCACCCGATTTATGAATAATGGCGGCCTGTTTCACGGTTTCAAAAATTGATTCCATCGAATCCTCAACCGGAAGCACAAAACAAGCCGAAAGCTGTTGAAGGTCACGCCCTGCATTCATCAAGGTTGGGGAATTGGGGAGGAATTTCAAATTAGACATTAACTCATAAAATTGATCTTCGGTCTCTGATAAATCGGCATCCTTATCATAGATGAGATCGGCCTGTGCAATATTGTGTGCAACACGGTGAAAAAGGTCGGCCGCTTCTTCAATGACTTTCCCGTCCAGGTCTTTAACAAGGTATCTCTTTTCCAAAACACGCAGGGCATTTGGGGAGATTGGCATACCGTTATCCTCGGATACTTTTGTTTTTGTCGCGGTGTCCCTTGTTGCTTTGCCGTTTTGTCGAATCCCTTCCATGTGCTTCTTCCCCCCCTGTGATGGTTTGTGTTTGGATTAAATGCTGAGATCCAGTGCAATAATAACGACTACTTCTGTATGTTAAGGGTATAAAAGAATTCTGAAGACTTGTCAAGTGATCATCTACCACATATTGTAGCATTTTGAAGCTAATATCACATGATATTGTGGAATTTCTGATTATAAGCTGTGGAAAAGGTGTGGAAGAAGGGTCTATTCTACCCGAAAATAAAGGAGTTTTGTACTTATTCCGGATCGTTCGATAATGGCCTTTGTAATTTTTCGCGTATCATTGACTTGTCCAGTGGATTCAAGAGAAAAAAAGCTGCTGCGTATTGTAAACCAATTGATTCGGTCGTCCGCTCTGATCCGTCCATCGACTTCTTCCGGAAGTTCATCTTTAAAATCTTGAGCCGTTGCATTTTCAAAAGGCCGTTTTTCGATCAAGCGCCGGGCCTCAGTTTCATCAATGGCCTCATCGATACTTTGCAGTACGAAGGGGTCAGCCGTATTGACATTGATCTTTCCAAGGCCGTAGACCGTGAGGTAGGGGGTGATTTTGTTGTATATCTCCGGGGTGATGCCTTGAACCATGCGGAGTTCACTCAATGTATTCATTTTTCCATTTTTGGCCGAATAGCCGGGTTCCCGGGTTTGGTAGGCGGCGCTTTCGGCCCCAAAGGGCAGCGCTTCGTCATTTTCATCAATCCAGTCAATAATGGCATCGACCAGGTCCGGATTCACTTCCAATAGGACAAACAAGCGGATGAGTTGGTCTTTTCGTTCTTGACTGACGGTTTCCTTCCCTACGTTTAATTTAACCAGAAAATTGAGATTGATTTTTCGCTCTTCATCAACGATAAAGCCGCTGAGTAATCCATCGCCCAAAGGGTATTCCGGAATCGGAAAAGCCCAGAGTTCACTGAGGTCGTCGTAGAGATTGCTGGTTTTTGCGTCGTCGATTAAAAGCGCTTCGCCCGCAGAAACCCCGGAACGGGAAAGATAATAGGCTTTTAAATCGTCACGAAAATTCCCGGCGGCTCGAAGATCGGCCCTGATCTGAAAATCGGCTTCAAAGATGATCACCACCAATAAAAATAAGATTAAAAGGCTTAATAAGAGGGCAAAACCCTGTTGGTTTTTAAGCGGGGAAGGATTGGCTCCCTGCATATTAAGGTGAGACCTTTTCATAGGAAAGCACCAAAAAGGTGACATCAAGCAAGTCTGCATTCGAAAATTGGGTTTTCATGGAGATGCGTTTAATGCGAAGTGGATGCGGCCCATTTTCAAGTGCGCTGAGAAAAGGGATGATTTGCGAAAGCGTTACTTTTTCGAACTTCACTTCAACGGGCATCTCGCGGTAACGCGATTTGTGTGCCTGTGAGGTCAAGGGGCGGATAAAGGCGATATTGTTTTTTATCCGATTTTTGGCGGCATTTTCTTCAAGGAAGGAAAGGGGTGAAAAAATCCCTTCAGCGGGGAGTCGTTTTTCAATGGCCTCAATTTCATCAGAGATGCTCTGATACTCTTGTTTTAATTTCAAAAGCTCACTTAAATCCTGTTCTTTTCTTGGGATCAGGCGATCCAGTTGCGCCATGCGCTCCAGGGTGGGATCAACCATCATAAAATAGAGGATCAAGAAAAGCGCAACGAGTCCTCCTCCGCCCAGCATCCATTTTTCGCGTGTCGAGAGACGGATTAGAAATTGGTCGATTCGACTAAGAAGTCCGCTTTTTTCCAAGGTGTTCCTTTCCAAGCAGAGTCATTTTGATTCGAAAACGGACATTTTTTTGGTTTGCCGCCGCCTTGGCGTCACTGACCTCAACTTGCTGAAACTGTTTTCCAGTGAGCAAGCCGCTGCGAATCCGGTCCACCGATTCAAATGAATCGGTCTGAGCCTGAATACGGACTGTGCCACTGTCAATGACCAGGTTAAAGACATCAATCTTGATGTTGTCGGGAATCGCTTCGGAGATCTCCTTCAAAGCGGTGAGCGGGCTGCTTTCATTGATTCCAAAAAATTGCCCTGTTTCACGACGTTCCTTGATCGCGGTGCGGGTTTGTTCCACTTCGTTGACGACATTGCGAATATTTGGAAAAATTTGAACAAAGGTCTGTCGAAGCGTGGTTTTGATGGATTGGTACTGTGCTTCTTTTTTTTGATAATGCAGGTAAAGATCTCCGCCCATCAATCCCAAAAGCAGGAGCAGGATGAGGCCCAAGCTGACAAAGCGTTGTCTTCGTGCGATGCTCTCTTTTCCAAAGACAAATTCCCCTTGGCGAAAATTTATGGGCGGGCCTTCGCTGTCCTGAAGGGCCAGTCCAAAAGCCACGGGGTAAACCTCCGAAATCGATTCCGGGTCAAACTTTTCAATGCCCTGGATATTGCCGATGCGGCTTCCTTTTTGAGTTTTAATGTGGACGGCGTCCATTTTCAAAATAGCAGAGAGGTGGTTTTTCAGACCTTTTAATCGGCTGCTGCCTCCGCAAAGATAAAAAGACGGGCGTTCTGTCTTCCCGTAGGGAGGCTCGATTTCAGAGGGACGCTCTTCATGAGATGGACTGAGCATTTGTCGACTTTTTTCGATTTCGGTGACGATTTGTGTGACCGCGCTTTCCACAGCTTCAAGGGCGATGATGTTCTTTTCGTCTGTGGGATGATCAATGCCGAGATATATTTCTGATTTCTTTTTTTCCGCTTCGTCCCAGGAAAGACCCAGTCGTTCTGCCAGTCTTTCCGTGATCAAATCGCCCCCTAAGGACAGGGTGCGGACCCAATGTACCTGCCCTCTTTGAGTGTGGCAGAGGGTGGTTCTTTTTGCCCCCATGTCAATGAGGAGGATGTCTGTGTTCCCATTCGCATCCAGGTCAAGGAAATAGGTTGAAAACGTAAAGAGGGAGAGTGCGTTGGTCCCGATCCAGGCAGGGTCGATGCCAATAGGTCGCAATAGATCAAGGTAAGCCTTTAATGTGGTGTTGGGCATCGCGGAAACAAGCAAAGTCGTATTGTGTTGAGCGGTGTCTTTTTTCGGTCGTTGCAGCACCATGTAGTCAATCGAGGCGGTTTCGATATCGAAGGGAAGTTCTCCCTCGGTTTCAAAGGGTAAAATCTGATCAATTTTTTTGAGATCAGTGAAGGGCAGGGTGATTTCACGTGTGGAAACAAGGTCGCCAGGCACCGCCAGTGTGACCAGGTCGCCTTTCATAATTTTTCCCTCTGCGAGGAGTGTTGATAAGGCTTTGATCTGTGCTTTTGTCAGTGGCGCGTCGGATATTTCATCCTCCAGCCCGGCAGGCACGGTGATTTCAAAGTGATCCAGCAGACGAAGTCCCCGGAAACTTTTGGCGAGACGAACCCCTTTAATCGTGTTCGCTCCAATATCCAGTCCAAGCAGTGTTTGTTTCATCCGGTGATTATTCCTTAAAATCCAAGCGTGACGGTCTTTCCATTGAGTGAGAGTTTTGGTGCCCGTACCGGCCCGTTCACTCTCAGCTTCAAAGCGTCCCGTCCATTGTACCCTTGAATGAAGAGACCTGCCATTTCTTTTAGCGCCCCCTTCGGCATTGCGCTGAGCGAGAGGGTCAGCAGGCTGTTCTCCGGCGGCATGCGAAGCAGGAGGATTCCGTTTTCGCTTTCGATATCAGCCATATCGCCCTGGGCTGAAAACGCTTCAATGACTGCGCGTCCTTCTGTCCAAAAAAACTGTCCTGTAATGGATGAAAAGGTGACTTCTCCGATGGGAAGCGCGGTCCCGTTAAATTCTTTAAACCGCCCATTTTCAATACTAAAGCTGACTTTTCCCGTTCCCTTCAGTATGTCTTGATCCGTCCATTCACTCTCACTTTCAAAAGAGAGTCCTCCTGAGAGACCGGCTTCTTCGATCTTTAGTTTGGCCTCGTTTGTTTTAAGAAAAAAAGTCAGCTGTTCGTCTTTTTCCAGAAGGGTCAATGTCCCAGGAACGTTCCCCAGTTTAGATTCGAGTTCGAAGCGGATTTGTGCTTCTTGTTTCAATAGCAGTGGGATCAGGGCCAGGCCTGCGGTCAGCGATTTAAACTGAAGCGTGAGCAGCCCTGTTTCCTGCAAGCCGAAGACTCTTTTTGGGCAGATGCTTTGAATGCCCTGCCAGGTGGCTTTTGCGGGAAAGCGGTAATGACTTTCCTTGATAGTAACGACACATTCGGTTTTTGCGGCCAATTGCCGGAGCACCTGTTTTTCCATTAAATCAAATGGAAAGGTTAAGACCAGAAAAAAGGCAAGGCTTAAGAGGCCAAAAAGCAGGTAGAAAAAGAGCAACATGAGTTTGTCTTTTTGAATTTTCATGAACCGAGCCCAACTGGAATATCGACCCAGGTTTTAAAGCGCCGGGCCTCGCGATCCTCTTTTTGAAGGATCAATTCGATTTCCACTGCAACCGGGGGTTTTTGTTTTTTTTCCTCGGCATCCCAGGTATCAAGCCAGTCTCCCCCCACTTTTTCAAGATATCGAAAACTGAGTCCCTCGATGGGGCCGCCCAGCTCGTTGATGACGGAACGGCCATTGGATAGTTGCGCTTCCTGAATGAGGTAGTTCTCCTGCAGTGAATATCGTACGACGGCCTGATCGGATTCCGGCGCGTCCATTCCGATGCTGCGATGAGAGACGGTGCTGAACTCAATCGTGTCATTGGGATAGGTAGTGTTTCCCTGCAATCGTTCCTGATCTTCCCCTTTAAAAACAAGCGTACTACTGCCTGCAACTGCGCCGTTTGATACATCGGCGGTGATGTAAACCATGCTGAGATCATTCGAAAGATAATAGATCCCGTGCCGGGCCAGACGATAACGGTCGGCATCCTCTTCCATTTGTCGGCTGGTTCGGGACACATTGTTAAAGGTGCCATAAATCAAAATAAAAATGAGGGATAAGATGCCTAAGGAAATCATCATTTCCAAAAGGGTGAAGCCCTGTATATTGTTTTTCAAGTGGCAATGCCCGTCCATTTTATTGATTTGTTTCAATTCCCACTTCCCTGGGCAGGAATGACTTTGTTTGTGCCCTTGTGGTCAAAAAGGTAGGTTGTCACGCCGACACGTTCTTCCTGCGTATTATTTTTCCAGACGATTTCGAGATACAGCTCCCGCACTTGCTCAAAAGGGGTTTGGACGACCGTTTGACGCCATGTGTACTGAGGAAATTCTTCTGCAAAATCACCCTGCGCTTCTCCCAGGCTGGGAAAACCGGCCGATGAAATTTCAGTGATTTTCTGCCGGGCCAAAATCGTGGCTTCGATGATGCTGCGTCCTTTTGCCGCGAGGGCGATATCGCTGTTTCGAAGCCCCAGCAAAACCACAAGGGAAATGGAAAGCACGGACAATGCGACCATGATTTCGATCAGGGTAAAGCCTTTTTTTCGACCCACGATGCTTTTCTTTTGTGGGATGGCCGCCTTGCTGCGGGACGGACTCCTTTCCTGCATGTGAAAAATACGCTCCAGAGCTGCGCGCCGTGCGTCTTGAGCCGGTGCAAAATTCGGACAGGCCGAACCGAAAAAACTGTCTGTATTACAGTGGTGTACGTTCATATTGGTCCACGTATTCGTCAAAGACTTTTACCCGGCCGGTCAGTCCGTTGATCATCAGGCTCCAGCTGCGTTCCCCGTCTTTCAGGTGGATGACTGTTTTTTCCACACCCAAGGGAAAAAATTCGGTAAAAGCGTCCCCCTCAAGGACTTTTCCATGACGAGGCGTGATGATGTCTTCAAAGGAAAGTCCCTTGGGGAGTTTTCCCCCGGAAGCCAGTGAGTCTGAAAAGGGAATAAATTCCCGCCCTTGTAACACTTTGACCGAATAGTTGTTTTCTTCCAGATCGTAATGCAGTCTAAAAACCTGTTTTGTCGCGGCCGACTCCTCTGCAAGGTGCTGAATTAAGCGGACGAGGTGACGCGTCGCCCCTTTGCCTTTATTGATGTTAAAGGCCGAAAGCTTTGGAAAGACCATCAACGCCGTGATTCCCAAAATGGTGATGATGATGACCAGTTCAAGGAGTGTAAAGCCGGCATCCTGTCTTTTAGTTGAGATCCCAGCTTTCGATGTCGGCATCATCCCCTTCTCCACCCGGTTCACTGTCGGCGCCGTAAGAAACCAGATCATACTCGCCTTGTGAGCCGGGGCTGACATAGACATAAGGGTTTCCCCAGGCATCGTCAGGAATCTTGGCCAAATAACCCTCTTCTTTCCAGTTTTTTGGAATGACCCCAATCGTGGGAAGATCGACCAGGGCTTCAAGCCCTTGTTCTGTACTAGGATAAACCCCGTTGTCGAGTTTATATAACTGAAGCGCGCCCTCTATATTTTTAATCTGCGCTTTTGTCGAAACCCGTCGGGCCTGGTCTGTTCGTCCCACCATTTTGGGTGCGACCAAGGCAATCAAAATCGCCAGAATGGTCACCACAACCATTATTTCGATCAAGGTAAAGCCGCGTTCAGAGCGGCCTTGTTTTTTTTCCTGTTTCTTTTTTTTAGCGTTCATGACTTTCCTCATCCCTATCCTACCATTTGACTTACTTCAAAGATCGGCAGCAAGATCGCCAGCACAATAAACAGGATAGCGAATCCCATCCCCAAAATCATCAGCGGCCCCAGGAGAGACGTCATCCCGGTCACCACGTTTTCAACCTCGTTGTCGTAGGCCTCTGAAACTTTTTGAAGCATATTTTCAAGCTCCCCGCTTTTTTCCCCGATGCTGATCATATGGGTTACCAGGGGCGGAAAAAGACCACTGCGTTTAAGTGGGTCGGCAATGGCCTCTCCTTCTCGAATATTGCCGCGTGCTTCCTGTATGGTTTCTTCGAGGACTTTATTTCCCACGACTTCCTGTACAATTTCAAGTGCTTTTAAAAGTTCTACGCCACTGGCCAGCAGCGTAGACAGTGTTTTGGTAAAGCGTGAAATGGCCACCATTTTAACGACCCGGCCAATCAGGGGCAGCTTCAGTGAAATCCGGTCATATTTTTCCCGTCCAACGGGGGTATTGATATGTCGTTTTAAAAAGAACACCCCCAGGGCGATGATGAGAAAGACAAGCCACCCGTAACTCTGAATGAAATCACTGATGGACAGCAAGATAATCGTTGGCAAGGGTAGCGCCTGATTTAAATCATCAAAAATAGAGGTGACTTTAGGTACGACGTAAGCGACCAAAAAAAGCAAAATCAACATGCTGACAACCATCATCAAAACAGGATAGGTCATCATCGAAAAAATCTTTCCGCGTAATCTCACCTGATTTTCGAGGTAGTCTGCGAGACGAAGCAGGATTTGATCGAGTGCACCGCTCGCCTCTCCGGCGCGAACCATTTGGCAATAGAGGGTGGAAAAGATTTTGGGGTGGCGACTCAGGGCATCCGCAAGGGTGCCGCCTTCCTTGACCCCTTCCCGCACATCGACCCATATTTTTTTTCCGGCCTTGTTTTCGGTTTGTTCAATCAGTGCGGCCAGGCTCTCCATAATTGACAGGCCAGCACCAAGCAGCGTTGACATTTGGCGGGTCGCAAGTGCGGTATCCGAAAGCGAAATGCCCTGGCCAAAGGAAAACGCCTCCCGGTCCTGAACTGCGGCGGCGGCTTTTGCTGACATGACTTCGGTGGGGAAAATTCCGCTTTGACGTAGTTTGGATCGGGCCTGCCGTGGATTGTCGGCATCAATGACGCCGGCGGTGTTTTTTCCTCGAACATCCAGTCCCTTGTATTCAAAGACTGCCATTGTTTAAAGGTTTTCCTCCTGGGTCACGCGAATGACTTCTTCTGTCGTGGTGAGCCCGGCGATCACCCGTTGTGCGCCATCTTCCCGAAGGCTTGTCATGCCGTGCGCGATGGCTTTGGCCTTGATCTGACCCGAATCCACTTTTGTGAGGATCATGTTTCTAATCTCATCATCCACCATCAGAATTTCATAAATCCCCATGCGTCCCTTGAAGCCGGTATTGAGGCATTTGTCACATCCGGCCCCTTTAAAAAAAGAGTAGTCGCCCTCCGGGGGAAGCCCTAGTTTTTTGCATTCTTCCGGTGTCGGGGTGTAAGGTTTTCGGCAGGTTGTACAGATTTTTCGAACCAGTCGCTGGGCGATAATGGCGACGACAGATGAGGAGACAAGAAAGGGTTCGATGCCCATATCCACAAGGCGGGTGACGGCACCGGCCGAGTCATTGGTGTGCAGGGTTGAAAAGACAAGATGCCCGGTCAGCGAGGCGTGGATGGCGATGTTTGCCGTTTCGCCGTCCCGAATTTCCCCGATCATAATCACGTCAGGGTCTTGCCTCAAGATCGAACGAAGCCCGTTCGCAAAGGTGAGGTCTATTTTGGAATTCACCTGAATTTGCCCGATGCCCTGTAGTTGATATTCAATCGGGTCTTCGATGGTGAGAATGTTTTTATCCGGAGAATTGATTCGGCTGAGCGCGGAATACAGGGTGGTGGTTTTTCCGCTGCCCGTTGGCCCGGTGACAAGAATGATGCCGTGCGCCATTTGGATGAGACGCTCCATTGAGCCCAAGTCCTTTTTTGAAAGGCCAATTTCATTTAAGTTGAGCGATTCATTTGTTTTTTCCAAAATACGCAAAACGAGTCGCTCCCCGTGGGCCGTGGGGACATCGGAGACACGAATGTCGATTTCCCGGCCACCGATGCGCAGACTGATTCGTCCATCTTGCGGCAGCCTTTTTTCGGCGATATTCATGCCCGCCATAATCTTTACACGGGAAATCAGGGCGGACTGCAAGCGTTTTGGGGAATTTAAAATGTTGTACAGCACCCCATCTACACGAAAGCGGATGGTCACTTCTCGTTCAAAAGGTTCAAAATGGATGTCGGAAGCACGCTGCTGAACCGCCTGAAAAAAGATGGAGTTGACCAAAAGGATCATCGGGGCTTCGTCATCCGTATCAAGCAGGTCTTCCGGTTCTGCGAGTTCTTCGGCGAGTGTGCTGAGGTTTCCCCCGGAAAAATCGGACATGGCTTCTTCAGGTCGTTCTGTCGCCATTTCATAAACGAGATGAATACAGCGCATGATTTCACTGGAAGGGGCGATCGACAGCTCTATTTGAGCCTTGAGCATTAAGTGAAAATCATCCAGTGCGGTAAGGTTCAGGGGTTTTGATGTGGCGCAGTGGACGACCTTTCCGACACGTTTAATGGGGAGAAACTGATGCCGTTTTGCAAAAGAAAGCGGGACTTTTTCAGTCAGTGTCGGGTCAATTTCATTGATGTCCAAATGCGTCAGATAAGGGATGTCCCATTGTTCGGAGAGGGCTGACAGAAGGGTTTCTTCTTTGAGCAGTTTCTGTCGAAGCAGAATTTCGCCAAGCAGTCCGTCGTCTTCTTTTTGAAGCTTCAGGGCTTCGACGACTTGAGCCGGGGTAATGGCGCCTTTTTGGACTAGGATTTCGCCAATGAGCGGGCGTTTTTTTGCAATCAAAAGAAAACCTCATGCATTTTGATTCATATTCAGGAACCGGGTGATTACTTGGGCAGATTGATCATCTCGGTAAAGGCGGTGGTTTTTCCTATTTGATGATGTTTTGGCATGTATTCACTCATAAAAAAGTTTGTTTCGTTTGCTTTTTTTCGTTTGATTTCGGACAACTCGTCCTCATTTAGAATAATGTGCGGGGTGAGAAAGATCATCAAGTTGGTCTTTTCGACGCGATCCGATTTAAAATGGAACAGCCATCCTAAAAATGGAATGTCTCCCAAAAAGGGCACCTTCCGATCAATTGAAATGATATTGTCTCGAATCAGTCCCCCGATCACAACGGTTTGTCCGTCCCCCACGACAACCGTTGTACTGGCGGAGCGTTTATTGGTTGTTGGTCCCAGATTTGCGCCATCGGAGGTCTGTGCCGTTTCAACAACAGAAGAAATTTCCTGATAGACATCCATCTGGACCCGCTGGTTATCCAGGACATCGGGCGTTAGACGGAGGATAATTCCGACGTCTTTCCGTTCAATGGTGGTTTGCACGTTGCCGCCGGTGGTTTGGCTTTGTGCGCCAGGAAACGGCACATTCTGCGCGACGACAATTTCTGCCTTTTGTTTGTCTGTCGTCAAAATTTGCGGTGTGGAGAGAATATTGACATCCGAGGAGGATTTGAGCGCCCTGATAATGAGTTGAATATTGGCCGCACCAATTGAGATGCCGTTTGCAGCAGCGGCCGTTAAGCTGGCAATGTCCAGTCCATTCACCCCGCCAAAAAGGCCCAGGTTATTATTTCCAAAGGCATCCACTTTTGAGCCAAATGCGCCGCTGATATCCGTTCCCAATTCCTTGAATTTATCGGCGGAGAGTTCCATGACAATGGCCTCAACATAGACCTGCCGGCGTTTCTGGTCGAGTTTTTCGATGACTTCTGTCAGGGTTTGGTAGTCTTCCTTGGTTGCGGTGATAATGAGGGTGTTGGTTTCTTTGTCTGTGAGAATTTGAACCTGGTCTGCCAGGCCTTTGGATGAAGCCTGGTTTTTCCTTCGGCGTCCGGCTGGTTTTGCCACCAGCCCCCGAAGCACTTTTGCCATTTCTTCGGTTTTCATATTTTTCAGTTGGTAGACATAAACCTCGGTGTCCGCTTCGATCTCTGCGAACGGGCGGATGAGATAGACCTCGCCACTTTCCACGACGGCCAGTCCTTTCAACTCTAATACGGACAAAAAGACATCATAAACCCGGTCCACTGGAATTTTGCTCGGTGAAATAATAGAGATTTTTCCCCGAACTTTCTCATCGATGACAAAGTTTTTCCCGGTGAGTTCGCTGATGAGTTTAACCAACACAGGCAGGTCAACGTCGGTAAAATCGAGCGTGACTTCTTTTGAATTGTTTTTGGAAACAGGGTCGGCTGTTTCGAGGCGGGAGATCTCCGGAGGTCCAGCAGGGACTTCTTCTGCAACCTGGGCCTGAAGCGGCACTAAAAAAAATAGTACAAAAAAAATGGCCCAGAATATTTCTGAGGCCTTAAATTGCCATTGCATGCAGTGTCCTTATCGAATCTCGTAACTAAAGGTTTCTTTTTGATTGTTTCGCATCAAGTCGACGTTGATGTGGTTTTCATCTTTTAATTGTTCAATCACTTTCATAAAATTTTGGGGGCTTTTGACATCGACCCCATTAATGCGATGGAGGATATCCCCATTCTGGAGGCCGATTTTTGAATAAAGGCTGTCTTGTGCGATTGCAAAAATGCGAAAACCATCCGGCTGCCCGTCTTTAAAGCTGGGGATGACCCTCGCTTTGGTCAGCAATTGTGGCAGGTTTTTGAGCGCATCGTCCAATTCCCGCCGGTCAAGAAGCCACTGACCTTCTGAAACCTGTCGAATCGTGTCTCCGGAGCTGTTTGGCGTGGGTGTGGTTCGTTTAGAGACCCTTCGTGGTGCAGGGATGTTTTTTTCAGGTTTATCCTCGACCCTGAGCACCACTTTTTTCCCGCCGCGAAGCAATACAATTTCATTGCGATGAATTTCGACGATCTTGGCTTTGCTCGCCGCATCTCCACCTGAAAAAGCTCCAATGACATCCCCTTTATGATAGAGCATCTGTTCTTTTTCTTTAGGGTCTTTGATAATGGCAAGGTCAAGACCTTTCCCTGAAAGTGCTGTCCCGATGAGGCTGATGTTCAGCGGGGGAAGCGATGCCGTCTCAAGAGGTTGCGCAACGAATGAGGTTGTTTGTTGCTTTTCGAGCGGATTACTTGTCGAATTAAAGATGTTTTTTTTAATAATGACATCGTAATCGTCCCTTTTGTTCCTTAACGGGGGTCTTGCCTGGAGTCCGTCGGGGCCTTCCCCGGGCTGGGATGATTCAAAGCGGTTCTCAAGCTGAGAGGCCAGTGTCAGGTTTGCCATGTCCGCTATGAAGTATGTTCCTGCGGTAATCATGACAAGATGGAGTATGAGATAGGGAAATTGAAACATTATCTTTTTAGATCGATGGGTTGAATTGCGACCTCGTTGGACCCGTATCTGGAAAACTTATTTTTGGAAAAAATCGTGCTACATAATGGGTGTTGTAACATGCGCGTTATTCCGTATCAGTGATAGAATTGACAAAGCCTTATTCAAGCATAACATAAGCTTGAGCGTTTCGCCTGATTATAGATAGTTTATGGGCAATGTCAACCAGGAAGCACCACGTCTTGCAGAGGTCAAATGGCTGATCATCATGTCCGTCTGAAAGGAATGGCTCCGAATCATTTTTGTCTGGGGCGTTCGCCAAGCTGAACCACGAGTGTCATCTTTTTTTTTGCGCGCCAAAGGGTGAGCTTGATTTGGTCTCCAGGTTTTTTGGTCTTTAAAATTTCATGAAAGGCCTGTGCCGTGTTGAAGGGCATCCCATCAATCGCGACAATAATATCTCCTCCGATCACAAAAATCGCATTCCCGATTTCAACCCGTTTGCTTCCGCCATGAATTCCGGCGCGGTGAGCCGGGCCGCCACGAGAAATCCGTGCAACCATTGCTCCCCGGTTTACTGGAAGTGAGAGCACCTGTGCCACTTCGGGGATGAGCGTTTGTGTTTCGATGCCGAGCCAGGGATAGGCCACATACCCCTTCGTCATGAGATCACTGAGGATGTTTTTGGCCGTATCAATGGGAACGGCAAAGCCGATGCCGACGCTGCCGCCCGAAGGCGTGAAAATAGCCGTGTTGATCCCGATCATCTTCCCTTCGGAATCGATGAGTGGTCCGCCGGAGTTTCCGGGATTAATGGCCGCATCAATTTGAATCACCTCTTCCATTTCCAGTTCATCGGTTTTAATGCCTTTTCGGATTGCACTGACGATGCCTGTGGTCAGGGTTCGTTCAAGTCCAAAGGGGTTTCCGATGGCCAGCACCTTTTGTCCTGTGCGCAATTGCGCGGAGTGTCCCATGGGAATGACCGTAAGCAGCTGGGCTGGCGCTTCGATTTTAATTACCGCCAAATCCGTCACCGGGTCTGAGCCGATGAGTTTGGCGGGCCACTTGCTCCCATCCGCAAGCGTGACAATCAGGCGTTCAGAGCCTTTCACGACATGGGTATTGGTTAAAATATGCCCGCGCTTGCTGATGATTGAGCCCGAACCCGAAGCCTGAGAGGGAACGGGATTCAGAAAAAAATCGTAGTTGACCGCGATATTGGTGATATTAATGACGCTGGCATTGACCTGTTCGTAAATTTTAATCGTGTTTTCTTCATCCGGCGTCAGACCGTGTGCGGAGCGAATGAAAAAGAAAAATACGAGTGTGAAGAGGGCAATGTGTCTTAAAAGGTCAAATCGCCGATGGATTGGGTGACGCAAGGCCGCTCCTTATCATTGCGTTTAAGAATGAAACAAAGATACGCATCCCAGGATGAAAAATCAACATAGAAAACTTGCCTTGTGGGGGCGACTTGGATAGAATATCGGCGTTTTCCATACGACTCACCCAACTTATGCGCCCGTAGCTCAATTGGATAGAGCAACGGCCTTCTAAGCCGTAGGTTACAGGTTCAATTCCTGTCGGGCGCACCATTTAAACGCATTATCGAAGACAATCAACATTGATTACGTTTCAGGGGACCATTTGAAAAAAGTCTCGTAAAAAGGGAGAAACATGTGAACAAAAGCGGACTCACAAACCTGCTGGCCTTCATTTTATTATTGGCAGGATACGTTTTAAAACAGGATTTAATCCTCAATATCGGCCTCTTTGCCCTGGCCGGGGCACTGACGAACTGGATTGCCATATACATGTTGTTTGAGAAGGTGCCGGGTTTTTACGGCTCCGGTGTAATTCCCGCCCGATTCGAGGAATTCAAGGCAGGCATTCGACATCTCATGATGTCCCAATTTTTCACCGATGAAAACATCGACCGGTTTTTAAGCGGCGGCAGTGGGCATCAACGCGATTTGCATCTGGCGCCCGTGATTGAAAAAGTAGACCTCTCCCCTGCTTTTGATGCCTTTGTTGTGGTGATCAAAGAGTCAGCTTTTGGCAGCATGTTGGGTTTTGTGGGCGGAGAAGCCGCATTGAAACCGCTGAAAGAACCCTTTGTGAAGACCATGAAAAAATCGCTCATTCACATGACGCAGGACAAAGCGTTTTTAGCAAATTTACGCGAAGAGCTGGAGCAGCCCGATGTCATGGCCGATATTAAAAACCAAATCGAGGAAATCATCGAAAAACGCCTGGATGAATTGACCCCGCAGATAGTGAAAGAAATCATTCAAGACATGATCAAGCAGCATTTGGGCTGGCTCGTCGTGTGGGGCGGTGTATTTGGTGGGTTGATTGGCTTGATCGCGGCCTTGTTAAAAGTATAGGCCCTGGCTGTTTTTGAGCGTTTACTTCTTAAGGTCTTGTCTCAAAAATAAGTTTATGATTAGAAAAATCAGTCTGAATTTGTGATGGAAGTACTGGAACAAGAGACAGGGTGAGCAATTCTGTCTCTTGTTCCCTTTTCACGACACTTAAGATATTGATTTATTTAAATTTACTTTTCAAGTTTTTATGTGTCTGAAAAAGGAACTTTTTAAATGACAAACATTAAGATGTAATAGCGGTGGTTAACTTAAGGCAGTTTTTAAGATGAAAGAAATTACAAAAGACACTGTTCTTGCTGCTCATAATCAAGAGCCGCGCCGAAAGTGCTTTGCAGATAATTCTGGGGTGCAAAAAAGTAAAGCTAAGCCAACATTTTCTGTTTCTGTAGCAATAGAAGCTGCAAAAAAAAGTATTTGAGTCGCAGACAGGATTAAAGCTCAGAGAGAGCCAGGAGTATAAAACTTATTGGCGGTATGTTAATCAGAACGAGATTGAAATCGTTGAGCAATGGGAGAGAAATCAAGGCAGTCTAATTTATTTGAGTGACTGCTTATCTCTCTCCGTTGCTATCGACAGTAACCTCACTGATAACACCTCGGGCCAATACACTAGGATGGGAGCCCTTGAGCATAACGGCAAACACAATAGAGATCAAAATGCTATTAATCAACTGGCTGATACAGTTTCAAAAGTAGTCCAATATCTTCCTTATTACAAGGATGCTGACCTGATTTGCTCGGTTCCAGCAAGGCCGGATAAGGACTTTGATCTACCCAACAGCGTCACTTCCTTGGTTAGCGGAAAAGTTGGCAAACAAGATGTAACAGGTGGGTTTGTTTTTAATGGACAGAAGTCATCTGTAAAAACGTCTACATTTAATGAAAAGTGGGATGTCTGGGAAGGAGCTCAAGTCTTATTCCAAAACAGCCCTGCATTTAATGTAAATGATAAAACCGTTATCCTGATTGATGATAAATATCAGTCAGGAATAACAATTCAATATATCGCAATGAAGTTGCAGCAAGCCGGAGCCCATGAGGTTTACGGGCTTAGCTTTGTAAAAACATTGCGTGATACGGACAATGTGTAGGGCATGAGTAACTTGAACTTTGATAACAGAAATATTGATAAGAGGCCAACCAGGGTTGAACTTGATGATGCACAGTACCCAAAACGCGTAAGGGTTATTATGGGCAACAAAGCCCCTAAGCATTTAGACATGGTTGGCAATGTAAAGTTGCTTAATATGGTTGGGCTTGGGTTTTGTGGATCACGTAAATCAAGTACAAAAGGCTTGGAGACTGCACAAGACTGCGCGGAGCAAGCTGCTCAAAATAATGTTTCTGTAGTCTCTGGGAACGCTGCTGGCGTTGATTTTGAAGCTCATTTTAATTGCCTTAAAGCAGGTGGCAAAACCATCTTGGTGCTTCCTGAAGGAATAAATCATTTCAGAATCAAAAAAACGCTCCAGCTTGTCTGGGATTGGGATCGTGTCTTGGTAGTCAGCCAGTTTGAGCCTGACGAGCCATGGAAGGCATTTAGAGCCATGACACGCAATAAACTAATTATCGCGCTTAGCCGGGTTATGATTGTGATTGAAGCTGGGGAAAAAGGCGGCACGTTAAACGCTGGTAAAGAAACCCTAAAATCCGGCTTACCATTGTATGTTGCTCAATATAAGGACATGTCTGTTGATGCTCGTGGAAATCAGATTTTATTAGATATGGGCGCTCAAAAACTAGCTAAGAGCAGATCGACCAATAGGGCCAACCTAACAAAAGTTTTTGAACGTATGAAAGAGGATAAGCTACTCACAAACCTTTCTCAGCAGGGAAATTTGCTATGAGCAAAAAGCTACCCCAAATCATCTGGTTTAGAAACTCCCCTTTTATGACGCTGGACTCGATTTAGTTCGAGAGCTTCGCAGTAATACAAGCAAGAAAGAAATTACTTGGTTAAAACAACCCTATAAAAAGTGAGACAGAATGAGTCATTCTGTCTCACTGGATTTGGTCGTATTTTTAGTATTTATGTGATCGACCTGAACACTTATTCCGCAACACCCCCCGGATGTTTCCGGCGGATGAATTGAATTGCCTGGTCGAGCTGCTGGAGAAAGCGGGAGCGGTCGCGCTGAGTTAAAGGGCGAGGGCCGCCCGTGATTTCTCCCGTTTCACGCAGTTGTGAGAGTAAATCCCGCGTTGCGACGGTATCCCCGATATTGTCTTCCGTGAAGGGTTTTCCCGTGGGGCCAATAACGTGTGCGCCTGCTTTTAAACAGCGACTGGCAAGGGGAATGTCCGCAGTAATCACGATATCTCCTGTTTGCACCGTTTCGGCAATCCAGTCATCGGCTGCGTCAAATCCGTCCGAGACGACTTTGAGAACGACGCTTTTATCATCTGGAATACGCATCCTTGCATTGGCCACCAGGGTGACCTTAAGCTGGCATCGGCTGGCGACGCGGTAGACCTCTTTTTTGACCGGACAGGCATCCGCATCCACAAAAATATGCAGCACAGTAAACGCTCCTTAGTAGTTGTCCCAAATCTGATGATCCTGAATATCAATGAATAAACGCTCTACTTTTTTTCTTGCCCAGGGGGTTTTTCTCAGGAATTTCAAGCTGGACTTTACTGAGGGATTGCTGTTGAAACAGCGGATGTTGATTGCTTCGCCCAGGGCGGGCCAGCCATAATGGGTAACGAGACGATTCACGATCATCTCCAGGGTGATGCCGTGCAGTGGATTATTGACTTGTTCTTCACTCATAAATCAGGTGTGCTCTTTCTTTTTAGAAAAACGGGAATGAAGTCTCCACTGTCGAAGTGTGTTGTCCAGTCTATCAAAGTTTATTTTTACAATCGAGACTTCTCTTTTTAAAACAAGTCTGGGTGGGGTGGTAAAGATGTTTTGAAATATTTTTGTCGAGACTGCGACAAAAATGAATGTCCCTGCTTCATGCGTCTATTTTAAAAGGCCGAGGGCCTTAAGATAAAAAAGTGAATAAATACAGGTGTTTATTTCTTTATTGTGTCGTGCATGTCTTTTGGCACATTAGTTGCTTTTAGTGTTTATAACGAAAGCCAAGAGGCCATGAGCGATTAAAGGGTGACAATGCGGGATTTACGAGAAAGTACAATGTGCGGAGTGAAGGACACGTTTGATCTGAGTGTTTTGCCCGCAAGTATGACGCCGCAGGTGATGGCGCAGTTAATTGAATGCATTGCACAGGTACGTCATGGATCGGTGGAGATTAAAATTCAGGATGCAAAGATAGTCCAGATTGACACGATTGAAAAGAGACGCATGAAGTAGACACAGGCAAGGTTTTTGATAAAAGCCGGAGAATACTAGTGGTGTTCTCGGGTGAGGAACAAGGAAAAAGCTGACCAGAAAACTGGAGGCCAGGCGCTAATCGAATAGAAGGTGCCTGGCCTTTTTTTATGTGCGGGAGAAGAGGCCAAAGCACGGGGCTTCTGACGAATCATTTTATTACAAATACAGTGTTGTATTTGGGCTGACGCAAAGGCGTTCTTTCCACAATGATGTGGGTCATTGGAAAGTGCGCCTTTTTTTATTGATTGAATAGGAGGACGAAAGTCGTATGAAAAAAGGAAGTGAGATCACCCCAAAATACTCCCTGTTGAAGTCCCAGGAAAAACAATGCCCAGGGGCATTCTCCCGAAGTGTGTTGTTCCTGTTTGTTTTTATGGTGCTGGCGGGAAGTGCCGTTCCTGTTTTGGCCGCGAGTCTTTCAGAGGCGCTCACGACGGGAAAAGTGAGTCTGGATGTGCGTTACCGATACGAGGGGGTCGATCAAGCGGGCCTTCCTAAAAATGCCAATGCCTCTACCCTGCGCAGCCGCTTGGGTTACAAGACCGGGGTGTTTATGGGAGTTTCGGGTTTTCTCGAATTTGAGGATGTCACGGTGATTGGCAATGAGCAGTACAACAGCTCAGCCAACGGGAAGTCACAATACCCCGTTGTGGCCGACCCGGAAGATACGGAATTGAACCAGGCCTATCTTCAATGGACAGGTGTGGAAGGCCTGACCCTTACAGGAGGGCGTCAACGCATCAAGCTCGACAATGACCGTTTTGTCGGGAATGTCGGCTGGCGGCAAAATGAACAGACCTTTGATGCCCTGCGGCTGGCTTTTAGCCCGATGGCGGGTTTGAGCGGAACCTATATTTACCTCGAAAACGTCAATCGTATTTTTGGGGCGCATCATCCGACTGACATCGGGGTGAGCCTCGCCGCCCCGAGTGCTAATTTTCGCATGGATTCGCACTTGGTCAATCTTGCGTACAGCGGCATGCCCGCTTTGAATGCCTCGGCGTATGCCTACTTGCTGGATTTTGATGATGTGGCTTTATCGTCGAATAAAACCCTTGGCCTTCGTTTAAATGGGGCAATTCCGGTCGGAGCTGGGATGACACTGCTCTATACGGCAGAATATGCCGATCAAAGCGATTATGCGGATGGCCCTGCAACGGTGGATGCCGATTACCTCTTTGGAGAATTGGGTGCCTCAATGAAAGGCGCGGCGCTTAAAGTGAGTTACGAAGTGTTGGGAGGCGACGGTACCTATGCCTTCCAAACACCATTGGCCACCCTGCATGCCTTTCAGGGTTGGGCGGATAAATTTCTGGTCACGCCGGTCAACGGCGTGGAAGATCTCTTTTTCACCTTGTCCGGTAATGTCGTCGGGGTGAAGCTGGTGGCGGTCTATCATCTTTTTACCTCGGACAAGGCGGACATAGACTACGGGACAGAGCTTGACCTGCTCGCGCTTAAAAACCTCTCCGAGCACACGCTCGTCGGGATTAAGTATGCGAAGTATAACGCGAACAGCGATCCGGCGAACAGCGGGGGAACCGCTGTCGATACCGACAAGCTTTGGCTCATGGCAGAGCTCAAGTTCTAAAGGCTTGAAAGTCGTGTTTTGGGGGTGTGAAAAAATGAAAGCTCAAACGATTCAAATCTGCAGGGAGTCCGTTTTATGCACAGCTTGATCGAATTTCTTTTGGCTTCGAGTATTGCCCTTGCGTTTCATTTCGGGCTTCACATGGAAAAAGAAGCCTATACCGTTTTTGGTGTGGGTTTGTTACTGGCCCTGAGCGTTTCTTTGATTATGCACAAGCTGGAGCAGATCGAGAACCGTTTCAAGAAACTCTTTATGTCCGTGCATCCCTTGGATGCGTTGATGGATCAGTTAGATGATCCGGTAAGGGCTTCAAAAGGCCGGAGTTTCATGGGCATGACGGAAAGCCTTTTGAAAATGCTGAGCGAGGGGGCCATCCCGCTGACGGAAGCCGAATATTATTATGAAGCCAGCCAGTCGCTGGCCGATTGTAAAAAAGAGGTGCGGGCGGTTAACTCCATCGAGATTGCAGACTGGATGGGGAAGGTGCAAAAGAAAAACTATTACCGCGATCAGGTGCGGGCGCATTGTTCTGGCATTGCCATCCGCCGCATCTTTGTTCTTCGCCCGCTGGACTTGCTGAATGCGGAAGTGCTCCTGACGATTCGCAACCAGTTGAAGGACGGGATTGATGTGCGTATCGCGATGTGGGATGACGTGCACCTTTCTGGTGCAGAACAGGTCGAAATGCCGATCAATTTTGTTCTTTTTGATGGCGGACCGCTCATTCTGCGCAGCCCCTTGTTTGGCATTTATTACGGGAAAAAGGTGTCTTCCAAGGAAGAGGTTTCCCGCTTTAAACGCATCTACGAAATTCTGGAGCAGCATGCACGCCTTCCGGAAGATGTGCTTCCCGGAGCCGCCGTGAGTGAAGCGGTCATTCTGTCAGAGGGGAAACAGGTCGAGAAAACATTGTTGGTGCAAAATCAGGTGAAATGATGATTCAAAAAGAAGCAGTCGATCCAAAAAAATGGGCGGTGATTATTGTCGGGGCCGGGCCGGTCGGGATGCGCACGGCGGCCTTGCTTTTAAAGGGTAATCCCGATCTGCCCGTTTTGATATACGGGGATGAGCCGGATGCGCCTTATCAGCGTGCGCGGCTCTCGGAGTTTATTGCCGGAGACGTGCCGGAGCAGGCGATTTATTATTCTGGTGATCTCTTGAAAGAGGCGTCTGTTTTAGAGCGCCGTGGATGTGCGGTGCTCCGCATTGACCCAAAATCAAAGACCGTCACCGATGCTGCAGGTCGTGTTGAATCTTATGTCGCCCTGGTGCTTGCAACAGGTTCTTCGGCCCGCCGTTATTACACGCCCGGCATTTCTTTGCCGGGCGTGTTTACTTTTCGCAATTTGAACGATGCCCGAGCGCTCCTGGAGCGCCGGAAGCCGGGTCGTGGGATGGTCGTGCTTGGAGGCGGTGCGCTGGGATTGGAAAGCGCTTTGGCGATGCAAGGCGGCGGTGCGGCGGTATCGCTTGTGGATCACAATGTTCGCCTGATGAGCCGGCAACTGGACAAACGTGCGAGCAGTCTTTTGCAGGCAGAAATGACGCGCCTTGGAATCGAGTTTTATCTCTCTGAAGGGATTAAAACCATTTTTGGCGTTGAGCAGGTGATGGGCGTTCAACTTTGGCAGGGCCAGACGATTGATTGCGATACCCTGATTCTTGCCACAGGTGTTCAGGCCAATACCAGCCTGGCAAAAACAGCCGGGCTAAGAATAGGCCAGGGCATTATTGTGAATGATTATATGGAAACCTCGGCGAAACAAGTCTATGCCGTGGGCGAATGCGCACAACATCGGGGTATGGTTTACCGTCTGGTGGCTCCGGGCCTGGAGCAGGCCGAAGTCGCAGCCGGTGCAATATTAAGGCGTGAGAGCCGTTTCACCGGTTCGGTTTCCGCAACACGACTTAAAAATATCCGAACCCAGGTATTTAGTATGGGCGAAGTCGAAAATGAGGAAAGCCGACTTTTACTGCGCAACCCGATCTATCAAAACTCAAAAGAAGGCATCTATCGTAAGTTGATTTTGAATCAGGGGGGGTTGCGGGGTTTGATTGTACTGGGGGAATGGCCGGAACTGAGTCGTCTTCAAGAGGCGGTCAAACGTCAGAACCGGATTTCGATTTTTCAGGTGATCCATTTTCTTTACACGGGTCAGGTGTATTCAGATCAACAATCGCACGTCTTGGCCTGGCCGGAAGCGGCGGTGGTCTGTCAATGTCTCGGTATTACACGCGGGACGCTCAGCCGCCTGATTCAGGGGGGATGCACCTCCCTTGAAAAACTGGCGGCGGAAACGGGTGCGTCCCGCATGTGCGGCGGGTGTAAGCCGCTCCTGGCCGATTTGTGCGGTGCCCCGTTTTTAAAACGGCCGCAGCCTGTTTTGAAAAATTTGCTGGGCATTTCAATTGCCGCCGCAGTGTTGGTTTTCACTGTTTTGAGTTTTCCGTCCATTCCTCTTTCTAAAACGGTTCAGGGGGCCTGGAAGCTTGAGACGTTGTGGCTGGATGGGTTTTGGAAACAAGTGACGGGTTATCACTTGCTGGGGCTTTCGATTTTAAGCTTGCTGTTGTCCGCAAAAAAACGCCTGAAATTTTTTAGACTGGGCAGTTTCGGCGCGTGGCGGATGGTGCACACCATCATCGGGTTATTGATGTTAGGAATTTTGGTACTGCACACCGGGCTTTCTCTGGGATCAAATCTTAATTTGGCACTGATGCTGTCTTTTTTAGCCGCAACTGCCCTGGGAACCCTGGCCGGTGGCATCGCGGCACTGGAGGGGAGGATGAACCCGAATTTTGGACCTGTTGCCCGACGTTGGGGGAATAAGCTGCATATTTATATGTCGTGGCCGCTACCTGTACTGCTTATTTTTCACATGATGTCGGTTTACTTTTTTTAGATGATGCGCACGAAAAAAACAGTGTGGATATGGGGTGTGATGAGTATTGCGATGGCTGTGTATTTTGGGCTCAAACTGTCCGGGGAGGATCAGTCGATTTATTTGGTGGGCGAGACCACACACGGCCATCATCAAATCGAGATGGCCTGCACGCTTTGCCACAAAAAAGCCTTTGGCGGAGCGGGTGTCCTGCAGGACGCTTGTATCAGTTGTCATGGAGAGGAAATGAAACTTGTGGAGGATTCCCATCCAAAATCAAAGTTTACCGATCCGAGAAATGCGGAGCGTGTGGCCAAGCTGGATGCCCGTTTTTGTGTGACCTGTCATCGGGAGCATCGCCCTCACATGTCAGGCCCCATGGGTGTGACCCTGCCTCAGGATTTTTGTTTTTTGTGCCATGCGGATATCGCGAAGGATCGGCCCAGCCACAAAGATCTGCCTTTTGAGACTTGCGCTTCGGGTGGTTGTCACAATTTTCACGATAACCGGGCTTTGTATGAAGACTTTCTTTTAAAACATTCGGATGAGCCGGATATGCTGCCCATTCAAAAAGTTGCCATTCGAAAAAAAACAAGTCCGGTGCGTCCGGTTTCAAATCGCCCGCTTACTCCGCTTACTGAAGCTGAGGCCGATGCCTCTTTCGAAATGAAGGCAGATGTTCATTTAATGGCGGAATGGTCGGGCACGGCTCACGCGAAAAACGGTGTGAATTGCAGTGACTGCCATACAGTCAAAAATCAGGAGACGGGGCTTGAGGCATGGGAAAACACGCCGAATGAACATGCCTGCAAAACCTGTCACGACACCCAGGTAAAAGGCTTTTTATCGGGAAAGCATGGCATGCGTTTGGCCAGCGATCTGCCAGCAATGACGCCCAACATCGCGAAAGCGAGAATGAAGGATGATGCCGGGGAAAAGGCGATGGGCTGTGTGTCGTGTCATGGCGCACATGCCTTCGATACCCGAAAGGCGGCGGTCGACGCCTGCCTTGTCTGTCACGACGACGAGCACAGTCGGGCCTATGAGACCTCCCCACATTTCGTTTTGTTTCGAAATGAGGCGGCAGATTCTGAAAAGGCCGGAAGCGGTGTTTCCTGCGCGAGCTGTCATATGCCGCGCTTTGTTCATAGGGAGGAGGGTGTGGATCAGGTACAAGTTCAGCATAACCAGAGCTGGAACCTGCGGCCCAACGAAAAGATGATTCGGGAGGTCTGTCTCAATTGTCACGGTCTTCGTTTTTCAATGGACGCCCTGGCGGATGTCGCGCTGATTAAAGGGAATTTTTCAGAAAAACCCCGCCGCCATATCGAAAGCATTGATTGGGCAAAGAAACGGGTTTTCGAAAAAAAGAAAAAACAGGAAGAAGGACGCGGTGAATCTTCACGGTCTTTATAAAAAACGAGGTGGCTTGAGGCCATCCATAGTTGGAGGAAGACAATGAATCAGCAGATGAAGCAATTATCCAGATTATTCTTGCTTGGCGTAGTCACGTTCAATATGGCGGCGTGTAATACGGCAAAAGTGGAAAGCGCCCCCCCTGGCATTAGTCCGCAGGTGATGGCCGATTCACTGCATGCCGTGATGGAAGCGGACCGGACGGTGTATACCAAATGGATTGTAAACCGGCTGCAAAATGAAGAAAAAGTGATCAAGGCCAGCGAGCACTGGAAAGATGACAAGGCCCTGGTTTTGCCCGCACAGATGTTTCGGATGGGAGCGGAAAGGGTGGCCGAAAGTGGCAAAGTGTCTTTTTCGTATTCGCTGATTTCGCTTTGGCCGGTCAATAAGCAAAATGAACCCAAAACAGAAGCCGAAAAAACCGGTTTGGCAGAAATTAACAAAACCGGAAAAAGCTATTACACGGAAGAAACGCTCGGCGGAAAAAAGTATTTTACCGCACTTTATCCGGATATTGCTGTAGCGCCCGCCTGTTACAGCTGCCACAACGATCATAAGGACAGTCCAAAAACAGACTTTAAGCTGGGGGATGTGATGGGCGGGGTGGTGATTCGTATTCCGTTGGGCACATAAGCAGAAACGCAGTCAATACAATATGTACTTTATAAAAAAAGGAGGAGAAGATGACCCCAAGACAAATTATTCTTGTTCAGGAAAGTTTTGAAGCCATTGTTCCCATTGCGGACGAAGCGGCGAAAATGTTTTATACGCGCTTGTTTGAGTTGGACCCAAGTTTAAGACCTCTGTTTACCTCAGATATAAAGGAGCAGGGGAAAAAATTGATGGCGACGATTCAGATTCTGGTTTTAAGTTTAAAAAATCTGGATCGTGTGATTCCAGTGGTCGAGGATCTCGGCCGAAGACATGTGACTTATGGTGTGAAAGATGAAGATTACGACACTGTCGGTGAGGTTTTGCTCTGGACCTTGAATAAGGGCCTGGGGGAATCGTTCACAGAAGAAGTGGAAGCGGCATGGGCCGAACTCTACCTTGTTTTGTCGATGACGATGAAACATGCGGCGGTGCATGTTTGATGCGTATAGCCCGGAAGGTCTTCTTTTTTAGGGTACCCTGCACCCCCCTTCCAAATACCCTGATCCTTCCGGGCTTCGATCACCTTCTTCATCAATAAGGAGTGAGGATATGGCGGTTCAAAAACGTAAAAGAATGCGAGAAAAGCATATTCACCTTGAGCTGGCAGAAGATGTTGGTCAGTTGACTTGTGAGGATTATCTTAAAATGATCAGCCTCGCAGGAACTCTCAAAGGACAGGTATTTTTCGAAATGGATTCAAAACAGATCAGCCTGGACGTTCCTGAAATGTATGCGGAAGCTCTTTTGAGGGCGCTTCGTAGAAAAGGCTTGCATGGCGTTGTTTCCACAAGATTGCTCCCGGAGGAGCCCTGTTTCTTAATGGAGAGACATCAGTGAAGAGAAAGAGATGGGTGTTCATTGTTTTATAAAAATCCGCCGTTTGTTTATAAACAAACGGCGGATTTTTATATGGAGACCTATGAAGAAACATCTCCCTTTAAAGCCCCAATTTCTAAGAGAAAGTTGACAGTCTAATTCGGAACATGATAGAAAACCCCCACATTTTTCAAAGAAGAGCCGCTAGCTCAGTTGGCAGAGCATCGCCCTTTTAAGGCGAGTGTCCTCGGTTCGATCCCGAGGCGGCTCACTTTGTGATCCAAGCCCTTCCCCCCTCAGCCTTTTTTACAAGATCCACAAAAAACCTGCGAGATTCATAAAAAAATGTTTGTTGTCTAAATACAACACATTCAAGATTTTAGGTGTAGTATTTTTGCAACAAAAACCAGATCAAAAAGGCTGGATTCTACATGTGGTGTGTAAAGCATTGTAAAACAAGCTTATTTTGTGGTTTTTCTTTGGATTGTTTTAGGCATGGTAATTGCTTTGTAATACTGCAATTGTAGAAATGGAGGAATTATGAAAGAGAAGACAATCAAGGAAAGCGTCTCATGCAGCGGGATCGGGCTTCACACCGGTCGTCAGATTCATCTGACCCTACGCCCGGCCGGAAAAGGCAAAGGGATTGTCTTTGTCCGAACAGATTTGGGTGGAACCGCAATTCCGGCGGATGCGGCCCATGTTGTTCCTTCTTCCCTTTCAACGATTCTTAAATCGGGTGACGCAACAGTGCAAACCGTTGAGCACTTGATGTCAGCGATTTCTGCCCTGGAAATCGACAACCTGGTGATTGAATTAGATGGGCCTGAGCTGCCTGCCTTAGATGGCAGTGCCTTCCCTTTTATTGCCTTGCTTCAAAAGGCCGGATGGCTTGAACAAAAAAAGGAGCGTGCTTTTATTGAAATTCTGAAGCCCATGACGATTTCTGAAAATGGGAAATCGGTCACCATTCAACCCGCATCGTCTTTTGAGGTTAAGTGCCAGATTTCATTTGATCACCCTGTGATTTCGGATCAGGTTTATCACTACTGGCATAGTCGTCAGGCTTTTATCGGAGAGTTGGCGTCTGCGAGAACTTTTGGGTTTTTAAAAGACGCGGCGGCGCTTCAATCCAAAGGACTTGCCTTGGGCGTATCGCTTGATAATGCAATTGTCATTGACGATGACAAAGTCATGAACGAAGGCGGTCTGCGTTACCCGGATGAATTTGTCCGCCACAAAGTTCTGGATTTGATTGGAGATTTTTCCTTGCTCGGGGCACCCATTTTAGGGCGAATCGAAGCGGTTTGTTCCGGACACAAGCTGCATGGGGAAATGATTCAAGCGATTATGAAAAACAAGAAGGCCTGGAGAATTGTGACTGCCTCATGCAGTGAGAAAAGCGTACCTGTCTTTCAGTCGAGCCTTCAGAACTTGTCTGTGACTGTTTAGTCTTCCACAAAAAAATTAACCCCGAACCCTGGGTTTATCTTGGCCGTCCAAACTTGTTTTTAAAAAAGTTTTTTTCGGCGGCGGTTTTTGATGAGTCCAATCAAAAAATGAAGCTCTTCGCTTCTTAAAAAATACTGCAAAATAAAATAGCCTAAAATGCTGGCGGTGATGGCTGTCGTCAGCGATAGTGTTTTCATGACCCGTCCGCCTGCGGTATGCCACAGTGGCTGCGTCGAAATCCAATAGGCCGGGATGATCATCACAAGTGAGGCGAGGATGACTTTAAGGTGTGAAATGAGCATGCGTCTTCCGTCTGCCCATTCAATTCGTTTTTTTAAAATGAAGAGCAGACAGGAAAAATTGAAAATGGCAGATATTGAGGTTGCCAAGGCCAGCCCACTGTGCTGCATGGGTGTCATGAGCGCGATATTGAGTACGAGGTTGAGTCCCATTGCGAGCATGGCAACTTTGACCGGGGTTTTGGTGTCTTGCATCGCATAAAAAACTGGCACGACAATCCGCACCCCGGCAAAAGCCCATAGGCCCAGGGCGTAAAACAAAACAGCGTCGGCTGTGCCCAGGGTGGCTGTATGGTTAAATTCGCCATGTTCAAAAAGGGTTTGAATAATCGGAATACGAAAGAGGATCAAGCCAAGCAGGGCGGGAAACGTGATAAAAAAAACAAACCGAAGCCCGAAAGAAAAGGATCGGCTCAGCGCCGGAATATCTCCTTTTGCGGCTTGTGTCGAAAGTGTCGGTAACAGTGCCGTCGATAGCGCGACTGCAAAAATGCCGAGCGGAAAATGAATCAGCCGCATCCCGTAATAAAGATAGC
The DNA here is from genome assembly GCA_029261215.1 of Nitrospirota bacterium. Classification (GTDB taxonomy): domain Bacteria; phylum Nitrospirota; class Nitrospiria; order SBBL01; family JAADHI01; genus JAADHI01. The sequence continues at coordinate 5,509 of JAJDBT010000114.1, read as the reverse complement.
TGACAGAGCCGAGCGGCAGGTAAGAGGCGAGAAAGGTATTGACCAATAAATTGATTTGCGTGACTGAAAGTCCCACGATGGTAGGCAGGATTAACTTTCCCATTTTAATCACGCCCGGATGCAGTGGCCAAGTGGGTTTGAGCAGGGAAATTGAAAATCCTTCCCGATACAAGGTTGGCAATTGAATGAGAAACTGCGCCGCCCCGCCAAGCGAGACCCCGAGGGCCGCCGCAAATACAGGCTGTTCCAGATAGGGGGAAAGCGTAAGAACCATCGCAATATTGACTGCGTTGTAGACAGCGGAAGAAAAAGCAGGTGGTCCGAAATGGCGGACGCTGTTTAAGATACCCATGACCCATGCGGCACAAGAAATAAAGAGTAGAAAGGGAAACATCATTCGGGTCAGCGTTGTCGTGAGCTCAAATTTTTCAGTATCGCCTAAAAAGCCTCGTGCAATGACACTTAAAATCTGGGGAGAAAAAAGAATACCCAGGATGACCACGATTGAAATCAAAATGACGAGGAGGGTGAGCACGGCGCGGCCCAATTTTTTGGCTTCTTGCTTCCCGTGCAGGGTGAGATATTCTGAAAAAACCGGGACAAAGGCCGCAGACATTGAGCCTTCAGCAAAGAGCTCCCGGAGGAAGTTAGGAATTCTAAAGGCCACATAAAATGCATCGGCTACGGAGGATGCCCCGAAGATTCCCGCAAGAATCACATCCCGGACAAATCCGAGAATGCGGCTTGAAAAGGTTCCCAGTGCGACAATTCCGGCTGAAGTCGCAATATGTCCTTCAACGCTATCTTTTTCGTGCGGGCTTTTTTCTTGACTTTGCATCTAGTCCCATACTATAAACCATCTTTTACTCAAAGGAGACTTACCCTTGGCAAATCATCCATCTGCACTGAAAAGAGAACGACAGTCCCAAAAACGACGATCCAGAAATCGCGCGGTTTCTACCGGTATCAAAACTTCCATCAAAAAAATGGGTGTCGCCCTTTCCGAAAATGAACTTGAAGCGATTAAATCGACTCTCAAGGAAGCGACTTCATCTCTGGATCGTGCTGCGTCCAAAGGAGTAATTCCAAAGGCGCGCGCTTCCCGAAAAATTTCTCGTTTGACCATGAAAGCCAACAAGATGATTGCCCCCTCGGCATAAATGGCATCATGACCTTCTAGATTTCCCATATAATTAGAGTCTGCCCGAACTCAGGAACGGGGTGCTGTATGCCCCGTTTTCTGTGGATGTTTGTGGATGAAGGCAGAGATCAAAAATCAGGGTCTCCAAAATCAGTTTTCCTTTCAGGGGGCTTCCTTTTAGTTGGGAGTCTGCCGAAAGGGAGATCGCGAAGGCCTTTCGAATGTCTTCCAGTGACCATTTTTTTAGCTGCTTAAGAAATGCTTGCAGCAAGCTTGGCGGCATTGAAATTTTTTTGGGGACAGTTGAAGATTGACCGGATGCGATCAGCATCTTGGCCATCGCCATTTGTCTCCAGAGCCGTGTCAGCATGCTCAGGACGAAGAGTGGATGTGCCCCCTCCGAAAGAATGGCCTCAAGGAGTTTGAGTGCCGCTTGCCCGTCCCGTTGACCTACGGCATGGGTCAATTCAAAAATAGAATGGCTGCGGCCGTTTCCGATCACCGTTTGTACAACATCCATCGTTATTTCCGATTCTTGGTCCTCTCCGGCGTGGTAGAGGGCGATTTTTTCAAGTTCCTGATGAATGGCAAGCAGGTTGCAGCCGAGGTGTTCTTTCAAAAACCAAAGGGCTTCCTCTGAGAGATGGAGTCCCAGTTTTTTTGTCTCCTGCCGAATCAAGAGTGGCAATTCCCTTTCCCTCGGCCGAGGGCAGGCAATAATTGTCGCTTTCTTCTTCAAGGTTGAAAAGAATTTTTTTCGCATGTCTGGTTTTTCTGCGATAAAAACCAGAATCGTGGTTTCTGAAGGGTTTGAAAGATAGTCCAGGAGCAAAGCCTGGTCATCTTTCAATTGATCGGCATTTTGGATCAACACCAGCCTGTGGGGACTTAGAATGGGAAAAGTGTTCGCCACAGAGAGAATGGTGTCGGGTTTCGTTTCTTCTGCTCGAAATGCGTTGAAGTTAAAACTGTGTGCCGCCGGGTCGAGTATTTTTTTTAGAAATTCGTGACGCAAATGATCGATTAAATAGGGCTCGTCCCCTGTGATGAGATAAAGGGGGGAGAAGGTTCCTTGATCAAGATGGTGCAGTGCGTCTTGAAAGGTCATGGGGTTGTCACTGTGGGTTGTCTTTGGAGCGGTACTCGAATGAGTGTGGAAAGTTGTGCGGCCATGGCTTCCCCTGCTTCCCGAATGGCCCGGTCTTTTGCCGATCGATCCGCTGTGGCATTGGGTTGTGCGACGTAATCGGAAATCCCTGAAATATTTTTAACAAACGTTTTCTTTTGTTCTAGCCCTTGCAGCAGGTGGACCTCCATGTCAATACGTATTTGATAGGCCCTCGCCCCACCCGTTGAGGTTAAGGCTGTGGGGCGCTGTGTAAAACCGATTATCTTGCCAGACAAAGTCCGGTCGTCCCCGCTCGCATGGTTTTTGACTTCCCAGCCATCCTGATAAAAAACAGACTTGAAGATGCGCGTGAGTTCTTTTTCGAGGATGGGTTCAAAGGTGGCATTGCTAAAGAGTGGAATCGCAATGATCTTTTCGGGTGTCCCTTGCCCATGTTTGGTCTCTGCCATTTTGTTGAAGTGACAACTGGTGAGTAATGATAGAAAAAGGAAAAGCATTGTGGGCGATAATAGACGCCACGTTTTGACAGCAGGGTTTGTCATCATCAGACAACAATATTAACCAATTTCCCTTTAATGACAAAGACCTTTCTGATGGTCTGATCGCCAAGCCAGGAAATAATTTTGGAATCGGAGAGTGCCCGTTCCTGCAATAGCGCATCAGGGGTGCCTGCTGCTGCTTGAAAGCGGTTTCGCACTTTCCCATTAATCTGAATGACGACTTCCACCGTTTCTTCCAGAACGACGGCGGGATCAAAATCCGGCCAATCCATATTCATAATAGAGGAGGAATGCCCCAAAACCTCCCAGAGCGATTCGGCAAGATGCGGTGCAAAGGGTGAAAGTAAAATCACCAGTTTCTGAACAGCTTCGGAAAGCGCGGCGGCATACTGGATCGCTTCATCCTTTGTGGCGGATCCATCCGCGATGTCTTTGGACAGGCCGTTGTAAAAAGACATCAGCGCGGCAATCGCCGTATTGAATTGATGACCGTGCTCAATGTCTGAGGTGACCTTTTGAATGCTTTGATGGGTCAGTCGTCTCAGGTCTTTTACGCGATCAGAAGCTTCTGAAAAATCGATGTCCGACGAGGTCGATGGTTCTGGCTTGTTTTCTGCGTATTCGACGACCAAGCGCCAGACCCGCTGCAAGAAGCGGAAACTCCCCTGCACCCCTTCATCACTCCATTCCAGATCTTTTTCAGGCGGCGCGGCAAACAGGGAAAAAAGGCGGGCGGTGTCTGCGCCATAGGTTTCAATTAAATGATGAGGATCGACGACATTGCCCTTTGATTTTGACATCTTCGCGCCATCCTTAATCACCATGCCCTGGGTGAGCAGGTTCATAAAGGGTTCATCGACCGTGGTCAGTCCGATGTCGCGCATGACCTTGGTAAAAAAACGGGCATAAAGTAGATGAAGTACCGCGTGTTCGATGCCACCGACGTATTGATCGACTGCCATCCACTCCTCTGCGCGTTTTGGATCGACCGGTAATTTCCCCTCGTGTGGAGAGGTATAACGCAAAAAATACCAGGAAGAATCCACAAAGGTATCCATCGTGTCCGTTTCCCGTGTGGCCGGGCCCTGGCATTTTGGGCAGTTTGTGTTCAGAAAATCCTGGTTTTTGAGAAGAGGGTTTCCCCCTTCCCCAAAGGTTGCGACTTCGGGTAAAGTGACAGGCAGATCGCCCTCTGGCACGGGGAGGATGCCGCAGTGCTCACAATACAATATGGGGATTGGCGTGCCCCAATAGCGCTGTCGGGAGATGCCCCAGTCACGCAGCCGATATTGAATTTTTCGCTTGCCGAGGTTTTCCGCTTCGAGCCGTTCGCTGATCGCTGTTTGTGCCGCCTTGGGTGCCAGCCCGGAAAATGTGTCTGAATCCACCAGAGTGCCAGTGGTTTCGGTGTAGGCGGTGTCGAGTGGCAGGCTTAAACTTTGCGCTTCATTTTGAATAACGAGCTTGATGGGAAGATTGTATTTTTGCGCAAATTCAAAATCTCGTTGATCGTGTGCGGGTACGGCCATGACGATACCGGTGCCATAGCCCATTAACACAAAGTTGGCGACCCAGATGGGGATTTTCGCACCCGTGAGCGGGTGGACTGCATATGCGCCGGTGAACACGCCTTCCTTTTCCTGGTTTAATACCGTCTGCACGGTCAGATCCTGATCGCGGTATTTTTGTATAAACGCGTTTACTGCCCTAGCTTCTTTCCGGCCCATAATCAATTTTTGCACAAGCGGATGTTCCGCCGCGATGCTCATGAAGGTGACCCCAAAAAGGGTGTCTGGCCGTGTGGTGAAAATTTTTAGGGTCTCTTCGCCCTCGGCCCACTTAAAATCAACTTCGAGTCCTTCGCTTTTTCCGATCCAGTTTTTCTGCATGACCAGAACACGCTCTGGCCAGCCGGTCAGCTGAGCGCAGCTGGAAAGCAATTCCTCTGCGTAGTCCGTTATGCGGAAAAACCATTGTTTGAGGGCTTTTTGCGTGACGAGGCTGTCGCAACGCCAGCACAAGCCTTCTACCACTTGCTCATTGGCCAGCACCGTGACGCAGCTTGGACACCAATTGACCGTGGCCTCTTTTCGGTAGGCCAGCCCCCGCTCAAACATTTTGATAAAAAGCCATTGGTTCCAGCGGTAATAATCGGGACTGCAGGTACGCACTTCACGTTCCCAGTCAAATGAAAGGCCCAGTGCCTTCATTTGTGTCCGCATGTCGCTGATGTTTTGGTTTGTCCAGTCCGCCGGAGGAATTTTCCTTTTAATAGCCGCGTTTTCCGCCGGCAAACCGAAGGCATCCCAGCCCATAGGGTGGAGTACTCTATGCCCACGCATGCGTTTAAAGCGGGCGATCACATCACCGATGGCATAGACCCGGACATGTCCCATGTGGATACGACCTGAGGGGTAAGGAAACATTTCGAGGATGTAATATTTGGGGCGGTCATCCGCCTCGGAAACCTTGAATGTTTCCTGTGTTTCCCAGGCATTTTGCCAGCGAGGTTCAATCTCTTTAGGTTGGTAGTTTTTATCCATTTTTTAGCCGACAGAATCTATCACAGCATCTTTGAATTGGCAAGAGAAGCGGGTGTTTCTGTTAAAAGCAAATAGAGTTGTCCGGATTTAGAGCACATGAGTTGTCCGCTTTTTAATGGGCCTGATGTTTTAGTCTGGGCGGGTTTTTCCCGTACTAAAACATCAGGAGCTCAGCGCAGCGGGTTTACGCGGCAGC
>JAJDBT010000113.1 GCA_029261215.1 Nitrospirota bacterium | reverse complement strand
CGTTGACTATATCGAAATGTTCTATAACAGCAAACGACGGCACTCTTATCTTGGATATGTAAGTCCAAGAGCGTTTGAGGAAACATGGATTTTAACAAAAGCAGCCTAAGAAAAATGTCCATTTTTACTAGACCACGTCATCGGGTTATCATCATTGAGTTCTTTTGCTTGTGAAAGGTGTTCATCCTGCCAGAGCGTGAATTGATTTGCTGATATCTCTACAATTTCAGCAAGATCTTCCTGATTGATGACCTCGACCAGGCCTTCCGAAACAGCGACGCCTTTCAAGTGTTTTTCCTCATAAACCTTGAATATGGTCCCTTTTACGCCTGCAATGAGGCTGGGAGTGATCACTTCAAAACGGCGTTTTATTCTGTCTTTAAAAACGTGAAAAAGGGCATGTCCTTTCTCCATGATCATTGTTTGTAAACCTTGATCTTCGGTACTGACCTGTTGGCCCTTTGTTCGTGCCGGAAGTTCGAGTGTTGTGTTTTCATAAAGCTGTACTTTGGCCGATTCATGTAAAATGACTGCCAGAGATTTTGCGCCTGTTCTCACAATATCCCCTGGTTGCAGTTGTAGCCCTTTTTTGGCTTTTATCCAGGAGACCGTATTGCCGCGTCTCACCTCAACATTGCCTTTGTATGAGAGGATTTGCGTGTTACTTTGTCCTGATTGGGCGTACCGGGTATTGATAAAAAATGAAAGGATGATAAGTATTCCGATAGAGATTCTTTTACTGGCCTTTAGTGTTTGTTGATGCATTTTTTGCCCTCCGAGTCAGGTTGGGAACAAATCTGATTTTTTTGATCCCACTAAGAAATGCAATACTGATTCCATTCGTTTTGAAATAAAATGATTTCAATAAAATCGATAAAAAACAGTCTGTTATATTTCCATCGTTTAAATGTGTGCTTTCAACCAAGCATCTAAACACAAAAAAGTGACAATAAACGGCATTCTTTATTACAAAGAATACATACTATTTACTCGCATGAGAGGATGGCCATTTTTAGGACGCATTCTATTTTTCACGGAGAAAATACTGCGAGAGGCCTTTTGAACGCACCATTTCATCTACTTTGTAGCGGATTTCTGTGAGTTGTTCTTGTGGGACTTTTATAAATGCGTCTACGACCTTCGGATCAAACTGGCTTCCGGAACATCGAAAGATTTCATCGATGGCTTTTTCATAAGGTTGACCTTTCCTGTACGGACGGTTTGAAAGAATGGCGTCAAAGGTGTCCACCACCGCGAATATTCTTGAATAAATGATGATCTGATCCCCGATCAGTCCACCCGGATAACCTGATCCATCGAATTGCTCATGGTGATGCAAGAGAATTTTGGCGATATCTTCTGGAAACATGGCTTTTTTGAGCATGTGGTATCCATACTCCGGGTGGTTTTTCATGGTTTCCATTTCATTAAAATCGAGCTTGGCCGGTTTTCTTAAAATGGCATCGGGGATGCCGATTTTTCCGATATCGTGGAGTAAAGAACCCTGGTGAAGCGACTCAAGTTCGTGTCCTTCCAATCCCATCAATTTCCCGACTTCACTGGCATAGGCCGCCACCCGTTGTGAATGGCCTTCGGTTTCATTGTCTCGCAGCTCCAGAGCGCTCGAAAAGGCTTCGATGCTGCTGTTTAAAAGTTGATTGACCTCTTTAATCAGGTCGAGATTTTCGATATTCATGGCCAGCTGGTTTGTCACGGTATACAAGAGTTTGACGGATTCCTCATCGAACGGATTGGGTTTTAAGCTGTGGAGATGCAACACGCCGATCTCTTTCCCGTGACTGAGGAGCGGAACAAAGAGGCTGGATTTGATCTTTTTTCTGGGTGTTTTATCTGAAAGCAAAATATTTTTTAAGTTTGAAACAATGATGAATGTTTTTGATGTGTAGGCTTTTTGTACATATGTTTGGCATTCCTGGGTGAGTTCGTCGGGTGTGTCATTTTCTGACGTGCTCTTGATGAGGCGTTTTATAAATGTATGTTCTTTGGGATTATAAATTTCAAGAATCATGAGTTGTACAGAAAGAAATTCTTTAATCATTTCAAAAATAAAGGTCACAGAGCGGTCCAGGGGTTGTTCTTTAAGAGAAAGCGTGCTCACGGTATTTAAAGTGGAGAGGTGCATGGTTTTCATTTGCACAGACCGACTTGCAACAAGGTTCATCGTGAAGGACAAAAACAGGTAATGAACGAGTAGGGTAAGCAAGACAGGTACGAGATCAAAGATAAAGCCGTGCTGGATGAAGGCATATAAAGCGCTGAAAAGATAGATAAACGAAATGCCAATCGCCGATATCGACAGAAAGGTAAAAGGACTCAGTCTTTTGAGTGGTGTTTGTTTAAAAGAAGCCGTCGTTGAGCCTTCCAGAAGACAAACGCTTCCAAGTATAAAAAGCAGGGTCATCCAAACAGGAAGGCGATAAAATGTCTGTCCCGATAACAAGGTCTGCAAGGTATTGGCCTGAATTTCAACACCAGGCGTCAAACCAAAAGGGGCTGCCCAGATATCTCTTAGTTCTATCGCTGTGCCGCCGACTATGATCAGCTTATCTTTAAATAAGGTGGGATCAACACGTTTTTCCAGTACATCTGCAAAAGAAATGGTCGTGTATTTCTCGGAAGGTTGTAAAAATTGAATATAAAAAGTCCCATCGGATTGCAATTGAAGAGTCTGTGGGCCAATTTGAATCGTATTTTCCTTGGCCATTGTGATCTTTTTACCCGAAGCATCAAATACGTGTCGTGAGATTTCAACGCCCAGACTGTACATCGGTTCTCCTTGAATGGCGTCGAGCCATTGGCCTCTTCTAATTTTTCCGTCAGCATCCACCGGAAAAAGAATGCTTCCGATACCGAGCGCCGCGTCGGACAAGGCCGGAAAGGGGAGGCTTTCCGATTTAATTTGAAGGTCTCCCGCAACAATTTTATCCTCGTGAAAAGCGGCGAGAATGACGTTTCCGGCCTTTGATACGGCCTGAACCAGTTGCTGATCTTCTGAGGGAAAGCTTTCTGAACTAAAATCAAAATCAAGCCCGATGATTTTTGCGCCTCCCTGTTTCAGACTTGTGATGACTTCCGCATAATAATGTCTTGGCCAGGGCCACTGGGGAAAGCGTTTTAAACTTTCTTTATCAATGACAACAAGCACAATATCGGATCTCGGCTTAAAAGAAGTCATCCGGTATCGAAGATCAATACTGATTAATTCCAGTTTTTCAAAGACCCCGATCAGCGTTGCGGACATTAAAAAAAGAATGACGGCCCAATGAAAGATTTTATTTTTATTAAAATGGAGGTTTCGGTTCATCTTATGCCATGAGAATGTTAGAAAAACTGTACCGTATATTCTTCATTTGTAAATATTTTGCAGGAGACTCCATTCTTTCAATGAGGGTGAACTTCAAACCGTATTTTATAAAAAGCGGTGTTTTGACGGACTCTGGTCCGGGTGGTATGTTTTTTGTGAGATGTAGATTGATTCCCCCCGTTTCACGTTTAATCGTATTTGAAGGATGATGGATAAAATGTCGAATCGAAGGTACAGAAAATATATTGACCGCCCTTTTCAGGGCCGCATCGCAGTGACTGTGGTGATTAACGCCATGATGTACATGTTTCTGCTCGCTTTGTTTTTGTTTGTGCCTTTGGCCTATCGCATTGATCATGAAACCGTTTCATCCGAAATGATGAGTGTCGGGAAAGACTTTATTACACTTCACGAGCATTTTTGGCCTGCGATTTTTGTGCTGCTTATTCTGGTGGCCTTTCAAAGTATTCGACTCAGTCATCGCATCGCCGGACCAATTTACCGTTTTAAGTTGGCCATTCAATCAATGAAAAAGCGAGATTTTTCTCAGAAAATCACACTCAGAAAAAAAGATTTCCTTGTTGATTTAATGAAAGAGATCAACGAGATGAGCGTTTCCTTGCAGGAAACTTTTCAAGAGCTGAAAAACAAGAATGCCCTTTTAGGTGAGGAAATTGATGCCTTAAATCACCAATTAGTAGAAGGCGATATCTCTCCTGAAGATTTGAAATTATCGCTCATGAGCATTCAAAAGCGCCAGACTGCCCTGAATCAGTGCCTTGAAGGGATTCAACTTGATCAAAAAAATGTTTGATTTTAAAACACGATGTCGTGAAAAAGGATTTACGCTCATAGAATTAACAATCGTGATGGCCATTATTACCATTATGTCGACCTTATCCTTTGCCGTGTATTCAAATTATCTCAAAAAAGCGAGAACCCTGGAAGTCAAAGGGTTGTTGACCGGGATTGCGAAACGGGAGTTGGCTTATTATGTTGAATATGAGGAATATACCGATAATCCCAGCGCACTGGGTTTCCCAACATTGGGTATTTTGAAATATTATACGGTCACCATCACATTGCCCGCAGGCCCTTCTCCTCAAAGCTTTTTAGTGACGGCAAGCGGAAATATTGATATTGATGCAGACCTCGACGAATGGGTGATCGATCAAACGTCGAATTTGATACAAACACGTGTTGATTAAAGATCATTGTGTTGGCGTTTTGATTGATTCAGAAAACCGCTGAATAATATCCCTGACCCCTTCAATGGATTGTATGCCGTTCACGCTTTTGCCTGCCTGCCAATATTCATTGGCCCGCTTCCCTTTTATAGAGGCATTTTTGATTTGAAAGAGGGATTTGATCCCGTAGAGCATTCTCATCCAATGTTTTGTTGTTGATCCATTCAGCATCCATCGTGCGATGGGGCCCGCTTTCAGACCCATGCGGTCGATATTGGGGGTTTTGATAATCGACAAAGGCACACCCGTAATGCGTTCACTTAATACAATATCCTGATCCTTTGCTTTGAGGATCGCATTTTTATAGGCTTCGCTGGAATGGCATTCTTTTGTCGCAATAAACCGTGTGCCCATCTGAACCCCCAGATAGCCGAGCGATAAGGTCTGGGCAAAATCATTTTCATCGCCGATGCCTCCAGCGCAAATCAGGGGCAAGTCAAGATCACCGAGATTTTGCATTAATGATTCGGCGCTTTCTTCTCCAGCGTGTCCTCCTGCGCGATTGTTGACGGCAATGAGCCCATCAATTCCACATTCAATGCCTTTTTCTGCCCAATGCCGATGGGTGACATCGTGATAGACAATCCCGCCTGCCGCGTGGACGCGCTCGACAACCCAATCCGGTTTTCCAAGGGAGGTGATAAAAAACCGGATGCCTTCTTCAAGGGCGATATCCAGCCATTTGGACATTTTTTTATAATATGTTGTGGATTGTGATTCGATCAACACATTCATCCCGACCGGTTTTTGAGTGAGCTGTCGAATGCGTCGAATCCCTTCCCTAAAGTCGTAGCCATAGACAAAGGTGAGGGAAATGGGCTGGATGATTCCGATCCCGCCCGCTTCTGAAACTGCCGCAATGAGTTCAGGGTTACTACAGGGATACATCGCGCCACAGATGATCGGAATCGTAATGCCCAGTTGACGCGTAAAGCGGTTATCCATTATTTATGATCCATTTCATATCGTATTTTAACTGATTTTGAACTATTGCGTGATAAAAAGTATCCGATGGAAAAGTCAGCAATGGCCTTGAGCGCACGGCAACTGAGGATGACATCATTTTGAAAATCAGCCGGGAGAGGTGTTTGTTTTTTTATATGACAAAGTGAGGTTAGGAATCATGAGTGGATATATCTTTGAATCACACACAGCAGATCGCGAGCTGAAACGCCTGAAGCTGATTGAGCATGCTTTTGATGAGACCTCAATCACATGTATGGAGAAAGTGCCGATTCGCTCTGGCGCGCATTGTCTGGAAATCGGCGCGGGTGCAGGATCGATGATGTCCTGGATGGGGGAGAAGGTCGGCTCAAAAGGGCGAGTTGTTGGTATTGATAAAAATACAAAATATCTCAATCATTTTGGCGGCGCCCCGTTTGAAGTACTTGAGGGCGATTTTTCAGCATTCGAGATGAAAGGCTTGTTTGACGTAGTGCATTGTCGTTATGTTTTGATTCACAATCCTGAGAGGCGGCAAATGATTTCAAAAATAAAGCAGGTTTTAAAACCGGGAGCGATGCTTGTTTTGGAAGAACCTGATTTTACCTCGGCCAAGCTGCTGAATGATTCGGCTGAAGAAGCTCAGCTGCATGTGAATACAGCGATTTGCAAAATGTTTGTCGACTTAGGGCTCAACCCCGCCTATGGTCTGAGCTTGCCCAAAAAACTCGAAGCAGAAGGCTTTGAAGTGCTTGATGTGCATGCCCGTCTTCATTTTGCCCCAGGTCTTTCACCTGTGGCGGAAGTAATGGCTGAATCCGCTGCCGCTTTACGCGATAAATACATTGCTACAGGTGAAGCCTCGGCCTCTGATTTGGATGACTATATGACTAACGCAAAAAATGACAAATATTGGTCTGTCTATTACAGTACGATTTCAGTCATTGCCAAATGCCCGGCTTAACTTTTTTTTAAAGGGTAAACGATATTTTTCCGGATGTGTCAACCCAATTCAATCTTGTGCGTTATGATAGTCAGGACATGAACATACGCCGATCCACTCATCTGATGGATATTGTGGAACTCGGGCTGCACAGTGATACTTTTTGGAAATGAGATGGGATCACTTCAAGTTGACTATTGGCAAGCGATCGGAGGACTTGAATCAGTTTCTGGCGGGAGTGGAACGGCGCGCTTTTCATATGGCACGGATTGCGACGGGTGATCGTGAGGAAGCGCTTGATATTGTTCAGGATGCCATGTTTAAACTGGTACAGCGTTATGCGTCAAAAGATAGCTCGGAGTGGGGGCCGTTATTTTACCGCATTCTTCAACATCGCATACGGGATTGGCAGCGACGCACCTGGGTGAGAAATCGCTGGAGACATTGGTTTTTTAGAGAAAAGGATGATGAAGCGGAAGATGATCCAATTGAGCAGCTGCCGGATATTCGTATAAGGGATTGCGCCGATCAAATTTCCGATGCTGCTGCGATATCGACCCTGGAGTCAGCGCTTTGCGCCTTGCCGCTGCGCCAACGCCAGGCGTTTTTTTTACGCGCCTGGGAGGGTTACAATGTCGCGGAAACTGCGTTTGCCATGTCGTGCTCCGAAGGCAGTGTTAAAACGCATTATTCGCGGGCGGTGAGGGCGCTTCGTCTCCGCTTGAAGGAGTTTGCACCATGAAAGAAACAGATCAAGATCAGGCTTTTGTTGAAAGGGCCAAACGGCTTTTGGAGCAGGGGAGTGACGCCCTGGATGCCCGAACGGCTTCTCGTCTTGCCGTGATTCGCCGTCAGGCGCTTGAGGCTGAAAAGCCTGCAATTCCCTGGCTAAAACCGGTCGCAGGTTTGGTGGTGACCTGCGCCGCAGTACTTGTCGTTTATTTCGTCACAAGGCACCCTGTTCAAAAAGAAATGGTGGCTGATCTGGAAGATATCGAATTGTTAAGTGCATCGGAATCACTTGAGTTTTATGATGAACTGGAGTTTTATGGATGGCTGGCAGAGGCTGAAGGTGCGGGTTAAATGGTGGATGATTCTTGTATTTTTCTTTTGGCCGATTATGCCGCTCATGGCGGAAGAGAAAAATGAAATGACCTCATCGGATATGGCCTTGATTGAGTTTTTGGGGACTTGGGAAACAAAAGAAGGGGAGTGGGTGGATCCATTGCTTTTTGACGATGAAGCAGGAAAAAAGAAAGATATTCATTTGCTCGAAGGTGAGGACAAGCCCCAAGAAAAGAGGTCGCTCAGAAAAGGGGATAGGGCTTTGAAAAATGAGCCGGTGCAGGAAGGAGGCAGAAATGAATAAGCGGGTTGTTTTTTATACGATGTGCGCGATTGCCATTTCCTGTATTTTTTCCCTATCTGCGGTTTTTGCGGATTCAGGTATTTTATGGACAGACCTGAGTCCGACGGAAAGAGAGATTCTAAAACCCCTTAAAAAAACCTGGGATCAATTGCCCCTCAAGCGGCAAAAACGGATGAAAGCAGGAGCCAAACGCTGGGAAACACTTACGCCGAGTCAGCGGAAGCAAGCCGCAGAACAGTTGCGGCTTTGGAAGACACTTCCCCAAAAGAGAAAAGAGCGGGTTCGTCAGCGTTTTGATTATTTTCAAAGTCTTTCAGAGGAGGACCGGTCTTTTTTCCTGATCCAGAAAAACCGCTTTAAGGATCTTCCGGAAGCCCGCCGTCGTGAACTGCGTGAGCAGTGGAAAAAGCTTTCCCCTGAAAAACGATCTGAAATCCGAGGGCTTTTGGGGATCGATCGAAAAAATGGCGACAGCCCGGATCGCTTGGAACATCGTATGAAAAATCAGTCTGACAGACGCTCTATAAAAAACAGACTCGACCGTCGGGAACGCGAAAAAAGGCTGCGTTAAGCGCCAGCATTTCTCTAGATCAAATCGTCGTATTTGTTGTGATTCACACCGAATCTGAAATTCCCACCTGGCTCTTAAGACTTCTTTCTGTGAAATTGACAGTATTTTTGTGTGAAGTTATAGTTTTAGAGTAGGCTTGGTTTTTTAAGGCGAAGAAGGGGGTGTTGCCCCTTAAACAGGCAATGAGACCGATCGGCTGAGTATGTTTCCGGATGAAAGTTTGTTAAGCTCAATACAAGATCCTTCACTGGATGACTTCGTTCGTCTGGCGAAGGAAATATGTCAAACTCCTCTTGCAAAAATTGTATTCACTGACATTGAAAGAAATTGGCCAAAAGCCTGTATTGGTTTTGAAAAGCTGGATCAAAATATCGGATGTTGTGAATATACGATAAAGGCACTTCAATTTTTTGAAGTGCCTGACACGCTGAAAGACAAGCGATTTAATGCATCGGAGTGGGTCATTTCTGGGCCCAAGATTCGATATTATGCTGGCATGCCATTCATTTCTCAGGAAGGCATTGCCCTTGGCACGGTCTGTGTCATGGATTTTCTCCCTCGCCTTTTGACTCACGAACAACAAGAGGCTTTAAAAGCACTTGTGAGACTAATCATCAACCATCTTGAGTTACGGGGTCTGTGGGATGCTATTCAAGCGGAATCCAAAACACCTCAGGAAACTGAAGTGGCGTTAAAGCATTCAAATGCTTTGCTGGATGCAACCCTTGAATCGACACAGGTCGGGATTTTGGTTGTTGATCATTCTGGAAAGATTGTCCGATATAATCAGTATTTTGTAAAAATGTGGCATATCCCGAAATCGATCATTACATCGACGGATGAGCAGGTGATCTCACATATGCAGGGTGGATTGCGAGATTCAGGACAGCTTCTTGAAAAGTTGATCAATCCATATTGTCATCCTGAAGAGGTCAGTTTTGACGTTTTTGAACTTGAAAATGGAACAGTTCTGGAATGTTCTTCCTATCCTCAGTGGATCGATGATCAGAGTATCGGCCGTGTATGGAGTTTTCAAGACACAACGGAGCATCATGAACAGGCGGCCTTGTTACGCCATCGGGCCCTGCATGATGGCCTGACCAATTTGCCTAATCGTGTTCTTTTTCTTGATCGGCTTCAACAAGCGATTTTGAATGGCCGCAGGAATAAAGACCGTATTGCAGTGTTGTTGATGGATCTCGACGGTTTTAAAGAGGTGAATGATGCGCTGGGCCATAAATACGGCGATATCTTATTGCAGAATGTGAGTTCAAGGGTCAAAGGGGTTTTGAGGGTATCGGATACGCTGGCGCGTTTTGGAGGCGATGAGTTTGCGATATTGCTGGGCGGGACTAAAACGGGGAAAGATGCGGAACGTTTTGCGAGAAAGATTTTAAAAAAGCTGGAAGATCCATTCCTTATTGATGGGGTCTCACTTGAAGTGAGTGCAAGCATTGGTATTGCTCTTTTCCCGGATCACGGAGAGCAAGTGCATACCCTTGTTCAAAAATCAGATATTGCAATGTCTATGGCCAAATCTTCCGGCACAAACATCATGCTGTATTCCGGTGCGCAAGACCAACACAGCCTGAAACGTCTTATTCTGAAAAGTGATCTGCGTCAGGCGATTCAAAATGAAGAATTGTTTTTATTGTATCAGCCAAAAGTTCACCTTGAAAGTGAAACGGTGATCGGGGTCGAAGCCCTGGTTCGATGGAACCATCCTGAGTACGGAGTGATTCCTCCTGATCAATTTATCAGCTTGTCGGAACAAACAGGTTTAATCAAACCGCTCACTTTTTGGGTTTTGAAAACTGCAATGGCGCAATCAAAGGCTTGGGAACGAGAGGGAATACACTTGTCTGTTGCCGTGAACCTTTCTGTCCGCAGCCTTCGTGATTTGAGGCTGGTCGATCAAATCTTTGATTTGATTTATAGAGCTGATTTTCGTCCTGAAAATCTTGAACTGGAAATTACGGAAAGTATTATTATGGATGATCCGACCCGAGCGATGGAAATTGTGACTTGTCTTGGGGAGAAAGGGATTAAGTTTGCGTTGGATGATTTTGGGACAGGTTATTCGTCGATGAGTTATTTAAAACGTCTGCCGATCCATTCCATAAAGATCGATCGCTCATTTATTAAAGACATGCTGGATGAAACAGACAATGAAGTCATCGTGCGTTCAATGATTGATCTGGCCCACAACCTGGGAATAAACATCATCGCGGAGGGTGTGGAAGACCAGGAGACGCTGGATCGCTTAGCCAGGATAGGCTGTGATGAAATTCAAGGCTATTTTTTTTCTCCTCCCATTTCAGGAGATGAAATGATGCACTGGGCCTCAGCATGGACAAAAAAGCACGCAGTCAGCACATAGGTTTTGTGTGCTTTGCCGCGTCCAGAAAGCAAGGCAGCTTTTTCAGGGATTTTTTCTGAAAAAGCTGCCGGATTTGTCGCGTTTTGAGTGTTTGTTGGTTTTTTATTAGGCGTTTATTTGACAGCTCTCAGGACATCCCCTTTTTTAAACCCGGATCCCTCGCTGATCGTCCCTTCTGAAATTTTTTCATTGGTGTGACTCGCCAGAGTAATTTCTCCGACTTTCTTTTCTCTTTTTCCCAATGACCGGCCTGTTTCCGGATCAATCAAGTCCGCTCCAGGGCGATAGACGGTCAGGCGGGCGCCCGAATCCAGCTTGGATCTCGTTCCTCCTTTGAAAATAATTGCATCTCCATCTACCATGAGAATGTGCGTTTGAAATGGTCTACTGCTGAGTTCAATGATCATGGCTTCTACGGCCTTGTTCATGGCGTCTCTTAATGCACCTTCTCTCAGGCTCACATCTGCTGAAGAAGAGTCTCCTAAACCCAGTACTTTTCGGGTTTTCTTTTTGTATTCTCCCAGGCCGGATTTGGCAACAAGGGTTTTTCCAGTGGCGATGTCAACGAGGGCATAATCTACACCGACTCGTGCAATCTGTGTTTTGGTTTTTGTGATGAGCAAGTTGCTACCCTCAGAGAGCTCCGAATAGGAAGTGATCGCGCCAGAAATTCTGAAGTCAATCGAATCCATTCCCTCAGCAGCATCTTTTTTCCCTGTTTTTACAATTCCAGATTGTTGCAGTTCAATCATCGTGTCGTGTTGCTGGAGCTCATCTTTTGTGAGCATGATTGGCTCCAGTCCAGCCTGTTTGATCGATGTTCTTAGAATGTCGGTTGCAGCCTCTCCGATGCCTAACACTTTAGAAGGCGTTTTGTTTAAGAGGGTTATGATGCCAATGGTGTATTGAGGTCCGGTGTAGTTTGCACCCGCTTGCTCTAACTTGTCAGTCTGATCTGTTAGAGAGACATCTTTTTTAACCAGACCTCCCATTGATGTGCAGCCTGAAAAAAGAAGTGCACTCATGACAAATGTAGATAAATAGGTAAGGGTCTTGTTTTTTTTCATTTTCCTTGCTTCCTCCTTATTTAGGGTTGGTTTTAAAATAGGTCATTGAGTTTTAGTATCGCTTACCATTGTTACCTGACTGCCTGGACCGATAAGCATGCCAGGAAATAAATGATTGAAAGCAAAATCGATTTCTTTTTTTAAGCTGTTGCCTGTAATCCCGTCCACGAGTTTCCCTCCAATGCCAGACACCAGTCCTCCGACGAAACCTGTTGATTGGTTTCCCATTGAGATCCACCTGTCCAAGCCGGGCATCTCGTTCATGGGGTCATTGGAGCCGGGAAGGGCATCGACTTTTTCGGCTTCGTTGGAGCCTAAGCCAGCAAGACCTCCGATAGATTGGGTTCTTCTTACCCCGACTCCTTTACCCCAGGAAATTTTACCCGTTTTTATATCAACAAGTTTCCAGCCCATACGCACCTTGTAAGTATTGGCGACCCCAACCGTGACTTCCTCAAAATCGAGTAGATATCCATAAAAAATACCATCCACTCCTAATGTTTTTCCGATGTCCTGGGGGGTTGCCATATCAAGTTGTTTGCCCATTGAAATTCCCATCTGTTGATTTAGAATATCGGTGGTTTCCTGAAGAGGTTGGATTTCATAATGGTATTTAGACAAACGGTTGAAGAATTCCTCTCTGACGCGTGTTGGCGCATCAACATCATCAGAATTGTCCAACATCGGAAGAATAGCAACGCGTCTGATTGGGTTGGATGGATTGACAGGAATAACACGTGGCCCTGCACATCCCACAAACAGCCAGGTTGCCAGTATAAGTAATAATACAATTTTAAATTTTTCTCTATTCACAATATGCTTCTCCTAAAGTTCTGTATTGTTCTAAAAATCTCAGTTTATTTAGCGTGCGAGTTTTGTGTTGATCTGTTCAATCATTTTTTTTGCCAGTTTTTGGGAAGCTTTTTCGATTGCCTGACTTCCACCTGTTATTTCAGAAATGTGACGTGAAACACCGCTCGCCCGTCCCGAACCCAATACAAGGCCGTCTTTTACCCGAAATGCTGTTGCACTGATATCCGCCATATAAGTGGCGACATTGCTTCCTGTGTTTGTGGGCCCTCGCTTGGCAATGACCTTCCCTTTTACAATCACATCCGCGCCAACATCCTTTCCAAGATCAATAGCGGCATCTTTTGTCAAATCAGCTATTTTGTAGGCTTTTGAGACTTTTATCCTATCTGAGACATTTGCAACATCAATGACGTTAAAGCCTTCATTCAAAAATTCCTCTTTTAAAATGGTTTCGCCAATCGAAAGATCAATTTCTTGGGCTTTAAAGTCAATCTCACGGCTGAACCAGCCCCACCAATAGATGAAGATTTCCTGTCCGATATGCTGCTCTGCAATCATAAACATCACACTGGGTCGATCTTCTGATGAGGCAGTTTGAGGCAGCAAGAGAAGGGTGCTCAAAATACCGAAAGTGATCATTTTAATGATTGATTTTTTGAACTTATTCATTCTCAATACTCCTCACGGTGAAATCGAAATTTTTGAAAAAATATCGGATAACTTACTTATTGGATTAATTTCTTCAGACCACAGATTAGGGATGCGTATTACCCTTTATTTGTGACTTGTTTTTCTTTTGACTTTAAAAAGATGGCTCATTTTCTACATCATTGGAATGAATGTCAATCCCCTCATTTGGGGGGTGTCGGTGATCTTGCATGCCTGGTCTTGATATGAGAGAATGGCTCCTTTTCAATGGGGCGCATTCCCTCCCTAAAATATAAAATGGAGCTTTGATGACTTCTTCAGAAGTGCGTGCGTTATTTATTCAATATTTCTCTGAACAGGGCCACGAAATTGTTCCCAGTGCCTCTCTAATCCCTGAAGGAGATCCCACCCTCCTCTTTAATAATGCGGGCATGGTTCAGTTTAAGCAGACATTTTTAGGTGAAGAGTCAAGACCTTATCTGCGTGCTGTCAGTTCGCAAAAATGTGTCCGGGCGGGCGGAAAACATAATGACCTCGAAAATGTGGGGCAAACCGCGCGTCACCACACTTTTTTTGAAATGCTGGGGAACTTCTCTTTTGGGGATTATTTTAAAAAAGACGCGATTGCATTTGCCTGGGAATTGTTGACAAATCGTTTCAAACTTCCGCCCTCAAAACTCTGGATTACTATTTATAAAGACGATGATGAAGCGGCTGCTTTATGGCAAAAAATTGTGCCGGCGGATCGCATTATTCGTTTGGGTGAGAAAGACAATTTTTGGCAAATGGGAGATGTAGGGCCCTGTGGTCCCTGTTCTGAGATTATGTTTGATCAGGGAGAGGTCGTTCATGCGGACTGTCCCGGTATCGGGGTGTGTGAATGTGACCGCTATCTTGAAATCTGGAACCTTGTTTTCATGCAATATAATCGGGCCTCTGACGGCACGCTGTCTCCTCTTCCCAAACCCAGTATTGATACCGGCATGGGGTTAGAGCGCATGACTGCAGTTTGTCAGGGTGTTTTAAATAACTATGAAACAGATTTATTTGCCCCTTTGTTTAAAGAAATCGCAAAGCGGACAAATCGGTCTCAAAAAGAAGTGATGGCTTCCATGCCGGGCCGTGTGATTGCGGATCATGTTCGGGCGTTGACCTTTATGGCAGGGGATGGTGTGATTCCTGCCAACGAGGGTCGTGGTTATGTCTTCAGGCGGATATTGCGAAGAGCGGCCCGATATGGCAGGCAGCTGGATTTGTACGAACCTTTTTTACATACACTGATCGGCACCATCGTCTCGCAAATGGCTGAACCTTACCCTGAGTTGCTTCAAAGCCAGAGCCTTATCGAGGGCATTGTGCTTGGAGAAGAAGAACGCTTTATCCACACCCTCAATCAGGGTATGCAGCTCCTCGACGGGGTGATTGCAGAACTTAAGGAAAAGGGAGCGCAAGTCATTCCGGGGGAGTCTCTTTTTACCTTGTACGATACCTATGGTTTCCCGATAGATTTGACGGAAGAAGTGGCTTCAGAAAACGGCATGTCCCTAGATACGGCAGGATATCAGGAGGCAATGGACGCGCAAAAAGACCGCGCAAGACGTTCATGGGTTGGTTCCGATCGTGGGGCTAAGATCATTGAAAATACGGATCTTTATAAAGAATTACGCTCGCAGATTGGCGCAACACAATTTGTAGGGTATGACCTGTTGCAAGAACATGTCACACTACTGGCCATATTGAAAGAGACGGAAATTGTCGATTCGGCGCGGGCGGGGGATGAAGTGGCCCTGGTTTTTAATAAAACGCCTTTTTATGCCGAAGCGGGCGGACAGGTGGGCGATCAGGGCCGACTTGTGTCTGAACTTGCGCAAGTTGAAATTGATCAAACGTCTAAACCCTTGACCGATTTAATTCTTCATCACGCAAAAATTACCCAGGGCGCCGTCAAGACCGGCGATCATTTTGAGGCCGAAGTGAACGGTCTGCTGCGACATAATACCGCCAGAAATCATACCGGGACCCATCTGCTTCATGCCGTGTTGAGAAATGTCTTGGGCGATCATGTGAAACAGGCCGGTTCTCTCGTTGCGCCAGACCGGCTCCGCTTTGATTTTCAGCATTCGTCCGCTTTATCGGAGGAGGAAATTGATCGGATTGAGGCCGAAGTGAATACACAAATTCTCTCGGATGAGCCCGTCCAGACCACGCTCATGGATATGAAAGAGGCTGTGGATTCGGGTGCGATGGCACTTTTTGGGGAAAAATACGGGGATGAAGTGCGTGTGGTTTCGGTTGGAGAGTATAGCCGGGAGCTTTGCGGAGGGACTCATTGTCGAACCGCAGGTGAGATTGGTCTTTTCAAGATTGTTAAACAAGGAAGCGTCGCCTCGGGTGTGAGAAGACTTGAAGCTGTGACGGGTTCGGCTGCATATCAATGGGTCAAAAAACAGGAGGGGATCATCCGAAGTCTTTCAAGTCTCCTCAAGGGTCATCCCGAAGAAATTCTGATTAAATCAGAACGGCTGTTGCAGCAACTCGAAGAAAAACAACACGAAATCGAGCGCCTTCGTTCACAACAGCATGCCTCGGTAGAAGATCCGCTTTCTGCTGTAAAAAAAATCGGAGACCTCTCTGTCTTGGCTGAAAAGCTGGCACCTGCCGAATTGAAGGAGATTCGGGCGCGGGCCGATCATTTACGGGATCGGCTAAAATCTGGTATTATCATAGTCGGTGCAGAGGCGCTGGATGGTCAAAAAGTTTCGCTGGTGGTGATGGTGACGCCTGATTGGACAAAAAGCTACAAAGCCGGTGACATTGCAAAAAAACTCGCTGTATTAATTGATGGCAGTGGGGGTGGAAAGCCCGAGATGGCGCAGGCAGGTGGAAAAGATGTGGCGCATTTTGACCTGATTTTCACCGAATCGATTAAAATAATTGAGGGGATGTAGCGCAGTTATTTCGTACTTTTTATCTTCGCAGAACATCGTTTGAACACTGATCGTCTCCTTCCCTTGAGGGAGGCGTACTCAAATAAATACGTATCCCTCCTTTTTTTCAGAGGGTCTATTGTCGCTTTATCCGGGGAATATCAATCCTCTGTTTTAGTGTAGAAGTCTGATTTGAAGACTTTAGGAAGGAGGGGCGAAAAATGGGAAAACGATCAATACCATTTGTTTTAAGTCTTCTTTTAATCGGTGGGCTGATACAAGCCTATCTCTTCCTCCAAAAACCCTCTTCTTCGGAAGCCATTTACAGAACGATTGAAATTGACACAGGTGCGACCTTTATCGAAGTGACGCGGCTTTTAAAACAAGATGAATTAATCGCGAGTCCGATCTCTTTTCGTCTATTGGGTAAACTCACTCAAAATGAATCCCGAATCAAGCCCGGCGAGTACCGTCTTCATCGTGCCATGCGCCCCATGGAAATACTGGATACCCTTGTTCAGGGAGATGTTTTAAAGTACACCGTTGTTATCCCGGAAGGGACGGCTTCACGAGAGATTGGCAAAATCCTCGAATCTGCGGGCTTGATTGACGCCGATCTTTTTTATGAGACCGCGCACAATAAAGTATTGATTCAAAGTCTGGGTTTTGAGGGGGATAGCCTGGAAGGCTATCTATTCCCTGATACCTATCACTTTACAAAGCAGACATCAGCAGAACAGGTTGTTGGGATGATGACAAGACAATTCCAAGCTGTTTATGACAAAAGCTTCTCAGAGCAGGCTGAGAAACTGGGGCTGAGCCAGCAGGAAGTACTCACCCTTGCCTCAATTATCGAAAAAGAGACGGGGACGCCATCGGAGCGGACCATTATTTCAGGTGTGTTTCACAACCGCCTGAAACGGAAAATGCGGCTTCAAAGTGATCCCACGGTCATTTTTTCTTTGGTCGATTTCGATGGAGATATTCGAAAAAAAGATTTGCTAAACAACTCTCCCTATAACACCTATCGCGTTGCGGGACTTCCTCCAGGGCCGATTTCAAATCCTGGCCGGGAAGCCATTTATGCGGCGCTTTTTCCCGCAGATGTGGATTACATTTTTTTTGTTTCTAAAAACAATGGAGAACACCATTTTTCCACAACACTTCGGGAACATAATGAGGCTGTGAGAAAATACCAACGCAAGGAAAATGATGAAGCGATGTGCCGAACCTGCGGGGGAGAAGGCGGATAAATGCCCCGTGTGTTTGAATTAATGTACAAAAAATAGGATTTATCTCATATGAATTACGAAAATAGACTTCAATCTCTTGGTCATACGCTTCCTCCGCCCCCAAAACCGCTTGCAAGCTATGTCCCCGTTGTCAGAAGTGGAAACCTACTTTTTTTGTCGGGCATTCTTCCCTTAGTGGGTGGAAAACTGACTTTGACAGGAAAACTTGGAAAAGAACTGTCGATTGAGCAAGGGCAAAAAGCCGCGCAAATTGCCATTTTAAATGCGCTTTCAGTGATTAAAGCTGAAGTGGGGTCTTTAAACGCGATTGAGAAAATCGTAAGGCTTGCAATTCATGTCTCATCCACACCAGACTTTATCCAGCAGTCCGCTGTTGCAAACGGGGCCTCGGACTTACTGGTCCAAATTTTTGATTCGCCTGGACGACATGCACGGTTGGCCCTAGGTGCTGTGGTTTTGCCACTTGATGCTCCGGTTGAAGTGGAAATGATTGTGGAAGTGGCGAGTATGGGTTTTAAGGAAAATCTTGATTCAAGCGATACCGTTTGTTAAAGAATGCGTTGAAGTTCTGAGAGGTCCGAAAGGTCAAAGTCTGTTTGCACTTGACCCTCTGGCCGGGGATGCCGATCCGGATTGATCCAGGCGGTGGACATGCCGACCCCTTTTGCGCCGAGGATATCTTCTTCCCAATTATCCCCTACAAAAAGCGTTTCAGCAGGTGTCGTATTCATTTTTTCGCAGGCCGCCAAAAAAATTTCCTTGCGGGGTTTGCGAAGCCCTATTTCAGCGGAAATCACCGTTGTTTTAAAAAACAAAGCAATTTGATCTCTTTCCAAAACCTTGTAAACAGTTTGTGTATCGTCAAAGTTTGTGATCAAGCCCATAGGGTACAAGGTTTTCCATGTCTGCAAAAGTCCATGATGGCGTGGTAAAAGCTCCAGACACTTTGCGACGCGTTCCAAATGAATATCTTTCAGTAATCGATGAACTTCGCTATGCCTTGGGCCTAAATCGGTATCGAGTTTTTTCAAAAAAAGTGTAAATCGGTCGTGGGATGAGATTTCTCTCCCGCTTTTCTTTTTCTCGAGTGACAGCGCTTCAGAGGTTTCGATAAAAATATTGTGGAAGGTCTCGTAAGAAATCTTGCCTCTGTCAAACTCTCTAAAACATGCATAAAGCAGAGGACTTGTGCTTTGTATGTGTTCACCCTGAATTTCAATCATCGGGATGCGATCAATCCGGTATTGCATGACTGTACCGCAAAGATCAAAAAGAATGGCTTTATAGGGTTTCATTTTTTATCGTATCCTTGAGGGTTTTGTTGTGAACACGAAGCGCGTCTGCATTACGGACCAAACCCGAGTATTTTGCTCTGAGTAGAGGGCTTTTTGAAAACCGTTGTTTAAAAGCGGCATTGTCCGAAAGCGCGTCGATTTCATCTAGTTTAAGAGAAGGCCCTGCGCCCCGTGTGATTGAAAATCCTGGCACATCGGTTTGAACTCCTATTCCGTTAAAGGGGCAGACTTCCTGACAAATATCGCAGCCAAAAAGCATGTTTTCCATTTTGGAGGTAAATGTTTCCGGTATTTCCCCTTTATTCTCAATGGTCAAGTAGGAAATACAGCGGCGTGCATCCAATCGGTAGGGTTCATTCAGAGCGTCAGTGGGGCAAGCTTCGATACAACGTTTGCAAGTGCCGCATTGGCCCGTCGCGGGCAAATCTTCCTCCAGAACCAGGTCTGTGATGACCTCAGCCAAAAAAACCCAGGAGCCGAACTCGGGGGTAATTAGATGGGTGTTTTTCCCGATAAAACCTAAACCCGCGCGTTCTGCAAAAGCCCGTTCCAGGAGTGGGCCGTGATCCACATAGCCTTTCCAGCATCGTCCTTTTCTTTCAGTAATGGCCTGGATCAGTTGTTCCAGTTTATTTTCGATAATGCGGTGATAATCTTCTCCCCAGGCATAGCGTGCGATTTTCCCTTCAAGTACTTCTGAGTCATTTTTTTGATTTTCAGATGAAGGGTTGTCTTGATAATAATTTAAAGCAAGTGCGATGACGGATTTTGCTTCTGGAAAACGGCGTTTTGGGTCAAAGCGGATCTCGGGGGATTTTTTTAGATAGGACATTTCTCCAGAAAATCCGTCCGAAAGCCATTGATTAAAATGTTTTCCCGCCTCGACGACTGGCTCGGCAGAGGTAATGCCGACGGCGTGAAATCCTAAATCGCGCGCAATAGCCTTAATTTCCTGTGTGAGATTTTTAATGATTTTACTCTGAGCGGCGCATCTCATTTTTTAGGATGGAGATGATTGATCAATAAATGAAGCATCAGGGTACATGCTTTTTTCAACTTAGCGTTCGGTTCGCTTTCGGGTAGATACGGTCCCATCACAACGCCAGCCACTGCCTTTGAGACCGTCAATTGTCGTAGCGATTGTATCTGGATTGACCAGATCCCCATTAAAATGAACCAGGATATAATCGCGGCGGTTAAAAGCCTCCACGTGTAAAACGCCGTCAAGTGCCATCAATGCTGAAATGATTTCTTTTGGATGCCTATCGCAAAAAGGCCCACTGAGATCAACGACGACTTCTTTTGTTCCAGGGGGGAGATCGGGTCCTCTGTCTTTTTTTGTTGGCGCATGATGGTGCATCTCTTCTTTTTCTTCATGATGCTCCATCATCTTTTCTTGACCATCCATTTTCATTTCGTGCTGGGCATGGCCTTCATCGGCTTGAAGTGGATGAAAATGAGCATTGGAACCAAGCAGTATGATGAATGTGGCGCAGACCGTCATTTTTTTTAACAGACTCATCTAAAGGAACCCCCTGTGAACACTTTACCCTAACTGCTCCATTATCTTAAAGACCTCTTCATATTTCAAGAATTGATTGGATTTATTTACATGTGACGTTATGAAGAAATAGCATATGCGGGCCATCAGAGAAAAATGGGCTTACAGAACAACCACGATGCGCTCGTTGATTGTGTTTCTAAGCGATGTTTTTCTCACGAGATGATTTTAAAATCTGGAGGTTTCGCAAATTCTCCTACTTTTGAGAAATGAGGATGAAAAGAGCTAGCCTTCTCAGAGGATTATAAACTTTCTTTTAAAGTCGGCGTTGCTTTAAATTTGACTGATTTGGAGGCTTTGATTGTAATGGCCTCTCCAGTTCGAGGATTTCGGCCTTTGCGTTCGGCCCGCTTTGTGACCGTGAATGTGCCGAAACTGGGATAGGTAAAGCGGCCTGTCTTTTTAATTGAGTCACCCATGACTGAAAAAGCTTCTGCGATAATTTCTTCAACCTTTTTTTTTGAAACGCCTGCATTTTCCTGAGGTTTTGAAACTGCTTCAATAAACTCCCGCTTTGTCATATTGAATTTCTCCTTGAGCTGAAATTGTTTTGAGTCGTGACTGATGAAACGGGCGGATTCTACATCTTTATCCCATTAAAGTCAAAAGGTGGATATTTTTGATTTGATTACTTCTCCAAGCTTGATAATCGCTTCGATCAGTTGTTTTAAAGGGGGCGCAGTCACTTGTATTAAATCATAATAATCTAATACAGAAAGTGCGATGAGGATTGTAGTGATAAAGCCAACCATGCGGGTCAACATAAGGGGACTCCTTAAAAATACGATGGTACTTTATCACACTAATTCATATTTTATAAAGAATCTGGTTCCAGAAATTAAGGCTGTGACTTGTCCGCTTTAATGAAGGCTTCACTAAATAGCGTTGCTTTATCAGCGCTCATATTACTGAGGATTTTTGCGGCTTGTTTCTCTTTTATTTTTCTTAACAGGCCTAATGCGATTTTTTTTTCCATTTTCTGAATCCGGGAGGCCGCGTCTTTTGCTTCCATGGATTGATAGATTTTGGCAAGTCGGTCGATGCGTTCTTCTTCCAATTTTTTTGCTGCGATCGCTTCCACGGATTTGTTTTGATCGATTTCTTCTTTCAGCCTGATGTACTTGTTCAACATTTCCTGAACTTCTTCCTCCAGAAGATTTAATCGATTTTCCCGTTCGCTGAGGTTTTGATCACGTGCATTCAGCCTGGTGGTGTGTTCTTTAATGGCGGTAAGAAGCGCCGCAGGCGCTTCTTTTTCTGTAGCATCCGCCTTTTTTATTGGTAAAAAGACAAGGCTGAAGATGAAGAGGGTCAGCCATAGCGCTAAGTTGTTTTTTTTTAAAAACCTTATGATGTTCATTCCGATCTCCTGTGCAGACGTCCCGCCATTTCATCCAGCAGCATATCCTCTTTTTTCTTTATGTTTTTAAAGTAGGCATCCCTCTGACGGGTTTCTATTTTTTCTACAATCTTTTTCTCTTGAACGACTTCTGAAAGCTCTTGTCTTTTTTTTTCGACAGATTTTCTCTGAATTCTAATTTTTTTCTGTTGTATTTTTATTTTTTCGGCTTGGAATCGAATGAATGCATAATGACTTTCTATCTCGGCTGGATTCCCTCCTGATTTTTGATATGTGCTCAGTCGTTCTACTGCCGCGTCAGAGGCTTCGACCCACTCTTGTAACAGAGCGCTTTCTATGGAGAGGAGGTTTTCTTGTTCGATCAGCTCCCGATAAATGACTTCTTGCTGAAATCGTCTTGCTTTCAGGAGTCCTTCAAGATGAGAGTGGTAACGGGCCATTTTTATTGTTCCATGAGTTGATGCGGTTCATTTTTTGTGGATTCGAAGAGTCTGTAAAGCGAATCGACACTTTCTTGTATGCTTGTTTTTGTCTGAGTCTCTTGTTTCAGATACGATTCAATCGAATCCCAAAGCGCGATGCTGCGGTCTATTTTTGGGTTGCTTCCTTTTTTGTAGGCCCCAATATTAATCAAATCTTCTGCATTTTTATAGGTTGCGATCATGTCCACGAGCTTGTTGGCATGTTCCTGATGTTTCTGATCGCTTATGTCAATCATGACACGGCTTTTACTGTTGAGGACGTCTATTGCTGGATAATGGTTGTTTGCAGCAAGGGCCCGTGAAAGCACGATATGGCCGTCCAGAATAGATCGTGCGGCATCCGAAATCGGATCATTCAAATCATCTCCCTCAACCAGTACGGTATAGAGCCCCGTAATGCTTCCTTCCCCCGATGAGGTTCCCGCACGTTCCAGAAAGCTGGGCAGCAGGGTGAATACAGAAGGCGTGTACCCTTTTGTTGTGGGGGGCTCACCGATGGCAAGGCCAATTTCCCGTTGTGCATGCGCCAGACGGGTGAGAGAATCCATCATGAAGAGGACCTGTTTGCCGCGTTCCCTAAAATATTCGGCAATGGTAATGGCTAAAAAAGCCCCCCGGCGACGAATGAGAGGGGGCTGGTCAGAGGTCACAACAATGACGACGGAGCGCTTGAGTCCCTCTTCCTTGAGCTCTTTTTCGATAAACTCTTTGGCTTCCCGGCCGCGCTCTCCAATGAGTGCGATCACATTGACATCTGCGCTCGTGTAACGGGCGATCATGCCCAGCAATACACTTTTGCCAACGCCGCTTCCCGCAAATATGCCTACGCGCTGTCCACTGCCGCAAGTCAGTAAACCATTGATAGAGCGAATGCCGAGATCAAGCGGTTTTTGAATGCGGCTTCGAGAGAGCGGGTTGACGGGAGGACGATAGAGGGGCTGTTTTTGTGTGGTTTTAAGATCGCCTTTATCATCGATCGGGTTTCCAAGGCCATCAATAACCCGGCCGAGCAGTTGGTCTCCTATCGTTGCTTCGGCCTGATGTCCGCGAATGATCACGGGAGCCCCTGGTCCGATACCCCTGATATCGCCCAAAGGCATCATCAGTACCTTTTCTCCGCGAAAACCGACCACTTCTGCGAGCAGGTGTTGATCTGTTTTGGTCAAGGCGATTTTGCAGACTTCGCCAATGGTCGAATGGGGCGCAAACCCTTCCAAAACGAGGCCGATGGCTTCTGATATTTTCCCAAGGGCGGGCAGGGGATCTATGTGTTCAATAGTCGCGATTGTGTTTGTTAAAAAGTCATTCATTCATTGCCTTTTTTTAAGACTTCTTCAAAGATATCCAGTTGGCTTTTAAGACGTCCATCCACCATTCTTTCTTCCCCTTCGATAATGCAATCCCCCGGGTTGAGTCCCAAATCGCTTTCAAATCTCAGGTTTATTTCCTGTTTTGTCGATCCGATCATGCTTTCTGCTTCTTGTGTAATGACCTCGAGATCGTCTGGATGCAGTCGAATCAAAATTTTTCCAGTCTGCCCAATTTTGTTGATCGCTGTTTGAATGTTTTTCACGATGACTTCCGGATTTTCTCTGACCTCCTGCCGTATGATTTGTCGGGAAATGGCGAGGGCGATGGTGAGAATATCTTCTTCAGATTCTTTTAAAAGCGTCTCTTTAAAGTGTCTCACCTCATCAATCAGGCTCAGCAAGGTCTTTTCGAGAGGATCGAGTTTTTTAAATCCCAGTATCCGACCAGCGTCTTCACCCGCCGCAAATCCTTTTTCATAGGCTTCCTGTTCGATTTCAGAGAGTTTGCCTCCAATTTTTTCTTCTTCTATTGAGTCGTTGTCCTCACGAGAGGGGTCATTTTTGTCACCCGAGGCCTGATTCTTGTTTCCCATCTCCTCATTTTTTATTAAAGGGTGAACCCAAGACATCTCCTGAAACGTAAAGTCGAAGGCTTCAGATGCCTTATAGAGATCCGATTTAATAATTTTAGATAAGTGCTTCGCCACCACCGCCCTTCCCGCCAAGCGAAATGGTTCCGGCCTCTGCAAGACGTTTTGCTATTTTGATAATGTTTTGTTGTGCTTCCTCGACCGCAGAAATTTTGACCGGACCTTTTGCGGCCATGTCTTCTTTAAAGAGTTGTGACGCCCGGTCCGACATATTTGAGAAGAATTTTTCTTTAACACTGTCTTTAGCAGCCCTGAGTGCAATGGCCAGTTCTTCTTTGTTGATTTCTTTAAGAAGCTCCTGCACGCTTCGGCTATCCAATTCATTTAAGTCATCGAAGACAAACATGAGGGATCGAATATGTTCGGCCAGTTCAGCATTGTTTTCAGTAATCGCGTCCATAATGGTCTTTTCTGAATCCTGGGCGATCTGATTCAATATATTGGCGACAAGCTTGACCCCTTTTACTTTTTTGGGGGTGAGCGGGCTTTCTTCTCCTCCTTCTTGAGTGGATTCATTTTTAAGTGCGTCACTGATTTCTTTCATGACGCCGGGCGGAATGTCTTCCAGGGTCGCCATGCGAATCATGACATCACTGCGGAGCGTGTCAGGCAAGTTGGGTAAGATTTTACTCGCTTGTTCGGCGTCGAGGCTGCTGAGAATCAGGGTGATGGTTTGCGGATGTTCTCCTTTTATCAGGGCTGCAAGGGATTTCGGATCCATCCATTGAAGTGCACCCATTCCGTCTTCGTCGGTCTCATCCGTCATGTTTTCGATAAATTGTCCGGCTTTTTCCTCTCCCATTGTTTTCGAGAGTACTTTTTGGATGTATTGCCGTCCCTCAATGTTTAAGCCCCCGGTTTTGGTTGTGGTTTTCATGAATTCTTCGTAGATTTCCTTTAAATCGGCCTCTGGAATGTCGGAAAGCTCCGTAATTTTAGTCCCTACTTTTTTCAGCGTTTTCGGGTCCAGGGTTTTCATGATTTCGGCGGCATGGTCTTCGCCGAGTGTCGCCAATAAAATCGCCGCTTTGTAGTAGCCGTTCTCCATCAAATCTATCCTTCTTTAACCCATTTTTTAACCAGTAGTGAAGCGGTCTCCGGGTGCTTGTCTGCCAGTTGTATAATTTGATCCTGCGTGGTTTTAGGTCTTTCATTGCCCGCGATTTGGGTACGTCCGCCGCCATCCACCAGAAGCGGATCGGGCAAGGTCGCCGGACGGGGAGGCGGTGCTGTGACCACCTTTAGAATTGGGCGAACAATCGCAGCGAGTACCAGTAAAATGAGCAGGGGTCCTAGAATTTGCCGGATGACAGGCAGCCATCGCATGATTTTTTCAATCATCGTATCTTCGATGATTTCGTCCGGGATTAAGGATTTCCCTCCTTTAAAAGGAATATTCACGACTTCTACTTCATCCAGTCGCTCCGCTGAAAAACCCATCGCTTTTTTGACAATGGCGTGCAGGGTTGCCATTTCCTCTTCGCCTCGTGGAACGTATTCCTGGGTACTCAAACCCTCCTCATTTGTGACTTCTTTGTATGTTCCGTCGATGAGGGCGGCGACCGAGAGCCGTTTGATGGTGCCAAAGGGTTCGACGACACGACTAACTGTTTTGCTGATTTCGTAATTAATGACTTCGTTTGAATTGTTTGTTGTATTTTGATTGGCCGCGCCGACACCGGATTGTTGTCCGCCTGGCGGGACATTGGAGCTGACGCCCGGAACGCCGTTGGGGCCGCTTGTGTTGGAGCTGCCATTCGAATTGCCCTGCGAGCGTTGCTGGCTTCGCACCACTTGTGTGTCCGGATCAAACTTTTCTTCGGTTAACTCGACTTGCCGGAGATCCAGCATCGCCGTCACGCGAACCAGGGCTTTATCCGGGCCGACCACTTTTCCCAACATAGATTGAATTTTTTGTTGGATTTTTTGTTCCAGATCTTTTTGGTAATCCTGTTGAGATCCGCTCATTTGCATGACGCTGGAGCCTTCCGAGCCTGTGGATCTGATTTTTCCCCGGCTGTCCACAATGGTCACGGCTTCAGGTTTTAATCCTTCGACGCTGCCCGATACGAGGTGGGTAATGCCTTGTATCTGGGATTCACTGAGCACTTTTCCCGGTTTAAGGTTGATGACGACCGCAGCCCGTGTCAGTTCTTCCTGCTCTGAAAAGAGACTGGGTTCGGGGATGACGAGATGCACCCGTGCATTGCTGATTTCTTCAAGCTGACTAATTGTTCTGGCCAGTTCTCCCTGAAGCGCCCGTTTGTAATTCAGCTTTTGTGCAAATTCAGTCGTACCAAATGAATTTTGATCAAAAATCTCAAAACCCACACCGCCTCCTTGCGGCAGACCTTCGCTTGCAAGGAGAAGCCGCAACTCATGGACCCGTTCCGAGGGAACAAGCAGTGACTTGCCGTTTTCAGAAAACTGATAAGGCACGCTCATTTCTTTGAGTTTTTCAACGACGCCGCCCGCATCCTCCGAACTGAGGTTGGTAAACAAAATACGAAAGTCGGGTTTCTGCACCCAAAGCCAAATGACGGCAAGGGTGGCAAGCCCTCCGGCAAATATCGTGGCCATGACGATTTTTTTGCCCATGCTGAGATTAGAAAGATTTTTGCTGAGTCGTTCAAAAAGTTCACTCATTCCCTAGATCCTTAATCGATTTATATCTGCATCCGGTTAATCTCTTCATAGGCGGAAAGAATCTTGTTTCTCACCTGCATCATCAACTGAAATGAAACGTCCGCTTTTTCGACTGCGATCATCGTTTGGTGAAGGCTTTGATCTTTCCCAACGGCCAGGTCAGTGACCGCATTACTTGCTGTTTGCTGGAGTTCATTCACTGTTGAAAGGGATTCCTTCAGTGACTCAATAAAGGGTTTTTCAGACTTGTTTGTGCTTTCAATGCCCTTTGATATCAACTCAGGAATCGAGGATTGTCCTGTTGCTTTAATGTCCATTAATTAAACCTCCCTAGAAACGATGAAACTTATCTTCCGATTTCGAGTGCCTTGAGCGCCATGCTTTTGATCGAATTTAAAACGGTGACATTGGCTTCGTAAGAGCGTAACGCGGAAATCATGTTCACCATTTCTTCCATTGCATTGACATTGGGATATTCGACATATCCTTCGGCATCGGCGCTGGGATGACTGGGCTCGAAGACTTTTTTGAAGGGGCGCGGGTCAAAGACGATATTGGAAACCTTGACTTGTTTGACCGCTCCCATTTCCTGATTGAGTGTCGTTTCAAAGCTGCCATCCAGAGGCACCGCGGAAAAAACGACATCACGACGACGATAAGGTCCGCCTTCAGCGGTTTCGGTTGAATCCACGTTGGCGAGATTACTGGAGATGATATTAAGCCGCTCTCGTTGTGCATCCAGCGCCGCCGCCGGAATGGAAAAAGCCTGTGAAATATTCATGTTTTAATCTCCTATTCTTGATAGACCGGAATAATGCTGAGGCAAGGCTTTATCGGCCCTCGTTGATGGCATTTTTTATCCCCCTGAATTTTTTAGCGATAAATTGGGCCGTAGCCTGGTACATAAAGGTGTTTTCGGCCAGATGCGTCATCTCTTTTTCTGCATTGACGGTATTCCCGTCCAGTCGTTTCGTCCCGTTTGTTGAAGAGAGGGTGACCTGGGTCGCGTTGTCTAATCCTGATTGCCCGGAAGTCAGGTGATTTGTTTTTGTTTTTTCCATTTTCAAACCTGGGCCTGTCCCTGCGGCATCGGCCATTGCATTTTTGAAATCAATGTTTTTAGATTTATAGCCGGGCGTATCCTGGTTAGAAATGTTGCTGGTAATAACGGCATGTTTGGCGCTTCGGACATCCAGTGCTTTTTCCAATGCCGCCACAGATTGATCCACTAATTTGATCATTACTCCTCCTTCTTTATGCGCTATAGTCGATTCGCAGCACTTGTTTCACAATCCGGATCGAGCCGCTGATACTCTTTCAGTTTATTTCTAAGTGTTCGGATGCTGATCCCTAATATGCGGGCTGCATGGGTGCGATTGCCCGAAACCTTCGAGAGCGTATCGAGAATGAGACTGCGTTCGGCTTCCCAAACTGTGGTGATGGGGGATTGTGTTGTTTCGGTGTGTTCAGAGTCAGTTTCCGGAAAGAGCAGATGATCCTGGGTGATGAGATCTCCTGCAGATAAAAGCAGGGCCCGTTCAATGATATTTTCAAACTCCCGCACATTCCCGGGCCAGGGCATGGATTTTAAGTCCGTAAGGGCTTGTGCGCTGATGGAAGGTCTGTTGATGCCATTTTTAATTGAACCCAGTTTGATAAAGTGTTCGGCGAGTATAACGATATCTCCGGGCCGATCCCGAAGCGGGGGGATTTTAAGTGGAAAGACGTTGAGGCGGTAATATAAATCTTCCCGGAAGCGGCCGGCCTTGACTTCATCCAGCAAGGGGCGGTTGGTGGTCGCGATGACCCGGATATTAATGGGCAGGGTTGTTTTGCTTCCCAGAACATCGACTTCCCGTTCCTGGAGTACGCGCAGTAATTTGGCTTGAAGCGAAAACTGCATTTCACTGACTTCGTCGAGCAAAAGGGTGCCCATGTTGGCCAATTCAAAGCGTCCGGCCTTTTTTGCAGAGGCTCCGGTAAAGGCCCCTTTTTCATATCCAAAGAGTTCACTTTCCAAAAGCGTTTCTGGCACGGCCGCGCAGTTAATGGCGACAAAAGGACGATGTGCACGCGGACTTTTATCATGAATAAAACGCGCAAGCAGTTCTTTTCCTGTCCCGCTTTCGGCTTGAATCAGTACCGTTGCCTGACTTGCGGCGACGACTTCCGCCATTTTAAGCATTTTTTTCATGCCGGGATCTTCCGTCACAAGTTGTTTTTCGCTGGAACGTTTAATGCGGGACTCTTTTTTTACAGGGCTCAAGGCTTTTTGAATGCTGGTGATCAGAGCATCCTCTGAAAAAGGTTTGACCAGGTAATCAAAAACCCCGGACTTTATGGCTTCGACCGCGCCTTCGACGGTTCCGAAAGCCGAGGTTAAAATGACTGGAATATTGAGCCATTTTTTACGGACCTGGTAAAAAAGGTCTATTCCGCTCAAACCCGGCATTTTAATGTCTGTGAGAATCGCGCTGAAAGGGGAGGTTTGAGAACGTTTTGTACAGATTTGCAGGGCCTCTTCGCCACTTGATGCGGTTAAAACAGGATATCCTTCAGATCGCAGAGTGGCACTCAATGCAACGCGCATTGCGGCTTCATCATCTACAATCAGAATCGGGTTCATTGTCTTTTCCATCCGTTCTGCTTGCATTAGTCTCGCTCCTTTGTCTGAGGAATGCAGATCGTAAAACAGGTGCCCTGTTGGGATTTACTCTCGACCCGGATCGTTCCTTGATGTGCGGTAATGGCATTTTGGGCGATGGCCAGCCCAAGTCCCGTGCCCGTTTTTTTTGTTGTAAAAAAAGGATCAAAAATCTTCTTGAGATCATGCGATGCGATGCCTTGACCTGTATCCGAGACCTGAATCAGGTATTCCGTCTTTCCGTCCTTCTGTGTCGTATGGGCCTTCAGGGTCAGTTGTCCTGTTTCAGGAATGGCATCAATGGCATTGATGATGAGGTTGAGTATGGCCTGTCTTAAGAGATCTTCATCACACCAGATTGGGCCGGAATTCGGGTCTGTTATTACAATCACTTCAATCCGTTGTTGCTGAAGCAGGTGTTCCACAAAGGCGAGAAGTTCTGCAAGCATCTCATCAATATTCACGGCCTGATATTCAGGATCGGGTTTGCAGGTATAGAAGAGCAGGTTTGTAATTGTGTGATCCATCGTTTTGACGGCGCTTGAGAGGTGTTTCCCCCATGACTGTTTTTCCGGGTCGTCTGTGTGTCGCGTGATTTCTTTTTGAAGCAGGGCTGAAAAAAGCTCTATGCTGCCCAGGGGGTTTCTGAGTTCATGCGCCATTCTGGCAGACATCTCTCCGACAAGCGCCAGACGGTGGTTTCTTTCCGCTTCTTCCTGAAGCTGTTCTTTTTCGATCTGACTTTCCCGAAGCTGTGCTTTGAGGTCGGCAACTTCTTCTTTGAGTGCCCGATAGGTTTCTGCAAGCGTGAAAGAACTGGCATTAAACTGGCTAAACGCTTTTTCCAGGATTTTAAGATTTTGATCTTTAACAGCCATTCTGACTCCTTTTGTCTTCGGTCAGGATTTTTCCCTGCCGACTAAAATGCGGGTTCCAGCGTTTTTTGTCTCGATAAGGCCTGAATTAAACCTTCTGCAGCATTTTTTTCTAATCCTTCGTAGAAGGGCACTCCCTTTTCTTTTAATCCGAGCTTTTCGTAACTCTGGGCCAATTGAAAGGTCGCCCAGTCGATCTGTTCGGCTGTCCCCCCTTCCTGAATCGCTTTTTTATAATAGGGAAGGCTGTTCTTATAATTTTTCAGGCGAAAATAGGCGTCGGCTATTTTAATAGAGAGTCCGGAAATGGGCGATTTTTCTTCAGAAACGGCTTTTTCGTAGATAATGACGGCTTGGCTGTAATTTTTGCTTTTAACATAAGCATCTGCCAATCGGATCAGTATCTCAGTGCGTTTCTGATGTCCTGGATATCGAATGAGCCAGCGGCTGTAGGCTTTAATCGCCTGGACTGTCTTGCCTTCCTGATAGGCCATTTCGGCCAATAAAAGTTCAAGCGAAGACCACTCAGGGCCTTTTGAATAAAGGGTGCGATATTTCTTGATCTGTTTTTTAGCCTCCGCATATTCGTTTTGATGAAAGCTGTTTTGTGCAAGCTGGAGGAGCGCTTTTTGTTGATGGACGTTTTTTACATCATTTGTAATGGAGAGCAGTAAGTGGGTTGATGCTTGATAAAGGCCGGTTCTGGCAAAGCCGATGCTGAGTTTTAAGCCCATTTCTCCGGCAAGAATGTCTTTTGTAAAGGCGTCCTGATGGCCGTAATAAAGCTTGATCGCTTCGGTAAATGCTTCTTTGTCCAATAATCGATTGACGCTTAAAAGCGTTGTTCTGTGTAATGCGTCTGCGATTGCTTTTTGAAAATCGGTTTTCACCCTTTTGGGTTTCATTAGAGAAAGTAATGTATGTGCATCTTCATAAATGGCGTGTTCTTCCAAAGCCAGTGCCGCTTCCATGACCAGACTTTCTGTGAAAGCAGAGCGTTGCTTTTTTAATAGAAAAAGGCTCGTCTCTTTAATCTTTTTTAGCGCGGAACGACCGTTCTCTGTTTTCAGAGCCTGCATCGGAACGCATTGTGTTTTATTGCAGCCCTCAAGATGCAGGATACCGACAGAAGCGACCAGATTGGAAACGTTGTAGCCGGCTTTGTTTTTGCGTGCGGCGTAGACCTCTGCATATGCTTTTTTCGCCCGTTCGAGTTGTCCTTCAAGCCGATAGCTATCCCCAATCCTGGCCATGGCTAAGAGAGAGTGACTGCCTCTGGGGTATTTATTGTTCAGAATAAACAAGGCTTCGCGGGCGATTTTGAAAGACTGTGAGCGATAGGCGGTCACCCCGTACTGATACAGATCATTGGGGGAAGATTGTATGATAACGTTTTGTAGAGAAATGAGTTTGTAGTATTCGTAGGCGGTCTCAAGCTGATCCATTAAAAAATAGACTTCCGCATATTTTAAGAGAAGCCCAACCCGATCTTCTTCGGACAAAATGACCGGATCGATATCATCAAAAGCCTGAATTGCTTTATCAAGCTTTCCCCATTTTAAATAGACATCGCCCCTAAAAATACGGGCAGGTATGACATAAGGACTCTTGGGATGATTTTTGATGATGCGGTCATAACTGGCCAAGGCTTCGTAATAGAGCGCGCTTTTTGTATACACCATCCCCATTTTCATCAGTGTGGGGAGGGCGCTTTCTGAATCGGGGTATCTGATTCTCGCGTTTCGATAGGCATTCACTGCGTTTTTAAAAAGTAAGGGCCGGTTTCGTTCAGCCATGGTCAAGTAGAGATCTCCCAAAAGATAAGCGGCCAATTCTGCATTTTCAGGGTTGTTTCGTTGGCGCATCAGCTGCTCTGTTTCCTGTATGGCCTTTAGAAAGTTGAAACTTTTAAAGGCCTCTCTCACCGGCTTAAAATCTGGATTGTCGGGAATGAAGTTTCCATAGGGCGCAGGCGGCTGCTCTTCCGTAAATGCGAAGAGGCGGGCTTGAAATGCAAAAAGAAGCATAATATTGACGATTAGAAAAATGCGTACCATTAAAAAATCTTCCCGGGACGAGTATCATTCGGTGCAACTACATATCAGTAGAAGTAATAGCAAAATGAATGCCATACATCATCGCATGAATTTTTAGATCTAAATCAGGGCGGTTCGCATCACTATTTGATGAAATTGAAAGAATAGAGGGGGCTAGGGCGGTTTTTTGTCGTTTGAGGCGATTTAAATGCAGCCAAGAGATTTGGAGTATTTCGGGTTTCTTGTCAAAGCTTTGACGAGTGAAGTCAAGGGCAGTGCCTTGAGGAAAATGATATGACCTGCCCAGGGAAAAAGATAAAAGGCATTTTTGGCAACCTTATTCTTCCCGGTAGTATTGTGATCGGTCAGCTTGTGAGCTATGGGCTGCGGCGAGTCTTCGTTTTTTGAGTTTTTCTACCAGAGTGGTGCGATTCATATGAAGCAGTTGGGCCGCCCTGTTTTTCACCCCGTTCGCACGCGTTAGAGATAAATCGAGGATCTGATTCTCAAAGGCTGAAACCACATCAGAAAAAACAATCCCGTCTTCCGGAAGCTCAAATTGAAACGGAGAAGATTTTCGGCGGGACTGAATCAGTTTTTCCGGAACATCTTCTGCCGCAATAAAGCTATTGTTGTCCATCAAGACCATCATCCGTTCAACCAGGTTTTCAAGTTCCCTGATATTGCCAGGCCAGTAATAGTGATTGAGCAGGTTCAGGGCTTCCCCTGTGATCCCTTTAACCTCTTTGTCTTTCTTTACATTAAACTTGTTGATGAAATGCTCAACCAGAAGCGGAATATCCTCCTTACGTTTTCGAAGGGGTGGGATGGTGATGGGAATGACATTCAGGCGATAGTAGAGATCTTCCCGGAAACGTTTTTCCTCAATCGCGACTTCAAGATCCTGATTGGTGGCCGCAATAATTCGGACATCGACCTGAATGGACCGAACGCCGCCCACACGTTCAAATGTCTGCTCCTGTAGAACCCGGAGTAGTTTGACTTGCAGAGAAAGCGGCATTTCCCCAATTTCGTCTAAAAAAAGTGTGCCGCCATGCGCCAGCTCAAAACGGCCTGTTCTCGATGAGGATGCGCCGGTGAAGGCGCCTTTTTCATGACCGAAGAGTTCACTTTCAAGCAATGCTTCAGGAATGGCTCCGCAGTTGATCGGAATCAAGGGTTTATCGCGTCTTGGGCTGTTGTAGTGGATGGTGTTGGCGACAATTTCTTTCCCTGTGCCGCTTTCGCCTTGAATGAGGATGGTACTGCCGCTGTCGGAAACCCGCTCGATGAGTTCATAGACCCGGTTCATTTGAGGTGATGAGCCCACCATATTTTCAAAACGATACTTATCCCTCACCATTTTTTTAAGAGAAAGATTTTCGGATTTGAGCTGGCTGAACTCCAGCGCTTTCTTGATCTTGGTGAGGACCACATCAATCTGAAAGGGTTTTCCGATAAAGTCAAAGGCTCCGGCTTTCATCACCTGGACTGAAATTTCGATGGTTGCATCTGCGGTTAATACGATACAAACCGCTTCAGAATGGATTTTTTTTATTTGTTCCATGACTTCAATCCCGAACAGACTTGGGAGTCGAAGGTCAATCATGTAGAGATCAAAAGAAGTGCGCTTTGCGAGCATGATGGCTGGAGGGCCGTCTGCCGCTGATTCCACATCATAACCGGATTTTTTAAGCAGGATGGTGAGGGTTTCCCGGACGCTCTCATCATCTTCGACTATCAGAATACGTTCATCGCTCATATTAAATATCTGCTTTCTGTTGGACAAGGGGCTTTATCGAATGTATCGAACTATCGAGAGCCTGTTGAATGGTTTCTTCGAGTTGTTTCAGGATAAAGGGTTTATAGAGCAGGTTGAGATGCTGCATTTTATAAAACGCAGTGTTTGTTTTGCTCAAGGTATCGCCTGTGACGAATATGATTTTTTTGATCATGTGTGGATGGTGTTTCTCTAAATGGGCGTAGAATTGTTTGCCATTCATTCGAGGCATTTTCATGTCGCTTAAAATCAGGTCAAAATGATGATGATCAAGGGCCGCAAGGGCTTCAGAGGCTGATTTGAAGAGAGTGGCTTTGTGTCCAAGCTGGCTTAACAGATGGTATTGAAGGTCTAGTATGACTGCCTCGTCATCAACAACCATGATATTGAGGGCTTGGAGCGCTTTGTCGGCCGATTTCAAGACGGGTTCAAATTCAGGGAAATCCGGTTCTGCAAGGGGTAGACAGATGCTGAAAACACAGCCTCTTTTTGGCAGGTTTTCAAAGGTGATATTGCCGCCATGCTCGCGAATGATTTTTTGGCTGATGTTGAGTCCCAGCCCCGAACCATCCGCCTTGGTTGTGCAAAAAGGTTGAAACAGTTTTTTTTGTACGGAGACCGGAATGCCGGGGCCTGTATCACGTATGCGGATGATGACGGCCCCATCGTTTGATGTCGTTTGAATACTGAGTGCGCCTTTTCCCTGATCGGCGGACATGGCTTGATGCGCGTTGTTAATCAGATTTAAAAAGACTTCAATTAATTGTTGGTAATCGCCGACGACTTTAGGCAGCGCATGGTCGTCAGCAAGACGCCTGATGACCCGGATATTGTCGATATGAAGTTGGCGGCCTTTCAATTCCAGTACATTCTGAATCACGCCATTAATGCCAACGCGCCGCTTTTCAGGTTTATGAGACCGGACCACGGCAAGGAGGTTTTGTACGATTTTGGATGTGCGGATGGCTTCAGAAGAAATCATGCGCAAGCC
Source organism: Nitrospirota bacterium (assembly GCA_029261215.1). Classification (GTDB taxonomy): domain Bacteria; phylum Nitrospirota; class Nitrospiria; order SBBL01; family JAADHI01; genus JAADHI01. The sequence continues at coordinate 34,547 of JAJDBT010000113.1, read as the reverse complement.
GCGTTTAATGTCCGGGCTGACCCGTTTTCTTAAAAGCAGTTCTGAAAACCCGACGACGCTGGTCAGTGGATTATTGAGTTCATGGGCCACACCCGCAAGCATCTCGCCTACGGCGGCCAGTTTTTCCGAATGCTGGCGGTGCTGCCGAAATGCGATTTCTTCCGAGAGATCTTTACAGAGAGAAACAAAGCCAATCGCATCTTCTTCTCCCTCCTGAACGGCCATTGTAGAAATCGAGAGGGGAAAATGCTCCCCGTCCTGATTGATGCCTTCGATCTGGGCCTTTCCGTTGCCGAAGCGAAGGGTCTCTGGCAGGATTTTTTTCTGAATCTTTTCAAGGCTTAAGATAGGAAAGAGTCTTTCAAGTCCCCCTTCGAGGATTTCCGATTCTGATGCGCCAAAGATATGACAGAAGGCCTGGTTGGAATAGATCGGTTGGCCCGCTCTATCTTGAAGGAGGAGTCCGTTTTCACTCAAACCGAGTGCTTTTTGGAAATGTAGGACGCCAGGACGTGTTTTTTGTAGGGTCATATTGCTCACAAGTGTATCTAGGGATAAAAATAGCTTAATGCCAAATCTTAAGACTGTCAAGTTTTTGTCGGTCAGGAAATTTATTCCCAGTACTAGGCAAAATAGGATGATTTATGAGCCAAATGATGACTAGAAATGGAAGATATGATCAGAATGCCCAGCATAAATGCCCACAGAGGGTTGGCCCCGCTTTTGCTATGACTAGGGTTGAGAAGATGTGTTGCACCCGGAAGAACTGCTGACGATGAACGGTTTCCAAAAAATGTTTCCAGTGGACAGCAATCCCGTGTCCCATTTGATGAATGGAGAAAACCCTAACAAGCCTCTTGCTCAAAAGGCTTTGGGTGCTGATCTTTCGCGTGAGCCCTTTTCAAAGGTATTGGCCACAACAACAGAAAGGCAGGAAGTTTTTCCAGAAACGATTGAATCCCTTGAGAATCTTTCAGTAGAGGAGACGCTTGCCCAGGACGACGAAACACGTATGCAGAACCAAGCTGTCCCGATACTTTCATCTGTTTTAATTTCTCAGCCCAGGGTAGGGATAGAAGGTCTAAACACTGGTATGGGAAGGTTCTTGTCCGAGCAAGCCGGAGCAGAGATCAAGACGATCTTGACGCCCTCACAGCTAAAACCCGAAACGGGTTCTGCCCAGTCAACAGAAAACCAAGCGATTGTTCCGTCAACATCGCAGCCGACCCCGGCGGTTTTGGATCAGCGTTTATTGTCTTTGGGAGACGCATCTCTGGTCACTTCAGAGTCCGTAACGCTTACAGAGGAAGTTGTTTTAAGTGGAAAGACAGACGACAAAAAGAATGCAGTGAAAACCCTTGGTCATTTAGATGACTCAAAGTTTGAAGGTTTGAAGCAAAAAGCTGAAGCGGCATCGTCTGAAAAAACAGCACCGATTGAACTGACAAAGATGAAAGCAAACGAGGTCATCCCTGATTTAAAAGATTCACTTCCTGTAAAGGTAAACGAAGGCGCAACCAGCGAAAAAGCCCCAGCTTCGGCCTCTGAGATGCTGAAGGACAGCGGCGCTTTGGCAATCTCAGCGGTTTCTGATAATCAGGAGGGGAGTCTGGGTGGAGAAGAGGGGCCATTCTTTGAGCGTTCGACGGTTCCTTTTTCTTCAGGTTTATCAGGGGAAGAAGGACCATCCCGTATTCGATCTGTGAAATCGGATTTCCAATCTCTTTTAGAGTCGGGTTTTGAGGCGCCGGATGAAGCGGCTATTTTGAAACAGGTGGCACATGAGCTTCGTTTGTGGAAACCAGGACAGAATGAGCCGCTTCGTTTTTTACTCCAGCCAAAGCAGTTGGGCATGCTTCAGGTCGAGATTTTGTTTCACGAAAAAGGCGTGACTGCCCATATGCTCACGGCAGATCCATTTGTTAAAGCCTTACTTGAGGATAATCAGGGCTTTTTACAGACCGGACTGAAAGCGCAGGGTTTTGATGTTCAGCAGTTTTCCGTGGGTTTGGGTGAACAAAAAGGCTTTATGAATCAACACAAAGCACAACACTTCAGGGGGCCGATATCTCCTGCTTCATCTGAACTCGATACGCGGGAGAGTCCATTTTCAGGATCAGGCAGAGGCATGTGGGAAGCAGGTCGATTAAGTATTTATATTTAAGGAGGGATGAAACATGGCCACGACGGCGACTGAACCTTTTGGAAAAGATGTTTTTTTAAGATTGCTCACCACACAATTGAAACATCAGGATCCACTTGAACCGATGGATGGCACCGAGTTCGTGGCGCAGCTGGCGCAATTTACACAACTTGAGCAATCTACAAGTATGAACGAACGGCTGCAGGAATTGGTTCAGGGGAATGCGGATTTAAACCAATACGGCGTCACGAGTTTGATTGGTAAAAATGTCAAGACACTGGGTGGCGCGGTAAGCCTGGTAGAAAGTGAAGCTTCCGAACTTTCCTATCAGCTTGAAGGGGATGCACAAGAAGTGAGTATTCAGGTTTCAAATGCCGTGGGAAAAATTGTTCGAACCCTGCAGGTGGGCAATCAGGCGACAGGCCCTCAGTCGATCCATTGGGATGGCCGGGATCAAAATGGGACTGCATTGGCCCCAGGTGCGTATTCCTTTAATGTCACTGCACGAGATATCGAAGGGGTGCCTGTTTCAATAAAACAGTTTAGCCAGGGAAGAGTAAGCAGTGTGCTTTATGAAGAAGGCGTGTCTTATCTTATGGTGAATGGTGAAAAAGTCCCTGCAACCAATGTTGTATCTGTTCAGTAATCGAAGAGCGTATACGGCCCGTTATTCATGGAATAATTTACTTTAAGGAGGAACATCATGGCGATCTTAACATCGTTATTTTCAGGAGTCAGTGGTTTAAATGCCTTTAGTTCAGGGCTTTCAGTGGTCAGTGACAATATTGCCAATATGAACACGGTTGGTTTTAAAAATGGAGAGATTTCTTTTGCGGATCTCATTAGTAGTGGCACGGGACGGCGGCAGATTGGCCGGGGGGTGTTTGTGAATGATGTGCGAACGAACTTTGAACAGGGTTCATTTGAAACCACCGGGAATAATCTGGATCTTGCGGTCGAGGGAGAAGGGTTTTTTGTGCTGAAAGATTCGGCGGGTGCAGAGTTTTATACCCGGAGCGGCGCTTTTAATATCGGGCAGGATGGTCTGGTCGAAAATTCGGCGGGCCTCTTGTTGCAAGGAACTCAGGCAAACCAGTCGGGAGTGCTCACCGGACAAATATCCAATATCAACCTCTCTCAAACCACCTTTCCTCCCTTTGCGACGACTCAGATTGATGTTGTGGCCAACCTGGATTCCAGGGCAAGTATTCCTCCTGCATTTGATGTCAATACGCCGACAGAGACGTCCAGTTTTTCAACAAGCATTACGGTCAACGATTCTCTGGGGAATGGGCATCTGGTCTCCATTTATTTTAGAAAAGACGTGACCGCGCCCTCTGCAAATTCATGGGAATATTTTTCTGTTGTGGATGCAGCAGATGCCGAACCTATCGCGCCGGCCACGACCGGGGTAGATACCATTATGGCGAGCGGGACACTTACTTTTGATTCGAATGGGCAGTTGGCGACCGCCAGTGCGACGACCTATCCGCTCGGTGGTTTTGATTTTTCGGGCGGTGCGACCCAAAATCAGATCATTGCCTTTGATTTTGGAACCAGCACCGGCGCAGGCGGTACGGGACTGGACGGCCTCACGCAATTTGGTGCAGCCTCGGGTAACTTGATTCAGACACAAGACGGTTTTGCCTCAGGAACACTGTCTTCAGTCGCCATCAATCAAGATGGCATCGTGACGGGTCTTTTTACCAATGGTGAAAGTCGAACCTTGGCAGAGCTGACCCTGGCCCGCTTTAACAACAAACAGGGTTTGAGCAAGGTCGGTGATAATTTTTATACCATTACCGCAGATTCGGGTCAGCCCGTGCTGGGTGCGCCCAATGCCGCTGGCAGTGGCCGTATTCTTTCTAATTCGCTGGAGCTTTCGAATGCCGATCTGGCGCAACAATTTGTAAAATTGATTGAGTATCAAAGAGGCTTTCAGGCCAATTCACGGGTGATTTCCACAACAGATGATCTTCTTCAGGAGTTGGTCAATATTAGAAGATAATCTCCCATCAACCTCGTCTGTGAAGGGGAAGGTCTGCGGCTGTTGTTTTGCTGCATTCCTTCCTCTTTTTTTGTGTGTATCCCACAGATAGACCTTAGAAAAAGACACTGCATCCTGTTTGTCGCTGTCGCCTGAAAACACTGTTTTAGCCCCATTTTCACTCCTTCATCCCTGTCAATATCATGACATCTCAATCTTCCCGCTTGACGACTATTAAGGTTTAAACAGACTTCAAATGACTTAAGACACCTCTGTAATTGCACAGATTCAAACGGCATAAGGATTGCTAGTACAGTCAGTGAACGGGAAGGCGGGCTGTGCAGCACGGCCGTTTTTCTGACATAGATTTTTTAACAGGGGTGTGCTGCGTCCCTTGGGAGGAATGCATGGCGGACGAAGAAGTTCCGGTAAAAAAAGGGCCTGGATTAAAGCTCATCATAATCATAGGCGTTGTTGTGGGCGCGGCCATTGGCGGCGGAGCCTTCTTTTTTCTAAAAGGACAGAGTCCTCCTGAAAAAGCGGTTGAGGTTGCAGCGGCGTCTACGGGAGAGGAAGAAGCGGGGGACGCCGCAAAAAAGGCTGATGATGGGGGAGGGGGTGATGGTGAAGGTGCTGCTGAGGATGATGGCGGGGCCATTTTTGATCTTGAGCCTTTTATTGTCAATTTGGCGGATACCTCCAAAATTCGCTATCTGAAAATTACAATCAAACTGGAATTGATACGCGCCAAAAATTCAGATGACCTGAATGCGCGGCTCCCGCAGATTCGAGATACCTTGTTGCTGCTTCTTAGCAGTAAGGAATTTGCATCCATTCGGACAGTGGAAGGCAAAATGGAATTACGGGATGAAGTGCTTCAACGTGTGAATGCCATTTTTAGAAACAACAAAGTGAAGATGGCTTATTTTACCGATTTTGTAACGCAATAAGCGGAAAAAATGGCAGAAAAAATCCTATCTCAAGATGAAGTTGAAGCGCTCCTTCAAGGTGTTCAGGGCGGAAAAATAGACACTGAAGGTGAGGCCAGTGGGAATCCGGCTGAAGTGCAGGCCTATGAATTCGTCAATCAGGAACGCATTACCCGTGGGCGAATGGCAGGTCTTGAAATCATGAATGAACGTTTTGCCTCGTACTTTCAGACGTCCATGAATAATTTCATCAAACGAGATATCGAAGTGATGCCTGTTTCCATCGAAGTGCCGCGATTTGGGGTTTTGATGCGAAAGATTCCCCTGCCAAGCAGCATAAACATTGTCACGCTGAATCCGCTCTTGGGTTATAGCCTGATCATTCTCGATCCAAAATTTATTTACCGCCTGGTTGAGTTGTATTTCGGTGGGTCGGGGCAAACATACGTCAAAATCGAAGGCAGAAGTTTTACAGCCATTGAGCAAGGCATTATTAAAAAAGTGGTCGATCTGGTTCTGCTTGATCTTGAAAAAGCCTGGCAGCGCGTTTTTCCGATCGATATATCGTACGTTCGAACGGAAATCAATCCAAGGTTTGCTGCTGTCGTTGCGCCAAACGAGGTTGTGATTACCTCACTCTTCAAGATTGAAATCAATGGAGAGGGCGGGGATATTTTTATTTGTATCCCGTATTCAAACGTTGAACCCATCCGGGAAAAGTTCTACGGCGGATTCCAGAGTGATCAGGATGAAGTGAATAAAACATGGGCAAAACGGTTTAAAGCGCAGCTGATTGAGAGTCCTTTAAAGGTTGTCGCTGAAATCGGGGTTTCAGATATCACGGTTCGTGAGGTGTCCCGTCTCGCAGCCGGCGATGTGATTATGTTGAATAAAGGTGTCAATGACGCGCTGGACTTAAAAGTGGAAGGCGTGACCGTTTTTCAGGGTAAGGCAGGTCTTCATCAAGGCAATGTCTCTCTTCAGATTACCGCGATAGATGAAAGCCGCAAAAAAATAGAAGAATAATGCTGGAGGAACGCAATGGCAGATGATTTAGAAAAACAGGCTGCTCCTGAAGAGGGAGAAGATGAGATGGCGCGTGAAATGGCTGAGGCGATGAAAGAAGAAGCGCAAGCGCTTGCTCAAGAAGAATCGCCAAAAGAAAACAGCGGCGCAGAGGCGAAAGCCAAACCGGTATCCGAAGCGCCTGATCAAGCGCCTGAGGTCAAGAAACAAATGAAACCCAAAGCGCTCTCGACACTGGAGCCGACAGAAGGAGGCCCGCCTTTAGGGAATATTGACTTTTTGCTGGATGTGCCGCTTCAGGTGACGGTGAACCTGGGGAATACCCGCATGCTGATCAAGGAACTTTTGCAGCTGGGACAAGGCTCCATTGTTGAGTTGGAAAAATTGTCGGGTGAACCGATGGATGTCCTTATCGGGGATAAGCTGGTGGCCCGGGGGGATGTTGTGGTTGTCAACGAAAAATTTGGTGTGCGTTTGACCGATATTGTGAGCACCGTTGACCGCATTCAAAACCTTGGATAAAAAACGAAGGATGCATGGCGATCTTAAAAGGAATGTACTGCATGATGATTTTTGTTGAGTTAAGTGATTCAGAAATCCTTGTTTTTTGGAGAAAAAAAAGGCTGAGAAATGGATGATCCCTTCTCAAGTTTGGTGAAGATGATCTCTTCACTCCTCTTGGTTTTAGGTCTTATCCTGGCCGTGGCGTTTGGGGCAAAGCGTTTTATGCGCTCCCGGTTTAGTCGGTGGCAAAATGCGCCTTTGATTCAGGTCATTTCGACAACCTATCTGGGTCCAAAAAGAGAGGTCTCGGTGATAGAAGTCGGAGAACAATATCTTGTGGTGGGCGTTACGCCAAATCAGATATCCCTACTGACGCGATTGGATGAATCGCCCTTGTTGCATCAGAAAAAAACAATGAAGGATGTGGATTAGATTGAAAAGAAATCTCAAAGAAAAAAAATCATCTTCTCTTTATCTGCTGCTGATCGTGGGGGTAACGGTTTTTTGTGTTTTTTATTTGTCTTCACTTGCCGTCGCACAAGAAGCGGTCTCTGGCGCGCCGTCGGTCACATTGAGTCTGGGAGAAGGGTCTTCCGAGCGTTTTTCTGTCGCCATCCAGATTTTAATCTTATTGACCGTTCTTTCGCTTGCTCCGGCGATTTTTATCATGATGACCGCTTTTACCCGTATCGTCGTTGTGCTCTCTTTTATGCGTCAAGCCTTTGGGACGCAGCAATCGCCGCCGACTCAGGTCTTGATTGGCCTGGCCCTTTTCTTGACATTTCTTGTGATGGCGCCTGTCTGGCAGCAAGTGAATACTGAAGCCTTGCAGCCCTATCTCGAAGAGGAGATTTCTCAGCAGGATGCCCTTGATCTTGCGATGGTTCCGGTTCGAAATTTTATGTTGAAACAGGTTCGTGAAAAAGACCTTTCTTTATTTGTAAAAATTGCGAAACTTCCTCAGCCCAAAAATCCATCCGAACTGCCCACGTTTACCATCATTCCGGCCTTCATGATCAGCGAGTTACGGACGGCATTTCAAATCGGTTTTCTCGTTTTTTTGCCCTTTCTCGTTATTGATATCGTGGTGGCCAGCATTCTCATGTCGATGGGGATGATGATGTTGCCGCCAGTGATGATTTCTCTTCCCTTTAAACTCATCCTTTTTGTGCTTGCAGACGGCTGGTATTTGATTGTCGGGTCTCTGGTCAAAGGCTTCGCATGAATGTGGCGGACATGGGAACAGGAGGTCGTTTTTTGAAGTATCTATTGCTGTGTCGTGGAGTGTGCGAATGACGCCGGAATTTGTCATAGAGATGGTTCAGCGGACGGTTGAAGTTTCCGTGATGCTGGCCGCGCCTGTTCTGGTTTCCAGTCTTCTGATCGGTTTGGTGGTCAGTCTGTTTCAAGCCGTGACACAGATCAACGAGGCCACTTTAACGTTTTTGCCCAAAATATTGATCGCAGGGCTTGCCCTGGCTTTTTTCCTTCCCTGGATGCTGAGGGTCATTGTCGGATTTACCAGCGGCATTTTGATGAACCTTCCCAATTACACAGGCTGAACTGGATGAAAAGATGACGATACCCCTGATTCAAAATATATTAGAAAACCAAGCGGCCTTCCTCTTTATTTTGTTCCGTGTCGGCGCCTTTTTGGCGGCAATGCCGCTGATCGGTGGTGCCAGTGTGCCGGTCATGGTGAAAGTCATGCTGGTGATTTCCATGACTTTTGTCCTCTTTCAAGTGATGGACATTCAGGCGCAGCCGCCCCTTACCTTCCTTTCACTGACCCTGGGTTTACTTGGTGAAGTCCTGATCGGGCTGATTATGAGTCTTGCCATCAATATGCTGTTTTCAGCCGTTGAGATGGGTTCGGAGGTCATTGGCTTACAGATGGGTTTTGGCAGCGCGAACCTGTTTGATCCGATTTCAAACAAACAGGTCTCGCTGATTGCCCGGATGCAGGGCATGGTGGCCATGCTGATCTTTTTGGCGGTCAATGGGCATTATATTCTAATCGAAAGCTTGGTCTTAAGTTTCGAGCTGATTCCTTCAAGCGGTTTTTATCCTTCGGGTCCGCTGATTGAATACCTCATGAAGCTGGCATCCAGAATCTTTTTAATTGGTCTCAAAATCGGCATTCCGGTCATCGTTGCACTGCTCATGGCCAATGTCACCATCGGCATCTTTGCCCGCGTCATTCCTCAAATGAACGTGCTGCTCTTTAGTTTTCCAGTCACCATTACCCTGGGACTTTTAATTGTGGGTTTATCGCTCCCGATGTTTGTCGGCATTTTGACAGAAGAAATCACCACTTTAAGAACGGTTTTTCCGGGCTTGCTCATGCGGATGAGGCCATAGCGGATGATAGTGAGATTGCTCTGTAGATTTTTTGGATTAGGAAAGATATATGGCGGCGGATGATCAGGAAAAAACAGAGCGGGCGACTCCTAAGCGGCGGGAAGAATCCCGCCGCAAGGGGCAGGTGGTCACCAGCCGAGAGCTGAGTTCCGCTTTATTGATTTTATTCTCTGTGCTCATTTTTAAAAACTTTGGATTGGATCTGATTTTGGGAATGCGAACAACGATGATTGAAACATTTTCAGGTCTTTCATCTCTTGAGATGACCCCTGCTATTTTTAATGAGCTGATGCAAAAAGGCATGATGCAGTTTTTTATGATGATCATGCCCGTGACCGCTTTTATGGCACTGGTTGGCGGGCTCTCTATCGTGGTTCAGCATGGGGTTCTCTTTACGACAGACCCGCTGATGCCAGACTGGGGGCGAATCAATCCACTTTCAGGGTTTAAACGTGTTTTGTCGATAGAAGGGCTTGTGAACGGCCTCAAGACATTTTTGAAGTTTCTTGTCATTGGCAGTGTGGCCTATTTTGCCATTCTTGAAAAAATGCCGTCCGTGCTTGTTTTGGGACAATTGACGCCCGGAGAAATGATTTATTTATCGGGAAAAATGATGACAACGCTGATTCTGCGTTGTGGCGGGGTTGTGGCGGTTATTGGCGCGGCCGATTTCGGTTTCCAGTGGTGGGAACATGAGAAGAAGCTTCGCATGAGCAAGCAAGAGATCAAAGAAGAGAATAAGCAGACCGAAGGGACGCCTCTGGTGAAATCGAGGATTCGCAGTTTGCAAAGAGAAATGGCGAAGAAACGCATGATGGCGGATGTGCCCAAAGCCGATGTGGTGATTACCAACCCGACCCATTTGGCCGTGGCGTTAAGTTATAAACCGGACCGCATGGCTGCGCCAGTCGTTGTCGCCAAAGGCGCGGGGTTTATGGCAGAAAAAATCAGGGAAATTGCACGGGAAAATGGTGTGCCCTTGGTTGAAAACAAACCGATTGCACGGTCCCTTTTCAAAACAGTTGAAGTGGGACATCCGATTCCATCTGCGATTTACAGAGCCGTCGCGGAGATTCTTTCTTATGTTTACAAGCTCAAGGGAAAACGGGGATGAAGGCAAAAAAAGTCATAAACACCCGTCTCTTTTTCAGGTCCGGCATTAAAAGGCAGGTCATTTAACATGGCGCAGACAATAGTGGAAAACAAACCGTTCGACTGGATCACAAAAAGCGGGGATGCGATTATGGCCTTTGGGGTCATCGGCATTTTGCTCTTGATGATTTTGCCAACCCCCACGGTCATCCTCGACCTGCTTTTGGCCTTTAGTATCAGTTCCGGTTTGGTGATTTTATTTGTGTCATTGCACACGGTCAAGCCGGTCGAGTTTTCTTCTTTTCCTTCCATTTTGCTGATTTCAACCCTGTTTCGACTGGCGCTTAATATCGCTACAACCCGATCCATTTTAATCAATGGCAATACTGGTGTCGGAGCCGCAGGTAAAGTGATTGAAACTTTCGGAAACCTGATGATTGGCTCCAATTACGCTGTCGGGCTTGTGATTTTTATCATTTTAGTCGTGATCAACTTTGTCGTGATTACAAAGGGTGCGGGCCGTATCGCAGAGGTGGCCGCCCGATTTATGCTGGACGCGATGCCTGGAAAGCAGATGAGTATCGATGCGGACTTAAATGCGGGCCTGATTAATGAAAAGGTGGCAAAGCAGCGACGGGAAGAAATCTCGATGGAAGCCGATTTCTATGGCGCGATGGACGGTGCGAGCAAGTTTGTCCGTGGAGACGCGATTGCAGGCATTCTGATTATATTGGTCAACATCATCGGCGGTTTTGTCATTGGTGTGCTTCAGCAGGGCATGGCCATTACGACGGCGGCTCAAAATTATACCCTCTTAAGTATCGGTGACGGCCTGGTTGGGCAAATCCCGGCCCTGATTATTTCCACGGCCTCAGGTATTGTCGTTACACGGGCGGCCTCAGAATCCAATCTGGGGACGGATGTGACGCGGCAAATGTTGATTCATCCCAGCGCCCTGATGGGCGCCGCAGCCATTATCATGATTTTTGGCCTTATTCCGGGTTTGCCGCATCTCGCCTTTTTTGCCTTGGCCGGAGGAATCGCCTTTCTCGGCTACTCGTCCAAAGCGGCTCAAAAAACAGCCAAAGCACAGGCAAGCGCACAAAAACCGGAAGTGCAAAAAGCGCCGAATAAAGACGAATGGATCGTGCCGCTGGATTTAATGGAATTGAACGTCGGCTATGGCTTGATTCCGCTTGTGGACGAAGCGCAGGACGGAGACTTGCTCAAACGTATTACAGCTATTCGCAGACAGCTTGCCCTTGAGCTGGGTTTTGTGGTGCCGCCGATTCATATTCGGGACAATCTTCAAATCAAACCCAATGAATACCTGATTGTTGTCAAAGGGGTGGAAGTCAGCCGTGGAGAAGTCTTGCCGCGTCATTTTCTCGCAATGAATCCAGGGGGAGATGAAAAACTTGGCGTTGAAGGCATTCCGACAAAAGAACCCTGTTTTGGACTGAATGCACTCTGGATCACAGAAAAGGAAAAAGAACGGGCACAACTGGAGGGATTCACTGTGGTCGATGTGCCTTCGGTGATCGCAACCCATTTAACGGAAACCATTCGAAGCCATTCTGCGGAGCTGATCGGAAGACAGGAAGTACAGCATTTGATCGACCAGTTTGGAAAGAGTAATCCCAAGGTTGTCGAGGAGCTCATCCCAAACCTCTTGTCTCTGGGGAGTGTGGTGAAAGTCCTTGGGAATTTATTAAAGGAAAGGGTCCCCGTTCGGGATTTACGCACGATTCTCGAAACCCTGGCGGATGTTGCGCCCATGACAAAAGATACGGGGCAGCTCACCGAATATTGCCGACAGGCGCTTGCACGCTCGATCACCAAGCAGCACGAAGGGGTCGAGGGGGTTTTATCGGTCATCAGTATTGACCCCTATCTTGATCAGATGATTTTTCAGGCCATCCAGGCGACTGAACAAGGCATTTCCATGACACTCGATCCCCTGGTGACCCAGAAAATCATGTTGAAAATTCGACAGGCTTCAGAGGAGGTTGCGATGAATGGCCATACCCCGGTGATTATGTGTTCCCCAGCCATTCGTTTTCACCTCAGAAAAATGGCAGAACGATTTATCCCAAACCTGGTTGTGCTGTCCTCCAATGAAATTGCATCGACGGCGAAATTAAAAACCGTCAAAATCGTGAGGTTAAGCGATGAAAATTAAAAAGTTTGAAGGCACAGAAATCAATGAGGTCCTGAAGGCGATCAAGTTGGAATTAGGGGAGGAGGCCGTGATTCTCTCAACGCGCGAGGTGAAACGTCGGGCGTTAATTCCTGAAGGCGGATTTAAAACAATCCCGGTCGTTGAGATTACGGCGGCGATTGATCTGGAGGTCTTTGAACAACCGGTAGAAGCTGAAGTTTCAGCGCCTTTTGAAACCACATTAAAACAGGCGATTCAGGGAGATCTTTATAAAGAACTTCAACAAATCAAGTCTTCTCTCGCTTCCTTGAAGCAGGGTCATGAAGAGCGTGTCACAAGCGGTGCGCATGCGCACAAACAAGGTCCATCAGAAGAAGCATCTGAGAAAAACATCCACGAGACCTGGCTTGAAATGAAAATCATGCTGAAGTCTTTAAGCGATTTGCAAAATGCAAATAAAGGTGCGCCTCAAGAAAATACCCTGGTTCGTCTGCATGAGCAGTTGATGATGAGCGGAGTGGATTCAACTACGGCACAGCACCTTGTTCAGGCCGTGACAGAAGAACTCTCTCAGGAGGCATTATGGAAACCCAGTCAGGTTCAGCAGTCTATTCAGAAAATCATTGAAGGATTGGTTCAAGTTACCGGGCCTTTTCATTGTGATGAAACGGATGCTTCATCCGGCCCAAAAGTCGTGGCCCTGATTGGCCCGACGGGTGTTGGAAAAACGACAACCATTGCCAAGCTCGGGGTCGAATGGAAAAAACAAAAAAGACCCGTCACCCTGGTTTCTCTGATTGAAACACAGACTCAAAATATCGACCCCTTGAATCATTATGCGGATCAGCATGGTCTTCCGGCAGTCAAGGTTGCTTCATGGAGGGGATTGGGCAGACTGGTGGCCCAAAGGGAAAAAGGAGAACTCATTCTTGTCGATACCTCGGGTCGAAGTCACCTCAATCCGGGAGAGGTCCGCATTTTAAAAGGGCTGACTTCACTTGAGATGCCGCTGGAGACCCACTTGGTGCTTTCAGCCAATATCAAAGGCTGCGATCTGTCAGAAATGATTGACCGTTTTTCAGTGATTCCGATTGATTCTCTGCTTTTTACAAAAATGGATGAAACACAACGTTACGGCCCTCTTTTATCGGCGATGGGAAGAAAACGAAAGCCTGTTTCCTATTTTACGACCGGCCGTCAGGTGCCGGATGATATCGAGGCGGCCACGGCAAAACGATTTACGGATTTGATGTTAAAAAATGCGATGCAGCCTGTTTAAAGAGATGATCTTATAAGCAAGCGATCCAGAAAACGAGAGGAACTTATAAAATGGAACAAGCCGGGATAATCAACGGAAATGGCAAGGGTGTCCTTTCCAATCAAGCACCTAAGACGACATGTGTTCCAAAAGTGATTGCCGTGACCAGCGGGAAAGGGGGGGTTGGAAAAACGAATGTTGTTGCGAACCTTGCGGTCGCACTCGCCCGTCTGGGGAAGTCCGTCGTTATTCTGGATGCAGATCTGGGGCTTGGCAACGTCGATGTGCTATTTGGGATTATTCCAAAATTTACGATAGAACATGTTCTGCTTGGAGAAAAGAAGCTTTCAGAGGTCATTGTTGAAGGACCTTTGGGCATTAAAATTCTTCCGACAAGTTCCGGCTCTGAAGATGTCACAAATTTAAGCACTGAACAGAAGCTCGTCTTTCTTTCCGAATTGGATCAATTGGAGAAATCCGTCGATATTTTTTTGATTGATACGGCGGCGGGTATTTCTTCGAATGTGCTCTATTTTAACACCGTGGCCCAGGAGATTCTCGTAGTCGCGACGGCCGATCCGACCTCTGTGACCGATGCCTATGCCATCATGAAGATCCTGTCGAAACGTCACGGGGAAAAACGCTTCAAACTTCTGGTGAACATGTCCCGCAGTATTCGGGAATCGAAGGATGTTTATCGGAAATTAACCCTCGTTTCCGATCAATTTCTGGATATCGCCATCGACTATTGCGGGTTTATTCCACAAGACGATTATCTTCGCATGGCGGTTCTGGAACAACGGGCGGTGGTGGATGTTTATCCCCAGGCAAAATCCAGCGAAAGTTTTGTTGAACTGGCCAAGAATATATTGGAATGGCCTGTGAGCAAATCACCCAAGGGCAACGTCCAGTTCCTCTGGAAACGGTTTTTAGGCGAATAAGCCAATAGGAATTATTTTTATGAAAACAGCGAAAGAAGCAAAGCCGGAAGTGATTAAGGAAAAACCGGATGACTTGCAAATGGACACGCTTCTTGAAGAATTTGCGCCAATGATTCGCATGATCGCGCAACGACTGGCCTACAGACTGCCTTCGTCTCTTGACGTTGAAGACTTGATTCACTCCGGAGTTATCGGTTTGATGAAGGCGCTGGAACGGTATGATCCGTCTATTAATGCCCGCTTTAAAACCTATGCTGAATTTAGAATACGAGGGGCGATGCTCGACGAAATCCGCACACTCGACTGGGTGCCGAGATCTGTTCACGACAAGACAAAAAAGTTAAAAAAAGCCTCTGATGAGATTGTCAAAATAAAGGGGCGACCTCCGACAGAAGAAGAGCTCATAGAGGCCCTTGAAATGGATCAGGCCGTTTTTGATGACTTTGTTTTTCAGGCACGGGGGGCGACGCTTTTGAGTCTGGATGATCTGGGCATTAAAGACGGCGGAGAGTGGCGATTGATTGAAGCGATGGCCGATCCGAATAGTGAAGATCCGCTGCTTTTCCTGCTTTCACAAAATGCCAGGGATCGAATGATTGAAGCGATTGAGCATCTCAACAAAAAGGAGCAGATGGTGGTCTCGCTTTATTATGACGAAGAACTGACCATGAAAGAAATTGGCCTGGTTTTAAAAGTGTCTGAATCACGTGTGTGTCAGCTTCATTCCAGAGCAATGTTGAAATTGAAGGGGGTCTTATCTGAATGATAGCGATCTCTTGGCTAAAGACCTGGCTCCGGAAAACCGATAAGAAGATGGAGGGGGGTGTTTTTCGCCCAATACAGTTTTCCAGAAAAAGCGTTTATGGAAATAAATGGCCAAAGGGGATGTCCTTTGTGCCACATTTTCAATTTAGTAAGGAACGACGATGTCTTCTCATACTGAGAATGGAGCAGGTCATGGCGACTTTTCGCACATTCGGCTGATTTGTGATGGACGGTTTCCGCACAAAGTCGCCCAGATTCTGCCAGGTGAATTTTATGTCAGCCGAACGCCGACTGTGGTGTATACGGTTGTCGGTTCATTTTTTTCCGCCTGTGTAACGGATCCGGTGGCCAGAATTGGCGGAATGAATCATTTCATCGTTCCCAATGCAAATGAAGGTCTTGATGATGAAGTGAAGAAAAGCGCCGAGACGGATCGCCGGGATGCGATGGATCGTCTGGTCAGCGAAGTCATCAAGCAGGGGGGAGCCAAAAACAGGATGGAAGTGAAGGTTTTTGGAGGTGCGGCACTCGAAGAGGGGATGAAAACGAAGGCCCCGAATCCTTTTGAGTGGATCGTGGAATATCTAAAAAAAGAGAATCTCAGGCTGCTGAAGTCAGATATTGGCGATGTTTACCCGAGGAAGATTTATTTTTATACAGATACCGGTCGTGTGCTGATGAAAAAAATCACCCGAATGCGAAACAAGACCATCCTGATTCGTGAAGAGGCCTATAAAAAGGACTGTATTGAAGGGGTGTCCCCGAAAAACGGGATAGCGCCTTGATGAAGAGAATGACAGAGTTGATTAGAAAGTGAGGAGAGTATGTCACTGAGTGTCACAATTAATAAAGATCAGGGGAAACTCAAATTTCTTCTGGCGGGACGTTTTGATTTTAATTCAAATAAGGAATTCAGGAAGGCCTATGAATCGGGACTCAATGATGTGTCCACGGGTGCGATTACGGTTGATTTAAGCGGAGTGGATTATATGGACAGCTCTGCGCTCGGCATGCTGCTTTTGTTTAAAGAGCGGGCAGATGAAGAAAACAGGATGATCAAACTCACAAACTGTCAGGAGACCGTTCGCGAGATTTTAGAGATTGTGAACTTCGGCAAGTTGTTTGCGATCCAGTAATCAGAAAAGGATGCACCGTGAATTCAGTCACTCATCATCAAAGGTATCGCGACGGCACTGAAAAAAGCCTGAGTCTGGCCCGCTACGTCATGGGGAATCTGGTTCGTGATATTCAAGTCGATCCCGATTTGTTCCAGCATTGGCTTCTTCCCGCCGCAGAGTTTTCCGGAGATGTGATTGCCGCCCGGATGACGGCGGGAGATCGTCTGCATGTCATTTTAGGGGACGGCACTGGACACGGACTTGCCACAGCGCTTTGTATGATGCCTGTTTCAGAAATCTTTTATGCGATGACGGGCAAAGGTTTTCCAATCGGGAGCATTGCCAAAGAATTAAACAAAAAAATGCATACCCTCTTACCCAGGGATCGTTTTATTGCCGCGACGCTGGCTTCTGTGAATCCGTCAAATCGAACCATTGAGATTTGGAATGGCGGCGGACCGACTCCTTTTTTTATGAGTGAGGACGGTGAGATTGTTCAGCGCTGGAAATCGAATCACCTGCCGATCGGTGTGCTTTCCGACAAAGATTTTGATGAGAAAGTCTCCTATTTTCAATGGGACAAGCCTGGGCAGCTCTATCTGCACTCAGATGGTTTAATTGATGCGAGAGATGAAAGCGATCAGCTTTTTGGCACCTCGAGATTAGAGGAGACGCTATTTCATGCAGACGCGCCCCATCGTTTCCAAAACTTAAAGAAAAGCGTGATGGATTATCTCGGCGAGAAGGAAGCGGAAGATGATATTTCTCTTATTGTGGTGAATTGCGGTCTTGGCGTTTTTCCTCAAAAAGCGATTGAGGCACTTCCAAAAGAATCTCAAAACAGTGGTCCGCATCACTGGCGTGTTTCGCTTCATTTAAGTGAAGCAGATATTAAAAACATTGATGTACTCCCGATTTTACTGACCTGGCTAAAACAAGCCAGCATCGCGCAGAGGGATACACAGCGTCTTTTTCTTATCCTGACAGAACTTTATACCAATGCCGTTGATCATGGATTGCTCGGATTGGATTCGGGGCTCAAATCGTCTTCTACGGGTTTTGAAGGGTATTTAAACCAACGTTCCCAGAGACTGCATCTTCTTGAAGAAGGCCGCGTCGATATTTTTATGGAACGGAGGGCGGAGTCTGGCAAAGATTGGATAAGGCTCCGTATTGAAGACAGCGGGGAAGGTTTTGACACTCATGACTACCCTAAAAGGCAAGACGATCATACGAGTGTCCCTTCTGGAAAAGGCATCACCTTGATTCATTCACTGTCGAGCAGGGTTCATTTTTTGAATGGTGGAAACACGGTTGAGGTGGACTACTTATTGAACGCGCGCTGATTGCTTACACGCAGGTAAATTCAGGATGTTTGAAGGCTGTTTTCTAAAGAAATTTTATTGTACTGCCGATACGAGAGAATAGGGGTTGTGCTCATTTTAAAAGGATTGAGATAAAAAGGGAGTCGATGGAAGAAGAAGACGAAATTCTAGATGAGTTTCTTGTCGAGTGTTCAGAAAGTCTTGAACACCTTGATCAGGAGTTTGTCGCTTTGGAGGAAGATCCGGGGAATGCTGATTTATTAGGAAGCATTTTTCGAGCGGTGCATACCATCAAAGGGACTTGCGGTTTTTTGGGTTTGCCAAAACTTGAAAATGTCGCGCATGGAACAGAGAACATCCTTTCTGTGATGCGGGATCGCGAGATGCGCGTCACCTCCGATGGCATTACGATTCTGCTGGAAGCGGTGGATGTCATTAAGGAGATTCTTGCGCATATCGAAACGGAACGTAAAGAGCCTGAAACAGACTATAGCCCCATGCGCCAGAAACTGGATGCTTTTTTAGAAAGCGGGTCGAGCGCATCGGAATCAAAACCGATAACAGATGAAGAAGCCTTGAGAGTTGATGCCATCATGAAAGACCTCGAGGCGGATGCGCTTCTCAATAAGGCCCCAGAAAAGACAAGGACTGAAGCAGAAGAAGCCGCGAGTGAAACAGCGATAAGCGAAGGAAACAAAGACTCGAAAAAGACGGAAGCCCGTGCAGACGAGGAAGCGACTGTTTCTCCCGTCCAAAATGAGAAACCCGTTTCTGGGAATGAAAACATAGATAAAAAGAAACCGGCATTGGCAGAATCTGCGATTCGGGTGGATGTCCATCTTTTGGACCAATTGATCAATTTGGTGGGTGAGCTGGTTTTAGCCCGGAATCAATTATTGCAGCAAGCCCGGGATCAGGACGGAACATCTTCCACAAAGGCGAAAAGCGGAACCGTTCAACAGATCAATCTCATTACAACGGAACTGCAAGATACTGTGATGAAAACCCGCATGCAGCCGATTAAAAACGTGTGGGACAAGTTTCCACGCATGATCCGTGATTTGGCCCATGCAAATGGTAAATCGGTTGATCTCGTGATGAAAGGGGCCGAAACAGAACTGGATAAAACCCTGCTTGAAGCGATTAAAGACCCGATGACCCATATTATTCGAAATGCGGTGGATCATGGAATCGAGTCTGCTGATATCCGAAGGGAACAGGGAAAAAATGAGAAAGGAACCCTTTTTCTCAAAGCCTTTCATGAAGGAGGTCGTATCGTTATTCAAATTTCGGATGACGGTGCCGGAATCGATATTGAACGCGTAAAAATCAAGGCGATTGAAAAAGAACTGATCACACAAGCCCTGGCCGACCGCATGTCTGAAAGAGAAGCGCTTCATTTAATCTTTCATCCCGGATTATCCACAGCAAAGCAGGTGACTCATGTTTCCGGTCGAGGCGTGGGAATGGATGTGGTTAAAACAAATATCGAAAAAATCGGCGGGACGGTCAGCATGAGCAGCCGCTTGGGCGAAGGGACTGAAATGAGAATAGAAATCCCTTTGACCCTGGCCATTATCCCGGCTTTGATGGTTGTTTCAGGCGGAGCGCCTTTTGCGATTCCGCAGGCAAGTCTGATTGAACTGGTTCTGGTGAATGAAGAGTGTCGTCAACAGATTGAAGTGATCCGAGGGGCTCACTTTTATCGATTAAGAGGCGTTCTTTTGCCTCTGATCTATCTGAATGAAGTGCTTGGCCTCACAGAACAGGCCTCTCGTGCGGGGGCGCTACATGATATCGGGATAAATATTGTTGTTTTAAAAGTGAATGAACATTCATTTGGGCTTGTTGTGGATTTTGTCAATGATAGCGAAGAAATTGTGGTGAAACCTGTCAACCGGCAATTGAGGAGTCTGGCTTATTTGGCTGGGGCGACGATATTGGGTGATGGCTGTGTGGCCTTGATTCTGGATGTCATGGGGGTTGCGGAGGAGGGTAGTTTACTGGGGGGCGGGGCCCATGAGACGGCCATGAGCCTTGAAGAAGCGTCTGTAGTTGAAACAGAAGAAAAGACAGCAGCCTTTGTACTTTTCTCAATGAATGGGGAAGACCGTTATGCCGTCTCTCTTTCAGAGATCACCCGATTGGAAGAGTTTCTTCCGGATAGAGTCGAGCACTCCTCTGGACAAGAGGTGATTCAGTACCGAGATGATCTTTTGCCGCTTATTCATATCGAGAATGCTTTGAATATCGATATGAGCGGCCTTGAAGTCTCTGAGCATGTTTCGGTGATTGTGTGCACACGAAACCAGAAAAGCGTGGGGATGGTCGTCGGCAAGATCATGGATATTGTCAATGTGCCTTTGCATCTTCACCATCCATCAGGGAGCACGCCGGGGATCCGGGGGTCGATTGTTATTCAGGAGAAGAGTACAGACTTGCTGGATGTGGATCAGGTGATTTCATGTGTGATTCCAGAATGGATGGAAGAGACGTTTGTTTGAGGATTTCGTTAGGTGAAGGGTTTCCCGCATATGGGTGGAGAAAAGGTTATGAATGAAGAAGAAATGCTGGCGCGAGGCAAAGAACGACGTGCAGAAAACCCTGAGCCGTCTTTAGAGACGGATCGACGTGTCTCCATTTCGGATCGGCGTTTTGAAAATAACCGTCAGTATGCAACCTTTTATCTGGACGATCATTTTCTGGGGATTGAAATTGAACAGGTTCAGGAAGTGTTTTTGTCTAAAGAAATGACTTCGGTGCCCAAGTCCCCCGCCTCGGTTGCAGGACTCATCAATCTGCGTGGGCAAATCATCATGAGCATTGATTTGAGAAAACGTCTGGGTTTTAAAGAGAATTCTACGGGTGAAGCGCCCATGAGTATTGTGGTCAGAACATCCGATGGTCCCGTGAATTTATTGGTCGATCAAATCGGCGATGTCATCCGTGTAAGGCCTGATCTGTTTGAATTACCCCCTAAAACCCTGGAACAACAGTTAGGGATGGCCATTGAGGGCGTCTATAAGTTAGAGGGCAAACTCTTATTGGCCTTAAATACGGAATGTGCGGTTCAGGTCGCTTAGGAGCATATTAAAATCTGGAGTAATTGAATGAAAGTACTAATCGTTGATGATGCCTCTCCAATTCGAAAAATTATAGGAAGAATGCTGACCAGTATGCACCTAGACTATGTGGAAGCCACGCATGGAAAAGAAGCAATGACTCAACTCAATACCCATGAAGACATCCGACTGATTTTGCTGGATTGGCATATGCCCGTCATGGACGGCATGGCATTATTGAAATGGATGAAAACAGCCGGTCTGAGTGTGCGACCAAAGGTCATTATGGTTACGACTGTCAACACTGAAAACAAGATCGAAAGTGCGATGGAGCTTGGCGTGGACGAATATGTGATGAAGCCTTTTACAAAAGAGATTTTAGAGGAAAAAATAATGAGTTTAGGGTTTTCAGGGGACAAAAATGTTCAATAGATTGGGTGCCTCTCCGGTGCGTGTATTGATTGTAGACGACTCCATTGTGGTGAGAAAGGCGGTGAGCGACGCCTTGGAGTCTGATCCGGGGATTGATGTCGTCGGGACAGCAGTTAATGGGGAAATTGCTTTGGAAAAAATTTCTGAACTCTCGCCTGATGTTTTGATCCTCGACATTGAAATGCCGGTTTGCAATGGGTTTGAGGTTCTGCAAACGCTCCGGGCCAAACGTTCTTTGAT
Source organism: Nitrospirota bacterium (assembly GCA_029261215.1). GTDB lineage: Bacteria > Nitrospirota > Nitrospiria > SBBL01 > JAADHI01 > JAADHI01. The sequence goes on along the minus strand of JAJDBT010000113.1, from coordinate 13,203 downwards.
TCGGGTGATCATGTTTAGCACGCTGACCGAGCGAGGGGCCATGCAAACCATTAAAGCCTTGTCCCTGGGTGCAAATGACTATGTTTCAAAACCCTGCACGGATGCGAGAAATACGAGTTATAAAGAAAGAGTTGATGGAATTGCATTCGAATTGATTCCAAAAATCAAGCAATTCCGATCCCGGTCGCACCCGCCAATAACGCTTCCAAAGCGGGTTTCCTATGAGGCGGTTCCACCGACAAGGCATGTTCAGGATGATTCTGTCATCAATAAACCGAAGGTGGTGGCGATTGGTATTTCGACGGGTGGCCCTGAAGCCCTTTCAGCTGTCCTGCCGCTGTTATCTGCCGATTTCCCGGTACCCATTGTCATTGTGCAACACATGCCGCCTTTGTTTACAAAACTGCTCTCCAAACGCCTGGACAGCAATTCAAAGATACAGGTTTTGGAAGGCGAAGACGGGATGTTCCTTAAAGCGGGTACTGCCTATTTTGCGCCAGGGAATTATCACATGCTTGTCGTGCAAAAAGGCAGCAAGTTTTGTTTGTCTATTAATCAGAATCCTCCTGAAAATTCTTGTCGCCCGGCCGCAGATGTTCTTTTTAGATCTGTCGCTGAAGTATATGGCGCTTTTTCTTTGGGTGTGATCATGACCGGCATGGGGAAAGACGGGCTTCAGGGATCAAGAATGATGAAAAAAGCAGGGGCGAGCATCATTGTCCAGGATGAAGCCACGAGTGTGGTTTGGGGAATGCCTTCGTGTGTCGTCAATGAAGGTTTGGCAGACCAGGTGCTCCCTTTGAATCAGCTGGCTGAAACGATAGAACACTGTGTTTTAAAAGGCCCATCACTTATGGCATCAAGGTAATCAAGGGACTTCAATGGTTTCTAAAGAAATGCTGCAATTCTATTTTAAACTACTTTACCAGGAGAGTGGTCTTTTACTTGATGAGTCAAAAACCTACCTCATTGAATCACGGCTTGAACCCCTTGCTGTACAAGAAGGTTTTGATTCAATAGAAATGCTTGGGCATCAGCTCATGCAGACAGGGAACCGTTCGCTTCGAGAAAAAGTGGTCGATGCAATGACGACCAATGAAACCTCGTTTTTTAGAGATAGTCCTGCTTATTCTGTTTTAAGAGAAGTGCTGATTCCCGGGTTATTGGCTTCAAACAGCGCATCACGCAAATTACGGATATGGTCTGCTGCCTGTTCAACGGGGCAGGAGCCTTATAGTTTGGCTATTTTATTGAGCGAAATGGGATCGATGCTGGATGGCTGGGATATTCAGATTATGGCGTCTGATATTTCCGAGTCTGTTCTGATTCGGGCCAAAACTGGCGTTTATTCCCAGCATGAAGTCCAGAGAGGGCTCACAGCACATCAACTGCTTCGTCATTTTACCCAGGTTGGACTGACCTGGCAGATTAAACCCAAACTTCAGGAATTGGTTCATTTTCGACGTCTGAACCTCTTGTCTCCTTTTTCATCCATCGGTCAGATGGACATTGTTTTTTGTCGAAATATCCTCATTTATCTTGACACAAAAACAAAACAAAATGTGATTGACCGGATCACGAATTTGCTTGCTCCTGAAGGGGTATTGTTTTTGGGGGGAACAGAGGGTTTATTCGGGCTCAATACGTCTCTGGTCCGAGTAGATGAAAAGAAGGCGGGTTTTTATAAAATAAAAAATAGTTTTTATCCTGATAAACAGGGGGACGTGCCGGATATAAAAAGGAGAAGGGTATGCCAGACTTAAATATGCAAATTTTAATTGTGGATGATATGTCCACAATGCGGAGAATCATAAAAAATGCGCTCAGACAGCTGGGATTTAGCAAGCTGGAGGAAGCAGAAGATGGTCAAGTCGGATTGGACAAGGTGAAAGAGGGTGGAATAGATCTTGTCATATCGGACTGGAACATGCCAAACCTGGATGGATTGGGCATGTTGAAGTCCATTCGCGAAGATGCGGCTTTCAGGGAACTGCCCGTATTGATGGTGACGGCCCAGGCCTCACAGAAATGTGTATTGGAAGCCATTCGCGCCGGAGCGACCAATTACATTGTTAAGCCATTTACGGCCGATGCCTTAAAAGAAAAAATTGAAAAAATATTTCCAAACTGATGCATAATATAGGAGAAAACATTAATGCCGGTTCCCCATATAAAAGAAGAGCACGATGGAGATGAGGCGCATAAGGCGCATTTGAATATGAAAAAGAGCTCCGAAAATCATGAGAATGCATCAAAATCTCTAATGGGTCCTGATCTTTATGCCGAAGTAGGTGAATTGGCTCTTTATTTAAATAAAATGGTGACGAAGGTTCGAACGGCAGGTTCTATCATGGAGAGTGTTTCAAGCGAACTTCACATTGGAAGAGACGAATTGCAGGATGTCCACCGTAAAACCGAAGAAGCCACGACCAAAATTCTGGATGATGCCGATAAAATCGTTGAGAATCATAGCTTGATGTCGGAACGCATAGAGGACATTCAAACCGCTTTAAATCATGAATCGCCTATTGAAAAAGAAAACCTTGAAGCGAATTTAAAGCACCTGACGCAATTGCTGGACGAAAACAAGCTCACAATGATGAACCTTGTCGGGACGCTTTCTTTTCAGGATCCCGCCGGACAACAGCTCAGAAAAGTGAATGCCATGTTGAAGGTGTTTCAGTCTCGTCTTTTAAAAATGGTCGTCACCTTTGGTCAAAATAACCCTGAATCTGATCCCGGCCCGGAGCACAAAGAAGCGCTTTTGAGCGAACTTGAATATTCTGCTTCAGGGGAAAAACTGGATCAGCAACTCGTTGATCGTGTCTTAAAGGAATATGGTTTTTAGTCTAAAGTCGGGGACCCCGAACACTATGAATATGAGAGGATCGTTATTGGAGATTACTGTATGAATGCTGATATCAACGTAAGAGGCTATACCCGGATATCTTTGAAAATAGACCTTGAAATGGAACGTCTCTCCGATCACCAGATACGAACTGGGAAAACCGAGAACATTAGCATCAGTGGCCTTTTTGTGCATTTGGAAACACCCTATCTGGCCGGATCTGAATGTATCGTGAGGCTCTTTGTGCCTGGCAGCGACAACGAGGTGCTTGTCCATTCGAAGGTGAGGGTGGTCTATACCAATGCATTGGGCATGGGGGTGCAATTTGTCAGTCATCTTGGTCTTGAGAGTTACGGACATCTCCAGAAGTTAGTGCTTTATAACGCGGATACGCATGTTGAAAAGATCGAAACTGAAATTAATACCCATCTTGATCAGCTTAGAAATGAATCAATGGGGTAACTTTGTTGAAAATCGCCTGTTGATACGTGTCGACCTGTTCACGGATAGATTGGCTGAAAGAGAGGATTAGATGGATCTCGCATCACTCATCGGTGTAGTCGTTGCTTTTGGGCTTGTCCTTTTCGGTATTTTAAGCGGGGGGACTTTGCTTATTTTCTGGGATGCGGCTTCGGCCGCGATTGTGCTTGGAGGGACGGTAGGGGTGACGCTGATCAATTACCCTCTAAAAGATTTCTTCAGCGTGGTCAAGGTCGTGAAAAATGTCTTTTTGTTTAAACTGCAATCGGGCAGCGAACTCATTGAAATACTTGTGGATATGGCCAATAAAAACCGTACCGGAGGCATTCTTTCCATCGAACCCATGATCAAAGACATCAAAGACGGGTTTCTCTCAAAAGGGATGCAAATGCTCATTGACGGGATTGAAGTCAGCTCCATTCAATCCGTGTTGGAAAAAGAGGTGGACTACGTCGAAGATCGGCATAAACTGGGGGCGGAAATCCTCACGACCCTTGCCACATTTGCGCCTGCATTAGGGATGATCGGAACACTGATTGGTCTCGTGCAAATGCTTCAAAAGCTGGATGACCCGAGTAAAATTGGTCCTGCCATGGCGGTGGCATTGATCACGACGTTTTACGGCGCACTGACGGCAAACCTGATCTTTTTACCGATGGCGGGAAAACTCAAAAAGAGAAATAAAGAAGAAATGCTCGTGAAGGAACTCATTTTAGAAGGAATCTTATCCATTGCCTCGGGTGAAAACCCAAGGGTCATGGAGCAAAAACTTCAGGTCTTTTTATCACCCAGCCATCGAAGCGTCGCGGCAGAAGCATAATGGATTTGCTCAGCATGAGGGTCGGATAAAGCATCATGGGAAGAAAGAAACAGGAAGACGAAGAGGCAAAATCTGGACTCATGGTGATGATGGTTTCATTGAACCTCATCCTGGTTATTTTCTTTGTCTATTTGAATTCGATTGGAGTGGATGATGACAAAAAAATAAAAAAAGCGCTCGGATCACTGGCGGGTACATTTGGGATGCTGCCCAGCGGTCTTCACCTGAGTGAAGGGAAGAAAATCCTAGTTCCGGGTGCGCCGATGCTTTCTTTTGGTGAATCCCATCTTTCTGTGGGCAGGGAATTTACGCGGATGATTTCTGAAAATGCCTATGATGAAGAAACGATGATTACGAAAGAGGGCGATGACCTGATTATCCATGTGGCAGAAAAATTTCTTTTTCCTTCAGGCGAGGCCGTTCTTCGAGGGGAATCAAAACATTTATTGTCTGAAGTGGGGCGAATCATAGAAAAATATCCATATCCTATAAGGATTGAAGGGTATACCGATAATATTCCGGTGGCCAGTTTGAAATTTCCATCGAACTGGGAACTTTCCGCTTCTCGTGCGGCGGCTGTTTTGCAGTATCTCCAGAATGAAAAAAAGATATCGGCCAGCCGCATGACGGCTGTGGGCTTCAGTGAGTTTAGACCCGTTGTACCCAATGACCGCCCTAAGAACAGGGCAAAAAATCGACGGGTTCGTATCGTATTGCTTGAGGCTGCGGAGTAAATGGGGCGACAAAAAAAGGTAGAGGAAAAGGAGGATACCGACGCGTGGATGGCGACTTTTGCCGACCTGCTGAGTTTGATGCTGACTTTCTTTGTGCTGCTTTTTGCCATGAAATCCGTAGACCAGGGAAAGTTGGAAGAAACATTAGGTTATTTTCGCCAGGGGGGGATTGGGGTGCTCCGGTCAGGAACCGATATGCCCGTCATGCCGCCAGAATCCGGCTTGTTTGATCCTCGTGTCATGAAACAATTTTCTCCTTCGGAAGTCAAAAAAATGTTCGACACCACGCGGCTTCAAGGAAAAGTGGAGTTAAGGCGGGAAAAAGAAGGTGTAATTATTTCGGTATCGAGCGAGATCTTGTTTTATTCGGGTGAAGCAAACCTGCGGCATGAAGCGGAAGAGGTTTTGGATGAAATTGTCCGAATCACCCAGGGAGCCACCTATGGGATTCAAGTCGGCGGACATACTGACAATCAAGCCATTTCGACACCGCGTTTTCATTCAAATTGGGATCTTTCTGTGGCGCGTGCCGGGAGTGTTGTCCGCTACATGTTAAAAGATCAAAAACTAAAACCGGAACGTTTTTCTGTGGCGGGATATGGCGACAGCCGCCCGCTCGTCTCAAATGACACCGCATCAAATCGAGCAAAAAACAGAAGGGTCGATATTTTATTTTTAAAATAATGTGACAGGGGAGAGGCGTGATTGTTTTCTAACATCCACAATGTATTTAAAGGTCTGATTCAGACACCATGTTGTGCTTGAATCAGGAAATATAGGTAAATCGTATGGTGAGTGAAAAAATTTATATTAGCAGACAACCCATTCTGGATCTTAAAAATCAGCTGCACGGATTTGAAGTGCTGCTGCGTTCTGATCAGAACGCTGGTTCCAATCTGTTGTGCACTGAGCAAAGCTCTGTCGATGGCATCATGGAAACCTTGTATGATTTTGGACTGGAAGAGGTTGTCGGGAATCGCCATAAGATTTTTTTGAAGGTGAACAGTGAAATCTTAATGAGCGATTGGATCGAATTATTCCCAAGAGCGCAAATGGTCATCGAATTGCTTGAAAGCATTGAAATGAACCAAAGGGTGCTCAATCGCTGTAAGTCTTTAAAAGCAATGGGGTATACCCTGGCTTTGTCTAACTTTATCTATAAACCCACTTATCAAGCCATTTTTGAATCTATTGATATCATCAAATTTGATTTGATGACCGTAAGCCCGGAATTCATTGAAGAAATGCTAGTGCCGCTCAAACGTTGGCCTCTGACCTTTTTGGCGGAAAAAGTCGAGGATATGTATCAATTTGATCGGACGCGGGCATTGGGTTTTGAGTTATTTCAAGGCTATTATTTTGAACGCCCATCGATTGTCGGCGGTAAAAAAATTGACCCTTCGAGTGTCTCTGTCATGAAGTTGATGTATCAGGTTTCACGGGATGCAGAATTAAGCGAAATAGAAGAAACATTTCACGCCAGTCCCTCCTTGAGTTATCATTTGCTGCGTCTTGTCAATTCTGCTGCACTGAATATCCGAACTCAAATTGAAACCATTCGTCAGGCCATCGTGCTTCTGGGGAGAGCCCAGCTGAACCGATGGGCCCAGGTGCTGCTATTTACTTACGGAGATACGCCTGGACAACAAAACCCCTTATTGCAGACCGCTGTGATGAGAGGCCGTTTTATGGAACTTCTCGTTCAAAAAGGTGCCCTGGGTGGAGAGAAAAAAGAAGTCGATATGGCATTTATGACGGGGATTTTGTCGTTAATTGATGCCCTGCTCCTTCGGCCCATGTCGGAAGTTTTGGCGGATCTTACCCTGGCCGATCCCATCTCTGAGGCCTTGCTCGAACGAAAAGGAGACTTGGGCCGTCTGCTCATGCTTGTCGAAAAGGTTGAGCAGTCTGATTATTTGGCAGTTGAGACATTGGTGGATCAATGTCAATTGGATTTGTCGAGGTTGTTTTCTGCAGAGCAGGAAGCCGCTGCATGGACAAAAAAACTGGTGGAGGCGCTCTAAACGTTATTTTTCTTCAATGACTTTTAGGATAATAGGCCAAATTTCTTTAAGAATCACTTCGTAACCCTGCGCCGTAGGATGAATGCCATCTGCCTGGTTTAAGTCCGGTTTTGTGGCAACGCCTTCCAGAAAAAAGGGAATCAGGGAAATCTTAAACCGTGTTGCGAGTTTGGGGTAAATTGCTTCAAAGGCACTTGTGTATCGTGTGCCATAGTTGGGCGGAATTTTCATGCCTGCGAGAATGACTTCAACCTTGTTTTCCTGCAATTGCTGAATAATCCGCGCCAGGTTTTTCTCCATTTCTTTTAGATTTAAACCGCGCAGACCATCGTTTGCGCCCAATTCCAAAATTACCACATCGGGCTGATTTTTTAAAACCCAGGACACACGCCGAAGCCCGCCCGCCGTGGTTTCTCCGCTGACGCCGGCATTGATGACCTTGTAGGAAAATCCTTCTTCTCCTAATTTTTTAGCCAGCAAGGCCGGGTAAGACTGGTCTGAAGGGACGCCGAGGCCCGCTGTCAGGCTGTTCCCGAATGCGACAATAACCCGTTCTTTTGTGGCAAGCGAGGGGCGTAAGGTGGAAAAGGGATTAAAGGCAAACAAAAAGCCAAGGACAAGAATAAGTCTGATAAAACGATATCTTGAGCTGTAAAGCATAGGGATAGTGTAGCTGATCGTTGAATGGACTTCAAACCCTCCTTGGCTTGCTAAAGAAGTCTTTTTTCCGTTAAGATCCTCTTCTTCAAGTGGACATATGGAGATTCAATGATGAGTGGCGACATGGCCAACCTTTTCCCGGAACTCGAACGGGATTTGAGTGCATTTCAAAACAAGGGTGTACTGCCCGCAGAAAAAATTAAAGAATTAATTAACAGTGGCTATGTCAGCGCGCCGCAACGTCTTTCGGAAGATCAAATTCAACCTGCAAGTATCGATTTAAGGCTGGGGGCAGTTGCTTATCGTGTTCGGGCCAGCTTTTTGCCTGGCCGAAATTCCACAGTGAAGCGAAAAATTGAAGCCTTAAAAATGCACGAGATTGATCTTTCCAGTGCAGCTGTCCTTGAAAAGGGCTGTGTCTATATTATCCCGCTGATGGAGACGCTTCGCCTGCCGCAGGAAATTTCAGCACGGGCCAACCCGAAAAGCACGACCGGGCGATTGGATGTGTTTACACGGCTCATCAGTGATTACGGCACCGAGTTTGAGCGGGTTCAAGCCGGTTACAAGGGCGATTTGTATGTCGAAGTGGTTCCGCGCACCTTTAGCGTTCTGGTTCGGGAAGGCACAAAACTCAATCAGCTTCGTTTTATCCGGGGTTTTGATCCGCCGCATTCCGATCATAAACTGGATAAACTCGATCGGGAAGAGACCCTGGTGTACATGGCCAATGATGAAGCGGTGGACGCCACCATATTGCAAGGTTTACGTATTTCGATTGACCTCCAGGGTATTTCAGGGGCGGATATTATCGGATATCGGGCCAAGCACCACGCCCCTTTGATTGATCTAAGTAAAATTAATTATTACGATCCAAACGATTTTTGGGAGCCGATTCCAGCCCCCAAGGCGGATGGCCTGCTCTTAAACCCTGATGACTTTTATATCCTGCTTTCAAAAGAAAAAGTGCGGATTCCACCTGCCTTTGCTGCAGAAATGGTGGCCTATGACCCTTCCGTCGGAGAGTTCAGAATTCATTATGCCGGTTTTTTTGATCCGGGTTTTGGCTACGGGAATAATGATATCAAGGGCACCCACGCCGTGCTTGAAGTCCGCTCTCATGAAGTCCCTTTTCTCCTTGAAGACGGCCAGTTTGTCGGTCGTCTGATCTATGAGCAGCTTCTGGGTCGTCCCGAAAAAACCTACGGTGTCGAGATTGGTTCATCCTATCAGTCTCAAGGATTGTCCCTGAGCAAACAATTCAAACGTTTCTAGTGCTTTCATGAGGGGGCCGGGCCGATGATCGATATTCAAAATCTCTCCATGTCGCTCTCCAGTGCAGGGCGGCCCGTCACCATTCTGAAAGAGATTTATCTTCATGTCCCTCAAAAAGAACTCCTGGCGATTGTCGGCCCTTCCGGCAGCGGAAAATCCACATTGCTCGGTTTGATGGCAGGACTGGACCGGCCTACAGCCGGGTCGATTGTCATTGACGGCATTGATCTTTCCACACTTTCTGAAGACGCGCTGGCGACACTTCGCCGTGAAAAAATTGGCATGGTTTTTCAATCCTTTCATTTGATTCCGACGATGACCGCGCTTGAAAACGTGCAAATTCCGCTGGAGCTTCAAGGCAAAACAAACGCCGCACAAGAAGCGAAACGTCTGATGACCGCAGTGGGACTTGAAGCAAGGTTTGATCATTATCCCGTGCAGCTTTCGGGCGGGGAGCAGCAACGTGTCGCCGTCGCCCGTGCCTATGCCGGATCACCCGCGCTGCTTTTGGCGGACGAGCCGACAGGGAACCTCGATTCAAAAAACGGGACACGGGTCATTGATCTGCTTTTGGACCTACATCGGGACTTGGGCAATACTTTTGTGCTGGTGACGCACGACATGGCCCTGGCCGAGCGTGCGGATCGGATCATCACCTTGCGGGACGGTGAAATCGTTGAAGAACACACCCACACATAAATCCACCTCATTTGTATTCAAAATGGTGCTCCGCGAAGTCCGTGGTTCTTTGCGGCATTTTCTGTTTTTCCTGATTTCCATTGCCATCGGAGTCGGATCGATTGTCGGTGTCGGCAATATCGCCGCCAATTTTGAGGCCATGACCCAGCATGAAGCCAAAAACCTGCTTGCGGCCGATCTGGAGGTACGGCTTTCCCAGCCTTTGTCCGATGCGGGAAAAAGCATTATTGAACCATTAAAAGAAAAAGGCGTCAGCGCCGTTCTTATAGCGGAGCTCATCGGAATGGCCTCCAATCCCGTGAGCACACAGACGCAATTGGTCGAGGTCAAGGCCGTCGAGCCAGGATACCCATTTTACGGACGACTGGTGATTGAACCTCCGGTGAGCAATCCCTTTCAGAATCCGGATGCCGTTTATGTCGAGGAAGGACTGCTGCTCCGTCTCAAGCTTGCTGTGGGCGACCGGATCGGTCTGGGCGACCATGATTTTATCATCGGCGGCATGGTCAAAAAGGAGCCGGACAAAGTCGCCGGACCTTTTAGTTTGGGGCCGAGGGTGCTGCTTTCGAAAGAAGCGCTGGATCGCGCGGGTTTGGTGAAACTCGGCAGCCGGGTGCGCCGTAAACTGCTGATTAAAACAGAAGGACAGTGGTCGCCGGACGCCCTCAAAGAAAAACTGGAAGTGGATTTACAAGAGGAAGGTGTCCGCATTAAAACGTATCGGGAGGTTCAGCCGCGTCTGCGGCGTTTTCTGGATAACTTCACCACCTATCTCGGACTTGTCGGCCTGATTACGCTCATGATTGGCGGCATTGGCGTTGGCGGAAATGTGCATGCTTTTTTGACGGAGCGCATTGAAACGATTGCCATCTTAAAATCCCTCGGTACGGCCTCGTCCTCCATTTTAAAAATCTACCTGTTTCTGGTGCTGCTTTTAGGCGGCATTGGCAGCGTGATTGGCATTGCATTGGGCATCGGGATTTATTTTGTTTTAAGCGGGTTGCTTTCTGATTTTCTGCCTCCCGGATTTATTTTTGAACTGGCCCCTGCACCCGTATTTCAGGGGGTAACGATGGGCCTTTTGACGACCTTGCTTTTTTCGGTCTGGCCGCTTCGTGTAGTGGGAAATATCTCTCCGGCACGTGTGTTTCGCCACGAAGTCGAGGTTTTAGAAATCAAAAGTCAACGAAAAGACTTCATGAATCGCCTTTATTTGATCGGCGCTTTGGTGGTGGGATGGATTGCACTGGCCATCTGGCAGGCAGGCTCCTGGAAGCTCGGCACATCGGTCGCGGCGGGTCTTGCGGTATCCATCTTATTGTTATTTTTAACAGGTCGGGCAATGCTCTTTATTGTAAAACGGCTGGGTTCACCCCGGTCATTGGCTTTGCGTTACGGCATTTCAAACCTCTACCGCCCCGGTCGTCAGGTCATGGCCATCCTGCTTTCTCTCGGCATTGCGGTGATGGTACTTTTAACGCTTTCGCAGGTCGAAAAAAGCTTGATGGTGCAGCTACAGCAAAACATTCCCGAAGACGCACCAGCACTTTTTCTCATCGATATTCAAAGCGATCAAAAAGAAAAATTAATGGGAATTTTAGAAGGGTGGCCCTTAAAACAACCCACCCAACTGACGCCGCTCATCCGCTCGCGCCTGCATTCGGTGAATGGGCAAGTGGTCAGCGAAATGGATCTCGAAGATCGGCGTGATGCCTGGTATTTCACGCGGGAATACGTCCTGACCTATCGGGACAAGCTCCCTCCCAACAATACGGTGAGGCAAGGGCACTGGTGGGAGGGAGAGGGCACTGACCGTTCCGGCCTGGTCTCGGTCGAAAGCGAGGCGGGACGGCACCTAGGGGTTTCTCTGGGTTCGGATGTCGTGTTTGATATTCAGGGGGTGCAGGTTGCCGGAAAAGTCAGCAGTGTGCGCGACGTGGATTGGGGCAGCATGACGACCAATTTTTATTTCATCTTCCCACCCGAAGTGCTTCAGGGCGCGCCGGAAACCTTTGTCGCGACCGTGACTTCGAACCAGGTTGATGACCGCGCGATTCAAAACGCGGTGATTGACGCTTTTCCAAATGTGACGATTATTCCCATCCGTGAAATACTGGAAACCATTGCCCGCATTCTGGGTGAAATCGCACGCACCGTGGCCTTCATGGCCCTGCTCGGTTTGACCGTGGGCTTGGTCGTTGTTTCCGGCGCGATTGCCGCCACGCGGGGACGAAGGGTGCATGAAATGGTGCTCTTTAAAATTTTGGGTGCAACCCGCCCCAAGCTCATGGCGATGATGGCCGTGGAATACGCCGTCTTTGGTTTCTTGGCGGCGGTGGTGGGCGGTACGCTTTCCGTTATTTTTTCATGGGTGATTGTTAAATATTTTCTGGATATTCCCTGGCAATTCGAATGGCAAATTCTGGCGACCGGAGGTGTGTCAACAATTGCACTAACCCTGATTACAGGCTTTCTCGTGACCTATCGGACACTGGGAGAAAAACCGCTTGTGGCCCTTCGGGCTGAGTAATTCTCTCTTATTTAAATGTAGTCTCGTATCTCTTAGCTTATGGAGCATGAAATTGCTCGAAGTCTTAAAAAGTATTCCAGTAATTATTTGGTCAGTGACCTTGGGTTCTATAATCACTTTTATCTGTATTTTAGTCGCTAACGTAAGCCAAAATAAGCGACTTGAAATTCAATTGAAGCATGATTTTGAACTCAGAGTGATTGATAGAAAAGTTGCTATGAAAGGAGGGTTTTGATGGGAAAATATCGCATCATGGGGTATGTGACGGATTGTGAAAGCGGGCGCAATGTTCCGGAGCTTCGCGTGGAAGCCTGGGATAAAGACCTAATTTTTGACGATTTGGTGGGCAGCGCGACGACCGATGAGGCAGGTTTTTTTCGGATTTCATTTGAAGCCGCGTATTTTGATGAACTCTTTTTAGATCGCCGCCCAGATCTCTTTTTTAAAGTGTTTGAAGGGGAGACCCTGATTAAAAGCACGGAGGACTTGGTATTGTGGAATGTTTCATTTGGCGAGACCGAAATGCGGATCGAAGTGGATGCGGCTTTGCCACCTGAAAAAGAGGACGATGAAGAAAATGAATTTGTCATTCCCGAAGCCTTGCCGCCTCAATTTTAGGACGAATTCAGCGCCGCTGATTTTGACCGGATCAAACGTTTGCAGCTCACCGGTTCCCAGCCGTATTTCGACCGCGTATTAGCCGAACGCCGACAGGTGATTCAACAGCAAATTAATACCGTGTTTGCCGCGGCCGCGGCACAAGGCATTGCGGAAGAGGCCTTGTTTCAAGCTGAAGGACAAACCCGTGCCGGAGGGCATGTGCATTTTAAAGACACCGGGTCTTTAGGGGAAGAAGGGGGCTCACAGGGGAGTACGGCGGCCTCGAAGACACCCTGTTCACGCCTCAGCAAATTTCGGCGGAACGGGTGCGCATTAAAGCTGCATATACTGCCGCCGCTCGAAGCGTGGCGGACTTGTGCAAAAAGGCACCTGCGGAAGATGTCAAGATAGATGTCGCATTATTTTTCATGCTGCTTGTTGAACAAGGATTCTTTTCTTATCGGTTTTTTTCTGCCTTCCTGGGTTCAATTCTACAATATTTGGTCGGGACCAATTTCTGGTCTGTTTTGACC
>JAJDBT010000112.1 GCA_029261215.1 Nitrospirota bacterium | reverse complement strand
ATAAGTCTTTGAATTTAAAAGGTCAATGTGTAATATTCGATGTAATATGAGCAAACACCGCGAAAGCGGCCCGAAAGGGCGTGTTGTGATTGCCTGAAAACGCTTTTTCTTACGGGGTTCAAAAGATTTCTGTTTGATCGTTCATTTTTGTTTAAAAAAGAATATCAGTCATTCTTTTTTAAACTGGACTTGAGAAAATGATTATCGTTCGTTTGCGTGATGAGGGGCTTCGGGGATAGAATAGGACTCAAGATTTTAAATTAAAACCCTCTGACGATTTAGCCTGGTCGTAAAAAGGTCTGTATTTGATTTTCAATGCTTGTTCGACACATTCGCTTTTTGTTCTTTTTTTACGCTTGAATTGTTCGTCTTGGTCAGCAACATAAGATTCAAGCGCACGGTCGATAAACCATCCTTTTGATTTTTTATCTTTTCGATCTTTAGAGTCTCTTTGTAAGAGTTCTAATAAATGTTCGATTTCTTCGGAAACCTTAAAACCATCTTTGATATTTTTAGTCGCATCAGGAGGATCTCCTGGGCTTCTCCTCCCCTCTCTAAGTCCCTCCAAAATCCTCTTGCTTTTGGGAGAGATATAAACCGTTATTTGTACATTATTTTTTCGGGATCGGCCCACAAAGATATCCTGATTTTTGAAATTGGGTATTCGTCACAAAACTGGCCGGATTTTGACATAGACTCAAAATCTATTCAAGGTGAGACTTCAGCGCGCTCCCCTCCCCTATTTTTGGAATTTTGTTTTTCATGAAGTGGGAAAATTTTTTTGAGATCTGAGATAATTTAAAGCGATCCCTAAACGGCTCTGGTTGGCCTTGGGTTTCATTTTCTTTATTTTCATGAGACATATACCCAAAAGAACCAACAAAGTCCATATGACAAGATTCAGGCACAAAGATTGCGGGCTTTTGCCATATCGGCGGGAGCGTTAGCGACCATCTTAAATTTAATTGGGGTTTGAACTGGAGCCGTAGGCGGAAAACCTTTAGGTTAATCTTTTTAAGATGCTGTCGATGTCATCTTGAGAATGGATGGTTATTTTAAGTTCCCAACTTTTTCCTTTTTGAACCAGTTTTACTTTTGTCCCCAAGGTCTGTCTCAGTTGATCTTCGACCACTGTGGGTTTGGAAAGCAGGGTATTTAAGGGTGATACCTTTTTGTTGGGCAACACCCGTTTGTTAATGTGCTGTACGGCGGTTTCTGTTTGTCGGACAGAGAGATGCCTGCTTATTATTTCTTCTGCCAAGGTGATTTGCTCTTCCTTTTTGTTCAGTGAAAGCAGGGCTTTTGCATGGCCCATTGTTATTTGTCCTTTGGAGACCGATGCCCACAATTCAGTCGGGAGTTGCAGAAGGCGGAGAAAGTTTGAGACAGAAGACCGGTCTATGCCTATGCGTTGGGCGATGTTTTCTTGGGTCAGGGAAAATTCCGAGATTAAATTTTCGTAGGCTTTGGCCTTTTCAATAGGGTTCAGGTCTTCTCTCTGGAGGTTTTCAATGATGGCCCACTCCATCAGCCCCTGGTCCCCGACTTCTTTCAGAATAGCCGGGATTTTTTCAAGACCGGCCAGTGCAGCGGCCCGCCAACGCCGCTCTCCCGAGACCAGCTCGTATTTGTCCTCTATCCCTCTTCGGACGATGATGGGTTGGATCAATCCATGTTGCTTTAGGGAAAGGGCCAGTGATTCCAGCGCTTCCGGATCAAAGACTTGGCGGGGTTGATATCGGTTAGGGATGATCAGTTTTATGTCCAGGTCTAGATAATCTTTGTTTGCTTTTTGTTCGGCTGGGAGTGAGAGCGACCCACTGAGACCTTTTCCTAACGCTTTACGTTTCCCCGAGAACCACAAGACTCTATGACCGGCGACACCAGGAAACCAGCCTGGATGAGGTCGAACGCATTATTTTAGAGTAAGGATCTGAAAAATTGATGCTGCCCAGAAACGTTCATTTTAACCGCCCTATATATAAGAGGAAGACATGGGGCTATTGGCAGTACAAACGTGGAACGCCGATCCCACTGCTCATGGTGGCCTTCGGCCACGCCACCCAACAACAGACCTTGACCTATTTAGGGATTCAAACAAAAGACGTTCAACAAATTTATGATATGGAATTGTAGGACAGTGCCTCCGTGCCCTTTATGTTATTAACCATTTAAAAATTAGGAACTTGCAAAGGGCAATATTTTAAACGGGAAACAACCGTTTTCCGTGGGATCTATTGAGGAATATCAAAAAAAGATGAAGAGTGAGATTTAAGTATAATTTCAAACAGGGGGTAATTAAAGATTGATATGATTTAAGATTGCCCATAGGTTGAAAACAACTTGGACTATAACACTCAGTGTGATACAGTAAGCAGGGAAATAAATGACTAAAGACGCAAGTCCATTACGAGTTTTTAAAAATTCTTGGTTCAATCGGTTTGCAAAACGGGAGAAAATAAGCGATACGGCACTAAAAAAAGCCATTGCCGAAGCAGAAAGAGGAATTGTTGCCGCTGACCTTGGTGGAAATGTGATTAAACAACGCATTGCCCGCACTGGACAGGGAAAATCAGGCGGATACAGGGCTATCGTAATTATCAAGAAACGAGACAAAGCATTTTTTGTATACGGCTTTGCGAAGAGCGAAAAAGAAAACATAGAAAAAGATGAGCTAACCGCCTTCAAGAAAACGGGAAAAGTACTTCTATCCTTATCCGACGAGCAGATTAAAAAATTGATAGAAACCGGAGCACAAATAGAGATTAAACCATGAAAACTGACAAACAATATAAATCGGATGCATTTGCAGCCATTCATGAAACAATGGAGGGGCTGTATCAGGCTGAAATAATCGACAAAAAAACCATGAGGGATTTTGACGAAACATGTTTAACCTCTGCCCTTGAAATATCAGGAGAATCTATAAGGGAGTTACGCAAACGGGAAAATGTTTCTCAGCCAGTCTTTGCGTTATATCTGAATGTGTCGAAAAATCTCGTTTCTGACTGGGAACGTGGAGTAAAAAAACCTGGAGGCCCGGCCATACGCCTACTTCACATCGTCGAAAAACACGGGTTAAATGCCTTGACTTGAATAGACGAATTGAACAGGCTAAATCCATCCACGAAAAGGATGAATTTTAGCGAGCATTATTTATTTAGCTTAGGTCTTGTAACGCTCCATCGGAAATAATGACTTTTCGTTTTTTGCGAAACTTTACGATCTTTGGATCAAAGTTTTTCATTATGTCGTGGTATTGTTGCTCCAGATACTCAATAGCAGCTTTTTTCTCTTTTGCTTCCATTCGCACTAACTCCTGATTATCTCCTGCAATGTTTTGACAGTCACGCATAAAAAACCTGAATCTGATGGATTTCAGGGCAGTTTTATCAGAAAACACAAAATTTATGTGAGGATCATCTTCCGTACTTTCCTCCATGATGTAGGATGTTTTTGAGGCTTGCTCATCAAGAAGGGCAGAAAGTTCGGTATAGCGCTTATCATGATATTCATAGTAACGATCTTTAAGCTCTTCTAATTGCCCTTCCAGTCCTCCTGCATCAAGATCCATCTTAAAAAGTGTACCTGCGCCTTCTCTCTTGCCGTGATTCTTCCCTGCCACAAACTCGTATGGAATGAGCTCTTTGATCTTTTCAGAGCAAACATCATCGACCGCACTTATTAAATAATCAGCTAAAGACCAGAGGAACGAGTAATAAAAGGCACCATCAATGTTCAGCCGTGCCCATGTGCAATAGATTCTACCTTGATAGGACCTTGGTTTATAACCAGTCATCTCTTTTGCGTTTGCTTCTTCTTGAAAAAGGTAATCTTCATAACAATAGTCATGAAGTGTTTCAAAGTCCAAAAGCGTTTTAGACATAAATTCATTGAGAAAGAAGTCATTTTCCCCAATCCCGTAAAGAGGTAAAATGGTGCTGTTAAACAGAAAATATTCCTCATTACTAAAGTCATTAGAGGCAATTTCCAAAGCATCCTCTGTTGTGACAACGGCAGAAAAAAGAGCTTTATAAAGTGCCTGTTTTATTCGAAAGGAGTCACTATCCGGCAGTTTTACGCCATACCTTTCTTGCTCTTCCTTAGACCAAGAAAAGTATTCAGGTTTAACACGCATGAGCGCTCGCCGTAAGACCGCTTCTTTATTGCTATTACTGTTTATTTCCTTATCCATCACAAAACCAATATCAGTATTATCCAAAAAGTTAAAAAGCCGGTCAATGTATAGGAGAACCTTCTAGTTTGCAACTAGAAACCCAAAATATTGTACCATTTGTTCGTTTTTCGTGACCACGACTGCCGCGCCCATTTGAGACAGTATTCTAAGGGTATTGTTTCAAAAATGGAGGGGAATGCCTTGTAATCGGTCAAAATCTTGGAGAAAAGCCTCAAAACTGAGACAGAATTACCTATTCTGTCTCAGCCCCTACCCGTCCTTCCAGCGTTTTTCCCCCCGGTCAAACCGCCTTCGCCAAGGCATACAAACGACTGAGTTCCTCTGCCAGACTATTCGGGCGCATATCCTCCCCCGCCCGCTGATACCAGAAATTCGCGTTTTCAAAATCCCCCTCGATGCGATGCAGATAGGCATGAATGAGAAAGGAAAGCGGATCGGTACAGGCTTGAACCATCTCATGAGAGTCATCCCAATGACCGTCACGAACAAAATCCAAAGCCTTCAAATAATCACAAGACATCGTCGCACACAGGAGCCTGGACTCCCCCCACCCAAAAAACAACATTGACCCCCTCAAAAAAAGGACGGGGACAATGTCATCAAGAAGCCGCCTGAAAAAATAAAACCGTCCGGTCTGACAATGGCCGTGAACGCGCATCATGAGGGCGCGGCCATTGCACACACCGGCTTCCAGCCCTTTCAGGCCACCGCTTCCCTACAAAGACCCTTTCAAGACCGTCGAAGGTTTAAAGCGAATTGACTTTGAAGCCTTAATCTTGATCGTCTCGCCTGTTCCCGGGTTGCGACCCTTCCGTGCCGCCCGTTTTGTGAGCGTAAAAGTGCCAAAACCGGGAATGCCCTGTTTGCCTTCTTTTTTAACCGTCTTGCCAATGGTCGTAAAGGTCTCCGAAATCACCGCATCCACCAGCTTTTTACTCACCTCCGTTTTGGTGCTTTTAGAAACCGCTTTTGAAATCTTTTCAATCAATTCGCTCTTTTTCATGTGGGTTGTGCCTTTCTTTTTGATTGATCCCGAGAATAGATCAGAAACTCTAGTCAAAAACCCCAAAATTGTCAAAACAAAGCCCCTCCCCGACCCCTCAAGATCAAAGACCAATGGTGGGCTTCATTTAAAGGAAGCCGGTCAAGCGGCCGCAGTGCCTTGGTTGATGCATTCAGTCACAGACCCCCGCAAGGCCCCGGACGATTGCATGTCATTTCGCCGGTTGAACATCTCAATCAATTTTTTCCCCCTGGATCTTTTGAAGGCGGAAAAAATTGTTTTTAAGGCCATTCACGTACAGGAGCAATCATCATGTCACCCGATACCGTCCGGTTTTTCGCATCCATCTTTTCAGGGTTTAAAGGGTTTCGGATCGTGCCTTATACCCATCGTTTAGGCGTGATTACTCCCGACGGGAAACGTCACGTTTTTACAGAAGAAAAAGCATTTCTGGCTCTTCAGGAAAATTAGTGGGTGAAAATACGGAGGATTGGCATTGAGAAGTTTAGTCATAGTGAGATTTGAGTAGTAGAGCATCCTGCCCCACTCTGAGAAGATGGAAGTGCAAACTCACCATCAAAACGGAGAAAAGGAGCAGGATGCAGATCAAGACTATC
>JAJDBT010000111.1 GCA_029261215.1 Nitrospirota bacterium | reverse complement strand
GGTCAAAACAGACCAGAAATTGGTCCCGACCAAATATTGTAGAATTGAACCCAGGAAGGCAGAAAAAAACCGATAAGAAAAGAATCCTTGTTCAACAAGCAGCATGAAAAATAATGCGACATCTATCTTGACATCTTCCGCGGGGACGGAGTAATCATTGCTCTTGTAGCGAACCAGTGACAGTGAACTGACCTTCGTATCAATCCTGTCGCAGGCGTCGTAAGGTGATGGCGGAAGATGCAGGAAAACATCTCGGTCTCGGATAAAGCGGGCCGCGATACTTTCCTTGTGGACACGAAGCGTGTCCTTCATTCGCGCTTTACAGCGATCCAGCAAATAGCTGTTCAGCGCATCAAAACTATCGAACCGGGGCATGGGCACCATGAAATTACGACGGGCATATCCGACCAGTCCCGCGACTTTTCCCTTGTCGTTTCCCTTGCCAGGACGGCCAAACCGGGACTCGAAGAGACAGTGCGATTTAAGCGCGGTAAACGCTCGGGTCTCTTTCCGTTTTCCATCACCCAGAATACGTGCCACGGCCAACTTCGTGTTGTCATACAGCATGCTCGTGGGGACGCCCTCAAAGAAATCAAAGCCTGCATTGTGGCCGTCCAGAAAGGCCTCTGTTGTCTCGGCGGGATACGATTTTACGAAGATTGCGTCACTATGGGGAAGGCTGATGCATAAAAAGTGAATCTTCATCTCGACACCACCCATGACAGCCAAGGCTTCTCCGAAGTCCGCTTGCCCGTGGCCGGGCGCATGGCTCAATGGGATGAACATCTCCCGTGAGACAACACGTTTCTCACGCACATACTCCTTGACCGCACCATACTTTCCTGAATAGTCATGTTCCTCACGAATCCGATCAAATATCCGCTTGGCCGTATGTCGCTGCTTTTTTGGACGAAGCTTGTCGTCCTCTAAAATCGTATCAATGACAGGGGTGAAAGGTCCGAGTACGGGACGCTGCACCGGCTGCTTACGACGGTAACCCGGGGGCTCGGAATAGGTAAGCATCTTAGCAACCATCCCGCGGCTTAGCCCGAATACTCGACTCGCATCGCGAGAACTGTGACCTTCTACAAAACAAAATCTTCGAACTTTCGCATATATGTCCACGTGATACATCCTTCCCCTTCCATCAGTGTTGTTAATCCTGATGGAGAGTTGAGACGGTGGCTCTCTTTTGCGGTGCCTTTTGATCCGCCACGTGGATCATTATCTCAATGCCATCTACAATCTCCGTTATTCAGTAATTTTTTAAACTGATATTCGGGAAGCGACACGGTACAGCGCTGGAGCTTACGCATCAGCCAGCGCTCCGGACCTCCTTTTTTCAGCATATCGATCAATGCAGGGCTGTCGCCGTAACGCACAATGACACTCTGATAACCGGATTCGTCAATCAATTGGAAGCGCTGCGCGGCGGTACGGAATTGCACTTTCAATTGATCGTCCCCATCGCCGTCCGGCTTTAATAAATCTTCAATGCCGTGTTTGTCCAGTGAGGGGGCCTTCCAATAAAGCTGTTCAAAATAGGGTTGAAAGTTTTCGCGCTGCAAGGGGTTTTTGTCGGAGTCGAAAAGCAAGGATACGGTTGTTTGCGCTGCGCGCCGTAGATGACCCGCCGGGGGAGGTTTCGGCGGTACAAACACGACAACCTTTCCTTTTTCAAGCTTGCCTTCGCGATTGCAGCGGCCTGCGGCCTGCGCGATGGAGTCAAGCCCGGCCAGTGCGCGGAAGACTACCGGGAAATCCACATCCACACCCGCTTCGACAAGCTGCGTACTCACGACCCGCACCGCTTCCCCCGAAGACAGGCGCTGCTTGATATTGGAAATGACGCGGGAGCGGTGTTCTCCGCACATCAGCGCGGATAAATGTACTGTGCCCCCCCGGCATGCGGCGGTGCAGTTCACGGGCATCAGCGCGAGAATTCACGATGGCTAAAACGGAGAGATGCTCTTGAACGCGCGAAGCGATTTCGCCCCAGGTTTCCGTTTGGTGGAAGTTTTTAGGTAGCTCGACAACAACGCGTTCCAAATCACGATAGAGGGCGTCGGGATCGTCGATGATTTCGCGCACATCGTCCAATCCGTCAAAAGTCCAGTCAAAACCACTTCGGCTGTTTAAGGCAGGTTGCGTTGCCGTGGAGAGCACAAAGGTCACGCCATAATGTTGTGCGAGCAGGTTGACCGTTTTTAGAATAGGTTTTAAAAATTCAGGCGGTAAGAGTTGGGCTTCATCCAATACAACCACGCTGTTGACGATGTTGTGCAGCTTGCGGCAGCGACTGGTTCTGGCGGCAAACAAAGATTCAAAAAACTGGACGTTCGTGGTCACGATGATGGGCGCATCCCAGTTTTCCGCTGCCAGGCGGTTTTTGACCGTCGTTTCTTTGCCCGGGTCGAGATTGCTGTGATGTTCCACTACGGTGTCGGGAAAAATCTTGTGAAAGATATTTGCGGTTTGTTCAATAATACTGGTGTAGGGGATGGCGTAGATTACCCGCTGTTTGCCGTGTCTGACGGCGTGTTTCAAAGCAAAAGCAAGGCTGGAGAGTGTTTTTCCACCGCCTGTGGGAACGGTCATTGAAAAAATGCCGGACATTTGATTCGCTTTTTTCCTGGATTGCCGTAAGACCTCGGCCCGGATACGGTTCACCTGTGTTGGTGTGGCCTCGGTAAAGTTCCCGTTCATGTATGTATTGAATCGCTCTAACAATTCTTGAATCGTGGTCGTGCCCACGCGCTGCTCGGCTTTGTCGGTATCCATAAATGCTTCGGTGTCGAGAAAATCGGCGTCTACCAAACAGGAAAACAACATGCGTACCCATAAGGCAAATCCTTCCGATTTGCCAAGCAGTGGACTCGTAGGTTTTGATTGAGAAAGAACTGACTGTGGAATCGTTTGGGTGAGCGTCCGCTCTAAATGTTGTTTGTCATCCAGTCGCATTTTTAATGCCGTGCCTCCGGTTTCTCCCGCATGCCAATCAGGAAGTCCGGCATGATGTCCGGCGATAATATAGGCAAGAATGCGTCCAGGCATTCCGAGCTCCTCAATTGCGTGTTATGCTCCCGCCGTGGAATGATCTACGCGTCCCGGCTTACTTTCCAGATGGGCTTCGGGATCAAAGCCGGAGAGTGTTTTAATCCGATGCTGAAAAGCGGTACTGTACTTTCCGATATCGTGCCATAAACCTGCGAGATGCGCCCAGTCGGTACTCCCAAATGTCGAGGCAAAATCGGAAGCGAGTGTTGCAACGCCCTCAAGGTGTCCTTGGAGACTATGGATGATAAATTGCCCATGCTTATCCTGTCGAACATGGGCCATCGTTTGCTGTGTTGTTTTAGATTCAGTCATCGTTCAGATTCAAAATACGTCATTAAAAAGAATTGAGATGGTGCCCTTGTTCACTACAGTCATCGTAGATTGGGTCTTTTTTGAGCGTAATCTGCTTATTCACGTGACACTGATGAGGAGAGGTCAATCTAATGAAATACCATATAAAAAGCAACTATGGAAGAATGAAGGGTGGGTTGTTATTTTGAATAGAAACATCTGAACTCAAGAACTTCCGGCGAATGAATTATGGCTGCCCTGTCATTTCGAACGAAGGGAGAAATATTGTCACTTTTAGTACAAGTCAGAAGATCAAGAATAAGGGTAAGCCTCATTCTTTGTCGAAGTGCCATCTTTTTGGACATTCCGGGTATTGCAATATGTCATGTGAAATAACGGCTATTGAACGAATAGGAATGTAGCAGATGTTTTTAAAAGTGGCTGGGGGACGAGGGTTCGAACCTCGATAGACAGAGTCAGAGTCTGCCGTCCTGCCATTAGACGATCCCCCAACTAAAGGATAGGTATAAAGACGTGGGAACTTTAATCAAATGTGGCCGCCCTGTCAAGCCACGGCTTCTTTCAATTGTGTGATTTGTCTGTCAATCCGCTTCAATGTCTTTTCTTTTCCCAGTAATTCGAGCACATCAAAGATGCCCGGGCTGACGACTTTGCCGGTCACGGCGGCCCGTAGAGGCTGCGCTATTTTGGCGAGTTTTTGGTTCATGGATTCACAAACCGCCTCAAGTGCGGTTTTTAATGGATCGTGTTCAAAGGGTGTTTGATCGAGTTTTTCACGGACGGCTTCAAGGATGGGGAGGTTTTCTGGCCTGAGGAATTTCTGGGTTGTTTCATCGTAAGGAATCTCATCCAAAAAATAACAGGCGGCTGATTCGGCCATTTCTTTTAAATCCCGTGAACGCTCGCGCAGGGCGAGAATAATGCGGTGTAATTTGTCCATGTCCATCATTGCGTCGCTCACACCCGCTTTGGCCAAATGCGGCATGAGGGGTTTGGCCAGCGCTTTGGGATCTCCGGTTTTAATGTAGTGCGCGTTGACCCAGTTGAGTTTTTCAGGATTAAAAATTGCGGCGGAAGTGCCAACTTCTTCAACCGCAAATTTATCAATGAGTTCCTGAAGCGTAAACAATTCCTGATCCTGATGCGACCAGCCGAGGCGAACCAAATAGTTCAGCATCGCTTCCGGAAGATAACCTTCTTCACGGTATTGCTGTACGGCGGTCGCCCCGTGTCGTTTTGAAAGACGGGCTTTGTCAGAACCCAGAATCATCGGCAGGTGGGCAAAATGGGGGATTGGATATCCAAAGGCCTCATAAAGCTGGATTTGACGGGGTGTGTTATTTAGGTGATCGTCTCCACGGATGACATGCGTGATGTCCATTGCGACATCGTCCACCACAACGGTTAAATTATAAGTGGGGCTGCCGTCAGAACGTGCAATAATTAAATCGTCCACCGTACTACTTTCAAAGGTGACCTTGCCTTTCACCATGTCATCCACGATGATCTGGCCTTCGGTGGAGGCCTTAAAGCGGATCGCAAAAGGGAGATCGGGGGCCGCCTCGCTTCGTTCCCGGCAGCGTCCGTCATACCTTGGGATACGCTTCTCTTTCATCGCTTCCTGCCGCCGCAAGGCCAACTCCTCCGCTGTGCAATAACAGCGATAGGCCTTGCCCTGATTCAGAAGTTCCGCGACTTTCTCTTTATAAAGATCAAAGCGTTCTGTCTGACGGACGGTGTCGCCTGTGCCCTTTTCCCACTGATCCCAATCCAGTCCCAGCCAGCGCATGCCGTCTAAAATGGCTTCAATGGCTTCGTCGGTGGAACGGTCTTGATCCGTATCTTCGATACGAAGGAAAAACTTTCCGCCGTGGTGGCGGGCATAAAGCCAATTAAAAAGAGCCGTTCTGGCTCCTCCAATGTGCAAAAACCCAGTCGGGCTTGGAGCAAAACGAACACGCACTTCTGACATGAAAACTCCTTGATAAACAATTGAGAAAGACGAATAACGTAATGAAATTATGTCACTTTACCCAAGACCTTGTAAAGTGACTGGCTCTTTAATCGATTGCTCCAGCTGCCTGAAAGGTAAGGTCAGAGGGCGTATGGGAGATTAGGCCGTCTCTCCGTTGAATCGGCTTTTTGGTTTTAAAAAGGATTGAGACTGAGATAATTGGATGGCGGATTAAAATAATCGGCCGATGGGAGGGTTCCGGGTCGAGGCGTAAAATCGACAATAATGGTTTCACGGGCTGTCCCGGAATAGATGACACGCAGGGGCGGCGCCTCCGGGTCAGCGCCGATCCATCGGAAGAGGTAGGCTTTTTGCCCGCTGCGTTCCAGAATAACAAAGTAGAGCTTTGCGGTTTTGCCTTGAAACAAGTCTTCTTTAAAGAGTATTCGAGTCTCTTTAAAAGGGGGTAAAGGCGGTACCCACGCCTCTTTCATGCCTTTTATACGTTTTGAAAGCGGTAAGGGGGAGACAAAGTAGATTTGGTCTGCGGGGAAGATGCGCATTTCCAGCGATTGTTCAAAATCATAAAGATCCACTTCAGTTGAACCTGAGGGTTCGATGCGGATTTTGAAGTCTTTACGGTAAATGGCTCCTCGGGTCGAAATTTCTTTTACTTTCGGGGAGAGGACGCGGATAGAAAAATCAGCCTGCCAAGTGGCGGCATGTGCGGGAAAAAGGCCGACACTGGCGCTCAAGATAACAAAGAAAAAAAATCTGAGCAGTCGAATGGGAGATAAAACGGACATTAAAATATTAGCGGCGCTCCCTACTCATCCAGGCCAATTTCAGCCTGATTGCCCACAACCACGAGTGCGTAATGATCGGGGTGGAGATATTTTTTAGCCACGCGCTGCACGTCTTCCAGGGTCACACGGTTGATTTCTTTTGGGTAGGTTTCAAAATAGTCGAGCCCCAGTTTGTGAAATTCAACGGCGGAGAGCATGGAGGCGACTTTTTTTGTGGTATCAATTTTGAGCGGAAAGCTTCCTGAAAGGTAGGCTTTGGCCTCAGAGAGTTCAATGTCGCTGACCGGAGTGTTCTGGATGTCGGTCATCATTTCAAGAATGCCCTTGATGGCCTCTTTCGTAGAGCTGCTTTTGGTTTGAAACGAGACGCTGAAATCTCCCGAAAGTGTGTTGGCGGTAAAATGGGAATAAATCGAATACACCAAGCCGCGTGTATCGCGAATATCCGTCATCATACGGGAGGCAAAACCCCCACCGCCAAGAATGTAGTTCATGACGAGGACGGGGTAATAATCAGGATCAGAGCGTTCTAAGCCGATATGCCCTAAAATGACGGTGGCCTGGCTCAAATCTTTTTCGATGCGTTTGAGCACTTTTTTAGACAAAGGCGGGACGGCGGCAATACGGGGAAAGGCGACTTTCCCGCGCGGCCATTGTCCAAAGGCCATATGGACGACTGTTTTGGTTTCTTCTTCCGTCAGATCCCCGACCACCGCAATAATCATGTTGTTGGGATGGTAATAGCGTTGATGAAAGCCAAGCAGATCCTTGCGGGTGATGTTGGGGACGCTCATTTCATTCCCGACCACCGCATGTTGATAGGGATGTCCCTGAAAAACGATTTCCTGAAAGGCCCGTTGCGCAATTGCGCCCGGCTGGTCTTTTTCTGCCCGAATGCCGCCGAGAATCTGTTTTCGGACACGCTCGACTTCTTCATCGTCAAAACGAGGATGCATGAGCATATCGGACAATAGTTGAATGCCCGTTTCCACATCTTTTTTCAGAAGTTGTAGCTGAATGGACATCTCGTCTTCTGATACGCGGGTCGTAAGGTTCGCTCCGATAAAATCAATGGATTCCGAAATATCCATCGCGGTGCGGGTTTGTGTCCCTTCTTCCAGCAGACTTGCTGTCATATTTGCGAGCCCGGATTTTTCTTTGGGGTCCAGGCTTGATCCGGCCCGTACCAGAATCTGGATCGTTACGATGGGCAGGGAAGGTTGCTCCAGTACCAGCAGGGTCATGCCATTTTCGGCCATAAAACGCTTGGGCTGTAAGGATGCGGCTTCTGAAAATGAAGCAGAAAGTACAGGAGAGACGACACTGAACAAAAGAAAGAAGGCCCGGAAATATGCAATGAGGGATAGCGGAGATCTCTTCATTCTTTTTCCGCTTTCTTCTCAGGGATAAGAATGCCGACACTCTTGTGGTCTTCAATGAGATATGTTTTGGCGACGCGTTGAATGTCATCCAAGGTCACCTTGCGAATCTCTGCGGTGTAAGTAAGGACATATTGAAGGCCTGCCCCGACGGTTTCGGCTGTTCCGACCTGCATGCCCCGATAAAAGTTTGAGTCGGAGGCCATGAGGTATTCCGCCTCAATCTGATTTTGTGCTTTTTCCAACTCTCTTGGTGTCACCCCCTCTTTTTGTATGTGTTTGATTTCTGTATCAAGCGCGGTTTCGAGCGCTTCAGTCGTCTTCCCTTTTTGAGCGGTAGCGTAGAGATAAAAAATTTCAGGGTCCGTAGTGAGTCCATTGTAATACCCTCCGGTATTCAGCGCGATCTGTTGCTCATAAACCAGGCTGCGGTAGAGGCGGGTACTTTTTCCGTTTGAAAGAATGTTTGAAAGTACGGTCAGGGCGTAGCTGTCAGCGCTCTTGTAATTGGGGGCAGGGTAGGCGATGAACACAAAGGGCAGCTGCGCTTCCCTTTTGACAATGCTTCGCCGCATGCCCAGCTGCTCCGGCTCAGGCGATACACGTTGTGGCGGATCAATGCCTTGCGGGATCGTTTCAAAATGCAGTCTTATTTTTTGAAGCAGTTCATCGGCTTTGAAGTCACCAACGACGACGATGGTGGCATTGTTTGGCACATAATATTTTTGATAATGCTGAAAAACATCTTCCCGCGTCAGGTTTTCCAGGTCACTCATCCAGCCGATCACCGGCGTATGGTAGGGATGCACCAAAAACGCAATGGCGTAGAGGTTTTCGATGAGGGAGGAATAGGGGTCATCATCCGTCCGAGTTCTACGTTCCTCCATGACCACGGCCCGTTCGAGCAAAAATTCTTCAGGGTCGATCAAGAGGTTTTGCATGCGGTCGGATTCAAGTTCGAGGGAAAGCGCGATCCGGTCTGAAGAAAGGTTTTCAAAATAGGCGGTGTAATCATTTCCTGTGAACGCGTTTTCGGTTCCGCCATTTTTAGCGACGATCCGGGAAAAAGCGCCTTTTCCGTAGTTGCTCGTTCCCTTAAACATCATGTGTTCCATCAAATGTGAAAGTCCGGTTTTTCCTGTGACTTCATTTCTGGAGCCCACCTTGTACCAAATTTGAAACGTCACAACCGGCGCTTTGGGCTCTTCCCAAAGCACGACCTTCAACCCGTTGTCGAGTACGACTTTTTGGATGGGCGCCGCATAAAGCGATATTGTCTGAGAAAGGATGAGGAGAGGGGTAAGAAGGTAAAAAAAACGTAAGCGCATGACTCTCCTCTATGGGATGAAATGAATGAAATGATCCTAACAGATGAAGAAAAAAGGTGTCAAGAAGAAGGCTGCATTTGTTAAGAGTTAATAATGTGTCCGGTATTTAGCACATAGACTGTCCGGATTATTCTGTCCTAGAAAGAGGGGGTGGGATGAGACGGACAAAACTGCTAGAGGAGACACGAATAATGAGATTTGAAGAGATCTATAGGCGC
>JAJDBT010000012.1 GCA_029261215.1 Nitrospirota bacterium | reverse complement strand
CTTGTTACTAATTTTCAGCAATACAAAGAATAGAATGCCCCAATAAGCCTATACGAAGCACAAAACCTGTCAAAAGAGTATTACAAGAAATATATTACCTTCTCAATAATTTCCCCCCTGAGACAGAATTACTCATTCTGTATCATATTTACTGTTACCCTTTTTCGTGTTTTCACCTCCTTATAAATCAATCACTTGCAAAGGTCAAATTATTCAACGAAAAACGACCGTTTGTCGTTGAAGCCGACACGAAAGCTTGGGGAGAATGATAGACTCTAGCGACATCCAGAACATCTCTTTGTGCTTTATTTCAAGGTGCATTGACATTCGATAATGCGTTAATATAGAATTAAGCAAATGGAGGCAAAAATGACGATGAACACATCTGACGACTGGGGCGACCTAGAAACTTTTAAAACTGTCGGAACTCGGTTAAGCACACCGATGGTTACAATTAATTCATCTCGGACAATTGCATTAAATTCCACATTTGTACACGACCACAAAGACACTTTCGACAAAAATACGCACGTTCTACTTTCTTATTCAAAGGCAAAGCATGCTATAGTTTTCCAATTTATTAGTGATCCAACAACTATTGGCGCAATCAAATTAACCAAAAGATCAAACATTAGCATTGCCGCGAGATCATTCTTCAAACACTACTCCCTTGACATCGGAAAACTAAAGGGCAGATACCAACCAAAACTAGAAAACATCCCGGGAAAAGGGGACTGCTGGACAATATACTTAAACGAGAACCTATCAACTGAGTAAAATGAGCCAACAATCCGAATTAAATATCTTGCAAAATAAGAAAAAAGACAGGAAAATGTAACGACAGAATCTACAGAATCAGAAATAAACTCTAAATTTTTTAAAAAAAAACCGCTCTTCCCATAGTGGGATAGAGCGGTTAAGGGGGCTAGGAGATCTAACCCCACTGTCGAACGGCGTCCTCAGTGTAGTTATTTCTCCTAATTTTGTCAATTTTTTCATTCATTATTTCCCCGGTATTGAATGAAATTCATAAACTAGGAGAACATTAACATGCCAGAATTCCAAGTAACATGCATCAACAAACCAAACCGCTCAAGCGCACATGAACATATTACCCATATAGGCAATATCAGTTCAGGGTGGCGGATAACGCGAGAAGAGGCGATTCGCAGAATCGACTCGAAAGAAGCAGCCTTTTACACTAAAAGCAATGGGACAGGTCAAAAAGCTTATGTGGGAGTAGTTCGGGGTGATGGAACCAAAGCTCCGTATTTGCGCACACATGCAGACGGAAAATGGAATAACAATCTTCTCTCACTTGATGAGTGTGATGGTTCCTGTAAATTAATTGGCTGAAAGATAGGTTGGGGGGATTCCCCCCAACCTACAGCTATTCAGAATAACTATATGGGAACTGTTCCAAGAGATTAGAGTGTTTAGATGAGGCAAATCGATGATTGAATAAACCCTGCACCCAAGGGCAATAACATCAGATAAATCCTCTTTTTAGAAGGACTTACCCGCTTACAGGGGGCGGACAGTCCGCTAGAAAGGAGGATAAAATCATGAAAACTGGTGATACAGTTCCAGAAGGAAGTCAAATCGTTTATACGAAATGGATTACTTTAAAGAACGGTAAACGCATCTACGCTTCTACATATGGATTGAAAGTTTTCCGACTCGTTATCCGTAAGTAGCACGTGGAAAAATGTTGTCCCTTGGGTGCTTTAATATTTTACAAGCAATAATTTCTGGAATCAATCCTATGAGACAGAATTACTCATTCTGTCTCACAGAAATCATCAGGATTACCCCACACAAAACGAATTAAAGTTGCTCGGTATCTTCACGGCCTAAAATCCGCATAATCTCTACGGTGTCTCCTGCGATACAATAATAAATCGAATGAACCCCGTAAACACTGCGGTGGTACCCCTTGCGGATAAGGTCAACGGCTTGCCATTGCTTAGGATTTTCAGCCACCTCAGAAAAGCGATCTATGAGGCCATCATAATAAGAATCCGCCTGATCCAGTCCAAAAGAGAGAATGCCGTATTCATAGAGACGTTCTAAATCCTCGTCCGCTTTTTCATTCAGTTTATAGCTTGGCATTTTCTTTTAATCGTTTTTGTACGGCTTGCCTGATTTGATCGGGGGTGCGGTCACTGAAACCGCTCTTTTCGGCCTCAATGAGCTTGGCGCGGATGGCCTCCATTTCCGCAGATTGACTTTGCTCCTTACGAATCAAATCACGAATAATCTCGCTCTCATTGCCAAAATCACCCTTGGTGATTTGTGCCTTGATCCAATCGTTTTGTTGATCGGTCACGGTAATGCTTTTTTTAACCATTGCCATCGTTTTATCCTCCAAGAAATGCGAACATGATAATACTACTTAATCCTATCATATACTACTCTTCATCAATCAGAAAGAACAATTTATCGGTTTATTTTTGAGCATTTGATCGCCTTGGGTCGGCCAAAAATAAGCCATTGAGGCCGCCGAAAATGCGGTCTATTTCCATCCCAAAAATCCCCCATTTCGGGCCCTTCGCGCCACAAACTCAGCGAGTTTGTATAAGTGCGCCCTTTTACAATTCGGGGCTTTTTTTGTCGTGGGCTTTTTCCGGCCCACTCGATCACACACCCCGTGTGTTTTAAGAAAAAAGCAAAACTTAAACCGCACCTTACCGCCTGAGCCATTTAAGTAAAAAACGGAAAAAGTCCTTAAATCGATTTAAGGGAATTTGTGCACTTTTAAGACAGCAAGCCGCGCATTTTTACCGACTTTCTCGGATAAAGCGCCCGTGATTTCGCCAATAGAATCAAGGGCGAGGGAAGCAAACGCCTCTTTTCGATCGAAAAGCGCGCACGCCCCGGAGAAAGCAATTTAAGCCCTTTTACCGTCAAAATAAGAAAAATCGGAAAACTTAAAAAAAAACTTATAGCGCATGCCCCCAGCACCCCCAAAACCAAGGCCCTTAAAAAAACCACATTAAAAAAAATATAAGACTATTCCTGCGGAAATGTCGTCAAAAAAAGCCTGTCTTATCGAGAGGTTACAAGACCATCGTCCCTTTTCAGGCGCAACCCATCCGGGGTCAGCGACCGACAAGCGTTTAAGACCCATCCACAGCAAAATAAGAAACCCTCAAAACTTAAAAAAATGCTTATTTTGCGTTTACTATTTTTCAAGAAGTTGTTTTTATTCAATAAAATCAATGCTTTCTTCCGCTCATCTTCTGCGGGAACGAGGGCCACGCGAGTGAAATTAGCGATGATTTATCAGCTAATTCACAGAGCGAGGCGGGGAAAAGGATGTGCGAAGCACGCCAAAGGCATCATTTTACCCCCGAGTTCCCGCAATAACTGAGCGCAGAAAAAACGCGGAAGTCTTTGAAAAATAGAACGATCGATGGAAAATGCAATGGAAAATGGGCAAACATGAAAAAAACAGGCTCAAAAAGTGTAACAATCTGTTTTTTTCAGATCCTTAGGATTAAAGACCGCAAAGCGGCCCGGCCAGGGCGTCTTGGATCTGCTTTTTTCTTTGTTTTATTTCATCGAGTGAAAAATTTTTTGAGGGGTTCTGAGCCGATTTGAAGCGGTTTTTGGGTCTGTACTTTTTTAAAAAAACGCGTCAGTCTTGCGATTTTATTTGATGTGGATTATTATAGCTATGATAATCCACAGATCAAGAGGTCGTCTAAAATGAAAACGATTCAAATGACCATCGATGAAGAACTGATCAAGTCCGTCGACCAGGTGGTTAAAAAACTCCACACCACAAGGTCTGCATTTA
>JAJDBT010000110.1 GCA_029261215.1 Nitrospirota bacterium | reverse complement strand
CTCGTCAGACAAATCCTTGAACTTGTATATTTTCATTCCTCATTTTCCATACAACTTAACCGGTACGATCTTTTTCAACAGACTAAAATGTTTATCCAGGGAATAGATTGGACACTGATTTTGTTTGGCGTTTTGGGCAATAATGAGATGAGGAATGCCCATACCGTTTGTGCCACTTTTGAGACACTTGAACTGAAACTGAATCAGTTCTTCCCAATCGATGGCTAAAGTCAGCTTTCTGACTTCAAGAAGCAGCTTGATAACTTTGTTTTGCTGCTTCAACTTGAGAAAAGGAATGAGTTCGGTCAAGATCAGATCATTTGTAACAACAAGATTCTCCTCAATGAGAAAATCCAAATCACCCGAGTAGTCGCCGCTTCTGAAATAATCGATCCAAATCGAGGTATCGACCAGCGTCTGCACTAATGACGATTCCGAAGTTCGTCCAGATTGAGATTGAGATCGAGGTCAATCTTGCCTTTGTAGTTTTTGAGGTCCGAAATTTTTGATTTTCTAATCAATTCTTGAAGGGCCAAAATAATGACCCGTGTTTTCGTATCGCTGTGGGTAAGCTTCATGGCTTCATTGACTAGTTTTTCAGGCAAATCCAGGGTTGTTCGCATCGGCTCCTCCTATATGCACAAAATTCTATAATAATATGCATCAATTTTCAAGCGCCGGGTTTATGGCCTCACTCTTGGCTCCGATACCGCCAATAGGCCGCGCAGGCCGCTCCAAAATGGGGCATTCGTTCGGTTTTTTTAGGCACCGCAACACCAGCCTACGGTGCAGCCGGAGATCTCTTGTTTAAGACGCCTTCTAACGAAAGGGCCGAATACTTTCCAGGGTGTCGGCCTCATCGCGGCTTGCCCGGTATAAGTCCCAGCGCATTTGGAGGTTCATCCAGAAGTCTTCCGAAATGCCAAAAAACTTTGAAAGTCTTAAAGCCGTGGCGGGAGTGATGCCTCTGTGTTGATTCACAATCTCATTGATCCTCTGATAAGGCACACGAATCGCCTTTGAGAGCTGCTTTTGCGTGAGACCCATTGGAATTAAAAATTCTTCAAGCAACATTTCCCCCGGATGAGTCGGCATTCTATGTGTTGGTATTCGAACCATTTATTACTCCAATGTTTTTTAATGATAGTCTACAATTTCGACGCTTTCGGGCCCAGCGTCCTGCCAAGCAAAACAGATCCGATACTGATCGTTGATTCTAATACTGTACTGCCCCTTCCGGTCGCCTGTTAAGGCCTCAAGTTTGTTGCCGGGAGGGACACGAAGGTCTTTCAGATGCTTGACGGAATCGAGTTGGTCGAGTTTTCTTGCGGCCATTTTCCATAACCGGCTTGGACACAAGGCCCTCGCCCGTTTCGTATTCTTACCGCTAAAAACATCTTCTGTTCCGAGGTCATGGAAAGACTGGATCATGAAAGAAATAATAGCATGGCATCCATGCTATTTCAAGAGACAGGTATGAACAGAAACAACCGTAAACATTAACGATTTATCTGTTTCCCCGATACCGCCAATACGCCGCGCAGGCCCCTTCGCTGCTCACCATCGTTGCGCCGAGGGGATGCTCCGGGGTGCAGGCTTCGCCAAAATGCGGGCAGGCGTTTGGCTTTTTCAATCCTTGTAAAATGAGCCCGCTAATACAATCTGTTTCCGTTTTTGTATGCGCCATAGCGGCTCCAAAGCGCCCTTCTGTATCGAAGGCTCGATACTTTTCCCTCAGGCCAAAACCGCTTTGCGGAATCTCTCCAATCCCGCGCCACTTGCGAGGGATAACCTCGAAGACTTCTTGAAGTAATGCTCGTGCCGGAAGATTGCCTGTTTTTTTGACCGAACGCACATATTGGTTTTCGACCTCGGCTCGTCCTGTTTCGAGTTGCCGGACACACATCTCGATGCCTTGCAGGATATCGACCGGCTCAAAACCCGTGACGACCATTGGCACGCGGTATTTTTTGGCGATGGTTTCGTATTCCTCAAAACCCATGATGGTGCAGACATGGCCCGCCGCCAAAAACCCGTCCACGCAGTTTTCCGGAGAGGAAAGAATGGCCTCAATCGCAGGCGGCACGAGTACATGTGAAACAAGAATCGAGAAATTTTTGATCCCCTGCCTGTGGGCTTCGGCAACAGCCATCGCATTCGCCGGAGCGGTGGTTTCAAAGCCGACTGCGAAAAAGACGACTTCGCGACTCGGGTGCTGTTGGGCGAGTTTCAGCGCATCCAGCGGGGAATACACGATACGCACATCCCCGCCCTGCGACTTGGCCCAAAACAAGTCGTGCACACTCCCCGGCACACGCAGCATGTCGCCGAAGGAACAGAAAATAACATCCGGCTGTGCGGCAATCTCCACGGCCTTGTCGATGAGTTCAATGGGCGTGACGCAGACCGGACAGCCCGGCCCGTGAAGCAGGGTAATTTCTTTCGGTAAAAGGGTGTCGATGCCGTATTTGACGATGACGTGGGTTTGCCCGCCGCAGACCTCCATAATCGTCCAGGGCCGTGTGACCTGTTTTTGGATCGCTTTCGCTATTTTTTGTGCAACTTCGCCATCGCGGTATTCGTCAATATATTTCATTTAACAACCCGTTCGTCGTAACCTGTTTTGCCTCCCCCTTTGGAAAAGGGGGATCGAGGGGGATTTTGTTGTATTTGAAAACGCATAAAATCAAACCAACCCCCCCTAGCCCCCTTTTTCTAAGGGGGCTCTTTTTCAAGCGCATCCATTTCTTTTAAATATTCTAAACTACGCTGAGCCTCCACTTCATCCAAACGGCTGATGGCAACCCCGACGTGGGCGATGATGTAATCACCGATTTTTGCTTCC
>JAJDBT010000109.1 GCA_029261215.1 Nitrospirota bacterium | reverse complement strand
CACACCTGAGCGTCTGATTTATTTTAAGAAAAAAACGGAAAAAGTCCTTAAATCGATTTAAGCGACTTTTGGCCCTTTTAAGACAGAAGACCCCGCCTTTTTACCGACTTTCTCGGATAAAGTGAAACGAAATAACCCCATCGTTTCGAGCACTTACAGCGGAAAACTGAATTTTCAAACAAAATAGAGGGAAAAAACCCCGATAAAAAATAAGGCATCAGAGGTGAGAAATAAGCAAAAATCGACCGGCATAAAAAATGGATTCAAAAAAGGCTCAAAAAACCCCATCGCTTAAAACCAGATCAGCATAAAAAAATAAGCACTTTCCATGGGAAAGTTCAACCAAATAATCCCATTTATTCAATGACTTATCGCCAAAATGACAATATTCAGACGAAAAAATAGAAAAATCGACAAAACGCTAAAATAAGCACACAAAAGATCCGATCAGACCGATTTTAACAAGACATCTTTTAGGAATTTTATTTTTAGCTTGTTCTCATTCAAATAGAATATCGTTCATGTTTTCAACGATTTCTGATTATTTTTGGGTTGCGGGAACGAGTGCAGCGCAGGCGAATTTAGCGATGCTTTATCAGCTAAATCGACATGCGAGGCGGGGAAAAGGATGTGCGAAGCACGCCGAAGGCATCTTTTTACCCACGAGTTCCGCACCAAAACGGTGGCGCAATAACCCCCGAAGTCTTTGAAAATAATGGAGCAATGCGTAATATCCCCGGCAATATGAGCAACCACCGCGAAAGCGGCCCGCCAGGGCGTGTTGTGATTGCCTTAAAATGCCTTTTCTTTCGATTTTGATGTTGTGTTATTTTGACCGGGGGCTGGGTCTTGGTTTGGCCTGATCTGATTTTTAAAAAACCTTTTTCCACGAGGGACTCAATGCGGCATCGATGGGTCAAGTGTGTGGAGACGGTCGCCGGAAAAATCGGATCGCTCCTGCTCCCCGGCCAGAGCGGACGATTTTACTTTATCCGCCGATTGGATTTTGACCTTTTGAGATAAGTCCCCGGTTATTTTGAGAAACTTACTGGCTCTGGAAGACGGGATTTTTGAAGAGGATCATCGTCCATTTTACTGATGAGACCCGCTTAGAAATAAATGGATCGTGAGCTATTTGACGCGGCCATAGAATGCTTTGTATTTCATTTTTAGAGCGGCTTCGACAAACCGGCCCTTGAATCTTTTTGGCCCATTTTCTTGGCTTTCTTTTTCAAGTTGCTGGAATAAATCTGGGCCTCCGGCAATGACATACGCTTCAAGCGCTTGATCAATAAACCAACCTTTTGATTTTTTTCTCTAATTCTGGCTTTGCCACGATTTAATCGTATCCCGTCTTGTTAATTTCGGAATTTTGACATAGACCTAAAATCTATTCAAGGTGAGACTTCAATGCGCCTCCCCTCCCCTATTTTTGGAATTTTGTTTTTCATGGAGTGGAAAATTTTTTTGAGGATCTGAGATGATTTAAAGCGGTCTCTAAACGGCTCTGGTGGGTCTTGAGTTTGATTTTCTTTATTTTTGTGAGGCATAACCCCAAAAGAACAACAAAAGGCCGTATGGCGAGATTCTGGCCCAAAGATTGCGATTTTTTGCCCTATTGGCGGGAGCGCTAGCGACCATCTCCAATTTAATTGGGGTTTGAATTGGAGCCGTAGGCGGAAATCCCTATCAGGCCGCTTTAGCGGGGCGGAAGGAGCTTTGCGACTGAAGGGTAGGTGTTTTTGGTTCTCTGGGTTTTTCTAAAAAAAGTTATTCACAATTTATTTTTACAGATTAAGATATTTATATGATTAAAAGAAGAAAAGATTAGAGGAATTTTGAAAAATAAAAAACTATATAAAAACAAATAGTTAGAGTTAAAATATAATTTTAACTGGCGGTTATACCTACTACTTCTTCTGAACTGGCGGTTATACCTACTACATTTCTCCTGAACTAGCGGTCAAACCTACTACCTGAAGCTTCCATTATCCGGGAAAAACGACTTAAAATCCCCAACTGGCGGTCAAACCTACTACTTCTGCTCTAAAATGAACCAACAAAAACCCAATACTTCCATTCAAAAGCTGAACGTTTGGTCAAACCTACTACTAACTGGCGGTCAAACCTACTACCTCTAGCGGTCAAACCTACTACCTAAACTTTCACTTATCCACAATTTTCAGTCCATTTTTTTTACCTTCTACAAGCTGCTCGGTATTCCGCTTATTTGCAGCTTTTTGTTCTTTCACAAATTCCAAAGAAGGGAAAACAGTATATTTAATATCAATAATCTTTCGGCCTTCTTTACGTTCGCTAGGTTCGTATCTCATCAATGCGCCACCCCTGATCAATTCATCCAAAGCAGAAATCACCTTAGTCCTGTTTTTTGCTTCTGTCGCTTGTTGTAATAAGCCGCTTCCCCGAAGATCCGAATACAAAAAATGGTAATCACTAATTAAGCTGGCATAGGTAAAGCGGTGAATCAGGCGTTTATATATCCAGCGAGTGAGTTGTTCATTGAAACTCATTAAACGGTCATAATTAAACTGTCTGTATTCAAGCTGGTTGATTGCATGGCTGATAAAAAGCGGTAATCGAGCGACATGATGTGCATTCGTATCTGCGAGATAGTCATCCCGGCCAACGGTTACAAGGTCTTGTAAAATAGAGCCACTCCATATTTCTTTACCATTTTGAAAAAATGAAAGAATACATTTATTCAGAACCTCAATGGCGTGTTTAATTTCGTTACGATCACGAGTCCGTCCCCTGCTTTTAAGTTCTTTTTGAATCATGCTCAAAGAAAACCTAATCCAGGTTTCAACATTTTTCGGGTCATGGATGCCCCCGCCTTGCTCTGTTAAAATCTTTTTTAAGGCTTCTTCTACAAGTTCCTCGCTTACACTGGGGAAAAAGGCTTTATATCGACCGTCTTTTTGCTCAATCAATGCAGGTTGAATCTTTACAGCACAAGGGATGCCCTTATACGAATATTCCCATTTATATGGGTTTGCCAAACCATCCACGGTGCGAAGCTTCTCCATCAACTTGGGAGTGAATAAATATTTAGGGATGCTTTCCCATATTTCAACCGTGTTAGAGACTTCACTTACGTCATTCGAGACAAATTGCGAGTATAAGCTGTATTGAATGCTTTGAATGGGCTGTTCAGGCGGCTTCTTACTGGGTGGGTTCTTTTTAGGCATTTTTATATCCCCTACAGGATCAATTCGGAGAATTGATAGTATAAATATTTATAGTATAAAACTATTATGTATAAAACTACATAGTATGAAGTTTTATAGGTGCTTAACATTTTCACCATACTTCGTTAAAAGGAGTTTAAGGGCTTCTTCGGCTAACTGTGGGGCTCTTTTGCCTTTAAGTTTCTTTTGTTTGTAAGCTAAATCATCAAAAGCGGTTGCATATTTTTCTTGGATGTAGAATGCCTTCTGCATTCTTGGAGGTTCTTTAGTCACTCTGA
Source organism: Nitrospirota bacterium (assembly GCA_029261215.1). Taxonomy (GTDB): domain Bacteria; phylum Nitrospirota; class Nitrospiria; order SBBL01; family JAADHI01; genus JAADHI01. The sequence continues at coordinate 2,261 of JAJDBT010000109.1, read as the reverse complement.
CCAAGGCCGGGGCCGTTTCATTAACGGTTTTTCCGGTTTCCACCAATTCAGTGGCTCTCTCTTCTTCCTGGATCATCCAATTCGGCTTATTATTCGACATGGGCTAATTCCTTTTTCTCTTCTTTCTGAACCAATTGATCAATAAGTATTGCCCCTAGGATTTTTGTGATCTCTCTCCGTCGTTCCGCAATTTTGTAGGCTTTATTTAATACAGGATCGAAAATTGTACGGTATTCTTCGGATGCACGACTAAAGACGCCACTGGAAGGGATCACAAACGCCCCTTCTTTTTCTAAATAATCTGTCGTCGTTTTTTCGCTTTTTCGATGTGCTTGTCCATCTGTGACAATCGTCAGGATGTCTTTGCCCTTACTTGATGCCCGTTTGAACGCATCGATATAGGTTGCATATTGATCACGGGCGGGTTTTAAAGGCATGACGATTAAATTAGTATTCGGTACTTCCCAATCACTTGCTTGGTGGTCAAAGAAAATGATATCGGCATCGGGTTTTTCTTCTGGGATTTGGCCCACTACTTCAAAATTCAAATTCCCTTGCCTGTAATAAAGCATTGAAGTTCCTTGTTGATCCTGACAAACAATCATTGGCTTAATGCCAATCTCCATTGCGGCGGCGGCCAAGTTAATGGCAATCATTGACTTCCCTTGCCCGCCTTTAGGGTTCCAGATGCTAACCAATTTAATTTTTTTCATAACAATGCCTCACGTTATCCAGCTTCAAGGACTATAAAGATCTAGACTATAAAAGTAGTTAGTATAAATGTCAATATATTTATACTATAAAAAGCCATAGAATAGAGTGCCCTAGATATACACTATAAATCTTGATAGTATATATCTATATAGTTCTATGGTCTCAACTTTCATTTTCCTATAAACAAGTGAAGCCCGTAGGCTTGCGCTTGCCGTTTTAAGCGACAAGCGCAAGCCCAACCTTTTTAGCTTTTTAATTCAGCGAATCTTTCCATCAACGTCCAAAGGGCTTTATTGATCCTCAAGTCTTCGGAGACGGACTTGATCGCCCTAGCGGTGCTTCGCTGAAGACGGCCAAAGGCGTTTCTTTTGCGGCCTCTCATGCCGCCTCGGAGCAGGTTTTCTTGTATGCGATTAAAAACCGTCCATAAGTCTGTGCCTTGGTCATCGCGTCTTCGGGCGCTCAACATTTGGTCGGGGAGGTAGGGGCGGTTGTCTTCTTCCGGCCAGCGGAGCGTCAAAGCCGATTTGGCAAAAATGCCCTGCTCTTCTGTATCCAGCGAAATCGCGCGATAGCGTTCGATCTCATGAAAAACCTTTGGGGTTTCTTCAACAATTTGATAGGCGGCTTCAATGGCTTCTTCAACCATCTTTCCACTGTGCCGGATGCGATGGGCCGCAAGGGTACTCTCGGCCACAATCATTCCATTTTCACAAACAAGTCTGAAAATTCCGGCGTGAAGCTGAAAAGAAGCGGTGCCGTCATGAGCATTAAAGACCACAATTTCAGGGAGAAGATCATTGACGCTCATGATGCCGGACTGTTGATCCATCTCAATATTGACGACGAAAACGAATCATGTGTTTAGAAAAGCCTTCCTGTTCGGCTTTTCTGACCTGGGTTTCTCGTGCCAGAACAGGCAGCCAGCCTTCCTTTCTGAGTCCTGCGACGACTTTAGAAGTCGGGATAAATTCATAGCGGCTACTGGTTTGGCTTGCGGCTTGATCGGCAAATATGGACGGGCAGACCGCCCGTAATTGATCATCATCCAATATACCTAAACGGCCAAAACGGGATTGATTGAGTCTATTCATGGTTTATTTCTCCTTTGTGGTTTGTGTGGTGTTCTGTTGTTTTGAAAAAATAAGATCTGAAACCTGATCTCCTGCAAACTTTAGAAAAGCACTTTCTTCTAAAAAAACGTGGCGTTTCCCGTCGGGAGTAATCACGCCTAAACGATGGGGATAAGGCACGATCCGAAACCCTTTAAACCCTGAAAAACGAGATGCGAAAAACCGGACGATATTGGGTGACATGATGATTTCTCTTGTACGTAAATGGCCTTAAAAACAATTTTTTCCGCCTTCAAAAGATCCAGGGGGAAAAAATTGGTTGAGATGTTCAAACGGCGAAATGACATCGAATCGTCCGGGGCCTTGCGGGGGTCTGTGACTGAACGCATCAACCAAGGCACTGCGGACGCTGACCGGCTTCCTTTAAATTTCGGCCACCGTTGGTCTTTGATCTTGAGGGGTAGGGGAGGGGGT
>JAJDBT010000108.1 GCA_029261215.1 Nitrospirota bacterium | reverse complement strand
TTTTTCTTTATAACGGCGACATAAGTCTGAGAACTATTGGATTGCTGATTTTGTAAGGCGTGTTTTTGAAGAAAACGATTTAATTCTTGTTCTTCACAGTCGAAATCACTGACATTGTGTGATGTGGAGAGTTTTTCTATTCCGGGCTTGTTCAAAGGGAATGCTCAATCAAAAACGGTTGGTTCTGTAAGTAATTTTTTGAGTGTTGGTTTTTCTTGTGGAGAACGGTCAAGCGCCTTTTGAAAATCAGCCCATTGTTTATTATTCAAAGTAAATAATTTCCTGTCCGCTAATGTTTTTTCTGCCGCAGATAATCCATGCTCCAGTAAGAATTCACTCACATTTTTATGTGAGGCGATAGCAGCCTGTTGTAAAAGCTGTTTCACTGTCTGGCTAGTCCGAATATCAATTCGTTCTGTTTTTTGTTCTGGATGCATCCGTATTCCTCTAAGTTTTTTGTTAACGATAGCATACACACATTGTCATGACAAGAGCCATTTACTCACTCTCTTGAGGGAGACTTTAGAGCGATAACGATTTTCCCTGTCAAGGGGTTAAAAAAAGTTTTAATAAAAGCATGTTTATATGATATGTTGTTATGTATAAAAAATGTTTATAATTATTTTATATGTTTAATATGTTTGTGGCTTTTAATAGGAGTAGTAAAGCATGATAATATCGTTTCTAAATCAAAAAGGGGGTACAGGGAAGTCAACCCTTGCCCGTGCGGTTGCGGTTGAATTCGCCCGCAACGGTTGGGGGGTGCATGTTGCGGATATGGACACCCTACAAAAAACGGCTTTTAATTGGGCAGGGCGTAGAGAACAAGCAGAAGTAACACCACAAATTGAGGTTGCTTTATATCGTGAGCCGAAAGCAGCATTAAAGGCTTCTGAAACTTCTGACTTATTAATTGTTGATGGTAAAGCCTTTGCAGATACTCACGTTTTAGAATTTGCAAAAGTATCTGATTTGATTGTTTTACCCGTTGGAATTTCTGCCGATGATTTAGAACCTACTTTGAGTCTTGCAAGCGAACTGATAAATAAAGGTGTTTCTCGTTCTTTAATATTTTTTGTGGTGTGTAAGGTTACAAAGAACGGAGAGCGGGAAGCATTCAATACCTGTAAATCTATAAGCAATTGGTCTTTTGAGGTGGCGGAAGGTTGGATACCGATGCAAACGGCATATAGTCAGGCGATGGACACTGGGCGAGCATTGACCGAAACAAAATATAAAGAGCTTAACGCGACCACGGACAAAATCATAAAGCAGATTGCAGACAAGGCAATACGTACACAACAAGCAATTAAGGAGGGCGCATAGAATGGCAAATATCCCAGCACCAACAAAAAAGACTAATAACGGCGTTAAAAAACCAACGAAGGCCATCGAGCAGACCCCACCGGATTCAACGAAACCTCTGCAATTGAAATTACCCGAGACTAAGAAAAACGAATATAAGGCGTTTGCGGCCATTCGTGGGCGTTCGATGAATGATTTGTTTTTAGAAATGTTTGAAGAATATAAATCTAATCATGCTACTAATTAAAGCATCTTAATTGTATAAGCATGCTTTTAATATTATCATTATAGCAATTGTAGTAAGGGCACCATTTAAATGACCGAAGAAGAAAAAACAAAATATGCCTCTGATGGTGTCGAGACATGGAGCGAGTTAGAAGCCGCCTATATCAAAGACCCTGAATTAGCGAAGCGTATTCATCGCATGAGTAAGAATTACAGGTCAGCACCCAAGTATGACCAGCAGATGGATTTGTTTGTTCCGGCTATTTCGGATGTAAGCACTAAGGACGATATCAGCTTAATGGATATTGCCGTTTTCGGCCTTGGAAAAAAACCACGTTTTGAAGCCATCGAATACGATTTGAAGGATGCACACGTAACCGTTCAAGGTGGTGTTAAGTCTGGAATGGCAACAATTTTTGACTATGATATTTTCCTTTACATGGTGTCCTATTTGAACCGAGAGATGGAACGCTGCAAGGAAAAAGTCAAAAATGGGGAGGATGCCCATTTACCGCCACGAAAAATAAAGCCCCCTGTATCCGATCTTTTAAAGTTTTGCCGTCGTGATGATGGTGGCAAAAATTATAAGCAGATAGAAGCAGCCTTGGAGCGACTAAAAAGCACGGTTATTTCTATCAAGAAAAAAGATGGTTCAAGTCGTAGAGCGGGTTTTTTTAATTTGATTGGGGATGTGAAAATTGCGTCTGAAACTAAAACGGGTAGGGTCTCAGAAATTATAATCTCCATTCCTGATTGGGTTTATGATGGAGTGGTAAGGGTTGGTAATCCCGCTGTTTTAACCCTTGACCCTGATTATTTTTTACTCGATCAAGGTTATCATCGTTTTTTACATCGTTTGGCACGCAAAGCAGCCGGAAAGGGAAGAGCCATCTACAGCATGGAAACACTTTATGAACGTAGCGGGACAAATCGTCCTATCCGAAGTTTTAAACCTGATATTAAGCGAGCCATAAAAGGTTTGGAAAAAACCCCATTGCCGGATTATTCAGTCATTTATGAAAAAAAGGGTAGAAAAGAAAATATTATTTTTACCTATACTGGAGAAACCGAAAAGTAACCGGGCTTAGCGTGCAAATTTTAAATGAGACCCTGTGGATGAAACCGGACTTAGCGTGCAAAAAACCGGACTTGACGTGCAAAAAACCGGACTTAGCGTGCAAAAAACCGGACTTAGCGTGCAAAAGTGGTCGTAACTCTTTGTTTTTTAAAGCCGTTTCAACCCTAAAACATCTTTAAAACATAATAAAACATTTTTGAAACGGGTTTTGCCTGTGAATAACTTTTTGTCTTCGGGGTTTCAGGAACTTAAAAGACACCTACCCTCCGTTCGCTTTGCTCCCTCCGCCCCCCGCTTTGCAGGGCCTAAATTAAGGGGTTCAGCCTACGGCTTCAGTTCAAACCCCAATCAAATTTAAAGAAGGTCGCTTTCGCTCCCGCCGATAGGAAAAGAACTAGCACTTTTTGGGCCAGAATGGCCTCTGAAACATTTTTTATGTCTTGAGCATAGGGGAATCTATACAAAAAACAAAAAGATCGATCCTGAGGCAAAATAGAGCCCTTTCTTCGGGTTTTGAACTTAAGCCATTTTTTTAAAAAAAGCACAGACAATCAAACCGCTTAAAATCGCCTCAGAACACCCCAAAAAATTTTTCCACTGAATGCCATAAAACAAAGAAAAAAGCAGATCCAAGACGCCCTGGCCGGGCCGCTGTGCGGTCTTTGATCCCAAGATCTGAAAAAAGAAGATTTTTACACTTTTTGAGCCGGTTTTTTTGATGTTTGTCCATATTGGGGGGTGTATTACATTGACCCCTTTATTTTTCAAAGACTTCTGCGCTTTTCAGGGATTCGTTTTGGTGCGGAACTCGTGGGTAAAAAGATGCCTTCGGCGTGCTTTGCACATCCTTTTCCCCGCCTCGCATGTCGATTTAGCTGATAAAGCCTCGCT
>JAJDBT010000107.1 GCA_029261215.1 Nitrospirota bacterium | reverse complement strand
AGGGTTTTAACACCAAAGCGAAACTGACTACCAGAAAAGCCTATGGTTTTAGGACCTATCATGCAGCTGAGATGGCTTTATATCATACGCTTGGGGCCTTACCTGTGCCGAAAACCGCCCACAAATTTTTCTGACGAGGCAAAAATATTAAAAATGGATATTACCTTAGGGATGGATACTTCTGTGTGTACTGGCATCCTGGGTGAGGAGCCAGTCAAAATCACATTCAAAATATGCTGTAAGAGGAATTATTTGGATCTTGCAAAAATGCACAAGAGAGACGATGTCTCCTAAGTTTATAAAAATCATGATCATGATCATAGTCTCTGTCACTTTTTCATTTTTTAAAAATGGGGTGATGGCGCAAGGTTCTGCCGATATGATGCACAGACGGCATCATATCGAGAAGGAAGGGGTTTCCGTGAAGGTTTTTAAGAATACCCTGATCGCCGTTCGTGAGAATAACTGGGGCAAAGTTGAAGAGGAGATTGGACGATTGCGTAATAATTTGGCTGAGTACAGAACATTCTTTTCGGTAGATTTGGAAACGTCGCTCAATGAGGCCGTGAAGGCTAAAAGAGCAAAAAGCCTTCTTAAATTATTGGCTCAGGAAGTTTTTTTTTCCATGAAATCTCAATTCAAAGTGATTGTTGATAGCGAAATAAGTGACCACCTGGATTCGGAAGCACGTTTGAAAAAGGCAGAGGACGGTTATCGAGATATTCTATCCGGCAATATAAAAAGAAAAAATCCAGATGCACATTCCCGTGTGGAGGCTGCGTTTCTTGACGCCAGGGTCGCTTTGGGAAATTCAGGAATTAATCCTTTAATGCCGCAGTCTCCGCCTGACTTAAAGCGGTTTAAAGAGGCTTCTGCCGTGATCGAAAAAGAAGTGAGAAGTGTGTATTCCTATTTTTAAATTGAATTTAAACCGATTCATTTTTATTCCGATTGCGCGGGCGAAAAAAATCGGGACGGGATTGAATCCATCACACTGAACTTTATGTATCAAAAGGAGTATGGAATGAAAGGAATGGTAGTGAAGGTCGGTTCTGTTTTCTTTTTATTGACGAGCATTTTGTTTGTACCGCAGGGCGCGCTGGCCATAGAGTATGAGTTTGCATTCGGGGATGTTTTTGTTCAGAAAAAGAGCGTTGACAAGGTCTCTTTTCATGGTTATGTGGCTTTCCAGTACTTTGATGTTCAAGGGCAAAACCGCTCTTTTGATCAGCATATCTTTGAGCCATTTTTCGGATATCAGGTCAACGACAAGGTTTTTGCCAAGTTGATTTTTGAGCTTGAGCACGCGCCGGAAAAAACGGATGAGGGTCAATATGCGGAGCTCTTTGTCGAGCAGGCCGAGATTGATATCATGTTTTCTGAGAACACATCAGTCGGTTTTGGAGCCATCCTGGTGCCTTTTGGATTAGAAAACTACCTTCATGCCCCTTCCGATATCCGGCTGATTACACGGCCTCCGATTATGAAATCTGGCGAAAACGGGAGTCCCGTTTTGAATAATACCTGGACGGATGTCGGTATCCAGTTGACCCATACCATCCCCCAGCTGGGTATTCTGGACCTTTACGTGATTAACGGGAGCGCCATTCAAACCAAAGCAACACGCGGCAGAGATACAAAAGGGCCCAACGCGAACGACGGGAAGTCCTTCGGAGCCGAAATGCAGATCACTGGACTTTTCCCCGGTCTTAATTTTGGGGCATCCTACGTCACAGGAAAATATGACACAGAAGACAAACTGGATTCATGGCGCGCAGGCCTGCATGCCATGGCCGACTTTAAACCAGTTCGTGTGCTGGCTGAATACTTGATGGGAACAGATGAGGGCGCCGGGACAGGTAATGCAGATGTAGATCTTGCAGGTTACTACCTTGCGGCTTCCTTCACGCCCACACTTCCGCTTATCGAAGATCGCCTGGATATTAATGTGCGGTATTCGGACTGGACGGCCGATGACAAGGCCAATATTGATTTTTCCGAAATGGCCTATGGTCTCCGTTATCGACTTTATGAAAAAACATGGGCAAAAGTGGAATATCAGGTGAATAATGAAGATGGCAGCAGTCTAGAGAAGGACAACAACCGTTTCGGTTTACAGTTGAATGTCCTTTTTTAAATCAAGTGTTTATGACAAATGACAAATGAGACAGGTTTGAACATGGGACGCTGGTGTGTCCTTCAAGATGATCTATGGATTCTGAAGTGATGGGCATGAAAAAACGCTTGAAGGGTCTGCATATGAGAAGCATTCGGGTGAAACTGGTATCCAGTTTTCTGCTTGTTTCCATTCTTCCGATGGTTGTGATGATGGTTGCGGGTCTCTCCTATTCGAGTAGTTCCCTGAAAAAAGGTATAAGCAAACGATTAATCGATAACCGGCATGGACTCGATATCGAACTTCAGGATCAGGAAAAGCAGCTTTTGCTTGAGGTGCGGCGAAATGCCAAACTCCCGGTATTGCTTCAGGTACTGAGATCCCGTGATCCTGCCGCCATGCAGGAACTGCTCAGCCAGATACTGGTTTTGTCCCAATCTGAGCTGGTTGGCCTTTATGACGAAACAGGCAGCCCGCTTTTGCATCTTCAACGATCCGTCCCCCTTCAGACGGCGGGCAGAGCCAGGACGGCTTTGGTGCAAGAGAAAATGCCGAACAGCCGCCATTTTGAATGGCTTTCTTCCGCGCATGCCCAATTGGCGGCGTCGCAAGATGACGATTTCAGCTTTGGAGAGGATCTGCCAAATTCTGGCCCCACTCAAAATGAAGCGGCGGAATCTGGGTTGCATTCGATCACAATTGAGGGCATCCCTCTTGATTTGATGAAAAAAATACGGGAGCAGGAAGGTACGCTTCAAAGGGTGTCTCAAGAAGAGACGATCCGAATCTCTGCTTTTCATTCCGTGATATTCGATGGCCGACCAATCGGGATATTACATCAAGCCATCGAATTGGGGAAATCATTTGCGGTTCATCTTAAAGAGAAAACAGGTCTTGATATTGTGCTGCTTGGCGCAGATGGGAAGGTCATCGTTTCAACACTTTCGGACGTGGGGATGTTTTCGATGAACGGGGGAGAGGGATTTTTGAATGACACAGAGCGTATCTCAGAGTTGGATGATTATCTCTATAGTGTTTTAGCCTTGTCTCAGGAGGCGGGGAGGATAAAAGGCGGGATTGGTTTATTTCAATCCCTGGATCTTTACCGGTCCGGTCAGCGTGAACTCACCCTCTTTTTTGCGATTCTGTTTGTCGTAAGTACCATTATTGTGACTGTTGTCACTTTTTTTGTTGCAGGCTCTCTCAGCCAGCCCATTCAAAGAATTACCGACGCAGTGCTCAAGGTGGCGGATCGGGAAGGTGATCTAACGCTCAGGTTGCCTGTGCAGTCCGAAGATGAAGTGGGACAGCTTGCCAATTCTTTTAACATCATGACCCAGAGCTTCCGAGGGCTGATCTTTGGTGTTCGAGAGGTTGGTTTCCAAATGAGCGCCCAAGCCTCTGACATTAGTGAAGGCGTCAACCAGCAAGCAAGCGGGGCGTCTCAACAGTCTTCTACCGTTGCCGCAGTGACCTCGACCGTGGAAGAACTTTCCGAGACCGCGACGCTCATTGCAGCGAATGCGTTGAATTTGGCGCGTTCTGCCGACGAAACACTTAAAGGCATGGAAGAAACCAAGGCCAAAGTGGATGAGGTGTCAAAAAATGTAATGTCTCTGGGAGAAAAATCCAAAGCAGTGGGCAATATTACAAATCTCATTGAGGATTTGGCCGATCGAACGAACCTCCTGGCTTTGAATGCTTCGATTGAAGCCGCGAGAGCGGGAGAGGCGGGGCACGGTTTTGCTGTCGTGGCGGTCGAAGTCGGAAAGCTGGCCGAGCAGTCGGCGCAATCCACCAATGACATTCGTAAATTGATCCATGAAATTCAGGCTGAGATCAGTTCAACCGTCATCGGTGTGGAGGAAACAACACAGAAAACAGACAGAGGACTTCAGATGGTGAGTGAAACGGTGGAAGTGATCAAGCAAATCTCGATCTCGACACAGCAACAGAAGTCTGGCGCGGAACATGTGGTTGAGGCGATCATGAATATTGATGATGTCACCGCAAGTTTCGCAACGACAACGCAAGAGACCGCTACCCATGCGACGGAGCTCAGTCAACTTGCGATCAAGCTTAAAAGTGCTATCAGCGGATTCAATATCGGGGACAATCAGGGTGATGTGAAGAATCAGGCCGATGAAGATGATTCCACCATCCTGTTTTAGCGCTTTCTCAAATGTTACATTCTAAATCGCTGACTTCTCTCTAATGCGCGCTCGGAACTAAAAACCTTAAAAACCTACCTTTGTTTGAAGTTTAAAAACGATATGCTTCACTCAAGAGTCTTCATCTAAAAATACATCGCAAGTTTCCCCCTGTGTCAGGATAGATGTCGTATTGGGGAATTAAATCATAGCGGGCGGAGAAGATGGGAATGGACAAATGGAAAGCTCAAAATATTCTGAGGAATTTAAGAAGGCTGTTGTGGAGAAGTTATTGAATCGAGGGA
>JAJDBT010000106.1 GCA_029261215.1 Nitrospirota bacterium | reverse complement strand
TTCGATGTCCTGCTGAAGATGGCCATGGCTTTTTTTAATATATCTCTTTCCACCTCAGTATCTTTCAGCTTCTTTGCTAGCTCTCGAATTCGCTTTTGATCTTGAGTCAGCGCCATCTTGCCCTGTCCAGGAAAGGCAAGTTCAGAATTTTCTCGCTCTTGCTGGTGCCAACGATTGAGCATGACCGCTCCGCCGCACGCGGCGAAATGACGACACGCGGCTTGTACGTCTTCAAACATGATTCGGCCTTAGGCAACGCGCCCGCACACCGTTTATTTGAGCGGATTCAAGTACAACTGAAAGAGGGTATCACTGTGCCGAGGGATTTTTCAGACTACACTGTGGCGGTTAATCGGGACGATTTGCCACCGGAGATCACGCTGAATCCGATGGTCTATTAGCTCATGCCTGCAAACGAAATAGACGACCCCATCATGATTTCCGCGCTGGAGCACTACAGCTACTGTCCCCGGCAGTGCGCCTTGATTCATGTCGAGCAGACCTTTGATGAGAATCTTTATACCCTGCGAGGACAAGCCGTGCACAACCGGGTGGACGAAGTAAAGACGGACTATCAAGAGGGCATCCGTATCGAACGGGCCTTGCCGCTTTGGAGTCAGCACCTGGGTTTGATCGGCAAAGCGGATGTCGTCGAGTTTCACGATGAAATCCCCTATCCCGTTGAATACAAACACGGCCCCCGACGAAAAAAAGAACACGACGACCTTCAGCTTTGCGCGCAGGCGATGTGCCTCGAAGAAATGACGGGACAGGCCGTGCCAAAAGGGGCGATTTTTCATCACAGCTCACGAAGACGGCGGGAAGTCGTCTTTTCACAGGAATTGCGCAGACTGGTCACAGACACCGTTCAGGCCGTCCGGGATTTGCTGGCATCAAAAACCACTCCACCACCAGTGAATGACAAACGCTGCACCCATTGTTCACTTCTGGAATCGTGCATGCCCTCAGCCGTCGCGGAGCAGGGGAGGTCTTCAGCGGCACAAAAGACCCTATTCCAGACCACAGAGTAGAGAGGAGCTCATGCATCAACTTTTAAATACGCTTTATGTCACCACCGAAGGCGCCTATTTACATCTCGACCATGACACGCTCAAAGTAAAGATTGAAAAGGAAAACAAACTGCAAGTGCCAATCCATCACTTGGGGGGCATCGTCTGTTTTGGCAACGTCATGATTAGCCCCGCTGCGATGGCGCGCTGCGCGGAAGACGGACGTTTTTTAGTCTTACTGGATCGTAATGGCCGATTTAAAGCGCGCGTCGAAGGGCCGGTTTCTGGAAATGTCCTCTTAAGAAGCGCCCAGCATGAGGCCATGCGCGACGAAACAAAGACCCTCGACATCGCCAAAAACATGGTGGCGGGTAAAATTCAAAACAGTCGTCAAATCGTGCTTCGCGGCGCGCGGGAGTCCACGGATGACGACGATAGCCAGAGACTGAAAAAAACAAGGGATCAACTTGCAAATGCCTTGTCACGTCTCCCGAATTGCCAAAACATCGATCAAGTACGTGGTATTGAAGGCGAATCGGCACGGGCGTATTTTTCCTCTTTTGACCGCATGGTGCGTGAAGCCCGCGAGACCTTTAAGCTCGACGGTCGTAATCGCCGCCCGCCGCGTGATCCCATCAATACCCTGCTCTCATTTCTCTACGCCTTGCTTATGAATGATTGTGTGGCCGGTGCGGAAGGTGTCGGGCTTGATCCGCAAATGGGGTTTTTACACGCCCTTCGCCCCGGTCGAGCGGCCTTGGCTTTGGACTTAATGGAAGAGGTGCGTTCAGTGCTGGCAGATCGATTGGCGCTCACCCTGATTAATCGGAAGCAAATTAACGCAAAACACTTTATTGATCGGCCCGGCGGTGCAGTGCATTTGGATGACAAAGGCCGAAAAGAGGTGGTCATCGCGTATCAAAAACGAAAACAAGAGGAGATCACACACCCCCTGCTCAATCAAAAAATGCCACTGGGTCTTATTCCGCACGTGCAGGCGCGTCTGTTGGCCCGAACTTTGAGGGGAGATATGGAAAGCTATATCCCCTATCTTTATCGTTGAGAGGCTTATGTTTGTCGTCGTCACATACGATGTATCAACCGAAACACGCGAAGGCAGACGGCGGCTGCGGCAGATCGCCACGGAATGCAAAAACTTTGGTCAGCGGGTTCAGCAATCTGTTTTTGAATGCACGGTCAACGCAATGCAATATGAAACACTGGTAAGGCGACTGTTAGATATCATCGAAAAAGAGGAAGATCGGCTTCGAATCTACCGCCTCACCGAACCCAAAGAAAAACATATCGAGATCTACGGTCTGGATGGCACCGTCGATTTTGAAGGACCATTGCTGATTTAGGCGCGAACCTCCAGCAATGAGAAAAACCGAGTAGGTTCGCGAATGGCCTAAGGCCTTGAAATAAAAGAACGAAATTACAAAAAAGGAAAAAATGATTTTCAGTGGGGAGAAGATAAAATCATCTTCGCGTTTTATGGTCGCAAAGACCTTAAAAACAAAGTGTATTTCTCCCACACTGTAGCACCCGTCCTTCGGGGCGGGTGCTGTTAAAAATCAGTTTGGGCTTTTGAACTTGATCTGTCGCCTGAGGCACTTGAATGAGGGTTGAAAGCATTGATCATCCAACGCCCTTTCATCAATAACATTGAGACGAATAGAATTTGTAAGAATTAAGCGCGTTGTTTACAGGATTTCGAGTATTGTATCTCTGAGGAGGTTCTGTAGACATGGTAATGCACAAGAGGATCAGGTTAACGCCGCTTGCCCGAGAAGAGATCTGGCGTTTATGGCAAACTGGGTACT
>JAJDBT010000105.1 GCA_029261215.1 Nitrospirota bacterium | reverse complement strand
CTACACTCTAAATGGCAGTGTGTCACCATGATATTTTTGCTGGAAAAACAAGGGCGTTTTCTTCAAAAAGCTCAAATACCCTATTTGTCAGTGAATACAGAGCTAAACGTTGGCGGGTTACGTCCCTTTATGTTGAACCCAATATCAGTCTAAAACCCGCCAGAGCGAGGAGATCGGGAAGGCCACCATGTTTTTGCCAAATGAAACGGTTTGCTCGCCCGTGTAAAGTATCACGCCCTGTTTAAAGCGGTCTCCGGTATCCTCAGACAATGCGCGAAGCCCCGAAAAATCCTTGTTTGTGACTGTAGCCGATGCCTTCACCTCGATGCCAACCAGCGAGCCAGCCGCACCATTTTCCAGAACGACATCGACCTCTTGCCCTGTCGCTGTTCGATAGTGATAGATTCCGACGCGTGTTTCCGACCAAGTGGCTTGTTTGCGCAATTCGCCCACAACGAAGGATTCGAGCAGATGACCAAAGAACGTTGGATCGGTGGCCAGACGCGACCGAGGGTGACCGCTTAAATGAGCAGCAAGGCCGGTATCCACCAAATGAATTTTAGCGGATTTAACAAGCCGCTTGCCTAAATGCGTATGCCAGGCTGGGAGCGGTTGCATCAGGAAGCTTGCCTCCAGGAGAGCAAGATACCGTTTTAAGGTGGTATGCGGGATTCCGGAGGTGCGTGACAGTTCAGACATATTCAGTAATCCGCCGACGCGGGTCGCCAGCAGGGACAGCAGCCGTGGCATCTCGGTCAGCCCTTCAATGTTGGCCAGGTCCCGCACATCGCGTTGCAGAATGGCTGTGATATATGCGCCATACCAGGCATCACGGCGTTTTCCCTCGACACGCTGTACCGCCTCTGGATAACCCCCTTTGGAAACACAGGCCATCAAATCATTTGTGTCCGCTTCTATCAATCCGGGCATTTCCGAATTGAACACCCTATCGATAAAGTGTTCTTTATGCCCAAAGAGCTCCCCCTGTGAGAGGGGCCACAATGTGATGATTTGCATTCGGCCTGCAAGCGATTCCGAAACCTTCGGTAGCATCTGGACATCGGCCGATCCAGTGAGCAGGAAGCGACCCGGTCGCCGGTCGGCGTCCACCAGCATTTTAATGGCTGGGAACAGAGCCGGTGCTTTCTGGGCTTCATCAATGGCGACAGTCTGGCCCAAGCCTTTCAAAAATCCGATGGGGTCTGAAGTCGCGGCGGCAAGGGTTGTTGCGTCATCCAGCGTGGCGTAGCTTGCATTCATCTGTTCTGCAAGCCGAGTAACCAGCGTACTTTTCCCCGTTTGACGCGCCCCGTTGAGTAAAATGACGGGAGTATCGGCTAAAGCCTCGCGTAATTCAGATTCAATATTTCGCGTGTACATGAACATATTTTAACCACTTGATGGTGAATATACAACAACCAGGTGCTCAGGAGAACGTAGCCAAAGATATTTATCATTTTGGATTGTGAGGATTTGAGACTTTATGCCTTAGAGTACTGTCTCAAAAATCTAGGATAAATCACTGGAATCACGCCAAAATCGAGGGTAAAAGGCTCAAAACTGAGACAGAATTACTCATTCTGTTTCAGGGGGGATTACCGGATGATTTATCTATCTCGCCGGGACGTGGGTGAATCAGCCCCAAGTTTTCACACAGTCTGGCGACAGACTGTGTGAAAATGTTTGGAGATTTGTTAGGCTAGTTACGTGTACCGTTATCAACCTCTGAAATAATACTCTTCAAGGCGTCCAGATGTGTCTGAGCAGAAGTCTCTCTTGCAATGTCAACATGTACCCCGTTTGCCGAATAGGCATGTTGAGATGTATTCATTCGCTTCATGAGTTTGGAACGGAACTTTAAAAGCTGCTTTTCATCCTCAACTGATATACGAGAGAGAGGATTTGGGGTTGTGCGCATTGCTCCCAGGAAATCTAACGCAGCTAATTTCGACGGGAGTGAATCCCCTGAGAAAAATACGTCCAACACCTTGTCCAATAGATCTTGAGTATAAGCAAGATGTTTACCTCTGAATAGAAATCGCAAGGTGTTTAGTCCAACAGTTTGCTTTTCGGCATTACTTGAAAGCATCCATTTCATGCTCTTGTCCGAAAGGAGCTCTATAGCATCAGGACTGTTTCCTTCAACTTCTAATAATTGTGACAGCAAAACTGACGTTCTCCATGAACGATCTGCAAGGCTTATATCACCACCATCTTCTCCGAAAAGCCAACTAAACATAATATAAGCCTCTCCGTAGCTTCAACTTGGTATCAGTATTTGTACACTTTGGGAATCTAATGCTTAACGTCACGGGCACAGCTCCAAGATATCGCGTTAGGTTGCTGCTCTAACAGGCCAAGGAACTAGAAAATCAGATTATTCGGCTCAGAGCCTCAAATCTCCAAACGTTTTCACACAGCCTGGCGGCAGACTGTGTGGGCTATTTAGAGTCAAGAATTATTTCATCAAGGTAAATTTTGTTCCCTTTTTTATGGCCTTGAATAACAACATTCTCTTCATAGAATGGTTGAACGACATCTTTCATTATCGCTATTGGCACTGAAATATTTTTTGTACTTTTGTCTTTTTGATTCCATAATTTAACTGAACCGAAGTTGCCTGTTTTCGGTGTGTTTGCATGCATCAAAGTTCCAGCTAGGATTAACTTATCTGATATTATGGCTGTTTGAGATTCAACTATTTCGTTTGATATCTGTATTTCTCTTCGCTTTTTACGTAAAGCTACAGGCCTTTCCTTCCCTTCTATGATTGAATTGAAACCAACCAACTTGATATCTTCGCCATCAGGTGCCATCTGTTTAGCCAACCCCACAAAGTTATCATGGTACATTTCATCTTCAATTTTCTCCTTGAGTTCTTCCGGTTTGTCTTCTTCAAAGAGTTCAAAACAATTGAAAATCTCATCAATTACATCAGAGGGTTTAAGAGGGACAAAATCAGGGAATATTTTTAATTGAGGATTTGGTCGACCTACTTGAAAAGAAACGGAAAAACTTCCTGGAACAAAAGCGTTAATATATAAACCATAGCCTTCCTTAATTTCTTTACTAACTCCACCTTGGAACCGATAGGGGCGATTCAATAGACGTTCAACGGTCCTATAAAACAGTGAAGAAATTCTATCAACGCGCATCATCAGCTGATCTGCTGCTGTGCCACCAAACCTTGTACTATTACCGGAGAGTGACATAACCCATTGATCTTTCGTCAAAGAAATTCCTTTTATTGACAGATGCCTCATGAAATTGACGTCTTCATATAGATTTTTTAATTCTTCTTTTATTTCATGGGGTGGAAAACCAGCTAGCCCATTTGCAATTAATCGCTCTGCAAGGTCAAATTCATTAGAATTCTGTGCTAGTGAGGCTGAGCTTCTAAACAAGATTGATCTGGTCGGTTCGTTGTTAATGTCAATTGACAGTGAATTTGCTGCTTTGCATTCATGATGAAGAGCCTGTTTAAAAAGTTCTACGGCTTTGAGGTCTTCACCTCGTTTTTTGGCTATAAATGCTCCTTCGGCAAAGTCCATAGCCTTGTTATGTAAAATTTCAACTTCGGACATTTTTTAACACCATCTCAGCGTGTGGTTGTCCAAATTCAACTACTGATATAAAAACGGGAAATGTGTTATCTGT
>JAJDBT010000104.1 GCA_029261215.1 Nitrospirota bacterium | reverse complement strand
CCGCCACGAAGCAGGGCCGCGATCTTTTTCGAATCGATCTTATCGTTCTTCGCCTTGCCCCCGTGAATGGCCTTCATATAAAGGGCATGTCCCAATACGAATTTGACCTTTTCTTTGGCACACAGATCGGCGATCCAATACCAGCAGAACATACACTCAACGGCGATCACCAGATCCTCGCGGAAGGGGGAAATCGCCTTGAGCAACTGTTCCGCCTCGGCACGAATATTCCTGTGATAGAGCACCTCACCCTCCTGGTTTAAGATGCAGAGATAAATCGATCTGGCGTGCAGGTCGATGCCACAATAATGTTTGTGCTGTTTCGTGTAGAATTTCATCTTCCTTCCTCCTCCGATTTTTGTTATACATTGCACACCTGATAGGGTATACAAGCACGGAGGCCATAAACAGTATCCCGTCAGTCAACATTCAGTCATTTTTGAACTTGGTGACGGTCAATGCTGTGATTGTTCCTGATCTATCTCTCCCTGAGCGGATCAGCGAAGATCCTGACGACGATATGTTTCTTGCCTGTGCGATTTCGAGTAAATGTAAATTGATCATCAGTGGTGATAAGCATCTATTACGGGTATCCGGATTCAAAGGGATTAAAGTATTGAAGCCACGCCAATTTCTTGATGAATTTCAATCGGGTTAGAATCCTCAGATGCTTCCCGTATCAGTGATTTCTCCTCCGAGCCAAAAGATACGACCTTTCAAATGAAATTTATTGCGAAGCGAGGGTTTAATACCCCGTCCCTTGGGGCATATAAAATGCTTTCGTTTAGATTTTGATAGCCCGTGCGGGGTAGTTCATTGTTTTTTGAAGTGGGGGCGTACTTTCAACTGGTCAAATTCCTTGACAGATGCGCTTTCGATGTAATACAATGTCTTACATTAAGGGGAGGGAACAACCAATGTCTGACTCCATCACAATTCGAATTCCTGACGACCTGAAGGATGATCTTAAAGGCCTCAGTCAAATTGAGCATAAAACGGTGAGTGATATTGTGAAAGAATCGATTCGCGATTATGTCTCTGTCCACAAGTTCCGCGCAATCAGAAAAAAAATCCTACCTTTTGCCGAATCACAAGGGTTGCTTGAAGACGAGGATATTTTCGAGCAAATGAAATGAACATTGTTCTTGATTCAAATGTCTACATCGCGGCATTTGCAACTCGGGGGCTTTGTGCAGAACTCTTTGAATATTGCCTCAAAAACTGCGATATTTTTTCCTGCGATGAAATTCTGTCTGAAGTTCAAAATAAACTCCTGACAAAAATCAAACTCCCAGAAGACGTTGTTACGGAGACGGTTCATTTCATAAAAGAACAGACGACCTCTCTGATCCCAAAGGATGTCCGAGCAGATCTCTGTCGAGATCCAAAAGATACAATGGTTCTCGGTTTGGCCCTGGCATCAAGTGCGGAGTTTGTCATTACCGGTGATCAGGACTTATTGGTGTTAAAAACCATCGGGGAAACAAAAATTGTCAATCCAAGAGGCTTTTGGCTGAAATTGAAAAAAGAAGGGTAAGGGGAGGATTGAGAATGAATATATTGGTTGCACTTGATTTATCCGCAGCATCTCATAAAATTTTACATGTAGTCGAAACTTTGGTATCCGGTTTATCTGCGAAAGTATGGTTGTTCCATGTAGCGGAAGCTAGTTCGGGGATGGTCGAGTACAAAGGAACGCTCAAAAATGACGAACTTGATGATCGCTTAGACCCGGATTATGCACGTGACCAAATCGCCCAAAAATTCCATAATCAACGCACAGCCTTGCAAAAAGAGGCAGAAAAGCTAAAAAATCCCCGAGTCGAGGTCGTAGTCCATATCGTTCAGGGTTCACCTCCCGAAATCCTTCTACATGAAGCGCGCAAGCTAGAAATTGACATGTTTGTTGTTGGATCTCATGGACATGGGGCCCTCTACAACATGCTCATCGGGGGTGTCAGTGAACACATCCTACATAGATCTATCTGCCCTGTCCTTGTTGTTCCCACACATGATCGACCAGAATAGAAAACCGTATGTTATGCACTTTTTAAACCTTTTAGATGGAGTTGCTTAGCTTGGGCAGACTTTAACCTTTCAACAATTCCTCTAAAGCCGTCTGCCTCAATTCCGTATCTTGCTGCCTGATCGCCATTGAAAAAGCCCGCCGGGTGCCCACAATGACCGCAAGCCGTTCCGGGCTATATATATTTATCAAAAGAGTCGTCATTCCCTTGACCTAGTCAAGATACAATTCGAAGTACCTCCGATCACGCTCATAAATTGAGTGTAATGCAGACTACATCATGAAATAGATTAATCCCTTATTATTAATCATCAGTAGCGGGAGGAATACCATGTTCGGTTTTGATCTTCATGGACTTTTTAAGAGGGTTTTAGGTCGACGTTTGAACCAGCCGAATATTGAAATATTAAACCTGCTTGCTAATGTGATCGAAAGTAGAGATCCCTATACGGTGGGACATACCTGGCGGGTTGCCAAGTATGTCAGCGCCATGTCACGGCATCTCGGTTGGTCTTCCGAACGGGTGGCTTCCCTTGAAATTGGAAGCTTTCTTCACGACTTGGGAAAGATATCTACCGAAGATCGTATCCTCAAAAAACCAGGAAAACTGACGGCTGAAGAATACGAGCAGATAAAAGCACATCCTACCGAAGGGAGAAGGCTGTTGCAAGGGATTGAATTCCTGCAGTCAGCCATTCCAGGGATCTATTCCCATCATGAACACTATGATGGAAGCGGTTATCCGGAAGGCCTACAAAGCGATGCCATTCCCGAGGAGGGGCGCCTGATTGCCATCGCCGATGTCTTTGACGCCATCACAAGTAACCGCCCTTATCGGAATCCCATGAGTGCTGAAAAGGGGCTTTCCTATCTTCAGGAACAAAAAGGAGCTTTATTTGAGCCAAGATTGGTGGATTTGTTTACATCTATCTGGGCCAGAGGAAAACTGGAGAAGACCGTGCTTCATAGCGAAGGACATATTCCGCTGATCGCATGCCCTCATGATGGGCCTACGATTGCCCTTAAAAGGGGCGCATCTGAAGGAGACAGCATTTATTGTCCTGTCTGCAAAACTCGGTTTGTTCTTGTAAAAAGAAACAAGCAGTGGCAAGTACTACTGACCCAATGATGGTATATGACAGTGAATCAGCCTTAATTTTAAATCAACAGATTGTAGTCGTATTCGATAATTTCCAGAGTTTAGAATTTCATTGAATTTAAGATGCAGCTAAGAATCCTGATTTCACCAGACCCTGGCAAAAAAGACCCTCTCCCCTAGCGCTTAGACACTCTATCATAACGTCGTTTATGCTGTAGTGTTGGGCATATAAGAAACTGTAAAGGCACAACAAGCAGCCA
>JAJDBT010000103.1 GCA_029261215.1 Nitrospirota bacterium | reverse complement strand
CGGATTCGGTCTTTCCTGATCCTTGTGCGCCCAGGGCAATGACCCCTAAATTCAGCGTCTTTTGGCTAATCATGGCGTTTTTCACCAAGACGGGATGGTTCGGGTCACTCAACTCAAGGGCATCGCCCAGGACCCAGCCTTGGGCCACGGTGGCCTTCTTTTTACGGGGTTTAATCAATACGAAGGTAAAGACAAAGAGCACAAGACTCAATCCAGGTAAAGACCAGGAGAGATTGAAAAAATATTTTGCGACAAAGGCATCCAGAACGAAAACGGAAAGAATCAGCATCCACATGACTTTCATGGCCTTCATTATTCTTCTCCTTATTCTCAGTAAGCCCAGATGGGCGGGACATACAATAATTCGGCTTCAAGCCCTTTGCGCTGAAGAAAACGCTCATGTCGTTTCATCTGCGACGGGTTTGTACTTGCGAGAACAAACCGCTTGAAAATCATGCTCCAATTCACCGAGATTTTAAGATCACAGTATTTTTCATTCAAACGGTGCCGCCTTGAAAGGGTGTTGCTGATCCGATTCGATCCCATGAGATAGTCATCCAGAAGCACAAAAACGATCTTGCCGTCCTGAACCCCCGCATGTTCCCCATGCGAGGGATTCAGACCGATACGGAATAAAGAGGCTTTATCTAAAAACCGAAAATCCGGGTGCTGTTCCCTCAAAAGCATTTCGCATTGATTCCGACGTACCGTATGCGCCATGACCGACCACGAGGGTTTTCTGATATTCCATGACAAGGGTTTATCCACCACACGCGCACCCGCCCAGGTCAGATTCCAGATATGAGGACGTACTTTTTTCTCCACTTGAACAAACTTCCTCTCGCATAAAGAAGACAAGGCAAGACTCATGGCCGTTTGACTATAGTTTCCCCAATATTCAAGCTGACTTTGTGTGGCATAACCGAGCCGTTTCAGATGATCTAAAGTCACACGTTCGGCGGGAGACAAGGAACCGGGCATCATTTAGGTCTTCTCCTCAAACTGGCTCAGAATTTCTGTGGCCCGTTCCGTCAGAATTTTTAAAAGGTCGTCTTTTTGGGGTTTTTTCGGGAGCGTAATCGGTTCAAGACCTTCACTTTTTTCCGCAATTTTTTGTAGAATCCGGGTCAGTTCCAAGGCTTTTCCATAAGGCACCTTCACCAAGACCTGCCGGGTCTTTTTCGCCAGGATGGTTTTTTTGTTCTGTAAATAGGTTCTGGGGGCGAGCGTTTTATTTCGGATTCTTTCTTTGATGTGTTCGGGGGCATCATTGAGAGACCGGATTTTATAGATCCATGAGGGAACAACCCCCAACATTTCGGCCAAAGTCGCATCGGCGAGGTCGTACTTCGACTTTATCTCGGCCAGTTCTTTGGCAAGTTCCAAGGGTTCATAATCCGCCCGTTGTTTGTTTTCTACTAACTGAAGCAAGCGGGTATCCAGCTCGCTCACTTCCCCTTCCTTCACGGTCGCTTTAATGGTTCTTTCCTTGAGATTGTCCCGAATGGCCCGGAGCCTTCTTTCCCCCGCAATCAGTTCATATCTGCCAGAAGGCAGTTTTTTTACAAGAATGGGTTCAATTTGCCCCTTCTCTTGAATGCTCTTAGCGAAGGAGTCCATCTCGGCTTCTTCAAATGTTTTTCGGGCCTGTGGCCGCACATCAATCAAATGCACCGGAATAATGAAGGCGCTCTCATCCTTGACAGGACTTAAATCCCCTCCACCCGATGGAATATTTCCGCTTTCGCGTCGTTTTTTGACTTCATCTTTTAAATCCAAGTGATTCTCCTCTTCTCAAAAAATGGGGTTCATCCCATCACATACACGGTAATTTCCGGCAGCTTCGGGACATGTGCGGAAACAGAACGGGGTTGACCCCACACCTGTTTCCGGCCCTGCCATTTTGATAGCTTTGTTCTGATTTGTTGTTGGCTGTAGTGTCCACTGTCGGCTTCGACCGCAACGGCCTCCCCTGTTTCTGTATCGGTAAAAACCGCATCCGGGCGATGCCCGCCAAAGGCGGTAATTTCGGCCTCGGTCATGCGATTCGCCAGCCGAAAATCTTCCGGCTGGCCTGTTTTAAAAAACAATTCCGAGGTGATTAATTCGTGCAATTCATTTCTTTTTGCCCCAATTTCCGGCAGTCGCCCGCCCCAGGCCAAAGCCAGTTTTTCATGGGCAAATTGATAGAGTCCATTGATGCCTTGACCGGGAATAAAGCATTTCTTTTTTTCGATGATCCCCGCCTTTTCAAGTCGTCCTAAAGCCCGGCTTCCACCTCCCTTTAAATGTTGATAATGATTCTCATTCGCTATTTTATCAGACAAGATTTGAAGTCGGGAAAGATCTCGAAGAAAGGCTCGGTCGGCGGACGACAAACGAATTTTGACCTCCGATAGACTGAGACTGAGTAGTTTTTTTGTTTTTGGATTACGCTGTTTTAAGCTCATGAGCAAAATGTTTAACACATATAAATAAAGAGTGCAAGCCCTTATTTTAGATGACTGTCTTGGGCGAAATATAACTGACGGGTCTTCCGGTGAGGATCTCCCGGATTTTCGAGATTTCCCCTGCTTCATCCTTAATTAATAAACCATATTCCTTAAATAAATTGCTTAAAACAAGAATAAGAGGCTTAAAAGTGGTGATAAATAAGCAAAAAACAGGGTCAGTCGCTTAAAATGAAATAAGCGATATAAGGCCATTTAAGAGACAAATGGTAAGACATTTTACCGACTTTATCGGATAAAGTGAAACGAGATAATAGAATAGTTTCAATTACTTATAGAGCAAAAGTGAATTTTCAAACGAAATGGAGGTAAAAAAGCATAACGAGAAATAAGGAAAAAAAAGTGAGAAATAAGGAAAAAACGACATTCTTAAAAAATTGAAAAAAAAATTCCCCCGAAAACGCCATTTAACCCTATCGCTTAAAACAATATAAGGATATATAAATAAGCACTTTATCAGATAAAGCTAAACGTAATAACCATTAATTATCAATAACTTATAACGTAAATGACGATATTCAGACGAAAAAATAGAAAAATCGATAAAAATCACAATAAGAACACAAAAGCCCCGATCAAACTGCTTTTTAAAACGCATCTCTTCGGCATTTTATTGGGCTCTTGATCTGATTTAAATAGAATATCATTAATCTTTTCAATGATTTCTGATTATTTTTTGGATTGCGGGAACGAGTGCAGCGCAGGCGAATTTAGCGAGGCTTTATCAGCTAAATCGACATGCGAGGCGGGGAAAAGGATGTGCGAAGCACGCCGAAGGCATCTTTTTACCCACGAGTTCCCGCAATATCTCTTGCACTGATAAAGGCATAAGTCTTTGAATTTAAAAGGTCAATGTGTAATATTCGATGTAATATGAGCAAACACCGCGAAAGCGGCCCGAAAGGGCGTGTTGTGATTGCCTGAAACCGCTTTTTCTTTTGTTTTAAAGAAAATTTTTGTTTTTACGGTTTTCGCGGGCCGAGGGTTTCTTTAAAAAAGAGGGTCTTGACTAAAATCAAGTGCAGGAGTTTATGGATGGATTGGAGCGGATTTTGCGAGGTCGTAGAAGTCTTTGTATTTCATTTTTAGGGCTTCTTCGACAAACCAGCCCTTTGATTTTTTATGACCTTTTTTTTGCTGTGATTCTTTGAGTTCATTAAAAAAGATCTCATCTTTTTTGGCAACATAGTCTTTTAAGGCTTGATCGACAAACCACCCTTTTGATTTTTTATGACCTCGATCTTTAGAATCTCTTTGAAGGAGCTCTAGGAGACGGGCGGCTTGTGCTGAAAACAGAAAGGATGATTTAAAAATGCCAGTGTCTTCAATCGCGATTTCCTGATCCACACTTCCCGTTTTAAGCTGTTGTAAGATCAACTTACTTTCTGGGGAAAGATATAAATTAAAATTTAAGTTGTTTTTTCGGGGGCGGCCCACAAAGATATCCTGATTTTAGAAATTGGATATTCGTCACAAAACTGACCAGATTCTGACATAGACCTAAAATCTATTCAAGGTGAGACTTTAAGGCGCTTCCCTCCCCTATTTTTGGAATTTTGTTTTTCATGGAGTGGAAAATTTTTTTGAGGTCTGAGATGATTTAAAGCGGTCTCTAAACGGCTCTGGTGGGTCTTGAGTTTGATTTTCTTTTTTTTATGAGGCATAACCCCAAAAGAACAACAAAAGGCCGTATGGCGAGATTCTGGCCCAAAGATTGCGATTTTTTGCTCTATTGGCGGGAGCGTTAGCGACCATCTTTTATCTAATTGGGGTTTGAATTGGAGCCGTAGGCGGAAATCCATATAAGGCCGCGTTAGCGGGGCGTAGTGAGCTTTGCGAACGAAGGGTAGGTGCTATTAGTTTTGAGGGGTTAAAAAAGATTAAATTTAAAAAGGTTAAAGTAAGGAAAGGTTAGGAGCGGTAAAATTAAAAAAAGTTGATTAAACTCATGGGGTTACAAAATTTACCCGCGAACAATTCCTATATGTATGCTGAAGTTATCCACAAATTCAGTGATGTTTTTTAACAAATAAATCATTTTTTTAAGTTGGTGCGACTAATTCCTATATGTTTTTTTCGCTGGTGCGAACAATTCCTATATGTAGCGCGACTAATTCCTATATGTTTCCGCGACTAATTCCTATATGTTTTATAACCAAAATCGTCTCGGAAAATGGGCTTAAATTCGATCCGCGACTAATTCCTATATGTTTGAAGACTCTTATCGACAGATAATTTCCTATTGTGGAGATGACATTGTTTCTTCAAACTTACTTTTAATCATATTTTTTCGGCCATTCGCGGCAATCATATCTTTTACGAAATGGGAGTGTGCAAACAGCTTGTACTGGATATCTTCGATTTTATTTTTCTTTCCCGTTCGTTCATCTCTTTCATAGTGTTTAATGACTTTTTTATCGATAAGTTCATCGAGCATTATTTCAAATTGTTTCACTTGATCTCGAAAGCGGGCATAGGGGAACAATCCACTGTCCCGAATTACCGAAGATAAAAGGCATCGGTAAGGATTCAGGTGGTCTGCGCCTGTAAAGTGATGTGACAGGCGTTTCATAAACCATCGCGCCGATTGAGATTTAAGTTCCATCATTTTCGCGTAGTTAAATTGACGATACGTAAGATCGTTTACACTTTTACTAACCAAAGCCGGGAGTCTGGCCATCCAGTACCCGGAAGGATCATCCAAGTACTGTTTACGGGTTACTTTGGTAACATCAGCCAAAATAGCATTCGTATAGATCAGTTCATCTCGAATATAGAGTTTCAAAACAGAACCGGAAAGGATTTCCAGTGATTCTTTGATTTCGTCGAGACTCCGTGTTTTTCCTCGGAGGGTCAGTTCTTTTTGGATCATATAAAGCGAAAACCGCACCCAACTTTCGGTCTGTTCCACATTATGAAAACCATGTAGCTGATCTGTAAAAAATTTCCTGAGTACGTCTTCAATGAGTTCTTCGGAAGCACTTGGATAAAAGGCTTTAAACCCTCCCCCCTTTTGCTCGATGAATGCGGGTTGGATCACTACTCGGCATTGAACATCCTTCTGTTCAAACGATTTATTAATCGGTTGTAAACTTCCCTTGTCGTCTCTCTGCCTTGCCTGTGCTTGTTTTGAAACAAAATATTTAGGAACCGCATCCCATAATTCAATGGTGTTTGAAAAACTATTTTGCTCCCCAAAAAACTGGGTAAATAGGTTGTATTGGATACTTATTATTTTCTCAGTAGGAGGTGATACATCTACATTATTTTTCATAACACTATGCCCCTTCCTCGCTTGTTTTAAATATTTCATTCTTTAAAAAGCTCATAAACACATATGAGTAATTAAGTTAATGGGTTATTACTCATATACTCATTAAGAGAGAGTGTCACTAATTCAGTAAGATTCATTTTCTTCTTTCGGGCATATATAAACACATCCATGTGATAACTCTCTGGCACATCAACATTGATCCGTTTTTTAACCACATTTTTATTGCCTTGTATTTCTGCTTTCAATTCATCTAAGGATGATGTCTTCTTCTTTTCTGTTGGTCTTGTAGTCGATAGACTCATGATTGAATACCTCCTTTTCAGCAATAAAATATTTTAACTCTTCAACAATCTGCCGCACTTCTTTTGATGCCTCAGAATCAGGATCAATATCCATTGGGGTTTTTCCGCTAGAGGCAGAATTAGCATAAACAACACGTTGAACCGTCCCCCCCAGAAAAACAGGCAACTGATATTCTTCTATAACTTCCCGGATCTCTCTTGAAAGAATCGTGTTCTTGATCATTCTTGAAATAATAAAAGCGGCCTGGGGCCGTTCATCTGCTACTTCCTGTCGAGCTTTGATTAAATCCACAAGGTCTGAACAAGCCCAAATATCATATGGCGAGGGCTGTATTGGGATTAAAATAACGTCTGCGGATTTAATCGCACTAATCGCCATTTTCTGAAGCTGTGGCGCACCATCGATAACGATCCAATCATAACCACTTTTTACAGCTTCTAAATCTTTATCAAGCGTTGGACGGTCAAGACCGACAACTTTTAACAGTTCCCCATCAGCCGCCGCGTGCCAGTCTCTTGCAGACCCTTGAGGATCACTATCTACAAGAAGAACACGCTCTTTTTCCAAATGTAATTGCCGCGCAATATTAGTTGAAAGCGTGGTCTTCCCCGATCCGCCTTTCTGATTCAATACCGCAATGATTTTTGTCATGATCGACCCTCATATAATAAAAACCGCATAAACACAATTACACATTTACACAAAACAGTAAATGATTAAATACACTTACGGTTACATTAAGTCAAGTACCTTGGGTTCCTTCCCGCAAAGGTGGCGGTGCAGGGTTTGATATTCTGTCGGGTATTGTCCGGATGTATATCATGCAGGGGGAGTCCCTTGGGGACGGATGGTTGGGACTTTGCAACTGAAAGCAGAGCGTAAGGCGCAATGTCCCGGACGGGCAGGGGAAACAGGGCTTCGGATCTTTGATCCTCATTCAGCCAAAGCCTTAGAAAAGGCGCATTTGGGAGTCGTGTTGATTCCGATAGGCCGGGGTCAACCAAAACCCAAAGCCTTGTTCAATCAAAACCTCAAGAATCTTTTGATCGTGATCGGCACGGCGCATGATTTCCTGGTAAACCGCATCACCGTCCCCCATCTCGAAACAGTTGTCAAAGGCCCATCCGCGCCTTTCACCTTGAAGTATTATTTCAATGGCGCGCTCCGCTCTTTGTTTTGTACTTTGTTCACTACGCAAGATGGTTTTGATGTTCATCTGCTCTGCTCCATGTTGTCGGGACTTTGTTTATATCAGGGTGAGGGGTTTGGGTTCCGGTAAGGCTTCCATCGTTGAATCAGCAAATAAGGCACGATCCCGGTTTTTATTGTAGGATTTAGCCCCTTCAAAGCCGTCTACAACGGCTTTTTCTTCGTAGGTGAGGGCTTCGTATGTCTTGGCCCCGTAATCTTGCGGAAGCCAGCCTTTCCCGCGACAGGCGACCACATTGAACCGGCGCAGGATGTCCATGTTTTTAAATTCGAGGTGGATCGTGCCTTTTTTGTGGCATTTGAATTTAAAATAGGTACTTTCCCCCTTTGTTTCATGATCTTTAAAACCGTATTCAATGGCTTTGGCCAATGAAGCGTAATCCGATAATCCGTCAAAATAAGACATGACCAAATCAAAATCCCGCAGGGTTTCGGCGGCCTGGTAGTCCAGCTTCCAACCGCTCCACCCCAGAAAAGGACTCCCTAAAGATCCATAAAGCGGCACAATCACACGTTTTTTCACCTTGAAAGCCTTATTTGTTTTCCATCCGTTAAAATAATGGATGTTGGTCTCTTCGGGGATATTCCGATAGGCATGGCGGATGCTGAACATATCAAACAGATCCAAAACCGCCGCAATCAAGGTTTGTTCATAAGTCTTGATCACGTTGAGCACAAATTGCCGGATATTTTTTTCGGTAAAGTCCATCTGCGACCGATCACTTAAATCATGATAGAAGGCTTCGCGCTTGGCTTTGGTCAGTCGTTGCGTGACTTCCTTGAGTTCCAGGGTTTTGCACCAATAATCTTTTCTCAGGGCTTTTAAAAGGGCATTCAAGCTCTTTTGCATTTTGGCCGTTAAACTCTCGTCAGAAGCGTCGTAGGCATCGGGTTTGTCATTCAGTCGGAGATATTTCCCGATCCGCTTGTGGTTACGATAATAAGAAACGATTGTATCCGTGCCCATTTGAACACATTGGTTATATTCGGCGACCATCTCGAAGATGGTCTTTCCGGTCGAGACCTCGTTTTGTTCGCAGATGCTTTCATTGACGAGAGCGGTTTTGTCCTCGCAGTCGGAAAAAAGATCGTCTTCCACCTGCCGTTTGATCTGGATGTGGATCAAGGCGACTTCAACCCGTGTTTTGCGTTCGGCTTGCCAGAAGGCGTCTTTGATGTATTCAACGTCTGCGCCCAATGCGTCCAACTGACGCGCAAGGGTTTTGCGCGTATGGCTGTATGGATTTCGCAAGGTTTCGGCGTTTAAAAGAAAGACAATTTCGCCGCGATACATGATGTCAATTGCCTTGAGTAAATGTTTTTCTCCTTCATCAAAAGGCGGGTTGGCGATGATCAAATCAAACTTGTCCGGCCCTGCAAAGCTGAGAAAGTCACTGTCCAGCACCTTGATCCCCTTCCCGCGCAGGGTGGCTTGCAAGTCGGGGTCAATTTCTATCGCGAAGACATCAGCACGTCTTCGCTCAGAGAAAATATTCTCGATGAGGTCGCCTTTTCCTGCCGAAGGCTCAAGGATTGTTCTCGGTCCGGTTTCAACTTTGTGCCACATTTTTCTGACGAGATGTGAGGGCGTTGGATAAAAAGTCTTGTTGTTCAACATTGTTTATTCTCCTTTGTTTGTTCAAAATTTGGGTGTTTAAGGGTTTATTTTTCGATCCTGATTTTTATTCAGGATGTAATCAGCGGCTTTTTGGGCTTGCGCGGCGGCCAGGATCAACATTTTGGGTTTGTCTTTAAATTTTCTGATCCAGCTTTCAATGTAGGCCGCGCTGTTATCAATCGTTTTATTCTCAATCTTTGCTTCTCCACAAAGAAAAGCGGCGGACATTTCGGCAATCAGTTCTTCTTTGCTGTAATTAGTTGATCCGAAGGGGCAATAGTCGGACATGCTTTTTCGATTTAAGCGTTTGGGGTGGCCTACCGAATGGCTCAATTCATGAAAAAGGGTTGAATAATATTCTTCTTCTGAGTCGAACGATTCAGGCTGTGGCATCTGGACAGAATCGCTACTTGGTCGATAAAACGCTCGAAATCCCTTATGGCTCAAGGTGGGCGCGTCTTTGTACGCTGTAACAATGTTTTCGGCGGCTTCTATGGGTTTAAAGTCAATTTGTTTAGAAGTCTCGTCATTTGGGGCTGTAATGCCTTCGCATTGATCCAGATTAAACACCCGGTAATAACGGAGAATCGGAGCCGATGTGCTTTGTTCGTCTTCGTCTGCTTCGTTTGTGTTTTTTCCTGAGAATTTCCAGAAAACGACGGTACTTGATTTTGATCCGGCTTTAATATGGCCGCCTTTGTTTTTGCATTGTTTAAAAGTCAGCCAATAGGGAGAAGAAAAATCCGCGCCGCCTAATAAAAAATGGTTTATGCCTCTGTAGGCTTTGCCGGAATCGATGTTTTTAGGTGTTCCAGACCAAGGCCGATGCCAAGGGACACAGCCCTTTTCTAATTGTTCGATGATTTTATTGGTAATGATTTGATAAACATTCATGAGATACCCCCCTTAAAAGTGCCAAAAACCCCAAGTCATCGCTGATCCTGACTGTCCTTAAAAACAATTTTTTCCGCCTTCAAAAGGTTTTAGGGGGAAAAAATTGATTGAGATGTTCAAACGGCGAAATGACATCGAATCGTCCGGTGCCTTGCGGGGGTCTGTGACTGAACGCATCAACCAAAGGCACTGCGGCCGCTGACCGGCTTCCTTTAAATTTCGGCCACCATTGGTCTTTGATCTTGAGGGGTCGGGGAGGGGCTTTGTTTAAAGCCTGTTGTTTGCACCCCTCATTTGAGGGGCTTGTAAATTCCGGCCAGGAATGTTATTGGAACGTCTTCCCAATGACTTTCGGTGATTGAATACACCGTGTTTGAATCGTGTTTCTCACGAAAGGCCGTATCTGGTGATACGAAAATTCGATCCCAGATGAAGTGGACAGTGGGACAGTTAAAAGATCTTTGAGTTAGGGCTAAAAGTGGGTTCACCCGATTTAAATAATTTACCTTTTTTTGAGAATCCGAATGCTGAAAAACTAATTGTTTTTGTTCACGGACTCACCGGGCACCCTGAAGAATCCTGGTGTTTTAAAAAGGGAGACTCGACTTTTTTTTGGCCTGAACATCTTGCGAAACAGGACCCGGCTTTCAAAAAGACGGATGTCTATTCTTTCGGCTATCGCAGTGAATGCGGGCCAACATTAGAAATCAGTGAAATTGCAAAAAGTTTAGAGATCCGCCTGAACCACTTACTGGAAACCCATTCCTACGACGCTCTCTCATTCGTGGCCCATAGTATGGGCGGTCTCGTTGTGCGCGAATTTATCATGAGCCGTCATGAACACCTACAGCCTAAGATCCCCATTGAGAGCCTCGTCTCCCTGAGCACCCCCAACCTGGGGAGCGGACTGGCCAAGCTTTGCAATTTCTTTTGCAAGAACATTCAAATGAAAGTACTCACACCCGGACGGGGAGAATACCTCGATACCCTCAACGACCGGTGGCGGGAAAGATATGAACAAAATGACGGGCAAAAAACATTCGCCCTCTCTGCTGCCTATGAACTGGCGCCCATCCCCCTTCTAGGCCTCATTGTTGAAAAAGACGCTGCGGTTTGTTTTGCCCAACAGACACAGGGGTTCATAAAAGATCATCGTGAGATCGCCAAGGCCACCAGTGCCGAGGATGAACTCTACCTTTGGGTCAAACAACGTCTTTTACAAAAACCGCCCGATCCAAACACAATACAAAGAAGCGAGGCCGAGGAACAACGGACGACCACAGTCATCACGGAACTACAAAAAGAACTCAAGGGCACAGAACTGGATGAAGCCCTGAACCTGATTACGACCGGGGCGTTGGAGCAAGCGCTGGCCCTGCTCTCGGAGCACGAAGAGAAAGAAGACCAGCAGGTTTTAAAGATCGCCAAAGCCCGTTTTGCCAAAGCACAAGTATACGAATTGAAACGCGATTACCGAAAGGCCCGTGATTATTATGAAAAAGCCGTGCAGTTGGCTCCTGAAAATACCCTGTATTTGAATGAGGCCGGGCTTATATTCGACACCTTGGGCGAGTACGACCAAGCCATTGAGTACTACACGAAGGCCCTTGAGCGTGACCTGGTCACCTTCGGCCCGAAGCACCCCGATGTCGCAATAGACTGGAACAATCTGGGCGCAGCCTGGAAAGCCAAGGGCGATTACGACCGGGCCATTGAGTACTACACGAAGGCGCTTGAGAGTGATCTGCTCACCTTCGGCCCGAAGCACCCCAATGTCGCGAGACTCTGGAACAATCTGGGCTTAGCCTGGGATCACAAGGGCGAGTACGACCAAGCCATTGAGTACTACACGAAGGCGCTTGAGAGTGATCTGCTCACCTTCGGCCCGAAGCACCCCAATGTCGCGAGACTCTGGAACAATCTGGGCTTAGCCTGGAATGCCAAGGGCGAGACCGACCGGGCCATTGAGTACTACACGAAGGCCCTTGAGAGTGATCTGCTCACCTTCGGCCCGAAGCACCCACAGGTCGCGATATACTGGAACAATCTGGGCGCAGCCTGGAATGCCAAGGGCGATTACGACCGGGCCATTGAG
This sequence comes from Nitrospirota bacterium, assembly GCA_029261215.1. Taxonomy (GTDB): domain Bacteria; phylum Nitrospirota; class Nitrospiria; order SBBL01; family JAADHI01; genus JAADHI01. Next base: position 933 of record JAJDBT010000103.1, on the reverse strand, counting down.
TTTTATCACAAGGCCCTTGAGAGTGATCTGCTCACCTTCGGCCCGAAGCATCCCAATGTCGCAAGACTCTGGAACAATCTGGGCTTAGCCTGGGATGCCAAGGGCGAGTACGACCGGGCCATTGAGTACTTCACGAAGGCGCTTGAGAGTGATCTGGCCACCTTCGGCCCGAAGCACCCACAGGTCGCGATATACTGGAACAATCTGGGCGGAGCCTGGCGGGCCAAGGGCGAGTACGACCGGGCCATTGAGTTCTTCACGAAGGCGCTTGAGAGTGATCTGCTCACCTTCGGCCCGAAGCACCCACAGGTCGCGATATACTGGAACAATCTGGGCGCAGCCTGGAAAGCCAAGGGCGAGTACGACCGGGCCATTGAGTACTTCACGAAGGCGCTTGAGAGTGATCTGCTCACCTTCGGCCCGAAGCACCCCGATGTCGCAATAGACTGGAACAATCTGGGCTTAGCCTGGGATGCCAAGGGCGAGTACGACCGGGCCATTGAGTACTACACGAAGGCCCTTGAGGTTTTTGAATTGCGTTTAGGCGTGGATCATCCGAATACGGAGATTGTTCGGGAAAATATTGAGGTCTTGAAGGGGAAGTAGGGGCGGGGATGGCAGAAAAACTCGATCCGAAAGAAGTCGCCTCTTTTGAAGAGGTGTTAATGGGTGAGGTGGTTACAAATGAAGCACTCATTAATCTGCTGGTTCAAAAAGGGATTCTGACCAAGGACGAACTTTTAGAAGAGATTCAGCGGATTCGAGGGTAGGGGCGTGAGGCTTTTTATTCGGATGTTCTTTGTGTTTGTTTTTATGGTGATGGCGGCACCACTCCATGCGGAAGAACAAAACGATTGTCATGATCAAGAAGCGGCTTTAACCTGGGAAAAGATGGTCAAGGAAACGCCGAATGACCTTGCGCTTCAGCGGCTT
>JAJDBT010000102.1 GCA_029261215.1 Nitrospirota bacterium | reverse complement strand
GTACAGAGAGACTATTATAAGGCCATTGAGGTCGTTCTGATGAGGAGTCAAGAAACCGCAGAAGATGGATTGGGAATGAACAATTTTATCCCAATCGCAATAAACAACTGAACCAAAAGCAGGATATGTTACGTATAGCTAAGTAATAAATTTACTGAATATGCCATAGCTGGGTCAGCTCGCGCGGGAATGCCAAAAGTAAACCGTGATCACCTGTTTCAATACTCCGTTTTTTTACCGGATGTTTCCGAGCAGAAAATAATTGCTGAGCAACTAGATGCCATTGCAATCGAATCCCAGCGACTTGAGGTAATTTATCAACAAAAACTCAGTTCACTAAAAGAATTCAAACAGTCTTTACTACAAAAAGCCTTCTCCGGCGAATTAACCGCAGAGGCTGACGAACTCAAGGAAGAGGCCGTGGCATGAACGAAGTAGCGACAAACGAAATTAACCTGTATCAGGGTAACTACCAGAAAGTCGAAGTACGGCTGGAGAATTTACACCTCACGGCTTACGATGTTTTCTTAGCTGATGTTGGTAATAGCCCAGGGAGGGCGCTATGAATGACATTAAAGCCTTTGTGATCTATCAGAGCGATACTGGTACGATTGAGGTTGAACTTACCAGGGGGAGTCTCTGGTTAAGCTTGCAACAGATTGCCGATTTATTTGCTCGTGATAAGTCAGTCATCTCTCGTCATCTTGGTAATATTTTTAAAACCAATGAATTAGAGCGGGATTCAGTTGTTGCAAAAAATGCAACAACTGCTGCGGATGGTAAAACCTATCAGGTGGACTATTTCAATCTGGATGCCATTCTTTCCGTTGGTTACCGGGTAAATTCTCAGCAGGGAACGCAATTTCGTATCTGGGCAACCCGGGTATTGAATGAGCACCTCACTCAGGGCTGGACCCTCTCCCGGCAGCGTTTCGAGGACAATGCCCGCGAGTTGGAGGCGGCATTAGCACTGGTGCGGAAAACGGCCAAAAGTCCGGAATTGCAACTGGAAAGTGGCCGCGGGCTGGTGGATATTGTCACCCGCTATGCCCAGACCTTTTTGTTGTTACAACGCTACGATGAAGGCCTGTTGAGTGAACCAAAGTCCCAGGCTGGTGGTACTTTACCCGGTGTGGATGAGGCCCGTGCTGCGCTGGCTAATCTCAAGGCTGAGTTGATGGCACGGGGTGAGGCGACGGATTTGTTTGCCCGTGAGCGAGAAGATGGTCTGGCTTCTATTTTAGGTAACCTGGATCAATCAGTATTTGGTGACCCCGCCTATCCCAGCGTAGAGGCCAAGGCCGCGCATTTGCTCTATTTCGTGATCAAAAATCATCCCTTTTCGGATGGCAATAAACGCAGTGGTGCATTTTTGTTTGTCGATTTCCTCAATCGAAATGGACGTTTGCTCAATCGGCGGGGCGAGCCCGTGATCAATGATATTGGTCTGGCGGCCTTGACCTTACTGGTGGCCGAATCCGACCCCGCCAACAAAGAGACGATGATTCGCCTCATTATGAATATGCTGGCAGAGGCATAAATCGTGAACGAAGCCGAAACCCGCGCAGAACTTATCGACCCCGCGCTCAAAGAAGCAGGCTGGGGCGTGGTGGAAGGGAGCCGAGTGCGGCGCGAGATGATCACGCTCGGTCGTTTACAAGGCGCAGGCAAGCGTGGCAAGCAAGATATTGCCGATTATGTCTTATTCTACAAAGGCCAAAAACTCGGCGTCATCGAAGCCAAAAAGAAGAGCCTGCCGGATACTGAAGGGCTCGCACAGGCCAAACGCTACGCCGAGCGTTTGCAGGCCCGCTTTGCTTATTCCACCAACGGCATCGGCATCTATCAAGTCGACATGCAGACGGGCAAGGAAGGCTATGTCGATCGTTACCCCAGGCCCCAAGAACTCTGGTTAAAAACATTCCCTGAAGAACAAACATGGCGAGACCGTTTTGGTGAGGTGCCATTTGAAGAGAAGGGCGGTTTTTGGCAAGCGCGGTTCTATCAACACAACGCCATCAATAAAGCCCTTGAAGCGATTGCTGATGGCAAAGACAGAATCCTGCTGACACTGGCAACCGGCACGGGTAAAACAGCAATTGCCTTTCAAATCGCCTGGAAGTTGTTTCACAGTCGCTGGAATTTAACTGGCGAACCTAAACGTCGACCGCGCATCCTGTTTCTGGCAGACCGAAATATTCTGGCCGATCAGGCTTACAATAGTTTCTCTGCTTTTCCTGAAGATGCTTTACTCAGAATTGCCCCAGACGAAATTCGAAAACGCAATCAACGATCCGATGAGCCGGATATGAATATTGTGCATCCTTCGCAGATACGCACAACACAAAAGCGTTCTGTGCCAAAGAATGCCGCTGTCTTTTTTACAATTTTCCAGACCTTTATGTCCGGCAAAGATGCCCATGGTGAACCCGTGCCGTATTTTGGTGACTACCCGCCGGATTTTTTTGATTTTATCGTTATTGACGAATGTCACCGTGGTGGTGCCAACGATGAGGGCAACTGGCGGGGAATTCTGGAATATTTTTCCCCGGCCGTACAACTTGGTCTGACTGCAACGCCCAAGCGACAACAAAATGCCGATACCTACGCCTATTTTGGCGATCCGGTTTATATCTATTCCTTAAAGGAAGGCATTAACGATGGTTTTCTGACCCCTTTCAAAGTAAAGCAAATCGCCACAACACTAGACGAATACGTGTATACGTCTGACGATCAGGTGATCGAAGGAGAAATAGAAGAAGGCAAACGCTATAAAGAGGATGACTTTAATCGTGTGATCGAAATCCGTGAGCGGGAGCAATATCGCGTGAATGTGTTCATGGGCATGATTCAGCAAAACGAGAAGACCTTGGTGTTTTGCGCGACACAAGAACATGCCCTTGCTGTTCGAGACCTAATCAACCAATGCAAGACCAGTACAGAGCCGAACTACTGTGTTCGTGTCACGGCCAATGACGGTGCTGAGGGTGAGCGGTTCTTGCGGATTTTCCAAGACAATGAAAAGACCATTCCGACGATTTTGACCACGTCTCAGAAACTCTCAACAGGTGTGGATGCACGGAATATTCGTAATATTGTTTTGATGCGGCCCATTAATACGATGATCGAGTTCAAGCAAATTATCGGTCGTGGGACACGTTTATTTGAAGGCAAAGACTATTTCACAATTTATGATTTTGTTGAGGCCTATGCACATTTTAACGACCCGGAATGGGACGGCGAACCACTCGAACCAGAAGCATGTAGCCGCTGTGACAATACGCCCTGTACCTGCGAAAAACCCTCCCCAATAGCGTGTCCGGTTTGTGGGCAGCGCCCCTGTATCTGTGAAGCAGAACCTGAGCTTTGTCCTCGTTGCGGCGAAAACCCTTGTATCTGCATCAATAGAAGGAGGGTAAAAATCCTGCTCGCAGATGGCAAAGCGCGCAACATTCAACACATGACTGCAACGTCTTTTTGGGGCCAGAATGGTAGGCCCCTCTCCGCCGCTCAATTTATCGAAGCCTTATATGGCCAACTTCCTGAGCTATTTAGCGACGAAGATGAATTGCGCAGACTTTGGAGCAGACCCGATACGCGCCGGAAACTGCTTGAGGGTCTGGGAGAGAAAGGTTTTGGGACGGAGCAGCTCAACGAATTGAAACGGATCGTCGATGCAGAAAAGAGCGACCTCTACGACGTGCTGGCCTATGTCGCTTTTGCACTCTCTCCCATAACACGAGAAGAACGGGTGAAGCTGAGCAGGGGCCGAATCTTTCAGCACTATGATGACAGCCAACAAGCCTTTCTCGATTTTGTCCTCGATCAATACATTAAACAGGGAGTTGGCGAATTGGATCAGGAAAAGCTCCCAAGCCTGATTGACTTAAAATATCATGCGGTAAACGACGCGGTTGCGGAGTTGGGCAGCGTTACAGCTATCCGCACGGTGTTTATCGGTTTCCAAAAGTATTTGTATGGGCCAGAGAAGACCTTATAAAAGAGAGTGGGCTGAAGTCTGCAATAGAACAAGAGGGGAGGGGCATTAACTAACTAAAAATAAAGCTTAAGTGCCATATCCCCCTTTTTCCCCCTTTTTCTAAGGGGGAAAAACACAGGATGGTGGGAATGCTTTTCCTCTTAAACCACACCACTTCATCCATCGCTTCTAAATCATCCGGTAAAAAATCTTGGATTTAAAGTTTGTTTAGGACCAATCCACCCAAAGATCTGGAGTCAGTCCAAAGTTCAGGTCTTATCTTTTCAGTCTGGTTTTGTTATGATGGGCAACAGTTTTTTGAGCACGAAAGACGAAGGGTTCCGCATGGATCTTCAGTACAAGGACATTCACTACACGCTGATTCGCAGCAGTCGAAAGACGGCCTGTATCCAGATTAATCAGGAGGGGCAGGTGCTCTTGCGTGTGCCGCAGCGGACGGGGCTGAAGCAGATTGAAGGCTTTATTGAGGCTAAAAAACAGTGGATTTTGCGGCATTTGGAAAACTGGCGGGAGCAATATGTCGAAAAAAAGGAGCGCCGGTTTTTAAATGGCGAGCCTTTTCCGTATTTAGGCCGATCCTACCGTTTGAAGATTGTCAAAAATCAAAGTGCGCCGCTGCTGCTGAAGGCGGGCACCTTTTGCCTCAGATCAGACCATCGCGCCATTCCCAACGCAAGTGACGCCTTTAAAAGCTTTTATCGTGAAAGAGGCTTGATCCACATCGGCGAGCGGGTGGCCCATTTTCAGGCGATCATGTCGGTCAAAGCCGGACGGATTCGCATGGTGGAAACAAAAACCCGTTGGGCCTCCTGCTCTTCGGAGGGCAACCTCAATTTTCACTGGAAGTGCCTGATGCTGCCGGGCCGGGTGCTGGATTATATCGTGGTGCACGAGCTGGCCCACATTCTTCAAATGAACCATTCCAAAAAGTTTTGGCGGGAAGTCGAAAAAATCATCTCCGATTACAAGGAACGCCGCGAATGGCTGCGCCTGAATGGCACTGAAATGGAACTCTAGGGGCGGGCTTTTAATCCGCCGCTCTTATTTTATTTGACTCCGCTGACCACTCTCCGTAGAATTGCCTGCGTTTAATAACCTCTCCCGGGAGCAATCATGCACAAGGTTAAAATAAAAGATTTTTATGTGGGTACGGGCGAGAAGCTGTGCATTATCTCAGGCCCCTGCCTTTTGGAAAGTATCGACCTCGGCAAGTATGTCGCAGAACGCATGCTGAAGCTCGCGGAAAAGTACGATTTTAATTATGTGTTTAAGTCTTCCTACGAAAAGGACAATCGCGGCGCGGCGGGCAACAATCGAGGCATGGGAATTGATGAAGGATTAAAGGCCCTGCAAACGATTGGCGAAACCTTTAATGTGCCGCTCCTCAGCGATGTGCACCGGGAAGCGGATTGCGCGGTGGCTGGGGAAGTGCTGGATATTCTGCAAATTCCCGCCTATCTCTGTCAGCAGACCTCGCTCTTGATTGCAGCGGGAGAAACGGGCAGGGTGGTGAATGTCAAAAAAGGCCAGTTTCTCGCGCCTGAAAACATGACCTCCGCCATCGACAAGCTGACTTCGGTCGGCAACCACAACATATTACTTTGCGAACGAGGCTCGTCCTTTGGGTACAACCGCCTCGTGGCGGACATGCGTGCGGTGCCGATTATGAGCGACCTGGGTTATCCGGTGATTTTTGATGCCGGTCATATTGTGCGTATTTACGGTATCAGTTCCAAAGATCCGCGCGGCGGCGAGCCACAATTTATTCCGGCGCTCACACGTGCGGGCATTTCGGCCGGAGCGCATGGCTTGTTTGTGGAGACACATCCCAAACCCTCGGAAGCCTGGTGTGACGCGGCCTCGGTTATGGCGCTTGATAAAATGGAAGACCTGGTTAAACAAGCTGTCGGCGTTCATCAACTGATGCGCAGCTGGGACATCAACTAGGCCATTCCTTGTATTCTGACAACCCTCAAGAAAAATCCAGTATTGATTCAACCCTACAAAAAAAATTCCGCGCGATTAAGATGATCGTGCTCGATGTCGATGGTGTATTGACCGACGGCGCGATTATCTACCTGAACGGGGATGGCGAGATTAAATCCTTCAATGTGCAGGATGGTTTTGGCATTACCCTGGCCCAGCATACGGGTTTAAAATTTGCGGTCTTAACGGGCCGGATCTCCGATACGGTTGCGCGGCGGGTGAAAGAGCTGGAATTTGATTATTATGAAAGCGGCCATTTCCACAAAAAAAACGCTTTACTGGGCATCATCGCCGATGCGGGCCTGGAAAAACATGAAGTGCTGTACATGGGAGACGATATTCTGGACCTGGTCTGCAAACCATACGTCGGTCTTTTTATCGCCCCGAACAATGCCTTGCCCCGCGTGAAGGCTGCGGCCGATTGGGTCACTGAAAAAACGGGGGGCAGCGGCGCGGTCAGAGAAATGATCAATGCCCTCCTCAATGCACAAGACAAACTGAAATCAAGTGAAGATTATTTTATTGGAGCAAATGAATGAAAATATATGTAGACAGTGGAGATATTTCAGAGATCGAATCCGCGTTATCCTTGGGGCTTTGCGACGGGGTCACGACCAATCCGACCCTGATTGCCAAAACCGGAAAGTCGATGGATCAGGCGATTAAAGACATTTGCAGCATTGTGGACGGCCCGGTGCATGCCGAGGTTTTGTCTCTCGATGAAGAAGGCATTTTTAAAGAAGGACTTGAGCTTTCTAAAATAGCGGACAACATCGTCGTTAAAATTCCGATGTGTCACGCGGGTTTAAAAGCCACCAAGCGTTTTGCCGATGAAGGCATTGATACGAATGTAACCTTGATTTTTTCGGCCAGCCAGGCCATTTTGGCGGCAAAGGCCGGGGCGAGCAATGTATGTCCCTTTGTTGGGCGGCTTGATGATATTTCCGTGACAGGAACGAGCTTGATTGAAGAAATCGTGACGATCTTTGACAATTATCATGAGATCGATACCCAAATTATTGTCGCTTCCATTCGCTCACCGCTGCATGTGATTGAGTCTGCGCTCCTGGGTGCGGATATTTTCACCATTCCGGGCAAGGTACTGACACAAATGGAAAAACATCCGCTGACAGACATGGGCATTGCCCAATTTCTCGAAGATGCCAAAAAGTTCAGTTAAAGGCCAAAAAGTCATCGGCTGTATTCCCAGCCGTTACGCATCGACCCGTCTGCCGGGGAAACCGTTGTGTGATATCGGCGGAAAACCCATGATTCTGCACGTGATCGAACGGGCTAAAAAGGCCAAACGATTACACGATGTTGTGGTTTTGACCGATGACACACGTATTTTCAAGGTCGTGACGAATGCGGGACATTCGGCGGCGATGACCTCTGTTAATTGCGCGAACGGGACGGAACGCATTGCCGACTACCTGAAAACCGTCGAAGACGGGGCCTGTTTTGTCAATATTCAGGGCGATGAAGTGCTCTTGGATGCCACGCATGTCGATGCCTTGATCGACGATTTTCTTGCCGATCCTGAATCAGAAATGGCGACGCTTGCGCATTGGGTGAGTGATCCAGAAACCCTGAAAAATCCGACAACGGCCAAGGTGGTGACGGATCTTCAGGGCATGGCCCTTTATTTTTCCCGAAACTGTATTCCGGTCACGCAGCAGGGTGCCTTGCCTGAAAAGGCTCTGGTGCAAATTGGGGTGTATATCTACAGCCGAAGCGCTTTATTGCGTTTATCCTCATTGACCCAGACTTTTTTGGAAGAGACTGAAAAGCTGGAACAGCTCCGCGCCCTGGCCAACGGGATACGTATCGGGGTGACGATTGTCGAGCAGCATCAAAGTCTGTCTGTGGATACAGCAGCGGATTTGGAAAAGGCCCGGGCCCTGTTTGCGGCCTCACATTTATGAGCATCATCAGTACAGCGTCCGCTTCTTTTTCTGTCAGGCAGACGAGGGGTTTTCCTTTTTTGTGCATGATTCTCTGGAAGGGCTAAACGGCTAAGAAAAAATCCTTGTCGGCGGCTGAAATAGTCGGTATAAATAGGAGGCATTTGCTTCCGCCGCGATACAGATCAAAAAACGCATTATAAGTTTCATCAGATCCATTATCCAGTTCTTTAAATCAAGCACAAAACGCCTTTAAATAAAATAAAGGGTGTTGAAGATGCGGATAAATAAACAACGATTAAGCAGATTGAGGGAGATTTAAAGGTGACAAAAGAGACAAAATACATTTTCATCACCGGCGGGGTCATCTCGTCACTGGGAAAAGGTCTTTCAGCTGCCGCCATTGGAAATCTTCTTGAAGCACGAGGGCTTTCCATTACTTTTTTAAAACTGGACCCGTATATCAATGTGGATCCGGGGACAATGAACCCTTATCAGCATGGGGAAGTTTTTGTGACGGATGACGGAGCTGAAACAGACCTGGATCTGGGCCATTACGAACGCTACACCTCAACCACAATGGGCAAAAAAAATAACTTCACTTCAGGTGAGATTTATTTCAATGTCATTTCCAAGGAACGAAAAGGGGATTATTTGGGTGGCACGGTTCAGGTGGTGCCCCATATTACGGATGAAATTAAAAAAGCGATTTTGGATCTCTCTGATTCCGAGGTGAATGGCAAACCCGTTGATATTGTGATTGTTGAAATTGGCGGGACGGTGGGCGATATTGAAAGCCTGCCTTTTTTGGAGGCGATTCGCCAATTTCCCTTTGATCTCGGAAAAGAACACGTGCTTTATCTGCATCTGACGCTTATTCCTTATATTAAAGCGGCCGATGAGCTCAAAACAAAACCGACCCAGCACAGTGTGAATAAAATGCGGGAGATTGGCATTCAGCCTGATATTCTGCTTTGCCGGGCGGACCGGTTTATTCCTCCTGAATTAAAGCGAAAAATCGCATTGTTTTGCAGTGTCGAAATAGAGGCCGTCGTTACGGGTCGCGACGTAAAAAACATTTATGAACTGCCGTTGGTATTTCGCGAAGAAAAACTGGATGAAATTATTATTAGAAAGCTGGGTCTTCAGACACCGCCCCCTCAATTGGAAAAATGGGAAGGTATTGTTAAAACATTCGAACATCCGGAAGGGGAGGTTAAAATTGCCCTGATCGGGAAATATGTGGACTTGAAGGATTCTTACAAAAGTCTGTCCGAAGCACTGGTGCACGGCGGCATTGCCAATCGGGTCAAGGTCAGTGTGGTCTGGATTAAAAGCGAGCAAATTGAAGAAGAGGGTGTGGATAACCTCTTGTCGGATGTAGACGGGATTTTGGTGGCCAGCGGTTTTGGGAAGCGCGGTATCGAAGGAAAAATTTCGGCCATTCGATATGCACGTGAAAACAAGGTGCCTTTTTTGGGTATTTGTCTGGGAATGCAGTGTGCCGTCATTGAGTTTGCGCGTAATGTTGCGGGTTTAACAAAAGCGGACAGTTCCGAATTTCTCCCGGATAATATTCAGTCTGTCATTGATTTGCTGCCGGAACAACGTCATCTCAGCGATAAAGGGGCAACGATGCGCCTGGGCGCTTATCCCTGCCATGTTAAAAAAGATACAAAAGTATATGAAGTGTATCAAACCATTGAAATTTCAGAACGCCATCGCCATCGTTACGAGGTAAATAACACCTATCGGGATCAGCTTGAAAAGGCTGGCCTGGTGTTTAGTGGTCTTTCTCCGAGCGGGGAGCTGGTCGAAATCATTGAACTTTCGGATCATCCCTGGTTTGTGGGCGTTCAGTTTCATCCGGAATTTAAATCACGACCGCAAGCGCCGCATCCCTTGTTTGAAGGTTTTATCAAGGCCGCACAAATTGCAGCTTTACCGCTTGCCGTGAAATCCCAAAAATCACCCTAAACGAAAAACCGGCTGATGTCTAAAAAAATATTAGAAGAGGGGATACGGGTGCTTCAAATCGAAGCGGCGGCCATTTCTCGTTTAATCGAACTTTTGGACCATCGTTTTGCCGAAGCGGTCGAGTTGTGTTTTGAGTGCACCGGACATGTGGTGGTGATCGGGATGGGAAAATCGGGTTTGATTGGAAAAAAGATGAGTGCGACATTTGCCAGTACAGGCACACCTTCCTTTTTTATGCATCCTTCTGAAGCCATTCATGGCGATTTGGGTATGATCTCAAAAAATGACATTGCCATTATGATTTCAAATAGCGGAGAAACCGAAGAAATTCTCCGCATTTTGCCTTCCCTGAAACGGCTTGACCTCAAATTGATTACCTTGACCGGAGAAGTAAAATCGACTTTGGCAAAGCAGTCCCATGTGGTTTTGGATGTTTCTGTGAATGAAGAGGCCTGTCCACTTGGATTGGCCCCCACAGCCAGCACGACGGCAGCCCTTGCGATGGGGGACGCCATCGCTGTTGCGCTCCTTCAGAAAAAGGGATTTCAAAAGGAGGATTTTGCCTCTTTTCATCCGGGGGGAGCCCTCGGAAGAAACCTGCTTTTAAAAGTGGTGGACGTGATGCATGCAGGCTCCGATATCCCGAAGGTATTGGAAGAGACCCCGATGAATGAAGTACTTCTTGAGATGACGGCTAAAAAACTCGGAATGACGACAGTCCTGAATCAAAAGAATGCCTTGGTAGGCGTCATCACCGACGGAGATTTAAGACGTCTCTTTAAAACGGCCGGACAAGACACAGGAGCACTTTTTTCACTGCCCGCAAAAGAGATGATGAACAGAAATCCAAAAACGATTAAAAAAGATGCATTGGCCGCTGCGGCCATCGGCATTATGGAAAAAGCCCAAATTACCTCTCTTATTTCAGTGGATGAGGCAGGCCGCGTTGAAGGCATTGTTCACCTGCACGATCTCCTCAAAAAAGGGGCGGCATAAAAGCGGAAGCAACGGTTCAAGTATTCAGATCAGCAGAATGAGAAAAGCAGCGTATGAAACGATCTAAACGGCTTGGCCGATTTTTCTTGTTACTCCTTTTAAAAGGCATTGGTGGATTAACCGCTTTCCTTCCCTGGCGCTTGGCGGTTCATTTCGGTGGGTTTTTGGGGATGCTTTCCTTCTATGTCTTGGGGCGTGAAAGAAAACGTTCCTATGAAGGACTTCGCATTGCCTTCGGCGCTGAAAAATCAGAGCAGGCCCTGGGCATCATTGCGAGACGTCATTTCTGCAACCTGGGCAAAGGATTGATTGAAATTCTCAACCTCAAAAATCTGAAAAAGGATCGACTCGAAAAACTGATCTCGGTTGAAGGAGAGGAATACTTGAAGGCCGCAGAGGCTTCAGGTAAAGGGACGATACTAATTACCGGACATATCGGAAACTGGGAGTTAATGGCGGCAGCCCTTTCTATTAGAGGATATCACCTCCATGTGATTGCCACCCCCCTGTACGACCCCCGCATTGATGAGGCCGTCATTAAAATCCGGGCTGGATTTAATATAGAAACCATCAGTCGGGGAACGCCATCGTCTTCAAGAAAAATCCTGAACGTTTTACGGAGCAAGGAGATCCTCGGTTTACTCATTGATCAGGACACAAGAGTGGACGGCGTTTTTGTGAATTTTTTTAATAAAAAAGCACATACTCCCGCCGGGGCCGCTCAATTGGCCCTTCGAAGTGGTGCAGCGACCATGATGTGTTTTGTAACACGATTACCCGGAGACCGCCACCGTATCACCATTGAAAAGCCGATGCGGCTGTTTCAAAGTGGACATAAAGAAAAAGACATTGAGGCCAATACCGCCATGTTTACCTCACGGATTGAAGAGCACGTCAAACAATATCCGGATCAGTGGGTTTGGATGCATCGGAGATGGAAAACAAAACCCGAAGAAACCACCGTCCCTGCAAGGAAAAACGCATGAACCTGCCCAATATTTTGACGATTTTCAGGGTTGTCCTGATCCCATTCTACATCCTTTCGTTCTATCAAAATTCCTTCGATTCTTCGATCATTGCCGCCCTGATTTTTTCAGTGGCTTCACTGACCGATATTTTGGATGGTTATCTTGCCAGAGCCCGATCAGAGGTCACGCAATTTGGAAAATTCCTAGACCCGATCGCAGACAAACTGCTCATTCTTTCCGCTTTAATTTTATTGGTCGGCGTCGGGCGGGTTTCCGCATGGCTGGCCATCATCATCATCGGGCGGGAATTTACAATGACGGGTTTTCGTGCCATCGCCTCAAGTGAAGGCATTGTCATCTCGGCAGAAACAACGGGCAAAATCAAAATGTTTATTCAGACGGTTTCTGTCATTATTCTGACGATAGATTTTGAAAACCCACTCTTCCATCAAGCAGGGATTTTCTTTTTACTACTCTCAATGGTTTTGGCTGTTTTTTCAGCACTTCAATATTTTGTGAAATTTGGACGACGCGTGAACTTGCTCGAAATCAAATAAATACGGTTTCTTTAATTGAGATTGAGCTTCGAGAAACGAATCTAATGACTTGATTTAACAAGTATAAATGGATAGATACTCAGGAATAAAAAAATTATAAGCAGAATGAGATTGACAACTTCGGCTCATGTTTTCTTTAAGTTGCTCCATTACAGTCTCCCGAAAAACACTTTAAAAACCCCTTCCAAAAACGAGGATTAAAAATTAACGATCAACTCGGAATGATTCTTGCTAACTATCTGGTTGGGTCCTTGCCTTTTGGTTTAATCATCACCAAATTATTTCAAGGGATTGACCCCAGAAAAAAGGGGAGTGGGAATATTGGCGCAACAAATGTGCTTCGTGTGGCGGGTAAAAAAGCCGCAGTTGCGACCTTATTTTTCGACTTGTGCAAGGGACTTCCCCTGATTATTGTTTCGCGGCAATCTGGTTTTGGAGATCGCATCACACTCCTTGTGGGCCTCGCAGCGATACTAGGGCACATTTTTTCTGTGTTTTTAAAATTTAAAGGGGGAAAAGGGGTTGCAAGTAGTTTTGGGGTTATCCTCATCCTGGCTCCTCAAGTGGCACTGGTCGGACTATTATTATGGGGAGGTGGGGTATTTTTTGGAAAATATTCTTCTGTTGGCGCATTAACCGCTTTTGGCGCCCTGCCGCTACTGACATTTTTTTTCAACTTAGGGACAGATTTTGTCATTTTTTCTTGTTTGATTACCTTTCTTATCTACTTTCGCCATTGGGGAAATATCCGTCGATTACTCGAAGGAACGGAAGGAAAGATTTAAAAGCGCCCGCCACTCAAGCCCAATCCATCTGCATTACCCGCCTTGTTTTTTTAGCAGTTTTTTTCTATACACAGCCCTATACGGCTCTGGCTCAGGTGATCGAAAATGAGGTTTCAGTCGAGAAAAATCTAGAGACAAGGGCGCTTTTATCAGAGGTGCCGGAAGAATCAGAAGCCGTATTAAACACTGAAATATCGACTGAAGCCAATAAAACAACTGAAGCCAATAAAACAACAGTGCTGCTCGAGGAATTAATGCGTGATGCAGATTTTAATGACTTTATTGTCGATAAAGGCATCGTCCGCTCTGATCGGGTTTCAAGTTATCTGTTGTTTCAAGCTGAATCTGCATTACGGTCGGGGAGGGAGGATGAGGCGATAAAACTAGGCCAGATGGCTTCTAAAATTTCACCCTTATCACCCACCCCTTCATTTTTTATGGCCAAAGTTATATGGCAGACAAGGCCCTTTGATCTGGTTAATATTCTTTTTCATTACCTTAAGGGAGTTCAACTTGTTTTCAGTGATTTCCTGCTCCTTGTCTCTGTTTTAAGTCCTTTTCTGCTTTTTCTCTTATTTTCCACTGCCTTAAGTATGCTGGCTTTTATTTTTTATTCTCTTTTTGCTTTCCTACCCATATGGGTGCATCACATCTTTGAACACTCAAAGGGCTATGTCTACCCAATTCCTGCGGGACTGATTTTTACGCTTCTATTAATCGCACCTTTACTGCTTGGACTTCCTGTGCTTTGGTTTATGTTCTTTGCTTTTGCCCTGTTTTGGGGCTTTTATAGTCGTCTTGAGAAAACAATGGTGTTTATATTCATCTTTGGTCTGGGGGTAATTCCATGGGTTTTGCCCTTTGTGTTCACCATATTTACAGCAAATTCCTCTCTGCTTCTCGATGAAATGTCGAGAAACTATCATTCGGATTATTTATGGACACCCCCCCCCCTTGAACTTGAAGATGCAGGCTGGGAGGGGTGGTTTATTCGGGCTTCTTATGAAGCGCAGGGTGGCGATTATGTTAAAGCGACACGCTTTTATCAAAAGGCCCTTGAAGGAAATCCAGATTCTCCCATGATTTTGAATAACCTCGGAAACCTGGCCTTTTACTCAAAACACTATGACAAGGCCCTTGAATATTATCAAAAGGCACTTGTCGTTGCGCCTTCTCTCGTCTCGGCACATTACAATATGAGTCAGGCCTACCGGGAAATGCTTTTATTTAAAAAAGGGGAAGCCACCTTTGCAAAAGCACACGCGATTAATACGCAATCGACCGAAAAATATGCAATGCAATCGGCACGTTATCCCAACTTTCCAGTTATTGAAGAGCGATTTACAAAGGCAGACCTTGTAAACCGGCTTTTAAGTCAGGTGGGAGATCGCAATGAATTGAGCGAAAAAATATGGCAGGGCCTGATTGGAAATATCGCTTTAAATAAGGCCCCGATGATTGCGGTCATTTGGGTGGTTTTATTATTGATTGCAGGCCTTTTTCACAAATCTTTTATTTCAGGAACGCAGTGTGCTTTTTGCAAAAAAGCCATTTGCAATCGATGTACACGACGTTTGTTTAGTTACCAGGTTTGCAGACCTTGTGAAATGCGTTTTATGACTGTTCGGAAAAAAAGTGATTTTACAATCGTTGAAGATGCAGTAAAAAGGATTCCTGCCAGGCTCTATCCGCTCTTCATTCTCCCTGGGGGAGGTCATCTTGCAATACGATGGACAAAAACGGGTTTATTTTTTCTCGCATTTTTTTTCATGCTGCTTTCTTCAATTTTTATCAGTGACCTTCTGATTCCTCCGACCGCCTGGTATTTACATCGTTCCGGATCAGTCTTGCCCATCGTGTTTCTCATTATGCTCTATCTTGTCGTATTGATTGATTTAGTCATCAAAAGAGGTCAGCGTAAATGGCTTTAAAGGGATCCATTAAAGAGTTCGGCCTGTCTGAAATTTTCCAGCTGATTTTTCATCAAAAAAAGGAAGGGCTTTTACATTTAATAAAGGATCAGCAAACCTTTTCAGTTTGTTTTAAAGATGGAAAAATCATCCGCGCATACGAAGGGGATCACGATAAGACGCTTGGCGACTGTCTTACAAAAGCCAATATCCTCTCGGCAGACCAATTGATTATTTCCCGCTATAAACAGGAAAATGCAAATAAGTCACTAGAGGCCGTTTTGGTTGATCTCGAGCTTGTTCTTCCCGAAGAATTAAAACGATTGAACCGGCTTTTTACTGAAGAAACGATTTTTAAAGTTTTTGACTGGAAAGCAGGGGAGTATGAATTCGAACAAAAGGACATCTCTTTTAATCCAATGCTTGTTCAGCCTTTGGATACACAATTCATTCTTATGGAAGCGGTTCGTCAAATTGACGAATGGCCCCTCCTGCTTAAAAAAATCGTTTCGAGAAAGTCGGTCTTTGAACAAACAGATCCTGTTGGAAGATCCTCAAATACAAAAAAAGCAACAAAAGACACAAAAGAGGCTGCAGAAGATTTTTTTGGAGACCTCGGAGAGAACATAGAGGATGAAGAAGCCGAAGAGGAGGATTGGCTGCTGAATCAGATCGACGGGAGACAGACTGTCCAGGAAATCATTGACCGGGCGCAAATGGGGGCTTTTTATGTTTATCAAGGCCTTACCGAGCTTCTTGCCAATAAGGTCATTAGAGAAAAAAAAGAGGCAAGAATTCCTGAAGAGGCACTTGAACCGGTCTCAGGATTTTCCTCCGCCAGCAAAGAAAAGCTCCTTAAGGCCTTGGCGGGCGTCTTGATCAGTACGCTTGTGGTCGGGCTTTTCATCTTTTCAATGCCTTCACTAAAAATGACCACTTTGAAGGCCAGCAGATCCTTTGAAGATCTTGTCTCTCTTTCGGAACATAATCAGCGATACTTTATTCGCTTCGCACTTGATCTTTACTATTTAAAGTATAATCGGTATCCTGAGTCCCTTCAGGGCTTGATGGAAGAAGGATTTTTTGGAAACAAACAACAAAACCTTCAAAACCTGAATGCGTATTGGACCTACAAACTTGAGACGGGGAACGCAGACAAATTTATACTGCAGCCCAAAGACTTAAAATAGTTTACATAATATACACTATCGGACACTAATATGATTGAAACCTGGAAACAATTACAACGGAATATGATTGTGATACTCAGTGGCGCCCAGGAAGCGGTGATTTCGATTGCGGATCATGTCAATCAGCATACTCAAAAGATTAAACTCAACCTCGATGCCCGTGGCTTGGAAAAAGAAATTCAGGAAGCCCAAGCCATATTGGGAGAGGAAATTTATACGCAGGCTGATGTGCCCCTAAGCCAGTTATATGAAAAAAAGGAAGTACAAGAATGGATTGAGAAAATATTAGGGAAGCAGAAACAGTTAGAAGCAACAGAAAGTATCGTCTCTCCGTATGAAACATTGCATGATTTTGAGCGTCTTTTGATCCGCTCTGATTTTGTCATTCAACATATTATCATTCCCGATGGTTTTCATGGTGCGGGAAAGACAATTGCAGAACTGTGCCTTCCTGAAAAAATGTTGATCTTTTTTGTCAAGAAACAAAATAAAATCCAACTCGCCTATGGAAATGTGAGTGTGGATACCCGGGATCAGGTGACTTTTTTATGTTCGAAGGAACATATTCAGGATTACATCATGTTTTGGAAATAGATCTTTATTTTCAAGTCATTATAATAATTTATCTATTCTTTTTCTTTTTAACATCTTCCTTTTTATCTATAATCGATTTAATCTCCGCCGCGACCTCTTCTTCTGAAATCACTTTTTTTTGAATTAAAACAGAAATCAGGGCTTCAAGCAAAATCACCTGATCCCGATCAGGGCTTGGGCCTTCCAGCTTTTTAACGGTATAGAGCCCTGTCTTTTTTTGTGATGCAACTTTTTCTGTCTCAGGTCGTGTTTTGGAGGCCATGCGGGCGATTAGAATAATAATGACAATAACGGTTAAAAACACAAACAACAATCCCATAATACAAATAATCCTTATAAATCAATTCACGATAATATTATCCATCAACTTAAGCTTAAGTATTTGTTGTGCAGAGCGATTCCTGCTTGATATTTCCATGTGTCCCGAGCTATTAATTATGGCAAATACTTCATTTTCTTCTCCAGATGCATAATTGCCCTTGAGTACGATAAACCGCTTATCCTGAAGTTCAACCTTGATATTTTCCGGTGTTTTCGAGCCTTCTTCCAAATCTGCCCGTGTAATATTTGTAATGCCATTGCCAAAGCGGTCAAAATAAACAATTTTTCCGCTGATGCGTGTCCCCGCTTTTTTACACGTCAAATCATCAATTTGGTGGGCGTCAAATATTTCCTTTCCCAGGTCACCAGGCTTTATGCCTTTTGCCAGGGTCGCGGCAATGGGTGCAAAGTGATCCCGGGCGGCGAAGGTGGGGCTCTCTCCTGATTTTAGATCAGCATTAGAACCTATTTCAAAAACACGACTCCCCTTCATTTTTAAAAGGATCGTGAGAATGCCGTTATCCGGAGCGACAAAATACTGACCACAAAGCGTCACGACAAGCTTTCTGCGTGAGGTGCCAACACCGGGATCGACAACAACCAGATGGACGGTTCCTTCTGGAAAATAGCGAAAGGTTTCCTGAACAACAAAGGAAGCGCTGATGACATCATGTGGTGCAATTTCATGAGTGATATCGATGACATGCGCAAGAGGAAGGCTTTGAAGTAAAACGCCTTTGAGTACGCCTACAAAATAATCCCTTAAACCAAAATCTGTTGTCAGGGTAATCACGGGAATCTTTGAAGCATTTGCCACAGCCACAGGCATTATTCCTCGAAGAAAATTCGGATGACTTCATATTCAACCATTTTGCTTGGCGTTTTTACTTCAACAAAATCTCCGACGGCTCTACTGATCAAGGCTTTGGCCACAGGAGAGTGAACCGAAATTGTCCCATTTTTAACATTTGCTTCGTCTACCCCGACGATGCGGAATTGTTTTTTTTCATCTGTGTCCACATCGATCAGCTCGACAGTAGCACCAAAAACAACCTTTTCTGTTGAAAGATTAGAGGTGTCAATGACATTGGCATTGGCTAACTTCCCATTAATTTCCTGTATTCGGCCTTCAATAAAACCTTGTTTCTCCTTTGCGGCGCTGTATTCTGCATTCTCAGAGAGATCTCCGTGTGCACGGGCTTCTGCAATATCCGCAATGTTTTTGGGGCGTTCTACCCGTCTGAGATAATCCAGCTCTTCCTGGAGCTGGATTAGGCCCCTCTTCGTCATCGGTATTTTCAAGGTGTCTCCTCCTCACTATCTAAATCTCTGGGCGTTAAGAATGGTAGTCTTGTAGTGGTTTTACGGTTACTTCTCCTTTCATAAGGGCTTCAATGCCTCGGACAGCGGCCCGTGCTCCTGCAATGGTTGTAAAATACGGGATGCTGTTTTGAAGGACATTATGCCGTATTTCATACGAATCCGATTGAGACATCTTATCACCTACCGTGTTAATGACCAGATGAATTTCCTTGTTTTTTAAGGCATCCACAATATTGGGCCGCCCTTCCTGAACTTTTTTTATAGAATCGACTGGCAAGCCAAGCCGTTGCAGATAATCCGCTGTTCCAAAAGTTGCGATGAGTTTAAAACCTATTTCAGAGAGTCGGTTCGCAATTGGGGCAACTGCCGCTTTATCCTGATCTTTCACACTCACAAAAACACTTCCGGAAACTGGCAAACCATTTTCCGCAGCAATCTCCGCCTTCGCGAATGCCGCACCAAAATCAGTATCAATCCCCATGACTTCCCCAGTCGATTTCATCTCGGGACCTAAAATCGAATCGCTTTGGAAACGCTTAAAAGGGAAGACCGCTTCCTTGACCGCGACATGCCGCATTGGCCGATCATGAATATCCTGATCCTTCAACATTTCCCCCAACACGGCTTTCATCGCAATTTTGGCAAGAGGCTGACCAATGGTTTTACTCACAAAGGGCACGGTTCTGGATCCTCTTGGATTCACTTCCAAAATATAAACCGTGTCATTTTTGACGGCAAACTGAATATTGATCAGACCAACCACATTGAGTTCTTTTGCCAGGGCAATGGTCTGTTCCCGAATTGTTTTTAAAGCGCTTTCATTGAGTGAAAAAGGTGGTAAAGCACAGGCGGAATCGCCTGAATGCACACCCGCTTCTTCAATGTGTTCCATAATGCCGGCGACAAAAACATCCACCCCATCCGAAACGGCATCCACATCAATTTCAATCGCATTCTGGAGATATTCATCAATCAAAATAGGATGATCGGGAGAGGCATTGAGCGCGTGTTCCATATAGTTTTGCAGACTGGCCGAATCATAAATAATCTCCATTGCCCGTCCGCCAAGCACGTAAGAAGGACGCACCATGACCGGATAGCCAATTTTTTCCGAAGCCGTTATGGCCTGGGCAAGAGATCGAACCAGACCGCTGTTGGGCTGTTTGAAGCCAAGATTATTGATGAGGATATTAAAGCGTTCCCGATCTTCTGCGCGATCAATGGCATCTGGAGAGGTGCCTAGAATCTTCACTCCATTTTCAGTCAGACCTTTGGCCAATTTCAGAGGCGTCTGACCGCCAAACTGGACGACAACCCCAAGAGGCTTTTCGACCTCAATAATATGCATCACGTCTTCCAGGGTCAGAGGCTCAAAATAAAGCCGGTCAGAGGTATCATAATCGGTACTGACTGTTTCAGGGTTGCAGTTGACCATAATGCTTTCATAATCCATCTCGCTCAACGCGAGCGATGCATGGACACAACAGTAATCAAACTCAATGCCCTGCCCGATCCGGTTGGGCCCGCTCCCCAGAATAATCACCTTTTTTCGATCCGTGGGATGGGCTTCACATTCACTTTCATAGGTGGAATACAGATAGGGCGTATGGGCTTCAAACTCTGCACCGCAGGTATCTACACGTTTAAAAACGGGATAAACCCCCTCTTTTTTTCGCCAGGAGGTCACCTCTTTTTCGGACAATCCGATTAATCTGCCAATTTGCAAATCTGAAAAACCGGACCGTTTGGCCAGATGAAGCAGGTCTCTGTCTGTCTTACTCCCCTGTTCTTTGAGTTCGGACTCTACTTCAAGAATGCCTTGAAGCTGATTGAGAAACCAGGGGTCTATTTTTGTGATTTGATGAACTTCGGCAATGGAAACGCCAAGACGCATCGCATCAAGCACTTGCGAAATTTGGTTGAATGTCGGTCGGGCCATCATTTTTTTTAATTCAGCCACTTGAGCCAGAGTATATTTCGCTTCCAAACCCTGACGATTGACCTCTAACGATCGATAGGCCTTTAGAAAGGCTTCTTTAAAATTTCGGCCAATGGCCATGACTTCCCCGACGGACTTCATTTGAAGGGAAAGTGTACGGTCAAGATGCGGGAATTTTTCAAAAGCGAATCGCGGAATCTTAACCACGATATAATCAAGCGTCGGTTCAAAAGATGCGGGCGTAACAGAAGTAATGTCATTTTTGATTTCATCAAGGGTTAGGCCGACTGAAAGTTTTGCCGCAATCTTGGCAATGGGAAACCCGGTGGCTTTTGAGGCCAATGCGGAACTGCGTGAAACCCTGGGATTCATTTCAATCACGCGAAGATCGCCATTCGCCGGGTTCTGCGAAAACTGAATATTGGAGCCGCCCGTATCGACTCCGACTCCCCGGATAATTTTAACCGCCGCATCCCGCATTTCCTGATACTCTTTGTCCGTCAGGGTTTGAATCGGCGCTACTGTGATGGAATCGCCCGTATGCACGCCCATGGGATCAAGGTTTTCGATAGAGCAAACCACCACCACGTTGTCATTTTTGTCCCGCATCAATTCCAGTTCAAACTCTTTCCATCCAATGACAGACTGCTCGATCAGCACTTCTTGCAAGGGGCTGCTCGCCAGAGCGGCGAGCACGCCTGTTTTAAACTCTTCGACATTATAGGCAATGCTGCCGCCCGTACCGCCCAGCGTGAAGGAGGGTCGAATAATCGCCGGATAGCCAGTTTTCTTTACAATTTCATAGGCTTCATCCATATTTTTTGCAGTAGCACTTTCAGTATATTGCAACCCTGCTTGCTCGATTACCCGTTTAAAAGACTCCCGATCTTCAGCACGTTTAATGGACTCATAATTTGCACCGATGAGCTCGACATTGAATTCTTTCAGCACGCCGGCATCAGAGAGGGCTAGCGCAAGATTCAGTGCCGTTTGTCCGCCCATCGTAGGAAGAAGGGCCTGTGGTCGTTCCTGTCGAATGATCGCTCTAAGTGAAGCCACTGTGAGTGGTTCAATATAGGTCCAATCCGCAATATCAGGATCGGTCATGATCGTTGCGGGATTACTGTTAACCAACACCACTTGATAGCCTTCTTCACGCAACGCCTTGCAGGCCTGGCTTCCGGAGTAATCAAACTCACAGGCCTGACCAATGACAATGGGTCCGGGTCCGATAATTAAGATCTTTTGAATATCTGTTCTTTTAGGCACTTTCTGTCCTTATCGCTCCAATTCTCAGGTTTCTATGGCATCCAAAGATACAAAAACTGCGCCGAGCCGCCCTGAAGCAATTGTTTCGGATTAATGCCCCACACCGAAAAGGGTTTCTCCGGCTGTTGGAAGGCCTGGGAATAAATATTGTTTTTTGTGCCTTCCTGACGCGTATAGAAAATGACCTTTGCCTCCCCTATTCCGGCCTCAGTCTTTGTCAGTTCAATCGCATCATCAAGATATCCGATAGAATCGATCAATCCAGACTCTTGGGCCTCAGAGGCGGTATAAATCCGTCCGTCCGCCAGTATTTTGATTTGATCAGGCGTTAAATTTTTTCTGCCAGTGGCAATCACGCTTAAAAAACGATCGTACATGTTGTCAATCACACCTTGAAGCACGCCGCGCGCTTCGGAAGAAAGCGGCTTGACGGGCGAGCCGAGATCTTTCAAGGAACCCGATTTAATCGCCTCCGCAGAAACGCCGACTTTTTCCATCAAGCCTTCGAGATTCACATGCATCATGATTACGCCGATACTGCCTGTTACCGTTGTCGGATGGGCCATTATCTGATCCGCTGCCATTGCAATATAATACGCGCCCGATGCACCCACATCCAAAATAGACACAATGACTTTCTTTCCGGTTTTTTTCTTAAACTGAAGAATCTCATGATAAATCAGGTCGGATGCGGTAATGGTTCCGCCAGGGCTGTTCACACGCAGAAGGATCGCCTTTACCGTGTCATCTTTTGCCGCAAGATCCAGTTCCTCCTTTATGCGAGAAACCATGTCCGGTTTTTCAATCAAACCTGTCTGTTTTTCTTCAGAGATAAAGCCGGTGACTTCAATGAGCGCGATTTTATCCACACCTGAGCCGCTCACCACCTTTTCCTGAAGGGGACCGGATTTTGGTAGAAGAGAGATATTATAGAAACACCCGAACATTTGGCTCGAAACAAAAAAAATCAAACCCATAAAAAGATAAAACCGCATCTTTTTTTTCATAGTTTAAAATCCCCTTTAACGAGAGAAAGAATCGACAAAATCTTTAAAAAAGAAGGCCGCATCGTGAGGCCCTGGAGCCGCTTCTGGATGATATTGAACCGAAGAGGCCGGTAAATGGCGATGCCGCAAGCCCTCGACACTTTGATCATTTAAATTGTAGTGGGTAATCTCAACATCCTTTTCAATGGCGGTCAAGTCAATCGCGAAACCATGATTCTGGGCGGTAATCTGTACGCGGCCCGTATTCTTTGCCATTACCGGCTGATTGCCGCCATGATGTCCAAACTTCATTTTAAGGCATTTTGCCCCCAGGGCGAGCCCCAAAATCTGATGACCGAGGCAAATACCAAAGATCGGTTTTTTCCCCAGCAGGGTTTTGGTATTGTGAATGGCATAGGGCACTGCTTCGGGGTCTCCCGGGCCGTTGGACAAGAGAATGCCATCGGGATTCATCGAGAGTACTTTTTCTGCAGACGTATTGGCCGGAACGACGGTCACGCGGCACTTTAAGGCACAGAGCATGTTTAAAATATTTCGTTTTACGCCAAAATCATAAACCACAACATGGTGT
This sequence comes from Nitrospirota bacterium, assembly GCA_029261215.1. Lineage (GTDB taxonomy): Bacteria > Nitrospirota > Nitrospiria > SBBL01 > JAADHI01 > JAADHI01. The sequence goes on along the minus strand of JAJDBT010000102.1, from coordinate 23,849 downwards.
TGGGATGATATCTCTGAAGAAAGCGCCGCTTTCTTCCCGTTTTCCCAGACATAGGGTTCAAAGCAAGTCACTTGGGAAACAAGGTCCTGCCCGATCAGCGAGGGTGCAGCGCGTAATTTTTTGAGCATTATTTCGACATCGTCTGTTTGTGTCGAAATAATGGCCTGCATTGCGCCCCCCTCCCGAATCTTTCGGGTCAGGGCGCGGGTATCGATCTGGTCCATCGCGACAATGCCTCGCCGTTTCAATAAAACATCCAGTGCTTCTTCAGAACGCCAGTTACTGGGAAAACCCGTGTATTCCTTGACGATAAAACCTTCGAGCCAAAGTTTTTCTGATTCAAAATCTTCCGAATTGATGCCAGTGTTGCCAATGAGTGGATAGGTCATCATAACCAACTGGCCTTTGTAGGAGGGATCTGAGAGGACCTCCTGGTATCCGGTCATGCTGGTATTAAAGACAATCTCCCCAATCGACTCCCCTTCCGCGCCAAAGGATCTGCCTTTAAAAAGCGTGCCGTCTTCTAATAATAAAATGGCCTGGTTTTTCATGTTATGCTTTCTGGAGACTCGGGTTTTCGATGAGTTTTCCACCAACAATCACAGACAGAACGCGGCCTTTCATGCTGCGACCGATAAAAGGAGAATTTTTGCTCATGGATATAATCTCCTGCGCTTCAACTGTCCATTCGACATCCAGGTCGATCAGGGTCAGATCTGCGATTCCGCCGATGCCCAGGTGCCCGATATCTTTCCCCAGCACACGTGCTGGCTCAGACGTGAGTTTTTGAATTACTTCGGGCAAAGTCAGAACGCCTTTTTCAACCAGTTCAAGGGATAAAGGCAATGCCGTTTCAAGACCGATGATGCCAAAAGGGGCGCAGTCCATCGCCTGTTCTTTTTCATCCGAGGCATGGGGTGCGTGATCCGTTGCAATCAGGTCGATCGTGCCATCCGCCAAACCCGCGAGGACCTCCACTCTGTCCCGCTCCGCTGCGAGCGGTGGTTTTATTTTGGCGTTAACGTTGAAACAGCCAACCGCTTCATCCGTAAGCGAAAAATAATGTGGGCAGGTTTCCGCTGTCACAACAATCCCGCGCCGTTTGGCTTCTCGAATGAGGTGCACCGAGCCTGCCGTACTGATATGGGCCAGATGAACACGCGCGCCGGTTAATTCGGCCAGGGAGAGATCACGGGCGACCATGACCGTTTCGGAGGATGCGGGGATACCGCGAAGTCCCAGGCGGGTTGAAACATTGCCTTCAAAGATCACTCCGTTATTGGTCAGATTTAAATCTTCACAATGATCAATCACCGGCACATCAAAAATTTTGGCGTAAGACATGGCCTGTCGCATGATTTGGCTGTTCATGACGGGTAAACCATCATCGGAGATCGCGACACAGCCCGCTTTCACCAACTCCCCTATTTCAGCCAGCTCCTGCCCTTTTTGTCCTTTTGTAATGGCCCCAATGGGCAGCACACGGACAACACCCTCTGTTTTTGCCTTTTCGAGAATAAACTCGGTTACCGATTGGTTGTCGTTCACCGGATTCGTATTCGGCATACAGCAAATGCTTGTAAATCCACCCGCCGCCGCCGATGCCGTCGCGGTGGCCACCGTTTCTTTATACTCAAAGCCCGGTTCGCGGACATGGCAATGCAAGTCAATGAGTCCCGGTGTAAGCACTTTTCCTTTTGCATCGATGATCCGGCAAGATCCTTCAGGCCGGGAAATCGATGTGGCAATCTCCCGAATCACCCCGTTTTCGACGAGTACATCCCCCACTTCATCCCGCTTGTGTGCCGGATCGATAATGCGCGCACCCTGTATTAAAATCGCCTTGTGCTGCTCAGACATGCTTTCCTCCAGAGAGTAAAAAAAGAAGGGCCATTCGAACCGCCACGCCATTGGAAACTTGCTGTAATATAACAGAAGAAAGCCCGTCCGCAACTTCAGAGGTGACTTCAACGCCCCGATTGATGGGTCCTGGATGCATCACCAGCACATCGGAACTCGCAAGCGCCAGTCGGCGGCGGTTCAGCCCATAAAGCTGTGAATATTCCCGCAGGGTCGGGAAATAACCGCCTCCCTGTCGTTCTAATTGAAGCCGAAGCAAGATAATGACATCCGCACCCGAGAGAGCCTGATCCAGGTGGTAGTGCACTTTGACACCCCATTGTTCAATACCGCTGGGTATGAGTGTCGGCGGCCCGACAAGATGAATGTCTGCCCCGTATTTTTTCAGGCCGTGAATATCAGAATGCGCGACACGCCCGTGTAGAATATCGCCCACAATCACCACTTTTAATCCTTCAAGTGTGCCTTTATTTTCTTTAATCGTGAATAAGTCGAGTAATCCCTGACTCGGGTGTTCGTTCGCCCCGTCTCCGGCATTAATGACTGCGCTTTGAAGTGATCGTGCCAAAAAATGTGGTACGCCGGAAGAAGCATGACGGACAATAATAAAATCCGCAGACATCGCCTCAATATTGCGTGCCGTATCGAGCAGCGTTTCCCCTTTGGCCGTACTGCTCCCGCTGGAGGAAATATTAATCACATCTGCAGAAAGTCGTTTTCCCGCCAGTTCAAAGGAAGTGCGCGTGCGTGTGCTCGGTTCAAAAAAAAGATTGACCACTGTTTTTCCACGCAGGGCGGGCACTTTTTTGATTTCCCGTGTGGACACTTCTCTGAAGGATTCTGCCGTTTGCAGAATCAGATCAATCTCTTCTCGATCCATCTCGGAGAGCGCAAGAATATCGTTTCTTTTTAGTGAGCTCACTGAAATCCTGTTCTGTGTCTATTTGTCCGGATTTTGAATGCGGTTTAGAATCACAAGATCCTCCGCCCCCGCTTCTTCAAGCAGAACATCCACCTTTTCATGAAAAGCGGTTGGCAGATTTTTCCCAACATAATCGGCCCGGATGGGAAGTTCTCGATGACCACGATCCACCAGTACGGCCAGCTGGATTTCCTTGGGGCGGCCCAGATCGATTAATGAATCCATTGCGGCCCGTATTGTTCTTCCGGTAAAAAGCACATCATCCACAAGCACGACCTTTTTCCCGTTCATATCAAAAGGCAGATCCGTTTTTTTTAATTCGGGATATGCGTGTCGCCCTGCGAGATCATCACGATATAACGTAATATCCAGTGTGCCCGTTGGCGGCAGGGTTCCTTCAATTTTTTCAATTCTTCGGGCCAGGCGTTGCGCCAAATAAACGCCTCCGGTCTGAATTCCGACGATGACAATGCCTTTCGCGCCCCGGTTTCTTTCCAGAATTTCATGAGAAATCCGAGTCAAGACCCTTGTCATTTCATCTGAACTTAATATTGTAATTTTCATAAAGGGATCACTGTTTTTTTAGGATAATGGACCTGATCTTCTCAAAAAAAAAACCTTCTTCCGGTTTAATATCCGAAGAAGGTTCCCATATCATCCAATCCATGCTTTCCATCCTTTCCGGCTTCTCGGAACCAGTTTAAAGGAACAATAACGAGCACATACTATTCAGAATGTCAGAATGATGTCAAGGAGTATTTAATTCAAAGCGCCGCATGACATAATCCCCAATTTGATCAATTACTGAAAAATCAGGTGGGTAAGATTTCGCTGTTCATTTCTGAGACCATGCGGTTGGTGACGTCGATTGCGATAAAAAAGAGATCCTGGGCTTCCTGCACATCGTAAATCTTCTCCGGGTGCAATGTCGGGTTGCGAAAAGCTGAGCGGATGTGGTCAAGGTGTTTTAAGGTGTTTCGGTCTGTTCTCGGATCTCTTGTTTTTTTGACTTCATAGACCATCTCTCCCCAGGAAAGGTCTTTTTTCTCGGGCTGCACAATGGTTTTGTAGTATTGCCGTAAAATAGACTCAATACCGCGCATCAGATGAAAAGCGGCGGCTGTTGCGCGTTCGAAGGCGATACACCGCCCGGCTTCCCTGAAATCATATTGCGCAACGTCCGTGAGCTGAGCAAAGACTTGAGGCGCAAAAAGATCTTCCATATGGTTCAGCAGTTTTTCTGTACCAAGCCGTTTTTCTGTGACGATGTAGGTATAGATGCCTTTTGCCTCGGCCGCAAAGGTGCCTCGAATGTCTTTGACAATCGCCTTAAGCTCTTCCGCTTCATTTTGCGTCAGCTCTGCAAGTTCCCCTTTTTTAGAAAGCTGCTCATACAATCTTTTTAGTTTGTCGGCGGCCCGACTGGTGACATGAAATTCCAGTTCATCCAGCGTGCTCAGAAAGCGCTCGATATTTTCCAGGACAAAGCTGGTGCCGTGAAGGGGCCGACCGCGTGTGGCCTCCTGTAAATAACGGAAGCCCGTCCCGACTTTAATATAAGACCAGACATTTTTCGCTTGCATCAATGCACCTCATTTTCAGAATAAAACTTAAAGTAATATCTTTATTTTTGATGCAGCCGCTTTTGCCTGATTGACCGCTGTTTCGATGCTTGTTGAGGCCGCAAGCGCTACCCCCAATCGCCGTCTGCCCTGTATTTCAGGTTTGCCAAAAAGCCGGATCTGCGTGCTGGCGATGGCCAGTGCGGCAGAAAGACCCTCAAATGCGATTTCTGTGGCCTTCCCTTCGCCTAGAATGACGGCTGAGGCGCTGGGTCCCAGCTGTCGAATCTTGCCAATCGGCAAACCCAATATCGCACGCGCATGCAATGCAAATTCGGACAAATCCTGTGAAATGAGTGTCACCATGCCCGTATCGTGCGGCCGGGGCGACACTTCGCTAAAATAGACCTGCTCCTCTTTGATAAAAAGCTCGACCCCGTAAATGCCAAATCCGGCCAGATTTTCGACCACGGTTTTCGCAATGGCCTGCGCCTTTTCAAGCGCTTTCGGTGTCATCGCGTGTGGCTGCCACGACTCGCGATAATCGCCCTCTTCCTGCCGATGCCCAATGGGGGCACAAAAATGAATCCCATCCACGGCCTTCACGGTGAGCAAGGTGATTTCGTAATCAAAGGGAATAAAGCCCTCGACAATCACACGTCCCGCCCCTGCCCGTCCGCCCTGCTGCGCGTAGGCCCAGGCTTTGTCGATATCACCCTCTTGTTTTACGACGCTTTGTCCTTTACCGGAAGAACTCATGACGGGCTTTACCACACAGGGCATACCAATTTCAGAAACGGCGCGCCGATAGGATGTTTCATTTTCTGAAAAACGATATTCGGAAGTGGGCAGGTTTAAGGTTTCGGCGGCCAAACGGCGGATACCTTCACGATCCATCGTCAAACGCGTGGCCCTCGCGGTCGGCACCACATGAAACCCTTCCTGCTCCAGCGCAAGAAGTTCGGCGGTTGCAATGGCCTCGATTTCCGGCACAATGTAGTGAGGCTGCTCTTTTAAAACCACTTCGCGCAGGGCTTTTCCATCCAGCATATCAATGACATGGCTGCGATGCGACACCTGCATGGCCGGAGCATGGGCATAACGATCCACGGCAATCACCTCAACGCCAAGGCGCTGTAATTCAATCACCAGTTCTTTACCCAGTTCCCCCGCGCCGCAAAGCAAAACCCGAATCGCATTTTTCTTAAAAGGTGTTCCAAAGATCAAGGTCAGACTCCCTTTTGCGTCTTTCAGACAGAACGCCCATTTTCTACTTTTGGCGTTTTATTTTCAACGTTTTTCGAAAGTATCAGGTTGGCATGCGCGATTTTCTAAAAACCAGTCAATGCACACACTGCGCATTCGCTGGTTTTTAGGGTGGAAAGAGCGGCCTGAGGAGAAAGCCTTTGGTTTGGCGGGCGACTATGCGGCGTTTTTTCGAGGGGTCTGTTTTTTTGAGATGGCGACCCGGTTACGTCCACCTTTTTTTGCTTTGTAGAGGCCGAGATCCGCAGACTTGATGACCTCTTGCCAGGGCTTATTTGTGTTATTTTCAGGATTAAAATAACACACCCCGCCACTGATCGTGAGTCGTTTAAAAGGACTTTTGAGATGCGGGATTTTTAAATCGTGGACGTTTTTGATGAGTTTATTGGAAAGCTGTTGTGCATCTTTCAGCATCGTATCTGGAAAAAGCAGCAAAAATTCCTCTCCCCCATAACGAAAGACCCGGTCTGATTTTCGAAGAGATTGCTGTATGTGGTTGATCACTTTTTTCAGAATATCGTCCCCCTTCGCATGTCCGTAGTGGTCGTTATACTGCTTGAAATGATCAATATCGATTAAAAGCACTGAATAGGGCGTTTTGTTCCTCAATGCGGCATAATGAACATGTTTTAAATCGACCTCCATCGCCCGACGGTTTCCAATCAGCAATAGTGGATCCTCAAGGGACAAAGCCATAAGGTGTTCATTGGCATCATTTAATTCTCGTGTGCGTTCGGCCACAGAGCGCTGAATCACCTCGTGCTGCGCCTCCAGAATATGGAGATAGGCCTGTATTAAATCGGACTGCGTGATGAGCCCGGCGATTCTTCCAGTAATGTTGACCACGGGAAGATGCCTTATCTTTCTGACCCGTGTGATGGCGATGGCATCCAGCAAGGTGCTGTTTTTATGCATCGTCGTGACCGGCGACGTCATCAGCTCTGCCGCATTCAGAAGGAGCGGCCCCTCATTCGGGTACTCCGCCAGAACCTTGACGAGGTCTCGTTCGGTAATAATGCCCAGCGGCACCTTTTTTTCAGTGACCACCAAACAGGAATAACGATTTGCTGCCATCAGACGCGCAAGGTCTCTCAACTTTGTTTTGGGAGACACACACCGGACTTTTTTGGTCATGAGTGTCTCAAGCGGAATTTCAAACAATGGGAATCTCCTGTTTTCAGATTTAAGCGTGAAATTTTAAATCCGATTCAGATCAGAAAAGTCTATTTTTTAAATGATAACTTGAATAAAACCCCTGTCAAGAATATGAAGGGTTTTCACTGGATTTTTTGGGAAGCAATAAAAAAACACATCACCAGTTAAATAACGAAGTGAACCTAAAATCAACCAGTTACAAAAAATACTAGCTCTTCCCTTCGAACCAAGGGGTCGGGAGTTCGAATCCCTCTGGGCGCACCAAAGCACTTCTTTTTTTTATTTTCCCTGGAAATACCAAAAGTGTTATACTCACACCGCGAAGTTCAAAAAAAAGTCTGTCATATTGTTTAAAGCACGGTGAAATTTCACAGAAGACATAGTCAGTTCAACATAGGCGTGGCCCCCTTCGATGAATCGGAGGGCCGAATGAGGATCAACAATATTTCGGTACTTGAGGGTTTCGTCAGCAAAACAGGGAGGTCGTACATGAAAAGAAAGATCGTAGGGATGATTGCAGCAGTCTTGTTATTTACAGGAATCGCCATTGCAGGATCAGGGAACACCATGGGTGAAATCACCAAAATCAAAGGCGCCATGGTGACTATCAAAACAAGTGACGGAGAGAAGACCGTTCACGTTGATCCCGCAGGCACAAAAAAAGAAGGCGAGATCAAAGTGGGTGCCATGGTTTCGGCCGATGTGACCAGCAAAGGCCATGCAAACTGGATTAAAGTCATGGAACATAAGAAATAAACACCAAACACGTATTCGCTCAGGGTGGCGCTTCAATTTCCGGCGTCATCCTGAGCGGATGATCTCATCTCATTGCCTGATGGGGGAAATGGTTTTTAAAACACCTAAGCGCAAAAAATCATTTGGATTTCAGCGATTAGGTTCAAACCCTGAATCCGAGCCTTCAAGTCCCCTTTTTTCAACCATCACATGCCCCCTTATCATTCCAGACGTCATTAAGTGCCTCCACTAAGCGTATTCACAGACGGCAGCGTCAATACGCAAACGCATATTGGATATGGCGCTTACCTCATTGTGCCCGAAGCGCATCCTTCTGTGGATGTCTTGAAGCAGCACGTGCAAGTGAAGCGGTTTGAAGAAACGTCTTCATCAAAGCTGGAATTGCAGACTTTATTATGGGCGCTGGAGGACATTCAATGCCGGGGAAATCGGCTAACGGTGTATACAGACTCTCAAAACATCATGGGTTTGCAAGAAAGACGTGATCGGCTTGAAGCAAGTGAGTATCGCTCAAAGAAAAATAAGCCCCTTCACCTCTATGAATTGTATCAGGAATTTTATAGAATGACCGATGACTTAAATTGTGAATTTATTAAAGTGAATGGACATCAGGTCTCGACTCAAAAAGATCAGATTGATCAGATGTTCACCCTTGTAGACAGGGCGTCAAGAAAAGCCTTGAGAGAAGAGTATCGGGTAATACAGTGAAAAAAAGGCCATTTATCGCCAGGCATTGACCGTGCCAGCCCTGGATTGAATGGCACACCCTCATATCTAGAAAAAAAAGACGATTTCACGGACACACAAACATTCAAACAAGGAGAAACAGATATGGGCGAAAAAGGGAAAAAAGACAAAGGGAAAAAGGAACCAAAGACGAAACCCAAGCTTAATTTAAAGGAAAAACGAAAGTTGAAAAAAGAAAAGAAGGCGTAGTTGCCCCATTCTCGAATAATTTAAATCGAACCCAAAAAATTGTGGATTAAATAAAAAGGAGAGATTCGTTTCAGAATCTCTCCTTTTTATTTTTCAGAGGTGTTTATACATTGTCGCGAGTATTGATGGCGAGCTTACAAACGACAATCTCTTGTCTTTTTAAAAAATGGGGATTTATCTTAAGAAGTACCATCCCAAAAACCCAGGGGAAACGGTTAAATCGTTTTATTATTTCGCTTTGGCGTCTATGGCGCTTATTCTAGCAAGGAGTCCATATGTTCTTAAAGGGATGATAAAAAACAGCCGAGTGGATTTGCCTTTTTTGAAGTATCTTTTTTAAAGAATGCTTGGTTCAAATCTAAAAATACAGAGTGAAATTTTGAAAAATATTTGCGAAAGCATTAAGTTAGAATAAGATTCAGACGCTACTCACCTTGCAGGATCGACCAAAAGACCTCACATTCGTCTGAGTCAGTGGCGACATAGGCCATGCCGTCTGTGATGGTGACAGAAAGATCCATGCGACGCGCCACCAGCTCCGCCATTCTTTCGATACTCTCCCACTGAAACTGAATAATTGACGCCTTCAGGGCTTTGAACTTTCTGCTGCCTTCTGTCCACCATTTGTCCGACTTTGAATTAAAACTATAGATCTTCACGACGGGCGAAAGCCGCACGGCCTTTTTGATGCGTTCAAGACTGGGCTCCCCCACATCAATCCATAATGAAATTTGATCGTCCAGGGTGCGCGCCCAAATATCGGGTTCGTCCACAGCGCTCAGTCCGTTCGTAAAAACAAGGTCTTCCTGGGAATTCAAACAAAAGGCCAGCACACGCACCATCATGCGCTCTGGTGTTTCAGAAGGGTGCTGGGCAATTGTAAAGTTAAGCGTGTCATAATAGGCCCGGTTGATATTAGAGAGGGCAATTTTCATTTTATAAATCGTCGGTTTTAATGACACAAAGCAGGTCCTATTCTTTTGTTAAGCACGTAAAAAATATAAGGCGACAAAATGCAGGCCCCTCGAATGGGATAATGAAAAACAGAAGGTGCGAATACCCGTGACCGCGAGGGAGCCATCGGGCGCTGTTATGAAGCCCGATGTCCTCTTTTCACATCGCTTCTGACTCTAATTGCGAAAAATAAGCCATACCAAAAACAAGCGCCAGAGAAACGATCATCGCTGGAACCGTTGTGAAGGGAGGCTGAAGCCAGTTCATAAAATTGCGTTGGGGTGAGAAAATAAAAAGATCACTCAAGATTCCCAAAAAGGGAAAAAAGATCGCAAGAGCAAGATCCGAAGCATTCAATCGAGGCCACACCTTCCGCAGGCCAAGCAGTATCAACTGAAAGAGGATAAAAAGGATCACACCCTCTATCACATACAAGACCATGTTAAAAACCCAAAGCGCAAACAAGGGTGCTTCTGAAACGCGTCTGCCCAACAACAATTCGTTGAGCTTCAGCCCCAGAAAAACCAGAGACAAGGTCGCTTCGATGCCTCCAATAAAAATAAAGAGGTCGTAAAAAAACCGTTTTCCCTGCGATGGCGGCGTATATTTTAAATGTTTTCGGGCCATTTACTCCTTAACCTGGAACAACTTTAGTGCCGATGAATCGTATTGTCTCACAACGAGAGACAAAGATTTAAAGAAAAAGATAAAGGGTCGTACCCTCCATCAATTTCATACGGTTCCAAATGAAAATGTTCGGGCAGCCCAAAAGACCATCGGATCCCATGCCGCCCCGAAACCGTCCATCCCCCTCAAAATTCGCCCACGCTTCAGACCTTTGTATCCCATGTGGTTTTTGCTTTGATTGCCTCCAGATTTATGGCCGTTTATTCTTATGGTCATGAAAATTTTCAAACAGTTTTTTTAAAATTTCCTCTTCCTCTTCTTTTTCCCGATATCGCTTTTTCCGAATGAGCAAATGGATAAACCCATAGATCGTCAGCAAGCCCCCAAATGAAAAAAGAATTAAGACAAGGTTGTCGCCAAAATAGGCAAACCAGGTAATCTGGTCACCGAGATCGGCCCGCCACCGTGCTTCAAGGGTCTCCATTGAAATGGAAAGCCCTTTTTGAAGGGCCGCATCAATGTCTTCACCTGCTTTCAGATGTGCCAATATCGCCCGGATGCCGCCGCTTCCAAATGCGGTATCGATGAATTCGACCACGCTTTTAGACTCTGCGTAAGCAAGTAAACGCGCTTTTTCTACGCTTGGAAAGGTCTGCACCAAAGACGTTAAGGGAATGAGGTCTCCCCTGAGATCGGCCTGTTTAAGCGCAATGCCCTTGCCACCCATGAGAATCTCTGAGATCCCCCCACTTACCCATTGCGCCAATCCTTCATCAAGCCACTTGGGCAGATACTCCTCCTTGATATGGTGATGAAGCAAGAGATGGCTTAACTCATGTTTTAAGGTCGCTTTGAATGTAAAGGGATCGGTTGTCATTTTTGAATAATCCATCACGATCAGATTATTTTGAGGCTGGGCATAAGCCAAAACCAAGGGGCTCGCCGACAAGTGTGGGAAGTCTTCACGGCGAAGGGTGAGGATGATTTTCGGTTTAAAATCCAAAGGCCATTCAAAAACACGTTCAAGGGCCATTTTGAGTTCTGGATAGATTGCGATAACCTCTTCGACTGCTTTCTGTAAAGGTGGGTCAAATTCAACAATGAGGTCCTCATGCTCAATACGCTCCGCCTTCACAGAAGGAAGAAGCATGAAAAAAGAACACATCAACACCACGATCCAATACGCTGTTTTATACAAAGTACACGCCCCGTCCCCGAAAACCCTTGAGACATCATAGCCCTTTGGGCCTTGGCCTACAAAACCCTTTCTACTCAAGCGCCTTAAGAATTGGGACTGACCGCGTTTTTCTAGAATAGAAAACCGCTGAATGTTCCTGGGGACAGGTTTCAAAACAAGCCATGCCGGAGGTCAGGTTTTTATGGAAATATGATAAAAACATGAGGCTTTACTCTTATCGTCGGCCCTTGGCCGCATAGATAAAAACCAACACTTCTGCCACGGCCCGATAGAGCTCAGGGGGAATATAGTCGTTCAAATCCAGCGTAGACATGATTTCGATCATGTCCTTGTCTTCATGAATCGCAATGCCTTCTCTGCGGGCGATGGCAAGTATTTCTTCTGCAATATGACCCGTCCCCTTTGCTAAAACACGGGGGGCCGCATCAAACCCATGTTTGTATTCAAGCGCCAAGGCCTTTTTTTGTTTTTCGTTCATGCTTGAGTGTCAATGCCTTCCTTCACAGGCCGATCAAAATCGATGTTTTTTTGATGACGCACACTCATATCGCCCCACTTCAAACCTGCTTTCTTAAATTGCGCCCTCAGTGTTTCCGAGCCCTCATGAAGCAGTCTGGTCAATTGAGCATTGTCAGCGACAAAATCAATATGAAACTGCCCAGAGATTAACTGAACCTGCGTCCTTATTTTTCCGGCTTTTTCGAGTTCGAGATGAATCACACAGGAATCAGGTTTTTTTCTCTGCCCTAAAGCACACTCTCCCCCGGATTTTCTAAAAACCAGTTTCCCATCCTTTAAACCCTCCCAGAGAAAAGGAATAAAAAATTGACGGCTGTGGTTTAACTTTGATTGCAGTTGTTGTGTGCCAATTTCAAAAAGCAGTGTCTCTATCGCTTCATTTAAAACAGAGGGCTTCACCTTGTGCTGCGTCAAGACATCAAGCAAGACCTGTTCTTTGAGTTGGCTTTTCATCTTGAGCAAGGTTCCTTTTAAATCGCTCTGAAGCATACTCGAAAAGGTCTTTTGCAAATCAACCTCATCCGTCATGTCAGGATCAGCATTTAGAATGTATTTTTTCAATTTATTTTCAAAGGTCAGACCAGAGGCTTCGAGTAAAGCGCGTAATGTTTCACCCGATAAAAGACCTGGTCCTTGTGTCAGATGATTTAAAATCGAGAAGTCTGGAAGCATCGATAGAATGGCCTCTGGCAGATTTTTCAATTGCGAAAATGCCCGATAAATTTCTGAATGACTCCGCGCACTGCCTTGTAGATTTTGAAGTGCCTTCGCCATCACTGCTTCCGCTTTGCTGGGAGACGGAAGTCGTTTCAAGCGAATTTCTCCCTCCGTCGATAACACTTCAAAACGCGCAAGCGCCCCTACCTTAAGCGGCATTTCTGTTCTCGCTTCAATCACCTGATTTTTAAATTGAATCATGACCATTTTGGAAGAAAGAACCTGTAAGACCTTTCCATCAAGGACCTCCCCTATTCTTAGAGAAAGAGAAGGCTTGTTTGAAAAAGCGCTTTTTGCATCTTGCACCTGAGCTGAAACATTGATTTTTTGCATTGACGCATCCTGATAGAAATTATTGCAAGTCTAACAGCTCATCTAAATCTTGCACGGCCGCGCGGGTCAGCTCCACTTTTAAACATCAAAACAAAGGATTGGAAGTGTCTGCTTAGATGAATACAGACAGATGCTTTTTGAAAGACGCCGAAACTTGTGCGTTACCCACAACAGAAAAGGATATCCTGTGGATAAGCGGTTTATCTTGACGGATCAAACTGCCAGGACAAGGCCGTCACCACAATGCACTTATATTGTGCATTGTGGTGACCATTTTTGAAACACAAGATATGGGGTGAGAAAACAAAACAGGTTCAAGAAGCAAGGCACAACGAATACATTGCTATCTGCAAGCCAATTCTTTACTATCCAGAAACTGAATGAGGTATTTTCTATCCTTCATTGGAAAAACAGAACAAATGAAAGCAGGATTCACTGATGATCAATAACGACATATTACGCCGTGCCCGCTATATTTTTGACTTTGATGATTCGACGATGATGACGATCTTTCGTTTGGCGAATTATGAGGCCACACGAGCTCAGATTAGCGATTTTTTGAAAAAAGAGGATGACCCAGCCTATCAAAAATGCAGTGACGTCCTGCTTGCAACCTTCCTCAATGGTTTCATTCACCATAAACGCGGTAAAAAAGAAGGCCCAGCGCCTGTGCCTGAGAAGCGTTTAACAAACAATATCATCTTCACTAAATTAAAAATCGCATTAAATCTGAAAGCGGAAGATGTCCTGGAAATCATGACCTTGGCCAATTTACGGATGAGCAAACCCGAACTCAGTGCGTTTTTTCGAAAACCAGGTCACAAGCACTACCGTGAGTGCAAAGACCAGATTTTGCGCAATTTTCTAAAAGGACTACAGGTAAAATATCGTGATCATGCCCATCTGAATACCCACGATCAAGACGCTCAGAAACCTTAAAGCCCCCCCCCTTTTTCCATTTAAAATAACAAATAATCCATATTTTTGACAAATAAGACATCCTTGTTATATTTGAACCGTTGAGAATGAAATCTTTGCGTTCAACTCATCTATTTACATCCTGAAAAAACACCTTACTTGGCACCAAATTGAATTGATCAACTGTATCAGCTTTAAATAAGGGGGGATTTGTGGCTGACTCATAACACCTTAAGCAGGCAGATCACTCATATTCACCATATTGATTGTCAACCATTCTAGAGAGGACAAAATATGAAAAAAAAGGCACTACGACGCATCATCCCTGGGTAGCACACTTTGGATTACCACTTTCGCTCGTCTTCATCAGTACTATGCCCGCAATGGCCATTGACACAGATCTGAGTCTCGTCGGCACACTTCACCAGCCAAAAGCTGAACATGTTGATCAGCTCGTACTGAAAAACCTCGTGCAAAACGGCCAGCATGAGGCAGCCTTCCTCGAAGCCTTTCACCTCGGAGATGAACTTTTTGAGACACAATTTAATGCCCTGGATGGTGTGGGTGCCAATGTTGGAAACGGTCAGCGTTTCAGCCGTGTCCCTCGTGCCGACCTGAACGGCTTTGGGGAATGGGCGCAACATATACCTGCACGCGCCACAGGACCCAATGCAGAATCCTGTAATGATTGTCATGTACGACCCTTTAGTGATGGAGCCGGACCTACCGCCGGAAATGCAGTAAGAGATCCCCAGCACAGCGGCAGCCCCGGCTTTTTTATCAGCCGGAATGCACCTCACCTTTTTGGTCTGGGCGCCCTACAAAAACTCGCTGAAGAAATGACCGAAAAACTTCATACCATCCGTGAAGATGTCGTGAACACGGCAATCGCCCAGGAAAAAAAGATCAGTGCCGCGCTGATCGCCAAAGGCGTGAGCTTCGGTGAAATTTCAGCCGACAAAAACGGGGTACTCGATACCTCCAAAGTGGAAGACGTTTCAGAAGACCTCATTGTGCGCCCTTATCAATGGAAGGGCTCAGTCGCAACAGTCCGTGATTTTAATCGCGGGGCATCCCACAATGAACTGGGTATGCAGCCTGTGGAAATTACCGGTGACGGGGTGGATGGAGATTTTGATGGTGTCGTTGATGAAATGACCGTCGGAGACCAAACGGCTATGGCCATTTACAATGCCGCTCAACCGCGCCCGACTACCCGCGTTGAGCTTGCCGCGCTTGGACTCATTGCACCCTTGACCCAAGGCGAACTGGATGCAATAAACAATGGAGAACAAAGATTCCAACAGGCAAAATGCAACACCTGCCACACATCCCAGTTGAAGGTTATAAATCCCGTCTTCAGTGAGCCGAGCCAAAACCCGAACTATCGGGATCTTGTCTTTCCCGCAGGACAAGACCCGGTTGCACGTGGCGTGGACCCGAGTCTGGCGGTTACATTTGATCTGACCCAGGATCTGCCCGACAACATCATCACAGATACCGCTGGCAATGTGATTTTCCATTTGGGCAACTTTGAAACCGATAACAATGGCCGCGCCATCATTCGACTCTTCGGTGATTTAAAATGGCATGATATGGGACCCGGTTTGGCGGAATCGATTGACGAGGCAGGCAATGGGTCTTCAGTATTTTTGACTGAAAACCTGTGGGGTGTGGGTTCTACAGCGCCTTATCTTCATGACGGAAGGGCCACAACCCTGACAGAGGCCATTCTGGAACATGGCGGAGAAGCGAGCAATTCCAGAGGAAAATTCCTGAACCTTCCGACCCATGCTCAAAAAGATCTCCTGGCTTATCTGAACAATCTTGTGCTTTTCAAACAATAATACCTGTAAGAATAGGTTTTTTATCTGAGGGGCATCGTTCATTCGATGCCCCTCTTTTTTATAGGGCACGATTGAGTGCGATCAAAACAAGGCGGGAAAGTCCCGCTTTAAACGAAGAGAAATAGGTAAATGCGGGCCCTATCTGTTTTCGAGGAGCGTTTGCGCGACAACCTTTCCACGCTCTGCCAGGGAAAGTCGAATTTGAGAATCCAGCACGGCAAAGGGGTTTTTCTCAATTCGATCAATAATCGCCACATACACATTCCGCATCAATGAAACCGCCGTGCGAGAATCAGGCTGCACCAGAGGAATCAAGCTTTTTGCCTCATTAAAAAAATCACGAATCCGCGTACATTGAAAGGTCATCAGCTTTAAGAAGGCCTCACTTTTTTCCCGTTTTAAGAGCGCTTCTTCAGAATAGCCCGCTGCTTCGATTTCTGCTAAAGGAAGATAAATCCTCCCCCGGTCGAGATCCTCGCCGACATCCCGGACAATGTTCGTTAGTTGCAGGGCTGTTGAAAGGGATCGGCCCAATGCGATCCCTTTTGGATCTGTATACCCGAAGATCGGCAAGGAAAGATCCCGAATCGTCGTGGCAACCAGATCCGCATAGACCATGAGATCCTTAAAAGTGTGATAGCGATTCACCTCAAGATCCATCCGGCATCCGGCAATCAGGCCTAAAAATCCTTCTTTCGGGATTGGGTAATGTTGAATGGCATCCGCGAGTGCACGGGTGATGAGATGAGTGGGCTCCTGTCGATAACAGGCTTCGAGCTCTGCTTCCCAGGATTGAAGTAGGGTTTCAATCGGCTGATCCTGCTTTTCATCCACAATATCGTCAGCATAACGGCAAAAGGCATACACAGCAAAAATAGCTTGTTGTTTCTCAGGAGGTAAAAAGCGAAATCCGACCGAAAAGTGCGGCCCGCTGCTTTCCGTGAGTTTTTTACAATAGGCATAGGCTTCTGTCAGGGATTCATTCATTTTACAGCCTTGATTTTAGAAGGGTCATTCTCTTCTTTCAGTTGACCTAAAACCACTTGAGAAGAGGCAGCCGGTTTTTCGCGGCACCAATGTTCGGGCAGTCGATGAAAACAACGGGACTCCGTTTTCCAGAACCGCTTAACCCAGGGTAATAGAAATTGCTTCCAGGGCGCCGGTTTATGCCATTTTCCAAGATATGTCTGCAAATCACCCCGGCCCGCCCTTTTTACAAAGGATGAGAGTCCCCAATTTCCGCCCATTTCGTAAAGGTAACGATTCACCAAACCTGTCTCCTGGCCTTGTCCGACTTCCTGTTTCCAAAGATCATCATAATTTTTATTTTTGAGAATGCTGTTCGCCGCGACATAACCGGTTTTCATCGCATAACGAATTCCAAGACCAAAAAGATAATCCTGAAATCCGCCCGCCTCGCCAATAAATAATTGCTGATGATCAGTTGCAGAGGTTTTCAGACAGAAATTCATATAGGAGTATCCATATTTAGGGGCCTCTATCACAAAAGGGCTTATGCTTTGGAAGCGTTCAAGCGCAAAATCAAAATAGGTCTTGAGTCCGTCAAAATCACGTGTGATTGCGCAACCGAAAGTAGCACGTCCTTCCAGAACAAACAGATAGCTGTAACCGCCAGGGGAAACATCCATATCAAAAAGCACTGAGACTGTATCGGGTAAGTTGGTTGAAAACGTCATTTCCTTGGCCAAACCATCAGCAACGGCCGGCCCCGTTGCCACCAGGTCAACTTCTGACTTGTGCACACGGCGGCCATAATGAATTTTAGCGCCCGCATCGAGCGCTTGCGCAAGCAAACCCTCATCCAGACTTTCACTCTCAGAACCTCTAAGGATAAAATACCCAAAAGGTTTCTGACTTTG
Organism: Nitrospirota bacterium; assembly: GCA_029261215.1. Lineage (GTDB taxonomy): Bacteria > Nitrospirota > Nitrospiria > SBBL01 > JAADHI01 > JAADHI01. The sequence goes on along the minus strand of JAJDBT010000102.1, from coordinate 6,399 downwards.
AACTAACTGAGGCCGAAGGCGATGATCGTAGAAAACAGCTTGTGAAACGGGCTGAAAGAAAAAATTGGTTTTGATCCCCATTTTACCCAGCATTTCAACAACATCTTCATGAAAACTCGCATTTTCGATGACTTGAAAATCACCAATAAAACGCCCACCCACCCGATCACGTGCTTCGAACAATTCGACGGGATGCCCCGCTTTCGCCAAAGAAATCGCAGCAGTGAGTCCGGCAGGACCTGCGCCGGCAATTTTAATGACTTTTTGATGCTGGGACTGCATATCATGTATTCCTAAATAAAATGTTGCAGAAGGATTTTGGTCCCAATTGACTTCGGAGTCTATCGAATAACAGAATACCTGTCAAACCTGAGCAAGCCCAGATTTTACCTCCATGATAAGCATCACGTTTTCAGGATTTTAGAGTCATAATTTTCAGATTTATCCTTCAAATCGACTATAAAAAAGGAATTTTTATTCAAGATAAGCACCACTGAGTTTTGTTGTAAAATATCCGTGAGTTGTTTATACTTAAAAGCATACTGCATAAGTGAGTGGTTTCTTTTATTGATGAAGGGAGTGGTTATGTTGAGTCGAACCAAGTGTATTATCTCCAAATTAGTTATAATAACGATGCTCTTACTTCCTGCAATGCAGATGGAGGTAAAAGCCGGTGATTCTGAAAAAGGCTATGAACTGATAGAACTTTTTCAGTCTACATTTATTGATATCGCCGAAAAAGTAAAACCAGCCGTTGTCAATATCTCTCCGACAACATCTGGCCCACCTGCTCCCACCCCTAAGAAACCCCGTGGCGCACCCCGCGAAGCACCACCCGGTTCCGGTTCAGGGGTCATCATCGACAAAACAGGCTATATTGTCACGAATAATCACGTGGTGGGTAGTGCCTTAGTTGTAGAGGTTCGCCTTTCAGATCAAACAAAATTCAAAGGAACGGTTATTGGAAAAGATCCTGATACCGATCTTGCCCTTGTTAAAATTGAAGCCGATCACGACCTTCCTTCTGTTAAACTGGGGGATTCCGCAAAAGTAAAAGTTGGACAGTGGGTCATTGCTGTTGGAAATCCTTTCGGCTTAGATCGTACGGTCACAGTGGGTGTCATCAGTGCTTTGGGGAGAGAAAATGTGAACCTTTCCCGATACGAAGATTTTATTCAAACGGATGCCTCTATTAATCCTGGAAATTCTGGGGGTCCTCTCTTCAATATTCGTGGAGAAGTTGTTGGAATTAACACAGCCATTATTAACTTCGCCCAGGGAATCGGTTTTGCCATTCCTTCTAACATGGTTCAGTCCGTCACAACACAATTGAGAGCCAGCGGCCGCGTCAGTCGAGGTTGGCTTGGTGTGGGCATTCAGCCTTTGACCGAAGAACTGGCCCAAAAGTTTGGCGTAAAGGAAGGGAACGGCGTACTCATCAATGAAGTTTTTGAAGGAGATCCTGCATCCAAAGGAGGCATTCAACCTGGGGATATCATTCTTTCCGTCAATGAAAAAGAAGTCGACACCCCCAATACATTGGCCCGGGTCATTGCAGGTTATATTCCAGGCGACAAAATTAACATCGGGGTTCTGCGAGACGGGGAACACGTCAAACTTGTCATCGAATTGGTTGAACGAAAAGATGAGGCCGTGACTGCGTCAATTCCTCGAGAAAAAAATAAGTTTCTCGGACTCTCAGTTGGAGACATTACCGACGAACTCGCCCTTCAATATAAATTGAAAGAAGGAGACGAAGGCGCACTGATCACAGAAGTTGAAGAAGACAGCGTCGCGGCAAAGGAAGGTCTAAAAACGGGCGATCTCATCAAAGAAGTCAATCGTCAAAAAATAAAGACACAGAAGGATTTTAGTAAAGTCATGAAAGAAACAAAAGAAACCGAGACCATTTTAATGCGTGTTACACGTGAAGGTCGTGCGTTTTTTATTGTTTTAAAACCAAGAGCCGCTGAATAATTCAAGGCTTTTAAAAAATCATCTAAAGCGCCCTTTCATCGGTTTGAAAGGGCGCTTTTTTTTCGAAATTCAATATAACGAGGTGTCGAACTAAACCCTAACGCGGTAGCTTCTCACCCTTCTTTTGTATCCCACTTTTATTCCAATCTGTGCTTTATTTCTGAGTAAACGCCATCATTATTTAAATCTTTTCTGCCATTAATCATCGCGTAAAATATCTTCTAAGGGGTGTTCTCTGGGGGAACGTCCGTCTTTCACAGTCATTTTCATAAACAAGGAGAGCCTGTAAAAATTTTGTGTAACTGATGTGCAGGTTACTTGGAATCTGTCCTCGAATTCTATACCAAATCGATTGAGAACAGGTTTCCAATTTCGAATGGGCATTGCCCAATTTCTCAGATGCCCGGATGACGGCAAGATAAACAATCTTCATCGCCGAGTCATCGTGGGAAAAGATCTTCCGGTTTCTGATGGCCTTTCTGATCACGCTGTTGAGCAATTCTATTGCGTTGGTCGTGTAAATCACGTTTCTAATTTCATCGGGGTAGTCAAAAATGGTGATGAGATGTTCCCAGTGACTGCGCCATGATTGACTGATCGCAGGATAGTTCGTGTCCCACTTTTTAGCAAAGTCTGTAAGCGCTCTTTCGGCCGCATTTACAGTTAAAAATTGATAGATGTTTTTGAGGTCTCCTGCGACTTCTTTCATGTGTTTTGCTGCGACATATTTCAAGCTGTTTCGAACCATGTGGACGATGCAAAGTTGTACTTTTGCTTAAGGATAAACGGTTTGGATGGCATCTGGAAACCCGGTCAATCTATCCACACAGGCGATGAAGATGTTTTTGAGGACTCGATTTTTTAATTCGCTCAGCACGGAAAGCCAGAACTTTGCCCCTTCATTTTCAGCGAACCAAAGCCCCAAAAGGGTCTTCTGGCCTTCTGAATTGATGCCTAATGCGATGTAAATGGTTTTGTTGATGACGCGTTTGTCTTGATGGACTTTGACGACGATGCCGTCCAGGTAGAGCGCATCTAAGGGACTTTGACTTTCCTGCCATGTGTGCACTTCGTCAATGACGGCATCGGTCACACGAGAAATGAGGCTGTGTGAAACATCCGCACTGTACATCCGGCGATGTATCGGGTGGTCATGCCTCGGGCGTAGAGAACCAGAATCTGCGCGTCAAATTCGGTCACGCGGGTTTGTCCTTTTTTAACGAGTTGGGCTCAAAAGAACTCTTTCTGTCCCGAGGGGTCGATATTTCTACTTCACCAAAGCCCCCTTGAGGGTCTTTTTGGATTGGCCGTTACGGCTGTTCCTGAGTTTCGACCTGATGCGGCATGAGGTTCATCGCCTAAGTGCTCTTCCATCTCAGACCCGAGCTCAGCTTCGACGGAGAGTTTTAATAAGGCACGACTCAGAACGACAGGTCTTGCTCGCTCTTCAAACCTAAGGCTAATTCTTTGCCTGCTCTTGCAATTTCTCTTCATTTTTCATCCTGTTCACCTCCTTTTCCCAAATTCCTTCTAGAGTAGGTTTTTATGAACAATCACACAATTTATTTTACAGGCTCCGTTTCTGCTGGCATGAACTTGTAATTTTCTGCTGACCGTTTATTCGAATAATATCAAAGAAAACTTTAAAACGACATTCTACCAAGTTCGTGTTCTAAATCCCATTTGAATCAACCCTATTTCTTCGTCTCCCCTTCAAAGGGTATATTTCCTTCCGGTGTGCCGCCCCTTGAAAAAAGCAGAATTCAACTTACTTGTACAGTGTGGGCGATGATCGTCGCTCAAATGATATTGATGATCTGAAAGGGCAGCACAGATAAATGAATTTTATTGCGGAACAGGAAAAAACTCTCAGCAGTGAACAACTGAAATACGGCCTCTTGTCCCGGCTTCTTTTTTGGACGATGGATGTGATTTATGGCAAAGAGCGCTCGCTCTCCAAATTTAAGGTGCTGGAGGTGATTGCACGCGTCCCCTACCAGGCATGGGAAAGTGTGGCCTATGTGGCCATTACACATACCTACCGGGAACCCCATTTCGCACGTCGCATCTTCGAATTTGTGAAAGAATCCCGTGATCAACAGGACAACGAACAATGGCATTTACTAATTTTGGAAGAATTGGTGCATAAAAAAGGGATCAAGGAAAGCTTCATCCGGCACCGTGTGGTTCCGCAGATCATCGCCTTTTTTTATTATCACATCAGCTGGATACTCTATGTGATCCATCCGGCTTTAAGTTACCGATTGAATGCGCACTTTGAAGACCACGCGGAACACGAATACATGAAATATGCTGCGGAAGAGAAGTGCTTGAAAGATGAAAAATATCAGGGCGATTTTAGAAAAGAATATGGCACGTTTGATAGTTTGGCCGATCTATTTCGGAAAATCGGGGTGGACGAACGGGAACACAAAAACCACAGTCTTAACAGAATTGCCCACGCGCGGTTTTAGAAGTGTGTCACTGCGCTTAAACTTCTCCCTCGACCGTCAGGCGGATGCCAGTGGGCTCTATGGTGATGAGTCTTTTTTTGTAGAGTGCGCCGACGGCCTTTTTGTAGGTTTTTTTGCTGACATTAAACTTTTTTGTAATCAGTTCTGGCGCACTTTTGTCTGTGACCGCGACAAAACCGCCTTCCGCTTTTAAGATATTTAAAATGCTCTCGGTCACCCCTTCGACTTTTTCATAACCTGGCTTTTCTAGACACAGATCGATTTTATAATCAGAGCGGACTTTTTTAATATAGCCCTTTGTTTTTTCGCCTCTTTTTAGGGGTTTAAAAATCCCGTCAAAATAGAGCATGCCCGAATGCACATTGTTGATGATGGCTTTATGACCGATGTCCGTCTGATTCCAGATTAAAAGATCTACGGCCTGGCCCACATCATAATGGACGGGTTTTTGATTTAAAAATTGATCCAGTTTTGCGGAGGCCACAATGCGCTGACGGGGATCTAGATAAAGATATACAAGATGCCACTCCCCGATTTTCATCTTGAGTTTTTGCTCTTTGAAAGGGACCAGTAAATCCTTCGGTAGGCCCCAATCCAGAAATGCCCCAATGCTCGCATGCACCGAAACGACCTTTAAAAAGGCAAAGTCGCCTACACTGGCATCCGGGTGCTGCGTGGTGGCGATGAGACGGTCTTCAGAATCGTTATAGATAAAGACGCTCAGGGTCTGACCGGCTTCACAATGATCCGGCACATACCGATCTGGCAGCAGGATTTCGCCCAGTTCGCCGCCATCGAGATAAACGCCAAAATCCACTTCTTTTACGACTTGAAGATCATTCCACTTTCCGATTTCGAGCACGGCTTTGCTTTCTCCATTCATTGTCAATTTTTGATCCGCCTTTGAGTCCCTTTTTTCAGAGGGCTGATTATTGCGTATATTTTTGGAGATAAATGAGGACTTATCTGCGAAGGGCGCGATCAGAGAATTGATTATCTCTTAAGCCGGTATCAATTTGTGTATCGCTCAATTCCAAAATGGTTTTGTGACCGGTTTGGGCATCCATCATTTCAGAGCGTTTCCAGACAAAGTTGCCAGCAATTTGTTCCCATTCGATCCATAAATTTTTAAGGAGTACCCCTTTTTCTGAAAAATAATCTGCTTTACGAAGGGTACCATCCTTTTTGGAAAGATACATAATGGTTTTTCCATAGGGGCCATCTGCAATCGGGCGGTTTTCGATCACGTAGGAGGGCTCCCCTTTTACCTCTGTTTCGGGTAAAAAGTGGTGGGTGTCTTTTTCGATCCGGCGTTGTCGAATGTCTTCCATCAAAAGATCGGATGCGACTTCTCCTTCGTGTTTATGGCGATTTGCATGGACACGCCGCACTTGCCTTAATTCTGGCAGGTAAATCCACTGGTCTGTCTGGTCTTCTTCGACATATTCCCAGACCAGGTATTTTTTCCCTTTATCTTCAATGGGCAATTCGGTCTCAAAAAGAGACTTACTATTAAAACCGTCCTGACCCGCATAGTTTTTCCAAAACATCTTATAAACGGAGCGATCTTCAGATCCATTCACATCAATGATGCGAAAAGTGAGCTGTCCGCTCTGGTCTTTAAGGGTGTACATTCTTTTTTGAGCCGCGCTCAGCATGGAAGCCGCCGAAGGTGTTTCAGAGGTTTGAGCCCAAAGACTTGAATAAAAAATAATAAAGGAAAATAAGAGAAAGGTGATTATTTTGTTGATTTTAAACATCTTCCACTCTAACAAAAGGCCGCTGTCCAGTCAACAAAGACCCCTATTCTGTTAAGAGTTAATAATGTGTCCGGTATTTAGCACATAGACTGTCCGGATTATTCTGTCCTAGAAAGAGGGGGTGGGATGAGACGGACAAAACTGCTAGAGGAGACACGAATAATGAGATTTGAAGAGATCTATAGGCG
>JAJDBT010000101.1 GCA_029261215.1 Nitrospirota bacterium | reverse complement strand
CTGATCCTTTATTAATTTTACTGCTTCTTCTTTGAACTCCTTTGTGTGATTCCGTCTTTGCTTATTACTCATTGAACACCTCCTGAATGATTGATAATCCAATCTTAAGAATGTGTCCACTAAAACCCTACCACCTCACTTTGTTTTTTGAAGTTTCGGGATTCCCCTTGGATCGCTTCATCTTTACCCGGTCACAATCAGTATGCTACTTTCATACCATGATTGTTTTCAATAAAGTCAGCAAGATCTATCCACATCCCACTCATCCGGTCACGGCCTTGAAAGAGATTTCTTTGACCATCAAAAAGGGTTCTTTTACGGTCTTGATGGGGCCATCCGGTTGCGGAAAATCGACGCTTTTGAATCTGATGGGAGGGCTTGATACGCCCACTTCGGGAGAGATTCTTTTTGACGGACAATCCACAACCGGGTTTAGTGACGCGGACTGGACCGCGCTTCGGCGCGCGGACGTTGGCATGATTTTTCAATTCTTTAATTTGCTGCCGATGCTGACGGCTCAGGAAAACGTCGCCCTGCCGCTCCTGCTTCGCGGGGAACCCGCCGCAGAAACACAGCTTAAAGCGCGTGCGGTACTGGAAACCGTCGGGCTGGGACATCGACTGGATCACCTGCCCAGCAAACTTTCCGGTGGCGAGATGCAACGAGTCGCCATTGCGCGGGCGGACGCCATTTCCCCAAAACTGCTCTTGGCAGACGAGCCGACGGGGAACCTCGATTCTAAAACGGGCAAGGAAATTTTGGACCTTTTGACGACCCGGACAAAGGAGCGCGGACTCACCCTGCTCATGGCGACCCACAGCCAGGAGGCAATGACCTACGCTGATCAAATCATTACAATGAAAGACAGCGAGATCAACCAGATTGAAACACGATAGCCCAATGCAAAATATCGATTTTCATACGCCCGATTCACTCTGCCCATGACACAAGGCATCCTCCTCAAGTTTATTTCGCTTCGCCATTTAATCCGTGAAAAACGAACCTGGCTGACGTTAATCGGCGTGGCGCTGGGCATTTCGGTTTTTGTGTCCATTCGCATTGCGAACCAAAGTGTGCTTTCGGCCTATCATCAATCCGTCGATGCCTTTGCCGGCGAGACGACGCTGGAGGTCATCGGGCGGAGTGGGCGACTCGATGAAACTGTTCTGATAAAACTGAGGGAAGAGCCCGCCATTTTAAAGATCGCGCCTGTCGTGCAAACGGTGCTGCCGATGGCCACGGCAAAATCCAAAACAGGAGAAATGATACTGCTTTTGGGCGTGGACCTTTTGCAGGAAGCCGACTTTCGGCCTGTGGAAGTTGAGGGCAAAGAAGGCCCTTTTAATCTCACCTCGGCCTTTGATGCGCTTTTAAATCCCGAATCCATTCTCTTGACTCAGCAATTTGCCAATCGGCAGGGCCTGAAAGTCGGCGACCGTTTTGCGCTTAGAAAAGAAGGCACCTTGCTTGAGTTTGAAGTGAGCGGATTGATTCAGGGCAAGGTGGCCCAGACCCGCGACGGCAATATTGCCTTCATCGATATTGCGACGGCCCAGTGGCGATTACAGAAACTCGGTCTGCTCGACCGGATTGATCTCATCACCGAAGAAAGCGTGCCAGTCGAAACGATCATCACACGTCTCTCGGAACGACTCGGCGATCAGGTGCTCGTTCGCCGCCCGCAACAGCGGAATCAGCAGGTCGAAAAAATGCTGTTTTCTTTTCAAATGAATTTGACGGCTTTGAGCGCCATTTCGCTTTTTGTGGGGCTTTTTCTCATTTACAACACCCTGTTGGTTTCCGTCGTACATCGCAGAAAAGAGATCGGGCTTCTGCGTTCTTTGGGTGTGGACCGGGCGCAAATCTTCCGCCTCTTCACGATTGAAGGCATTGTGATCGGCACCACCGGTGGATTTTTTGGTGTCTTGATGGGGGCCTTGCTTGCGCGCGGAGTGGTTCAAATCCTTTCAAAAACGGTGACATCTTTATACGTTTCCATTCCCCCCTCTCCGTTTTCCCTGCCGCCCGCACTTTTTATTGAGGGCGTGTTGATTGGCATTCTTGTCTCAACCTTTTCCGCCCTCTTCCCGGCCTGGCAGGCGGCACGGCTGAAACCGCGCGAGGCGATGGAAGGGGTTTTCGGCCCGGAAGAAGGCGGCATCGATCACCGGCGGCTGCTTGCTCTCGGCGGATTGCTCGGCCTGATCTCATACGCCTTTTCACAATGGCCGATGGTCTGGGGATTTTCATGGAACGGCTATCTGGCCGCCGGACTCGTATTGATCGCCTTTTCCCTCATCGTCCCGACGGTCATTCTGCTATTTTCCAAAGGGATTCGCGTTCTCACAAAACAGGCGGGCCCGTCGTGGCGTTTGGCGCAGGGTCATTTAGAACAGGCGATCCGCCGGAACGCCCCGACGATTTCAGCCTTTATGGCAGCACTCGCAATGATGATCAGCGTCGTCATTATGATCGAAAGCTTCCGAACGACCGTTGTGCTCTGGATTGATCAAACCATTCAGTCTGATATTTTGGGATTTCCGGCCTCGTACATGGTGAGCGATTCGGACGAAACCTTGCCCGAAGAACTGCTTGCAGGCATTGGAAGCATACCCGAAATAAAGGCGGTCGATGGGTATCGTTCGAGAATGATCTCCTTTCGGGACGAACCCGTGGAGCTGGTTGGGCGGGACCTGGATATCCACGCCAAAAACAGCCAGTACCTTTTTCGGCAGGGCAGGTCGGAAGCCGTGATTCAAAAAGTGATTGAAGAACAGTCCGTGATTATTTCAGAGGTACTGGCAAACCGTTTTCATTTAAAAGAAGGTGACGCCGTGATTTTGCCGACACCCGATGGGCCGTTTCCCACACGTATCGGCGGCGTCTTTTTCGACTACGGCACAGACGGCGGCAAGATGATCATGAATCGCCCCCTGCTTAAACAACACTGGCACGATACCAAAATCGACGTCGTTGCCATTTATTTGAATGACGATCAAGAACCTGAAGCTGTTCGGGAAAAACTGCTCGCAGACTGGGGCAATAAACAGGGGCTTATTTTTACGACGCAGGTGCGTTTCAAAGCCGAAATTATGGACATCTTCGATCAAACCTTTCTCATCACTTACGCACTGGAATGGATCGCCATGATCGTCGCCCTTTTGGGCATCGCAAACACGCTCTTTGTTTCCATCCTCGAACGCAAACGCGAAATCGGTATTTTCCGCTCCATCGGCGCATCTCAGCCGCAAGTCATGCGGGTTGTGCTTGTCGAGGCTTTTTACATGGGCGTCATCGGCAACATCATCGGCCTCGCCTGCGGCCTGTTTTTATCGCTCCTGCTCATCTTTGTGATTAACAAAGCCTCTTTTGGCTGGACGCTTCAGTTCCATTTTCCACCCATGATCATCCTGCACTCTTTTCTTTTGGCGATTCTCACCGCCCTTCTCGCAGGCTATTTCCCGGCGCGTAAGGCCGCACGAACAGACCTGAAAGAGGCGATTGCCTATGAATAAAATGCGCATCATCTTTGCCCTGGGTTTGAGTCTCCTTCTTTTTCAAGCCGCTGTTTATGCCGAATCCGGACACTTCGAAAAGGCATTGCCCGGATACGAATACGCCTTCCCAAGGGATCATGGCAGTCACCCGGATTATTTGATTGAGTGGTGGTACTTTACGGGCAACCTCAGTGCAGAAGACAAGAGCTCCTACGGCTACGAACTCACCTTTTTCAGACGTGGGGTAGAAAACCCGCAAACAGAGCAGAACCCTTCACGCTGGACGGTGAAAGATATCTATCTCGCCCATTTTGCCGTGACAGACATTGCTGGAAAGACCTTCTATTACGATGAAAAAATCAGCCGGGAAGCCATCGGCAAAGCAGGCGCGAATACGGATAAAATGCAGGTCTGGATCGACCAGTGGTCGGCGATTCAAACCGGAGATACGATGCAGCTTTCGGCGGGCGATAAAAACTGGACACTCGATTTGAACCTCACTCCCCTCAAACCCCTGGTCATTCAAGGCGAAGCCGGAATCAGCAAAAAAGGAGAAGCCGAAGGCGCGGCCAGTCATTATTATTCCTTCACCCGACTTCAAACCGAAGGCACACTCTTCGTCAACGGAAAGAAAACCCCGGTTTCAGGTTTAAGTTGGATGGATCATGAATTTGGGAGTGCCTTGCTCGGTGAGGGACAAGTCGGATGGGACTGGTTTTCGATACAGCTTGATGACGGGAGCGAATACATGTTTTATCAAATCCGGGAAAAAGATGGCGGGAAAGACCCGATTTCCAGCGGGAGCGTCATTTTTCCAGATGGCACAAAACGGCATTTGAAGGCCGGAGATTTTACGCTCACACCACAAAGCTTTTGGAAAAGCCCCAAAAGCGGTGCAAACTATCCTTTGGAGTGGACCATCTCCGTCCCGTCCGAGCAGCTCATACTCAGCGCCAAACCGGCCCTGGAAGATCAGGAACTGGTGACGAACAAAAGTACCCGCGTAGTCTATTGGGAAGGGGCCAGCCTTTTCACGGGCGAAAAGGCCGGGCAGCCCATTACGGGGAAAGGCTATATAGAATTAACGGGCTATGCCGCTGCGCTTCGTGATAAATAGCGCTCAATCAGGGTCATTACCTATTCTCCAATAATTGTAAGTGGGCTTCGTATTTCAGCCGCATCTCATTCATCGGATCAGGAAAACCGGAAAACAGCATCGAGATATGTTTCCCTACCCCACGGTCATTTCGGAGTTTGTCGAGATAGTTATAGGTCTCATAAGCGGTGACGGAACGTGAGCCTGCATTGATATGATGAATGAGTTTAAGGATATTGTCTTTTTCCTCTTCCTTGACCTTTTCGTCGTCCGAACGCGCCACATCTATCATATGGATAATGAGCCGAACGGCATGCGGCAAACCGTAATTGGGCACCCGCTCTAGGGATTGCTGATAGGCGCTGACTGCCCGTTTTTTATAAATAGGAGAAAAAGATTCTTCATATAAAAACATGCCGCCAATCGCAATGTTTGCCCAGGTCGTGTGTTTAAAATCATACTCTTTTTCATATTTCAATCTGAGTTGATCAAGGTCTTCATACTTGTTCGATAAAAACGTCCACCGAAAGAGATCATCTAAAAATTCATTGGCCAGGTCCTTGTCGTTCAATAATAAGGCCCTCTGAAACAAGGGATCCATCTTAAGAAGCGCTTCTTTGTAACTGATAAAACGATCGTCCACGTCCTTTCTCAGCGCATTGAGCTCCGTCTTCATAACCGTCTTTTGCGCAGACCGCATATCTTCCCTGACCGTCTCAAGCTGGCTTTCCGTTTCCTGTTTTGCCGCTCGCGATGCCCTGATATCAATGGTCTTCGTGATGGATTCAATCTCTTTATTGAGAAAACCCTGCATTTTATTTTGATTTTCCTTGATGAGATCCTGACTGTCCTGAAGTCTGTCCTCAATACTGGAAAGCTTCGCATCAATGTTAGAAGACAGTTCAAGTTTCATCCCATTCACATCTCGCTGAATGTTATTTAAGATCTCTTTTTGCATACTTTCGCTGACTTTTGACCATTGCGATATGCCAAAAAAGGACAAGGTCAGTAAGATCAAACCCACCACATTTCTCATGCCGTTGATCCGGCTCTGCACCTGACTGTTCACATCCATCGTAATTTTTTTAACGGTCACATTTTCAAACTCTTCTTTCGGAATCCGGTAGTAGGAATGTGCGATGTCCTCCTTCAGGGTCTTGATTTCTTTCCGCAGACGTTCTATTTCCTGCACAGCCTCGGATGATCCGCTTTTTTCCGCCATTCGTTCACCTCTCTTTTCTTTCCATCAGGGCATCTCTAGCATCAATTTTCCCGCATCCACCGTGACTTTGTAAGTTTTAAGCGCTTTTTCACCCCGAATGACATTTAAAAGTTGTATGCCAGGAGGAAAATTGGCCCAATCGACGACCTCACCTGTTTTAATATCAAAACGTGCGCGGTGAAAAGGGCATTGGATTTTACTGCCATCCACGATCTTGCCTTTTCCCAAGGGGGCCAGCAAGTGGGTACAGCTGTTTTGCGTGGCATAAAATCCATCTTCAAGGTGAAAAACCAGAACTTTTTCACCATTGACCTTTATTGCTTTTTTTTCATTTAAGGGGAGATCTGCTTCCAAACAAACGGGGTACAGGGCCATAGTTATACTCCTTTTCGTTCAGTGCGTTATGGTGGGCAATACTTTACAATGATTGGTGATGACAAGATCCTTATTATGCACAAAGCATCAAGAATCTCAATTGTAAAATAGGAGGCCAGGCCCAAAAGGCCCAGAGAACATCATGTGAAAGGGCTTATTTCGCTTCAGTCGAAAGATCAATCTCTTCAAAGGACCGCGCAAAATCGTGTCGGGCTTCCACTTCGTTCACCGTCACATCAAAATCACGCAAGACCCAGCGGGTTTGAAAACCCGCATTTTTTGCGGCCTTCAACTCTTCGATCACATCTGATAAAAACACAATCTCTTTCCGGGGAAGACCGATTTCGAACGCAATCTTGTGATATGAATCCCGCTCCGTTTTTGGGCCAGTCGTTGTATCAAAATAATCTGTGAATAAATACCGCAGGTCACCAAAAATACTGTGCTCAAAAAAAAGCTCCTGCGCCTTCACTGATCCGGAGGAATAGACGTAAAGCAAGATACCCGCCTGGTGCCAGGCTTTGAGTTTTTCAAGGGCATCGGGGTAAAGGTGCGCCTGAAATGCACCGCTTTTATATCCCGCTTCCCAAATCAGCCCTTGCAGGGTTTTAAGGGGCGTGATCTTTTGGTCGGTTTTTGTCCAGGTCAGCAACTGGGAAATCACGGCTTCAAGGTTGTTTGTTTTCAGGCCCGCAATTTCAGCAGCCTCTGCAATGAGGGCGCAGACCGTTTCATCTTCCCGATGCTTGCGCACAAAATCCGGCAAAGCCGCTGCGGCATAAGGAAAGAGAGTTTGTTTCACAAAATGAATGTCGCTGGTGGTTCCTTCAATATCGGTGAGAATCGCACGAATCATGGTTTAATTTTCCAGCCGTGAGAAGCGCTCGGCAATGTCGGAACCCGTGTAGTTTGCCACCCAGCCGTCCGGGTTATTAAAAAATCGAATCGCCACAAAACGCGGGTTGGGCCCCATATCAAACCAATGGGTAGTGTTTGCAGGCACGCTGATGAGGTCGCCTTTTTTGCACAGGATTTCGTAAACAATGTCCGTGATGTGCAAGGCAAACAAGCCTTCCCCATCCACAAAAAAACGAACCTCGTCTTCGCTGTGGCTGTGCTCACTCAAAAACTTCGTGCGAAATGCCGTTTTGTCGGGATGATTCGGCGTAAGGCTCACCACATCCACGGTGACATAACCTGCTTCATGAACCAAGCGGTCGATATCCCGCTGATACGCAGCCAGGACCTTTTCCTGTGTATCCCCGGCCTGCACGGGCTCCGCCGCTTCCCATTGTTCAAAACGAATGCCGACGGTTTTGAGGATGTTCGCAATTTCCGCAGGGTTTTCGCCTTGCCACAACACCTTTTTTGGATTTTGATCATCAAAGACTGACAACTGACTCATTGCTGTTCTTCCCCTCCTTGAGCATTTTTTCTTTAAAGTTTAATGTAAAGCGATTTCGCATTCCAGCAAAAAATCAAAGGCTTCGAGATACCGCAGGCTTTCCTCCATCGTTCGCCCCCACACATACAGGCCGTGACCCCGGATGAGATAACCATAACAAGAACCCTCCGCCGTTTTCAAAACCGCTTCCACGTTTTTCGCCAGGGCGTTCAAATCCTGCGTATTTTCAAAAATCGGGACGATCACTTCTGCCTCGTGTGTTGAAATGCCCTGAAAGGCCTTGAGTAATTCATACTCTTTAAAAATGAGCCGGGATTCCCCTTTCAACAAACGGCTGAGTAGCGTGCTGTTTGGAGAATGCACATGCAATACCGCGCCGATTTCACTCAACTTTTGATACAACAACGTGTGCAAAATTGTTTCGGCGGAGGGTTTGCCTTTTGTTAAAGGCTTGCCTTCAAAATCGACGGCGACGACATCCGCTTCTTTTAATTTTTCCTTGTCTTTTCCAGATTGCGTGATCCCGCAGGCCGACTCATCAATACGCATTGAAAAATTCCCGCTGGTCGCTGGCACCCAGCCGCGACGATACAAGACATGACTGACCGCCGCAATCTCCTTGGCGATTTCCTTGAATTTCAACTCCGAAAAAAAATTCATTCGCTCTCCACAACCTGAATACGAATAAGGCGCATCAGCCTACAACACCCTTGTCTGCACTTTCCATTTCCCTGCCAATTCTGTAGGCGTCAAAAACCCCAACCGTCCAAATCATCACAATGAACACCGTCGCACCATTCGTAATCAAAAGGTCTGTGTCAGTGGAAACTTCTGCGACCAGACCCGCAATCTTATCAAAATCCACTGGCCCGTTTTCCGGCTCGATTTTATCAAGAATCACCTGTGCTTGTTTCACTGCACGGGTCATAATCAACAGCAAACAACTCAGGCTGCTCAAGAGCAAAATCGCCCCGCGCCGATATCGTTTTAAATAGAGATGCCCCGCACCCGCGCCAAGTAAGGCCGATATAAGTGCCGCTTTAAAAGATTTTTTCATAAGATCGTCTGTGAAATAAAAGACATCATGCCTTGATCAATCTCCAAAGTCCAATGCCAATAAAACCGGGAGCATTCTTTAATCATCATTCAAAGCGATCTTATTGAAACGCGATGGCATTTGGCAAGCCCCATCATCAGGAAGTCTCCAGGTTTCTGATCAGTCGATCTCCTTAATGCCGATTTTAAAATTGTTTATCACAGGATAGATGCGATAGGATCACCGCAAGTCGCCCACTTTATGGATTGTCAGGTAAACGAAATGAATAAAACAAAAGGTCAGATGGAAGCCGAAATCAGCAACGCCATGATCCAGTTTGAAAAGGATCACATGGGCCGGGGGCCGAGGGAAGCAAGAACCTACATTATTGATGACATGATTTTGATCCGCTTAAAAGGGGTGCTCACCCCCGCCGAACAGCAACTGGCAAAAAACACGGAGGGAGCGGAACTCATCAAGAAAGTCCGGGCAAACCTGCTTGAACAGTCACGGGGGCTTCTAAGCGAGTCGGTAGAAAAAATCACCTCCTGCCAAGTGCAAAGTCTGCACACCGATGTCAGTACGCGAAACGGGGAACGCGTGATTATTTTTACCCTTGCAGAAAACCTCGAAAAGCGGCTTTCTACCGAGTCCTGAGTCCTCCTTTTCATCTTCTAAAAAAAACATGATCCTCTGAAAATATTTTATTGACGAGACGCTTGGAACTCAGGTTTAATCATCCCAGCGGAAGATAGCAGAAAGGGTTCTAAAAGCGAACCGGTTCAGCGATAAGCCGATCTTGAATGTTGTGGCATTTTAGGTCGGCTTTTTTTATGCATAGGCATTCAGGCCGTTCGGCATCCCTTTTCTGAGGGCGGCGGAACGGAGGGAAGGCTGGCAAAATTCTTGAGAATTTTGCCAGCCTTTTTTTGTCCGAAATTCCTCATCCGGCATGCGGAACAAGCGTGGGCCGAGCGGCGGGTTAAGTAGAATCATGAGGAGGAGAATACGATGAAGTCTGACGGTAAAAAAATGAAAAAAGTTGAGATCGTGATTGAAGCAGTCATGCTCAAGGAGGTCGTTACTATTGTTGACGAGGCCGGAGCAGGCGGCTACACCATCCTGCCCGCCGTCACTGGCCGGGGGCATCGAGGCCATCGCAGCGGTTTTGGTCTAACCAACGTTTTCCAGAACACGATGGTTTTTACCCTCGTGAATGAGGAAACGGCGCTTAAAATTAGTCAAAAAATTAAACACCTCATCCAGAACTACGCGGGGGTCGTCATCATTTCAGACGCCGATGTCGTGTGGCCGGATTATCAGAAGGATCAATGACATGGACGGGAATATTCTAACCAATTTACTTGATCCGCCGATTTTATTCTTTTTCTTCGGCATCTTTGCGCGGCTCATCAAGTCCGACCTTGAAATTCCGCCAGCCTTGACCAAGTTTTTTTCTCTTTATATGCTGATGGCCATCGGCATAAAAGGAGGCTCCAGCCTCGCCGCCAGCGGCATCAGCCGTGAGGCCGTGATCATTCTGGTATCTGCAATGGTGATGGCAACCTTGGTTCCGATTTACAGTTTTCTCATTCTGCGCATCCGCTTGAAAAACCTCTATGACGCCGCCGCAATTGCCGCGACCTATGGTTCTGTCAGCGCAATTACCTTTATTGCGGCAAGCTCATTCATCAACAAGGTCGGCGTCACCCCGGGTGGTTATATGGCCGTCGCCCTCGTGGTCATGGAATCCCCGGCGATTGTTATGGCCGTCTTGATGGCAGGCATGGTGCGCAGCAAACAGGCACTAACCTCAAGCGCGCAGAGCCCGAACAGCCCTGCGTCCTTGCCTATGAAAAAAATCCTGCATGAAGCATTTACGGACGGAACCCATTTGATGCTGATTGGTAGTTTGCTCATCGGTGCGATCACGGGTCTTGAGGGAAAAAAGACAATGGAGCCGTTCACTTCAGGCATTTTTAAAGGCATGCTCGCTTTTTTTCTGCTTGAAATGGGTCTTTCAGTGGCAAGCCGCATCCGGGAAATGAAGGATGTCGGTGGGTTTCTTGTTGGATTTGGTTTAGTCATGCCGGTGATCAATGCTTCCATTGCATTGGGCATTGCTCATTTTCTGGGCTTTGCAATGGGAGATGCCTACATGTTCATGATCCTGGTCGCCAGTGCGTCTTATATCGCCGTTCCGGCCGTGGTCAGACACGCCATTCCCGAAGCAAACCCCAGTCTCTATTTTACGATGGCGCTGGCGGTAACTTTTCCTTTCAACATTATTTTTGGCATCCCGCTTTATTACAAAATGCTTCAACTGGTATGGGGAGGCTAGGTTCGACGCGATTAAAATGACGATCTTGACGGTTGTCATTTTGTACATTTTACATCAACAACCCGAGGCGTCGATCATGACAAAACATGACGGCACTCATTTTAAATAAGGAGAACAATCAACATGGGAAAATATAAAGTCACGGCGCTGCCGGGGGAAGGCACAGGCCCCGAAATTTTTGAAGCCGTCCGTTTGGTGATAGACGCAAGCGGCGTCGAAATCGAGTGGGAATATGAAGAAATCGGGCTGGACTGCATCGAAAAATACGGCACCCTCCTGCCCGATAAAACAATCCAATCCATCAACCGGAACAAACTGGCTCTGAAAGGCCCGACAACAACCCCGGTCGGAGGTGGACACAAAAGCGCCAATGTCACCTTGCGCAAGGTCTTCGATCTTTATGCAAATGTCCGACCCGCCAAAAGTGTTCCGGCGATGAAACGGCCCTGGGACATTGACCTGATCAACATTCGGGAAAATACGGAGGATTGTTACGCGGCGATCGAACATATGGTTTCCGACGAAGTGGCGCAATGTTTGAAGGTCATTACCTGGCCGGGTTCGCTGCGCATCGCCGACTTTGCCTTTACCTTTGCAAGACGAATGGGTCGAAAAAAAGTACAGTGCGTGCACAAGGCCAATATCATGAAGATGACGGACGGTCTTTTTCTGGAAGCCTTCCGAACCGTCGCGAAAAACTATCCGGAAATTGAAGCGGGCGACGTCATCGTGGACAACTGTTCGATGCAGCTCGTGAAAAATCCGCAGAATTTTGACGTGCTCGTGCTTCCAAATCTTTACGGCGACATTTTAAGCGATCTTTGCGCCGGACTCTCGGCCGGTTTGGGTTTTGCGCCGGGCGCGAACATTGGCCCAACCGTCGCGATCTTTGAGGCCGTGCATGGTTCGGCTCCAAAATACGCAGGTCAAAACAAGGTCAATCCTTCGGCCGTTCTGGGTTCGGGCATCATGATGCTCCGGCACTTGGGAGAAGAAAAAGCCGCCAAGCAGATCGACAAGGCCATGCACGCCGTGTTGTTGGAAGGGAAACACGTGACCTACGACGTGGGCGGCACCGCCGGAACCCACGAATACGCCCAGGCGATCGTAGACAAGATGAAGACATTAAAATAAAAGCATCATACTGATTAGAAAAAGGAGAACAGTTATGGCAGGCATATATGAATCCATTACCACGGAAAAGCTCAATCAAAAATTTCCAAAACAAAAAAAGAAGATTGAATTGGTTGGGGTAGATCTCTATCTCATCACTGAGGAAGGCATTCCCTCCTTTCCGGAGATTGAGGGGCTAAAATGTGAGTTTATTTCAAATCACGGGACCAAGGTCTGGCCGGGTTTCGTCAGCCCGGATCTCTTGATGGTCAACTGGTACCGTTGCCGATTTATGGCCGTACGGGAGATCACCGATGCCGACGTGAACCGCTTTCTTGAAAAGCTGAGTGAACGTTACTGGTGGTCGGCCGTGCAAAAACTCTGGAACTATGACGGCGAAGTAGGTTACAGCAAGGCCTATTGATTCCAGAGTTTTTTAAAACGCGTCGCGCCCGTGTGGTTGTATTTAAATTCACACGGGCGCGATCAGCGAGTAAGAGTCCTCTTTCAGTTCTGTCCGATTTCAGTACTGTCGAAAATGTATTTAAGCGCTGTGTTTGTCGATCCGTGCGATGTCTTCCGGGGAAAGTTGAAGCCGCATCGCTGCCGCGCTGCTTTGGGCGCTTTCTGGACGGCTTGCGCCGGGAATGGGAATCATGACTGGCGAGATCGCAAGCAGCCAGGCCAAAGCGACTTGATACGGGGTCGCATCGTGTTGTGTTGCAATGTCTTGCAAAAGCGCATCATCGGATACCCGCCCATGCCGACGGTGTCCGCCAACCGGGCTGTAGGGGAATAAGGCGATGCCTCCTTTTTCGCAATAGGCCACCACCCCTTCTTCAAAGGTTTCCCGGTCGTAAAGATTACATTCGTTTTGCACACTCACGATTTCGACAATTTTTTGGGCAGCCTTGATTTCCGAAACAGAGACATTGGACAAACCCACATGAAGAATTTTCCCGGCTTGTTTTAAATCCCGCAAAGCCCCAATACTCTCCGCAAAAGGCACCTGTTCATCCGGCGCATGCAGTTGATAGAGCGTGATGCAGTCCACACCCAGGGCCTTCAAACTGGCTTCGCAGGCCGCCTTTAAATGCTCGGGCCGACCATTCTCCATCCAGGCACCCCGGGGTCGTTCGAGCCCACCCTTCGTGGCGACGGTGATTTTTGCTGTGCCGCCCCATTCACGCAATGCCTTGGCGATCAAGCGTTCATTGTGGCCGATATCCTCATCATTCAAACAATAGACATCGGCGGTGTCGATAAAATCCATGCCCGCATCCAAAGCCGCACAAATCGTCCGAATCGACCGTGTGCCATCAGGCCGCCCCTGAATCGACATCGGCATCCCGCCGAGACCAATAGGGTTCACAAAAAGACCGGATTTTCCAAGTGGCCGTGGTTTCATCATCATTGCCTTTCGGGGGTTTTAGCGTTTTGTTTTGAACTTAATTAAGGGACTAGGCCGCATCACTTTTCGGCATGGGTTTCAGTACATAATCAGGGGATAATTTCTGATATAAGAATTCAGGCGCAAAATCCGCGCCATTCGGCCAGACCAAGGTTTCGAGTTCCTGATCAAAACGAAGTGTTTTGAACACGGCTTTATCCTGAAGGGCTTCAAATATGTCACCCCACAGCTCCGCTTCCAGATCTACTTCACCTTCAACACCGTCTTCAAAACGCAACCAAACTGTGTAGTCGTTTCGATAATGCGCTTCAATTATTTTAGGCAACATGGTTTTACTCCAAAGGTTCAATTTTTTCCAAGGGTTTCCGCGCCTGGGCCAGAGACCAATCGTTCATCAACGCATCCTTATGTAACTCACGCCATTCCTGAACAAGCCCAAGTGCACGTGGGGCCAAACGGCCTGCCAAAATTTCTCCGGTGGCGATGGCAACCGCAATGTCATGCCCTCCATATTTGGCATGGAAATGAGCTGGAGCGTGATCATTATAGTACATCGCAACAATAATCCCAAAAAACCGGCTGATTTCTGGCATGAATTGATCTCTACATGGAAACCAATTATTCTAGTCTTGGATCCAAAAGATCAAACCCGAAGACTTTTTAGTCTGTTAGATCATTCTATCGGATTTCACTCGTTTCCTGTTTCCGCCATGCCTCCAGAAAAGTGAGGACATGATCTAAATATTCTTTATCCAAAGTATTGCTCTTCTCGATTTCTTCAAGTCGCCGCCGGAATCCTTTAATGTCTACTATTTCTTCAAGACTTGAAACCGACACTTCAAAGTTACGCATCGCCACACGATCTCCCAATCCGAACATCCCCATACTATGCGACCAGCTTTCACCCGTAAAAACTTTAGTTAATTTTGCCAGTGATTTATCATCCTGAAACTGCGAATTCACCCAATTCTTTACACGAGTATATCCGTCTTCAGCAAGATCTTTCCATTGGAACAGGATACGTCGCAATAATGGGTGGTCGATCATTTTACCCGTAGCAGCAGCGGCCTCAATACTGCGTAAGGTATGACTTTTCAACTCTGACATATTTTCCTTTTTAACCAGACACGCTTCATCCGGTTTCGGGTCTGTTCCTTCACTAGGAAAGTGGTCACTGATTGCTGACCTCGTAAAATCAACGAGCCAGCCGACTTGTGCATTTTTACAAGCAGACATAAAAACTTCGCTTCGCTCGTTTAAATTGCATCGCTCAAAAGTCAACTTTCGGATAAGCCAGCGAATTCGTAAATGACTGTCACCTAATGAAGAGCCCGCACTCTCTCGATCTTCAACTCTATAAATGTCGTCTGCAATTTCGAACATGGCACAAATAAACGGCTGGATTTTCTCCTTTTCGATCCTTGATGCGTGGACATTAATTTCATCAAATAATAATGGAACCTTTGATTTGCCTTTTTTGCGAATCGATCTTGAAGCTTTGAGAAAGGCTTCCTTTACATAGTTCGCATCTCCACAATGTTCTATAAATTCGTCGATCTCAGTTGCCGAAAGCGTCTCCATCCCGATGGTTAATCGAAAATAGGTGTCGAAATGTCTGTGCGAACACACACGACGTTGGGCGTCCCATTGACTCAGCCAATCAGATCCATAACCCATATTCTCAAAGCGGGGAAACAATCTCTCTAATACGATTTTAGTCTGCTCTCTGTTTTTGTCCGGTACCTTTCCAAGAAATTTATTAATTTCCTTTTCCGAATCATCCTGGCTTCCATAACCTAAACTAACACCACATACGGTTTCCTTCTCTGTGCGAATGGCGTTGTACAGAGAGGGTTCGAATAGCCGCATGACTTCTAGAGAGACAAAGTCACCGATATCGATCTCATTTGCAACAGCAGGCCAGCTCACCGACATTGCATTGAATAGACGGACTAAATCTCGCGGAGTATTCAAGTAAGGCGCGACGGCGTCATAAAAAATATTCATAAACCGAACCAATTGCTCTTGGTCTTTTGGTTGACCGCAAATCGCCTCAATTTGCGATAAAGCCGCTGTGTTCAAATCATCTCGCGCGGGCAGCGGCAAATCGAAACTTGCTTGAATAATTTTCTCAAGGAAGTGTGGCCCCTCCGATGGATAGACTTGCGCAACCGCCTTTTCTGCAAGTTCTCGATCATAATTCGAGCAGGTACATCACCTTTGGCAGTCTCCCAACCGATTTAATGAGCCGAAACACAAGGAGCGTTTCATCCGGCGTCAAACGATCGATGTCGTCTATCAACACAAGAAACCGTTTATTCTGTTCATCCAGCGCTTTTGAAAGCTCTCGAAAAAGTTTCTCGATACTCTCGCCCTCCGAGAAAAATCGCTCCGCAAAACCCATTGAGGTCGTGAGCAATTCTCCTCCAAGACCGCCTGTGAATAGGTTTGCGGCAAACCCAATCACAGGTCCAGCTTGTAGTAATGTCTTGCCAATTCGCGGGATGAGCTTTTTCGCTTTTTCACCGAGACTTTTATTCAGCGTGGCATTCAATTCCTGTAAGAAAGCAAGCGTTAACGCTTCCTCTCCACGAAACCACCAACATTTAAAATCAATCAGTTCAAGTTTGCCATTTTCAACTTCATTCTTTATATGGTGGCGGATCAAATTGACGGCACTGCTCTTGCCCGATCCCCAGGGGCCATTGAGCGCAATCGTGGAACCGATGGGTGACTTCATGCCTATTATGCTTTTGGCTAAAGCCTGCGCAAAAGTGTCGATTCCGAAAAGGTCATGTTCAGGGCTAAGAATTGGGGCATCATTAAAATAGTTTGAATTAGTCATTTCATGTACCCGCAATTTAGTAATGTGACTATCTAATCTCAGAAGAATACCCAATCACAAGGTAAGTTTCAATTTCTCGACTTTCCCGCGAACCCTAAATGTGATGAATTTGTGACATTTCCGCGATTCTGTCGTGAATTTCCTTTTGTATCCTGTTTTTGAGTCCGAACATTTTGAAAGACTCATCGAACCCAACATCACTCAACAAAAGGAGAATCTCATGAAAAAAATCATCACAAGCGTTTTTGCAGCGCTGCTTTTTGCCACACCGGTTATGGCGCAAAATGTCTCGGTGGAAATCACCAATTTAACAAATGGTATCTACTACACGCCCCTGCTCATGGCGACCCACCCGGAAAGTACCCACCTTTTTCAAAGCGGCACGACGGCTTCCGCCAATCTGCAAGCGATGGCTGAAGGCGGCGATACCACAGGTCTTATCAGCGATCTGGCGGCCATCTCAGCGGATATTTCGGACAACCCCGCAGGGGGTCTTTTGGCCCCCGGTATGTCTGCAAGCGCGACTTTTCCCAAGGGCGGGAAAAACACCCACCTTTCAATCGTCGCCATGCTCTTACCCACAAACGACGGATTTGTCGGTCTCGACGCACTTAAAATCCCCAATGCAAAAGGCGTCTACACCTATTTTCTAAATGGCTATGATGCAGGTACCGAAGCGAACAATGAAGTCATCAATGGCGGCGGCGCACCGGGAACATTGGGTATTCCGGCTGATCCCGGCGGAAACAGCGGCACCGGCGGCACCGGCATCACCACGTCCGAAAACAACATGACGGTACACATTCACCGGGGCGTACTCGGAGACAACGATCTCAACGGCGGCGCAAGCGATTTAAGCAGCACCGTGCATCGCTGGCTCAACCCGGTTGCTAAAATGGTCATTACCGTCAACTAAGGGGGCTTATCTAATGAAAAAGCATACGGGTCTCATCATGACAGCCTTATTGCTCTCGACCCTGTTTTTACAGGGCTGCGGCGAGGATCACAATGGCGCGGGCGCGTCAAATCGAAGCTACGAAGTTACCGTTGTGAACCTCACAAACAATCAACCCTTTTCTCCCGTGGCGACGGTGATGCACAGCGCAGCCTACCAGATCATCACCCTGGGCGGGACGGCAAGTATCGGACTGGAACGATTGGCGGAATCCGGAGATAACAGCGTATTAATCTCAGACGCAAATGCTCTCCCCGCCGTCAGTCATACGGCCTCCGGCACGGGTGTGATTCCGCCCGCCGCACAAGAGACAGTCACCCTCACGGGCAGCGGCACCCTTTTGACCCTCGCGAGCATGCTGGTCAATAGCAACGACGCCTTCATCGCGGTGAACGCGATTGAACTCGGCAATTTGGCCAAAAATGAAACGATGACGGTCTCTGCAAGGGCCTACGACGCAGGCACGGAAGGCAATTCCGAAGCGGCCAGCGATGTGCCTGGCCCGGCAGCAGGCGGCGAAGGCTTTAATTCCGCGCGCAATAACCGTAATTTTGTGACGGTGCACCCCGGCATTATCAGCATGGACGATGGGCTGGCAGGTTCTGCATTGGACGAATCCCACCGTTTCGACAACCCTGTCGCAAAAATCATCATCAAGCGCATCTCGTAAATCATTCCGGCCACCTCCCGGTATTTGCCGGGAGGTGGCTTGTTCGGATAAGATTGACTCTCCGATCAATTCCCCCTCCGTTTCTAGCCCACTTTAAAAGGAGGGGGAAGGGGGGATTTGAAGTGGGAAGCCGCACATAAAGGCAACAGCATCATGCGTAAAATACTGGTCATCGAAGATAATGAAGACATCGCCAACCTCGTTGCCCTGCACTTGCGTGATTTTGGCAGTGAAGTGAAAATCGCACTGGATGGCGATGAGGGCATGGCCCTGGTTCAGTCCGGCGCTTATGACCTCGTGGTGCTGGATCTCATGCTGCCAGGCACAGACGGGCTGGAGATTTGCCGGGCTTTAAGGGCCAGGTCGGACTACACCCCGATTTTGATGCTGACGGCCAGAACCGGAGACCTGGATCGGGTTTTGGGTCTGGAAATGGGTGCAGATGATTACCTCACCAAACCCTTCAGCGTGCGTGAACTCGTCGCCCGCGTCAAAGCCATTTTACGCCGAACCGATCTTGCGCAAAAACAGCCCGCTCAGGAAAACAAAGCCGTTTTCAAAGCCGGAGAGCTTGAAGTGATCGGCGACAAACGCGCCGTTACTCTGGCTGGAAAAGCCGTCGATCTCACCGCAAAGGAGTTTGACCTGCTTTGGTTTTTTATCAACAACCCCGGTCATGTGTTCAACCGCAGTCAATTGCTCGACAAGGTGTGGGGTTACGGACACGACGGTTACGAGCATACAGTCAATTCCCATATCAACCGTCTGAGATCAAAAATCGAACACAGCCCCGCCGAGCCGCAGTACATTCTTACGGTCTGGGGCGTCGGGTATAAATTCAGGGATCAGGAAATCAATTGATGGCTGAAAAAACACACAAAAACCCGGAACGCGTCGGTTCGCTCTATAGAAAACTGGCACTCGTCCTATTTGTTTTCGCCCTCTTTAGTGGATCGATTTTTTTGTACGTCGTGCGCATCTCCGCTGAACTTTATCACCAGGAAATTACACAAAAATTAAATCTCAGCCTCGCGGTAAATATTTCAAAAGAGGCCCTGCTTCTGGAAGATGAGCAAATCAATCGCCCCGCGCTTGAAAATATTTTTCATATGCTGATGGTGATCAATCCGAGCATTGAAGTCTATTTATTGGATAATCAGGGCAAAATCCTGGCCTTTTCCGCTGCAAAGGAAAAAATCAAACGGGAGTTTGTGGATTTAAAACCCGTAAAGGATTTTATCGCGCTGGAAGGCCAGCCGGGAAAACTCCCGCTTAAAGCGGACGACCCGCGAGACCCGAACCGCCAAAAGATTTTTTCGGCCGCCCCGATTTCAGCCAAGGGTCTGAATGAAGGGTATCTCTACGTCATCCTCGGTGGGGAAGCCTTTGATAATGTCGTGGACATGCTCAAGGGCAGTGATATCATGCGAAGCAGCGCCGTGGGTTTGCTCGCAAGCCTCTCCATCGCCCTTATTGCCGGACTGGCCACGTTTGGGCTTTTCACCCGACGATTGAGACGCTTGACGGTCGTGATCCAAAACTACACAGACAGTGACTTTAAACGCAGCGACAAAACCCGTTATCTCCCTGAAAAATCTTCGTCAGATGAAATTGACGCACTCGGCCGCCACTTCAACAGGATGGCGGATCACATTGATCAACAATGGTCAGACCTCAAACGCTCGGACGAAGCGCGACGCGAAATGGTCGCCAATGTCTCACACGATCTGCGCACCCCTCTGGCCTCGCTCAACGGCTATCTTGAAACCCTCATGATGAAAAACAACAGCCTGAGCGAAACGGAAAAACAGGAATATCTTGAGACCGCCATGCGTCACAGCAAACGACTGGGCGTTTTGATTGAAGAATTGTTTGAATTGGCAAAACTCGATTCCTATCAAAAACTCCTGAACCCCTCCGAGTTTTCGATGGGTGAATTGATTCAGGATGTCATTCAAAAATTCAAGCTTTCGGCCCATGAAAAAAAGATACAGATTGTGGCCGACTTCACAAAAAAAATGCCCTTTGTCATCGGCGATATCGGCATGATTCAGCGTGTACTGGAAAACCTGATCGAAAACGCCCTCCGGCACACACCTAATGAGGGCGTAATTGAACTCTCGCTGATGCATCTGAGCGATCCGCCGCACCAAAATCGGGTTTTTGTGAAAGTCACCGACAGCGGCACAGGCATCGCCGAGGCCGACCTGCCGCATATTTTTGAACGTTTCTACCGACATCAGAAAAGCCGTCAGGACGGCGGTTATCACGCAGGCCTGGGACTCGCCATTGTGAAACGCATCCTTGAACTGCACGGCGGCGAGGTCACCGCAAAAAATGAAACCCACCAAGGTGCCGCCTTTATCTTTGACCTACCCGCAACAGATACCTGATGACTGAACATAAAACCCTGCACGTACAGATTGACCATATTGACCCCTTGGGACAGGGGGTTGATAAACAAGACGGCAAGATCACTTTCATCGCAAAAACGCTGCCCGGAGAAAAGGCCACGGCACAGTGTTATAAATCAAAAAAAGGCGTCCAGTTTGCAAAATTAATCACCATCGAACAAGCCTCTGAAAAACGCATTACGCCGGAATGTCCGCATTTTGACGTCTGTCCCGGCTGCGACTACCTGCATACGGATTATGAAACAGAACTGTCATTCAAACGCGCCGCCCTCAAAAAATATTTTCAAAAAATCATTTTTGACTGGGAAGAGCTCGAAGTCATTCCCGCAATAAAACGGACAGGCTATCGAAACCGCATTCAGCTCCATTATCGACAAAACAAATTGGGTCTGATCGACGGGCTGACGAATCGTATTGTCGAAATCCCGGAATGTGTCATTGTTGGGGACGCGTTACGTCCCGCCTTGAAAACACTTTATGAAAATCGACGCTGGGAAAAAAAGCATTCCAGCAGCGGGCATTGTGAACTGTATCAGCATCACGGCCACTTGCAGGTCGCATGGAATCAAGCCTACGCACACGGGGGCTTTTCACAGGTAAACGATGAAATGAATACACAACTTCGGGCGGCAGTGAGCGACACTTTAAAGAGAACGACCGTTTCGAGCCTGCTCGACCTTTTTTCAGGGAACGGCAATCTTTCAGATGATCTCGTGAGCACAGGCAAAGCCTCACGGGTAATGGTGGATACGCTTCAAAAAAGCCCGGGTCCAAACTTCATTCCGATTGATCTTTTTGCCGACTCTGCGTTAAAAGCGTTTGAAGCGCAGTCGCCGCGTGATCATTTTGATGTCATGCTCGTCGATCCGCCCAGAAAAGGCTTTTTGGCATTGAATGACTGGGTGGCGCGATATCGACCCAACACGCTGATTTATGTGAGCTGTCATCCTGGCACCCTGGCCCGGGATTTAAACCAGCTTCAGAAACCCTTCACGATTACAAGACTGATACTGATCGATCTTTTCCCCGGCACCCACCATTTTGAAACCCTCGCGGCGCTCCACTTTCCAAAATAACATAGAGCCCATTCATTCTTCGCATCGGTTCAATACCTGGGGTATACTCTTGCCAGCAACCTGGACTGATCGGTTATGATTTTTTTTCGTCCGAGCACTGCGCCTCAATGCGCAAAAAATGCCCGGCGACACATCTACTGGTATGTATTTGAAAACGGAACACGCGCGTCCCAGCGAAAAGAAAATCAATCGCACACTACGCAACTCGGTTCGTGATGGCATTGCCTACTCGGTCATGGTGGGGGCAGCAGAAACCTATTTTTCTGCCTTTGCACTTTTTCTCAAAGCCGGTACGCTTCAAATCGGGCTTTTGGCTTCCTTGCCGCCCCTGATCGGCTCCTTTGCCCAGCTGTTTTCTGCCTGGCTGGGACTCATCGTTAACAGCCGTCGGCAGATCATCCTTTTTGGCACTTTTTTTCAAGGGCTGACATGGATACCGCTTCTCTTGCTACCCATGCTTTTTCCCGAAAAAAGCATTCTCTTGCTGACTGCATGCGTCACGCTCTACTACATATTTGGAAACCTGGCAACGCCGCAGTGGAGCAGCCTGATGGGTGACCTTGTCCATGAAAAGCAGCGCGGTCGTTATTTCGCAAGACGCAATCGACTGATGAGCGTCACCAACTTTCTGGCCTTGATTTGCGCGGGACTTATCCTCCATTTTTTTAAGGAAGCGGGGGCTACCTTCAGTGGTTTTGCCGTGATTTTCATCGTGGCCATCGTCGCACGGCTCATTTCAGTCCGCTATTTATCCCGCATGGTCGATCCGCCCGGCCAAGTGGCCACGCTGGAGCTGCCTCTGGGTTCAGATTGGTTGCAGCGATTCAAGGGATCGCCCTTTCTGCAGTTCACCTTTTTTATGACATCGATGCATTTTATGGTGGGCATTGCCTCCCCCTATTTCGTCGTATATGCGCTTCGGGATCTTCATTTTTCCTATCTGGAATATATGCTGCTCGTCGCGGCCTCCGTACTCGCCCAGTTTTTAACCATGAACGGCTGGGGACGTTTGAGCGATGCTTTTGGCAATCGTTTCATCTTGTTTGTCACCGCGATGATCATTCCTTTTGTGCCCGCATCATGGATCATTTCCCAAAATTTTGGATATCTCGTCATTGCCCAGATTCTTTCTGGTTTTTGCTGGGCAGGCTTCAGCTTGAGCGCGGGCAATTTCCTCTATGACTTGATCCCCGCGAGCAAACGGGTCACCTATCTCGCTGTACACAATGTTTTTGTGGCCATCGGTGTCTTTTTAGGCGTTACCCTCGGAGGACTGCTTGCCTCGCGCATTGAAGTGGCCACAACATCAAGTACCTGGGGTTTTGGCTGGGCCTTTCCTTTCTATTATCTTTTTTTAATCTCGGCGATCGGCAGGCTGATTGTGTTTCTGGTGTTTCTGCCACGGATCAAGGAAGTGCGTCCCATTCGACGCCCGAAAGCCAGCAGCGTAGTTTTGCGGGCCACACGCTCTCCGGCGCTCGCGGGTCTGGTCTTTGAGTATGGCGGTTCCCGGCTGCGAAGAAAAATGAAACGAAAAAAGGAACACCACCCGGCAAACCCCTAATAGTGCTTTTTAAAGAGAGGGGCTTTTATACATATGAACCCTTCCCCTAAGCGTTATTTTTGAAGCGTGGCCGTACTTTTAAGGGGTCAAATGCCTTGACAGATACGACTCAAAAATTACGATATTTTTTCCTGTGATGAAATTCTGTCTGAAGATCAAAATAAACTCCTGACAAAAATCAAACTCCCGGAAGACCTTGTTGCGGAGACGGTTCATTTCATCAAAGAACAAACAACCTCTTTGATCCCAAAGGATGTCCAAGCAGATCTCTGTCGAGATCTACAAGATGCAATGGTTCTCGGTTTGGCCCTGACACCAAGTGCCGCGTTTATCATTATCCGTGATCAGGACTTCTTGGTCTTAAAAACCATCGGGGAAACAAAAATTGTCAATCCAAGAGGCTTTTGGGTGAACTTGCAACAAGAAGGGTAAGGGGGTCATCAATCCTTCCCGAAAACTTCACATCGCAATTTTCTTAAAACATCGAATGTTTCAAATGGGATTCGTTAGGATTTGACAGGAATAGTGTTTATTGAGTTGTTCCCTCTTGTGCAATTATAGGCATGCGACCATTTTGATTTGAATTAGGTGTTAGAAATCACCGCGTTGTTTACAGATTTGTTCGTTCATAAAAGTGTTCAAAGAGCTTTTCATATGGCGTCATGCCGTCGATGCCCTTGTGGGGTTTGACGGTATTATAAAAGTTGATGAAACGCAATAGGCTGACCCG
>JAJDBT010000011.1 GCA_029261215.1 Nitrospirota bacterium | reverse complement strand
GCGGCATGCCAACCTGAAAAGGATGACCCCAGACCAGGTTTATTATAAGCTGCCTTCGGGGCTTCCAGAGGCCGCATGACAATGCCCCAGGATTTCACTTATAAAAAGCGATTCACTGTGTCAGGCTTGGGGTCCACCTCTTGAATCATCCCGGTCAGCAGGCCCATGATCTGCATGATGATCGGGAAAAAGAGTGGTGCAATGGCCAGCAGGATGGCGCCAATTTTGATGCCGCTCATGACATTGCCAAAAAGACGGACGGCCAAAGCCAGGGTTCGGGACAATTCTCCCATGATATTGAAAGGCAGCATGA
Source organism: Nitrospirota bacterium (assembly GCA_029261215.1). Taxonomy (GTDB): domain Bacteria; phylum Nitrospirota; class Nitrospiria; order SBBL01; family JAADHI01; genus JAADHI01. Next base: position 63,423 of record JAJDBT010000011.1, on the reverse strand, counting down.
AGAGACTGGGCTGAACATAATTCTTCAAATAAGTTAAAACCCCCTGTCGCGCAATGCCAAAAAACGGTACGGCCACAAAGACGGAGAGAGCGAGTGCGGTTGTGGTCGAAAGCGATCCGGTCGGTGGAATATATCCGGGAACAATCGCCAGCAGATTTGAAACGGCAATAAAAATAAAAATCGTTCCGATAAAGGGGAGATAGGGCTCCGGTTTTTGCCCGCTCACTTCACGGATCTGATCCCGGATGCCCGCGACCACGATTTCCAGTAGGTTTTGCCAGCGGGAAAGATGTATTTCGGACGTGAGTTTTCGTGTCACCAGCCAAGAGCCGATTGTCAGCAACAGTATCACTCCCCAAGTATAAAGCAGGGTGGCATTGAGCGAAAAAAAACCCCATTGCCAATAAACCACCTGGTCAGGCGTGATGTGCGTGATATCCATTTGTTTTAAACCCCATCGTATTTTGAAACAAGCTGCGAAGCCTCTACTCCCCATTTGCGGAGAAAAAATCGTCGCATGAATAAAAACCCCAAGAGCGCAAGCAGCAGTCGTTCCCACTGTCCATCCATCACCCAATAAAAGCCAAAGACACACACGGAAAGCCGCACGAACAAACTGCTCAAGGTGAGCAGCGCAGGATGACGGGAATCAGGGAGCTTTTTCACCGTCCACCACAAGCTGAAAAAGAAAGCCAGTCCCAATCCGATGCCCATCGCAAATGCCATGAAGAGATAAAAACCCTGAGTGATCACAACGATTCCTCTTTAATTTCCGGCCAAGGAGATAACCTGAGATAGCGCGTGAGCGGGACAATCAAGTAAGTTGTCCCTGAAACCAAGACTATTTCAATCATCTCGGCTTTCTCGTTTGATCCAATACCAGGCATTAAAACAACCGAGCACGACACCGATCAAAAGAAACATCAGCGTCCATGCATATTGACTTGGCCATTTTGTATCGATCCAAACTCCGAGTGCCACCCCGAGCACGGTCGGAATGGCCACCGCCCAGCCGACGAGACCAAACATCCCCAGCCAAAACCAGGCGTTTCGTTCTTCTTCCCGACGGGCTTTTAACTTACGTGCTTCTTTTTGTCCGATTTGCTGAATCAGCTTTTCAGAAATGCCCTTTCCTTTGATTTCCCGCTTATCGTCTTTATCCGACATGGCCCAGCTCCAAAAACCGTCGAACCAGGTTCGCCTCAAGTTTCGCCGAGGCGGAACGCGCCCGTTTTTCCCGTTCGTCCAGAACCCGAAATTCTTTTTGGATGGTTTCTTTGAGTACGCCCAGATCAGGACCCAAAACCGCATCGCGTGTCGATACCAACACTTCCGAACCAAACTTCACCAGAATGCCTTCATTGATCGCGAGGAAGACCTCTTTTCCTTCCTCTGATTCAAAAAAGAATAACCCTGGCGCGAGTGCGGCAACAAAATCGATGTGACGCGGCAAGAGGCAAAAGGCCCCATTTTCGGCTTCGGCAATGACTTTTCTGACCGTTTGTTCCAGGAATATTCTTGTCGGAAGCATCACTTTTAGATTCATGTTTTTTTAGCCTCGCTGATGGCTCCGATCATAAACAGCGCGCTCTCCGGCAGTTCTGAAAAGTCGTCGTTCAGAATGTGTTCGCAGCCCTCAAGTGTTTCTTCAAGGGAGACGCTCTTTCCTTCATAACCGGTAAAGGCTTCGGAGACATAGAAAGGCTGTGTTAAAAACCGCTCCAGACGCCGTGCCCTGAGGACAATTTGGCGGTCTTGCTGAGAGAGTTCTTCCATCCCCAGCATCGCGATGATGTCCTTGAGGTCTTCATAATTGGCTAGCGTTTTCCGAACGATTTGGGCGACATGGTAATGCCTTTCTCCGACAATCGGAGGAACGAGCATGTTTGAGCCTGACTGCAATGGGTCGATTGCCGGATAGAGTCCTTCGCTCGCCCGCTTGCGGGAGAGCACGATGGAGGCGGAAAGGTGGCTGAAGGTATGGACTGCGGACGGATCGGTGAAGTCATCCGCTGGCACATAGACGGCCTGAACCGAGGTAATGGCTCCCGAAGGTGTGCTGCAAATCCGCTCTTCCAGTTCGGCCAATTCCGTTCCCATCGTCGGCTGGTAGCCCAGGCGCGAGGGCAATTGACCCATCAATCCCGAAACTTCGGAGCCCGCCTGAATAAAGCGAAAAATATTGTCGATGAGCAACAGGACATCCTGTTTTGCGTCGTCTCGGAAGTATTCGGCCATGGTGAGCGCGGCGTGACCGACCCGGAAACGTGCTCCCGGTGGCTCGTTCATCTGACCAAAGACCATAACGGTTTGATCAAGCACCTTCGCTTCTTTCATTTCACGGTACAGTTCTTCGCCTTCGCGTGAGCGTTCCCCAATGCCGCAAAAAAGGCTGACCCCACCGTGTTTCCCGGCCACATTATGAATCAATTCTGTGATCAGGATGGTCTTCCCCACGCCAGCGCCGCCGAGTCCGGCCTTTCCGCCGCGCTCCAATGGTGCGAGCAGGTCTATGGCCTTGATCCCGGTTTCAAAAATTTCAGACGTGACCGCTTGTTCGGTGAGAGGGATCGGTTTTCGGTAAATGGATCGCAGAACCTCTCCGCGCAGGGCCTCTTTGCGATCAATGGTCTTGCCGAAGACATTGAACATGCGGCCCAGCGTTTCTTTTCCAACGGGAACCTGAAGCGGGTCTCCCGTGTCGATGATTTCCGAACCGCAGGAAAGCCCCTGCGTTGGAGTTAAGGCAATGCCCCGGATGGTTTCGTGGTCGAGATGAGTAATCACCTCAATCACGATCTTTCCTGTTTCTCCAGTGGTTAAAACATTGAAGCGGGCGGGAAGCTTATCTGGAAAACGGGCATCGACGACACTGCCCCGAATGGAAATCACGATCCCCTGATGTTGTTTTTTTTTGTTTTTTTTCACAGAACAATTGCCTTTCAACACTCATGGTTTGACGCTTTGTTCCATTTCCAAAATCAGGGCGGTGGTTTTCAGAACGGCATCGGGATTGAGCGAAATACTGTCAATGTGCTGTTGCACGAGAAACTCGGAAAATTCCGGGTAGTCGCTCGGCGCCTGGCCGCAAATGCCGATTTTTTTGCCTTTTGCCTTGGCGGATTGAATCACGGATGCGATCATTTTTTTGACCGCCGGATTTCGTTCATCGAAGATTGGGGCGACGATTTCCGAATCCCGATCCACACCCAGTATCAATTGGGTGAGATCGTTTGACCCGATGGAAAACCCGTCGAAACTGTCCGCAAATTCCTCCGCGAGAAGCACATTGCTGGGTATTTCGCACATCACATAGATTTCCAGTCCGTTCTCTCCCTGGCTCAGAGCGTGTTTGGCCATCTCCGCGATGACTTTTTTCCCTTCTTCAATGGTGCGGCAGAAGGGAATCATCAACTTGAGATTCGTCAGTCCCATTTCCTCCCGGACTTTTTTCATTGCCCGGCATTCTAAGGCAAAACCCTCCCGGTAACGGGGATGTGTGTAGCGGGATGCCCCACGAAAACCCAGCATGGGGTTTTCTTCGATGGGTTCATAGGATTTCCCGCCAATTAAATTGGCATATTCGTTGGTTTTAAAATCGCTCAATCGGAGGATGACTGTTTTAGGATAGAAGGCGGCGGAGATCATGGCCACACCCTCTGCGAGCTTGTCCACAAAAAACTGGGGTTTGTCTGTGTAAGCCGTCGTGAGGCGATCAATTTCAGACTTTAGAGCAAAATCTTTTAAGGTATCAAAATTGACCAAAGCCATGGGATGAATTTTAATATAGGTTGAGATGATAAATTCTTCACGGGCGAGTCCGACCCCATCATTGGGCAGTGCGGAAAGACTAAAGGCCTCGCCGGGATTTGCGATATTCATCATGATCTTGGTTTTGGGGCGCTGTAATTCAGAAAAATCATGCCGGACGATCTCAAAAGGCAATTTCCCCGCGTAGACGAGACCTGTTTCCCCTTCGGCGCAGGAAACGGTCACTTCTTGTGCATCTTTCAGTATTTCAGTGCCATTTTCTGCGCCCACGATGGCGGGCAGTCCGAGCTCCCGGCTCACAATTGCTGCATGGCAGGTTCGGCCGCCCCGATTGGTCACAATGGCGGCGGCCTTTTTCATGATCGGTTCCCAATCCGGGTCGGTTTTGTCCGTGACAAGCACATCTCCGGTGTTGAACTGATGCAGATCCTGAACGTTTTTGATCACGCGCACCGGGCCTTGCCCAATGCGTTCACCCACACTGCGGCCTCTGAGGAGAATTGGCCCTTTTTCTTTGAGCGTATAGCTTTCCACTTGGTAAAGCTTTTTACGAGACTGAACCGTCTCGGGCCGGGCCTGAACAATAAACAGCTCGCCCGATTGTCCGTCTTTGGCCCATTCCATGTCCATGGGGCTGGGCGCTCCTTTTTGTTCACTGTAATGATCTTCAATGATGCAGGCCCAGCGGGCCAGAGTGAGGATGTCGTCATCGCTGAGCGTAAAACGGGCTTGGTCATCGGATGAAACGGGAATGTTTTTGACCATCTTTCCGCCACCAAGGTCATACACCAATTTAAATGCTTTACTGCCCAGCCGTTTTTGAAGAATGGGTCGAAAGCCCGATTTTAAGGTGGGCTTGAATACGGTGTATTCATCGGGGTTGACTGATCCCTGCACGACATTTTCTCCCAGCCCATAGGAGGCGTTGATGAGTACGGCATCTCGAAAGCCGGTTTCCGTATCAATGGAAAACATCACCCCGGCGCTGGATAAATCAGAACGGATCATCCGCTGTATTCCGATCGAAAGGGCAATTTGATGATAGGCGAACCCTTTGTCTGTGCGATATGAAATGGCGCGGTCTGTAAAAAGAGAGGCGAAGCAGCGTTTGCAGGTTTCAAGCAATGCGAGCGATCCTTGAACATTGAGGTAGCTCTCCTGTTGACCAGCGAAGCTGGCGTCGGGCAAATCCTCAGCCGTGGCACTGCTTCGCACGGCGACATCCAGGGGCTCGGTCTGTCCTTCCCCAAGGCGATGATACGCAGCCGTGATTTCTTCTTTTAAGAGAGCTGGAAAAGACGCTTCAAGAATCGCGTGCCGAGCCTGAAGCCCGCGCTGACGAAGATTGTTTAAATCGGCTGTGTTCAGGTCTTTCAGAATGCGCTCAAGGCGATTTTTAAGCTGATTTTCCCGAAGGAAAAAGCGGTAGGCCTCGGCGGTGACCGCAAAACCATTTGGAACCTTGATTCCCTTTTTTGAGAGGGCGTGAACCATTTCTCCGAGGGAGGCATTTTTTCCGCCGACCAGCGGAATGTCCTTAAGCCGAAGTTCATCAAACCAAAGAATCATGCGATTTTCTTTTTTATTGTCTTTCATAATCTGCCTCCTTTTCTGAAGGAAACCGACGGTCTTTTTTAAGACGACGGACTAAACCCTCTTGCAGAGGTGATGTTTTATTCTACTCCTTTTGAGTGAGAAGATTAAAGGTTTTAGACTACCTTTGGGGGATTTATTCTAAATCAGTTCGTCGACAAACAAGGGTTGGCAATATTTACTAAAAAGGGATAAAATGGATGATGTTTTCAGGGAGGGTTTATATTAAATGTTTAAACGCATCGGGGTATTGACCAGCGGCGGTGATGCACCGGGAATGAATGCGGCTATTCGGGCCGTTACCCGTACAGCGATTCATGGCGGCCTTGAAGTGATCGGTATCCGCTACGGGTTTTCGGGGCTGATTTCAGGCGATATGATTCCGCTCAAAGTGCGCGATGTCGGCGGGATTATCAGCCGGGGCGGCACGATGTTGAAGAGCGCCCGCTGTCCTGATTTTAAGACGCAAGCCGGCCAGCGTCAGGCACTGAAAAACCTGAAGCAGCAGGGCATTGAAGCGCTTGTGATTATTGGCGGAGATGGCTCACAAAAGGGCGCTTTTTATCTCTCGGAAATGGGGATGCCTGTTGTGGGGATTGCATCCACTATTGATAATGATTTGCCCGGAAGTGACGTCACGATTGGTGTGGACACGGCACTGAATATTGCTTTGGAGGCGATTGATCGTCTTAAAACAACGGCGTCTTCACACAATCGCGCTTTTTTGGTCGAAGTCATGGGGCGAGGGTGTGGTTACCTCGCCATGATGTCCGGCATCGGAGGAGGGGCCGAAGTGGTGGCGATCCCGGAATCACCCTGCGATCCGGAGTTTATTGCCCAGGCCTTTCAGGCTTCCCATGAGAGAGGGAAGGCCCACGCCATCGGTGTCATTGCCGAGGGCGCAAAGTTTAAGGCAGTGGATATCGGGGCCTATTTTGAAATCCATCAAGCGCGTATCGGATTTGAGGTGCGGGTGACCACATTAGGGCATGTGCAGCGCGGCGGCGCACCGGGCGCTTTTGATCGTCTGTTGGCCTCTCGTTTCGGTTATGAGGCTGTGAACGCGCTGCTTCGAGACGAGGTGAATGTGTTGGTCGGCATTCAACAGGGAAAGATCACTACAACCCCGCTTTCCGCGATTTCGCATACAAAAAAACCGCTGGATCTTCAGCTCCTTGAAATGGGCCGCATCCTTTCAATTTAAACCGCCGATTCACCGAAAATACTGCATTATCACCCAACACCCATCGCCGTAGGAGCGAGTCCGCCTCGCTTGTCTTTATGGCTTCCGACCTTGTTTTTAGGCGACTTGACGGTTTATCCGCGGGTCCTGGGTTCATCCCCCCATTGACACATTTTCTGCGCTTGTTTACAATCCCGACATGTTTAAAACCGTTGAATGGCAAGAAGGCGCTGTCCGTCTGATTGATCAAAGCAAACTCCCTTCAGAAGTCATTTATATAAACTGCGCGGATGTCAAAAGTGTCGCGGAAGCGATCAAGTCGCTTCGGGTCCGGGGTGCGCCAGCGATTGGCATCACTGCGGCCTATGGTGTTGCCTTGGCAGCCAATCACATTTCAGCGGATTCGTTTGAAGCTTTTTATTCAGACTTGCTTGTCCAGTGCGAGGTGCTCGCGGCAACCCGCCCGACTGCGGTGAATCTGTTTTGGGCGATTGAACGTATGAAAGCAAAAACCCGTTCGCTTCGTGCCAAACCGTTACCTGAACTTCGTGCCGCCTTAGTGAAGGAAGCGGATGCAATCCTTGCTGAAGATATTGCCATGAATTATAAAATTGGGGCTTTCGGCGCAGAACTGATCCCATCGGGCGCAGGTGTTTTGACACATTGTAACGCAGGCGCTTTGGCCACGGGAGGGTATGGCACCGCATTGGGGGTGATTCGTTCCGCCTGGGAAAAACATCACAATCTTACGATTTTTGCAGATGAAACCCGGCCGGTGCTTCAGGGCGCACGACTGACTGCCTGGGAGCTGCAACAAGACGATATCCCCGTGACCCTCATTACTGACAATATGGCTGGTTTTTTCATGAAAAAGGGGGAGATTCAGGCCTGTGTGGTCGGTTCGGACCGGATTGCGGGAAATGGGGATGTTGCGAACAAAATCGGCACCTACAGCGTCGCAATTTTGGCCAGGGCGCACGGCATTCCTTTTTACGTTGCGGCTCCGAGTTCGACAATCGATTTTGATATTGATTCGGGAGAAGACATTCCGATTGAAAGGCGCGACCCTTCTGAAGTGAGTACGATCGGGGGAAAAACGATTGCGCCAAAGGGGATTCAGATCGCCAACCCGGCTTTTGATGTGACGCCCGCAGAGCTGGTGACCCGGATTATCACAGAAAAAGGGGTGTTTATTCCGTCTGAAATACGGTCTTCCCGATAGGCTCAAGTGATGAAGAATAACAGATTTTCTTAAAGGGGAGGTCCTTCGCAGAGGCTTGAACGCTTTTGGATAGACACCGACCCATTACAGCCTGTATAGTCAACAGTTTAAGCAAATTCCCCTTTATATGCTAAGGCGAATCCCTCTTTTTTTGGAGCATTGTTGCTCCCGCACTTTAAGGTTAGGATTACAGTATGTCAGATAAAGAATCATTAGCTAAAGACGAAACTCAAGTCAGTTTTCAGGATTTTAATCTCATTCCGCAGGTTCTCAAAGCCCTGAATGATGTGGGTTATGAAACGCCTTCTCCCATTCAAGCGGCAATGATCCCTCATGTTTTAGCTGGTAAAGATGTTGTTGGTCAGGCCCACACCGGAACCGGCAAAACGGCGGCGTTTGCGTTGCCGCTCTTGTCCCGACTGGATTTGAAAGACCGAAACCCGCAAGTGCTGGTGTTGGCCCCCACGCGGGAATTGGCAATTCAGGTCGCGGAAGCCTTCCAGAGTTATGCTGCGCACATGAAAAATTTCAATATCCTGCCCATCTACGGCGGACAGGAATATCAAGGTCAGCTTCGCCAATTGAAACGAGGCGTGCATGTGGTGGTGGGTACGCCGGGGCGGGTCATGGATCATCTCAGACGAGAAACCCTCGACTTAAGCCACCTGCGCTGTCTAGTCCTTGATGAGGCAGATGAAATGCTGCGCATGGGTTTTATCGACGATGTCGAGTGGATTTTGACCCAGACGCCACCTGAACGGCAAGTCGCGCTTTTTTCGGCGACGATTCCTCCACGTATTCGTGTGATTGCGAAAAAACATCTTAAAGATCCTGTGTCAATCACTATAAAGATGCCTACGACCACTGCCACAACGATTCGACAGCGCTACTGGATGGTAAGCGGACTTCATAAACTCGACGCATTAACACGTATTCTTGAAGCTGAAAAATTCGACGGCATACTAGTCTTTGTGAGAACTAAAACCGCAACAGTCGAACTGGCGGATCGTCTTGAGGCTCGCGGATACGCCGCTGCTGCACTGAACGGCGACATCCCGCAGGCAAGACGAGAAAAGACTGTTGATCAGCTTAAACAAGGGAAAATTGATATTCTGGTGGCGACGGATGTCGCAGCACGTGGACTGGACGTAGAGCGCATCAGTCATGTGATCAACTATGACATTCCTTACGATACGGAAGCCTATGTTCACCGCATTGGCCGAACGGGCCGGGCTGGACGTTCGGGTGAAGCCATTCTTTTTGCTTCACCCCGGGAGCGGCATCTTTTGCGGGACATTGAGCGGGCAACAAAACAAAAGATTGAAATGATGGAATTGCCCACCACCGAAGTGATTAATGATATTCGGATGTCTCGTTTCAAACAACAGATTACTGACACGCTTGCCCTGGAAGATAATCTTAACTTTTATAAAGATTTGATGGAGCAATACCGGCAAGAGCATGACATTCCGGCCATTGATATCGCCGCCGCTCTGGCCAAAATGTTTCAGGGAGACCGCCCGCTCTTGCTCACGAACGCACCTAAAGCAGAAAGAACGCGAAATTGGGATGATGGCGGGGGCAAACCTAGGAGCTTCCAAAAAAGGGAAAGAAAATCGCATGAAGTATCTGATGATATGGAGCGTTTTCGCATTGAAGTCGGACATCGAGATGGTGTGCAGCCGGGTAATATTGTGGGTGCGATCACCAATGAGGTGGGTTTAAAAAGTCAGCATATTGGTCATATCAAAATTCAAGAGGATTTTAGTACGGTCGATTTGCCAAAAGGCATGCCACCAGCAACCTTTAAATTGTTAAAGGAAATCTGGGTCTCTGGACGGCAGCTGAATATCTCGAAGTTTGATAAAACAAAACTCGATAAACCTGGTTTCAATCGAACAAAACCGGATAGAGCGGCAAAGCCCCCAAGACGCATCATCAAAGACGATAAAGCCCCAACAAAACCAAAACGGTCAACAAAAGAAACCAAGTCAGGCCCCAAGACGAAAGTCGGGAAAATGAACTGGTTAGATACCTAAGTCGCTTCTATTAGAAAATAAAAAAACAATGAACTCTGACGGTGCTTTTTCACGCCAGAATGTTCTCAGATGGACTACCCTCGATATTCAGCAAACATCTTTTCGATGCTCTTGGGATTGGTCATGTATCCCGTTCCCACTTGTTTTGACATGGGATCGGGAAAGACATCCTCTTCACCCTCTTTGAGCGCCTGGATGATAATGCTCGCAACGTTTTCGGGAGAATCTTTTTCAAGATCGATTCCTTTTGCCATGTCGGTATCAATCGGGCCCGGATAGACCCCCATGACCAGAATGTTGTCGGGCGCGAGTTCCCCCCGCATGCCCTGGGTGATGCTGTGAACAGCCGCTTTTGTCGCCGAATAAGAGCCAATCATGGGCATATTCCCGAGACCCGCGACAGATGAAATGTTGATAATCGCGGCAGGGTGATTCTTTTTGAGAATCTCAATAAAAGCATGGGATAACTTAAGTAAACCCCACACATTGACATCAAGATGTATCTTGAATGCATCAAGCGCATCTTTCGAGAAAAACCCTCCGGGTTGTAGTACCCCCGCATTGTTGACAAGGATCTGAACATCACGAGCGGTTTCAGCTGCTTTTACAATACTGCTGTCATCCGTCACGTCCAGATGCGTAGGCACTAAACGATCCGGATACCGTGATAACAAACCATCAAGAGTGGCAACATCTCTTGCGCCTGCGTAGACTTTTTTTGCGCCTTTTTCGAGAAAGGAAATCGCAATGGCCTTTCCGATGCCTCGGTTGGCGCCGCTAACCAGTGCTACTTTTCCTTCGGGTGAGATCTTTGTTGTAGACATGGGTTCTCCTTTTGTTCTTAGCCGAGTTTTTCCCGGCCATGCGCTGAGTTTAAATCCATTGCCGGTCCGAGTGGCACGATTTGATTCGGGTTGATTTCCGTATGTGTTATATAATAATGCCGTTTAATGTGCTCGAAATTCACCGTTTCTGAAACATGATCTTGCTGGTAGATATCTTTCATATAACCATAAAGGTTGGGGTAGTCGATGATGCGGCGGATGTTGCACTTAAAGTGACCGTGATAAACCGCGTCAAAACGAATGAGCGTTGGAAAAAGCCGCCAGTCGGCCTCGGTGAGTTTGTTCCCGATTAAATAACGCTGCGTGGAAAGGCGTGTTTCAAGTTGATCCAGGGTTTCAAAAAGCCGGGTCACTTCTCGTTCATAGACGTTCTGATCGGTGGCAAAACCGGCCTTATAGACCCCGTTATTCACATCCGGGTAAATGACTTCCATCAGGGTATCAATTTCAAAACGAAGGGCTTCCGGATAAATATCAATAGTGCTCTTCGTAAAGGCATTGAAGACGCTATTGAACATGCGGGTAATGTCGTCTTCAGAGTTGTTTACAATGACATGTGTTTTTTGGTCCCAGAGCACCGGCACGGTGATGCGTCCATTGAAATGAGGATTATTGGCCTGATAGGCTTGGCTTAAATATCGAAAACCATTGATCGGGTCTTTTGTATAGCCCGGCCCTTCGCGAAAAGCCCATCCCAATTCATCTCGAACCGGGTCCACGACCGTCATGCCGATGACGTCTTCCAGTTGTTTTAGTTTTCGAATGATGACCGTACGATGTGCCCAGGGGCAGGCCAGTGAAACATAAAGGTGGTAACGATGGGCTTCCGCAGGAAATTCTGATCTGCCGTCAGAGGTGACCCATTTGCGAAAGGCATCTTCCTGGCGAACAAATTCGCCCGTATCACTTTGTTCGTCTTGAAAATCCATTCTCTATGTTCCTCCCGAAACTATTTTAAGCACACCCCAGTCACAAAATACAACTTAGGCGACATCAAAAACGTACAAATAGTGTGAAGGATTCTAAAAAATACAGCGATTGTGGAAATTCTGTCGCAACATGAAACTGTTTTAAGGTATGATGAAAATTCCTTACAACTCCGATACAACATGGATCTTATTGCAGGATCAGTGAAATGACCGCGTTTTGCTTTATTGAGTCTGACCCATCATTTTAAGAGGCTTGACCATGAATTATTCCCATTCCCAGGTGAAGGGAATGATGGATTTTATTAGGGAGGCCTATGCCTCCTCTCCCTGGAAAAATCCTGTCCGGTTTTTAAAATCGCTCCACCGGATCACTCCATTTGACAATTCTGCCGCCTTTATGAAAATTGATCCCGCCACCTCGAAAATCCTGCCTTCATCTGCAACCTTGTGGGGGGATGAGCCGGATGTCATGATGGCCCACAATGCGTATTTCTGGCAATTTAAACAGCCGGTTGTCCAGAAAATTATCAACAAGGAATTTTGCAGTTTTCATGTGCAAAACCGGCTTCCACAGATTTTGCCCAAGAAAAAATCAGAGGAATATCAGGTTGATTTTTGGGAGAAATACAAAAAGCGGTATTCCTATGCCCAATATTTTAAAACCCGGGAAGGTTGGTTCAGTCTCTACCTGACCCGGACTTCACGAAGTCCGGATTTTTCGGAAGAAGAGCAAAGCATGCTCGATTTACTGGTACCTCACATGAAAATGATTTTGTCCTCTGCCGAACCGGACGGGCCGACCTTGTTTGCTGATGCAAACGGGAAAATTGTTTGCATCGGATCTGAAATTGAAAAGGACCTTAAAAAACATCCCGGTTTAGAAAAACGACTCCGCGCGGATCTCCCGACCTGGATCCATTGGTTTTTATCGGAGCCGTTCAAACCCTTACGGGTCGAAATTACAGAAAATGGGGTGCCCTATTGTTGTTGGGTGGCGCCCATCGGCACGGGCCGTCGTCCACTTTTTCGCATTACCTGGGAAGCGTTGGATCAACCGGCCCTGCTCCCGGACAAGGTGCTCAGCGATTTTTCAAAACGATATGGACTTTCCCCGCGTGAAAAAGAAATCGTGTTGCTTGCGGTTGCGGGAAAGCAGAGAAAAGAAATGGCGCATACTTTGGGGCTCTCTATCGATACGGTCAAAGAATATCTGGCTTCGACCTACCAAAAAACCAGCGTCGAAGGAAAGGCGGCGCTCGTCGCCAAAGTACTATCGGGTCTTTCGTTATCGAAAACAGAACAAGCGAATCAATCCCTCATTTTATGAGCCCGTGTGGGATTTACGGAACTTCTGCCTTAGCCTGATCACATTGGTAAAAAATGAATGGATCTTCGCCCACTGATTGTTGGTATGGCATTAGAAATAGTCAGAAAGATCTAATTGATAAAAACGCAGTTAGGATTGGGTTTCTATTGCGGTGCTTCTGGGGGATGAATCGGGGGCTTCAGTTTTTCGAGTTCCTTGTTTAAACGATCAATTTCTCCACTGAGGGATCGCTCGATAAACGCGCCCATATCCATCGCGATTTCACGTTGTTTTTCACGCATGATGAGTTGCTCCCTCAAATTTTTTTCTACGCTGGCGGCATTTTCTTTTGTGAGCGTCAATTCTGTCTCAAGGTCTTCAATGCGTTTTTTAAGGTGTGCGGTCTCTTTTTTCAATTGGCCGTGCTTTTGTCGTTCATTCTTGAGTTGTTCTGCAAGTGTTTGTTCTTTTGAACTTTGCGATAGAGTCTGTTTTTGAGCGACACATCCTTGCGTAAAGAGTATTGAAAGCAACACGGGGATCATAAAGGAGAGATTGTTGTGTCTGAATCTGTTCATTGTCGGTTCTCTTTTTTTTCTGTCAAACCACCCTGCCATAAACTTCCTGTATATTCAACTGATCTTTATCTGGCGTGAAATTTTATAGAGGTCAAAGTTGATTTCATCTATAAAAAAGAAAAACTGAAGGTTCGGTGCGACCTTGAGCGGCATGTTATGAATATCGTGTGAATATATCGAAATAAGTTACCTGAAGTCCGTCCTTTCTTATATTTGTTTGCCGGGTTTGTTAATATTCATCTGTCCTGAAAGCGTTCACAAAATGAATGCCGCTTTTGACCGTATATCCATACCGTCATTTATATCCATGAATCAGAATGCATTGAACTCATCATAAATGATAAGGAAATGAACACAATGAAGAATACCTTTCGATTGTACTCAATAGGCGTGCTGGGTTTCGTTTTCATCCTTTCAAGCCCCTTGGCACTTCTTTCCGCAGACAATAGGCCTGGCCCGGGCGGGAGAAATGAACGTATTGAAAATCACCGTACACCCTTTAACAGAAACCACCCCCGTCTTCCGGGAGCCATTGAGGCAACCAGGCGGCATGGGGAAAGGATGATGTCGATTCCCGGAGTGGTCGCCGCTTCCACTGGGGTCAGGTCAGACGGCGAGCCCGTGATCCGGATTTTCACCGAAAGTCTGGGAGTGCTTGGCATTCCTGAAGAACTGGATGGTGTCCCTGTAAACGTCATCGTGGCAGGCCGCTTCTATGCGCTTGCCGATCCTTCCCCTTCTGAAAGATGGCCGAGACCGGTTCCAATCGGCGTTTCTGTCGGACATCCGGATATTACGGCCGGAACCATCGGCGCGAGAGTCACAGATGGTGTCAATATTTTTCTCCTGAGCAACAACCATGTCCTCGCAAACACCAACACCGCCTTTATTGGAGAGAGCGTGCTCCAACCCGGCCCCATTGACGGAGGCACCTTTTCAGACAGCATCGGCACTCTTGCAGCTTTTGAGGAAATCCGTTTTTGCACAACCCGCCGAAGACGCGTTTCCTGTCCTAACCTCAATACAATTGATGCGGCCATCGCGCTGACCTCATCCGCCAACCTGAGCATATCAACCCCATCCAATGGATATGGCAATCCGCATTCAACCCTGCATCCTGCATTTGGCGACCCTGCAGTGATTGGGGATGAAAACCTGAGCCAGCTTCTTGGAGAGCCCGTCCAGAAATACGGCAGATCGACAGGACTGACCTCTGGTACCGTCGATGGGATCAATGCAACAGTCGATGTGTGTTACAACGCGAGTTGCTCTCTCCTCGGGAGATTTATGGATCAGATCATTATTACACCCGGCAACTTTAGTGCAGGAGGGGATTCAGGCGCTCTCATTGTGAGTGAGGAAAATAAACATCCCGTAGGCCTTTTGTTTGCGGGAGGGGGGGATATTACCATCGCAAATCGCATTGACAGGGTGTTCAATCGTTTTGGTGTTGTGATTGAGGGCGGGGCGACCACACTCACATTATCAATAAATGATGTGAGTGTTCCAGAGGGAGATGTCGGAACAACCACAGCTGTTTTTACGGTTCGATTATCGCAACCGCCTACCGAACAGGTCACCGTCGATTACCGGACAGAAAACGGCAGTGCGACTTTTGAATCCGTTGATTATTTTGAGACTTCTGGCACCCTGGCATTTGAACCCGGAGAGCAGTTAAAAACAATCCCTGTGACGATCAACGGGGATTCCGTCTTTGAAGCCAACGAAACATTTTTTCTCAGTCTTAGTAACCCGTCTGCCAACGTAAACATCGTGGACGAGCGGGGTGAGGCACTCATTCTCAATGACGACCCTGCGCCACCAGGAAGTGGCACCCCCCCCCGGCGGAGGTGGAGAAGGTAATGCCACAGCACAGCTTGGGAGCCTCTTCGTTTAGGATTCTCCCAAGCTGTGCGACCCTACATCACAGGATCAGAATGATTTTGACGTCAAGGGTTTATCGTGAAAAACAATCTTCTGGAAAACCTCAAAGGCTTCATCCTGGGTATCGGTCTTTTCACTTTACTCGGACAGGGGGTGGTGTGCGCAAATAACCTTCCCAGTAGTCCGGACAGGGAAAAAGGTATTTTGGAAAAATCTATCGAAAGTGCGCTCGCTGAGCATACTGAAGCAGTCATGGCGATACCCGGAGTGGTGGGTCTGTCCAGGAGTCTTTGTGGCATCCAGCCCTGTATCAAGGTCTTTGTTACAAGGAATACCCCTGAGCTGACGCATGAAATTAAGAAGTATCTCGAGGGGTATCCAGTTGTGATGATAGTCACAGAAACGATAAGGCCACGACCAGACCTGGAGATTCGGCCTTAATATAAAAAAACAGGCTTACTGGATGTTCTTAAAGATAGGGATGATCGAGAGAGGATGGCCTTAAAATGGGGTGCGTCGTGATTTTCGAGTGAAAGAATAGAGAAGCTTGCGTGAAGAACATCATGAGGCCGCTCCTGTGTGGTCTGATTTTATTACATTTTTTATCCATAACAGGCTATGCCGAAAACCCCTGGATTCTGAAAAAAAATGATGAAGAGATCAAGGTCTATTATCAAGACAGGGAAGATGGTTACAGAGCGTTTCGGGGCCTTACTCTCATCCGAAGTTCTTTGAATGGTTTAGTGGCCCTGTTTCGGGATTTGAATGCTATGCCGGAATGGGTCGATCGCACTGTAAGCGCAGAGAGACTTGAAAAGGTCAGCGATACTGAATTTTATATTTATATTGTGAACCAGATGCCATGGCCCTTTAAAAACCGGGATGTGGTGATTCATTCGCGCCTGGAGCAAGACCCTGAAAATTTAACCGTAACCATACGGGGAGCGGACGATAAAAATCACCCCTCTCCGAAAGGGGATTATGTGAGGATGCGCAAGGTAGAATCCTACTGGTCATTCAAGCCTCTGGAAGACGGTCATGTTGAAGTGACATTTCAAGGTTATGGGGATGCCGGGGGGAGTATGTCTTCTGATGTGATGCGGTGGTTTATAGACCGTGCACTGTGGGAATCACCTTTTAACACCTTAAAGGGACTTCGAGCTGTGATACACCAGGACAAATATGAGCATCAGACGTTTGCTTTTATTCAAGAGGGTGCTTCCTTCCCCTAGGTTTTCTGGATGTTCTGCCGAAAACCGTCTTTCCCGTATTTTGTAATATCGAGCTGCAGACCCGGGTGTGACGATGGGTATTGCATTAATTATCATTTCCGAAATAAACTGATCGGGAGCGGGTAAGCTCTTTCTTGTCCTTAAGAAAGCGTGACACGAAGATGAATATTTTAGTTGCAGTTGATTTATCTGAGGCATCTCGAAAGATTTTGGAAGAGGCCAAAAAATGGGCCAATGTCTCATCGTCAAAAGTATGGGTGCTTCATGTGGTAGAAGCAAAACCAGATTTCATTGACTATGTAGACTATGAACCTGTCTCTTGGGGAGGACTTGAACCGTGTTATGTCGGTTATGGCCCAAATCCAAAACCAACACAGAACGATATCCTGTATCCTTTCAAGAAAGAACGCAAGGCATTGCAAGAGGAAGTGGGGAACTTGAAAAGATCCGGGATAGACGCTGTTCCCCTCTTGATTCAAGGGTCGGTGATCGAGGTGATTCTTCGTGAATCCAAAAAACTGGGAGTGGATATGATCGTCGTCGGCTCTCATCGGCATAGCGCCGTTTATCATTGGGTGATTCCCAGTATCAGTGACGGTTTATTGAAAAAATCCACTTGTCCCGTGCTGGTCATCCCGACAGATGATCAGACTTAAACCTCAGAATGATGTGTCTTTTTAGAATCGAAAACTAGGCTTTTCGACGATCCGGCTTGTCCTCGAAAGCGATTTGTTTTTTTCGAGGACAAGCCGGGAAAATCTAACAAAGGTTGACGATTGTAAAGGGCGCTTTTGGCGGACTTCCGATATAGGTTCTTTGTTCCACGACCCGTATCGTTCGGGTTGTCACCACTTTTTTACAGCAATTAATTGCCCAAAAACGATCCCAGGCCGACTTGTAACAGCAGCAAACCGTTTTGATCGTCCGCCGAACATCCCAGCGGACGACCGTGAAGATGCCGGAACTTGTCGCGCCGATTTGTCTCAGATAAACATCTCGACAATAGGTGGTACAGCCCACGTAAGGGCAAGATGCGCAAGCCGGTAGGAGGTGAATCGGGACATTTTCCTCTGTGGTCTCGGAGACATTCAAAAGCCCTTCAAGGTGTGCTTCAGCGTAAAGCGCGGCCTCTCTGAGTGCAGCGATTCCCGATATCAATTGCGCACCCGGTTCTTTTTTTTTGGTTTGCAGGGCGTCATTTAACTGGCTCAGGTTTGGCGCAAGCTGAGTCAAGGTCTGTCCATAGACAGGGAAGATCTCCGACAAGCCTGGTTCAAAATCCGCGCAGACCAACAGATTGCCCGCATTTTGTAACTGTGTTCCAGCCTCTCCAAGCGCAGAACCTGTGTCCCTTTGGTCGTAATCCAGCGCTTCGCTTCCTGCACTTAAAAAAGCAGTGGCCGCGTCGCTCAGTGCTTGAGAGAGTTCTGCGGAAAGACGTGTACGTCCAGGCAGACCTTCTTTGTCGAGGTCGCTGAGCGCTTTTGAAAATCCATCCAGGGCAACGCCCGCACTGAGAAATTGATCGCCCAGGGCAATGAGGACTTCATCCGTTTTGTAATGCGTCCTGGGGTCTGAAAAAGCGGATGTCAGCGCAATCAGCGCATTTAATGCCGGACGCTCGGTCCGGTCAATGATTTTGGTGTTTTTTGAGTCACTATTGCACTGACAGGTACTTGTAGTTGTATCCATTGTTTCCTCCTTTTTTGTTCCCCGGTGTGGGGAGGTTTAGACCGTCCCGCAGTGAGGCGGGCCGGGTTGTCTGGCGGGAACTTAAAAGCATATCCGCCAAATGAAGTCTTGTTCTTTAATCAAAGATCTGAGCGCCGCACGGTGTTATCCTCCACTGCCAAAGGTGATGAATCCGCCCAGCATCGCCATGCCTGCGGCGGAAACAGCGGGTAAAAACCGCAGGATGGGGTTAAGGCCTTCAGAGTGCTTGAAGATGTTTCCGAGATACACGACGAAGAGCCCGACGGTCACAAGTGTCGCCGCGAGCCCGAGGCTAAAAGCGAAAATTAATAAAAGACCAAAAGTGATCTGGTGAAAGGCCACCGCGCTGAGTAAAACGATCAGGGCAGAAGGGCAGGGGATCATGCCGCCGCTGACGCCGAGTCCGAGGATGTGTTTGAGTGAGCCTTCTTTACTGTGATGATGAGGATGCGCGTGATGGTGCTTGTGCATATGATCTTCATGACCGTGAGGATGCCTCTTCTCTGTTGTGGGATGTTTAAGTGAGCGCCAGCGTTGTCTGAAAATCGTGAGTCCGATGATCAAAATCGTGAGTCCTGAAAAGCGGCTGAGCCAGGGGTAGAGCTGTTCCGGGACGATAAAATCTGAAAGATAGAGCGTCATGAAGCCCAGAAGAAAAACCCCGATGGTATGCGAAAAAGTGACAGTGAGACCCAACAACAAGGCATGCCAGAAGCTTCCTTGACTGCCGACGAGGTATGCGGCCACGAGGGTTTTTCCGTGCCCCGGAGAGAGCGCGTGGGTCGCACCGAGCGCCAATGCGGCCAGCAAGACCCAAAGCAAGTTTTGACCCACCGGGAGCGTTTCCCGGACAAGCCGCGTGAAGGCGTCATCCCGTTTGGAGTCAGATGTGTTCACTATTGGTTTTATCGCTTTTTGGGAGGACGTTGACGAGCCAGCGCGTTGAATTGAAAATTGAGTTTGAACCCTTTGCGGCGGGGAGGTGTTTTCGATGTCGGGATAGGAACGCAGTTCACTACCCGTGAGAGGTATAGTCGATCCAAGCAAAGCGAGGCCAGGGCCTGCCTTGGCCGCGAGCTCTTTCCAGCCTGCCCGCCGGGCATAGTTTTGATCCGCATAGTCCAGTTTGATTGTGCTGTTCTGGATCTGCATCAGAGCAGAAGGTTGTTGATTTTCGTACACAATATCGAGCCGCATCGTGGGCAGGCCGCCTGCCCCCGCTGAAAAATCGAGGCCCTGCGTGTGCATCTTCAATTGTTGACGTTCCCCCGAAATGTTGAGCACGAGTCCTTCTGCAAGCTGAGGGATTTTGTGTGTGAGATAGGTGGTTTTTTCGGCTTCGCTGATTAAACCGTCTGCATCAAGATCCATGATCTGACGCTCCTGAAAAGCGGGAATTTCGGCAAAATCGAGAATGTAGCGGACTTGAATCCTGTCTTCATCCACCTGCAATGCCGAATAATGGTTGATTGAAAAATTGCCCATGGGATGGGCCTGGGCACTGTTTAAAAAAATCAAAAGCAGCCCAATCACATATAAGATGGTTTGGGTTTTTTTCATGAGGGTGCTCCTTTTTGTGTGAGCGCCAAGTGCGCAAGGTGTTGTTTTGCGATCTTGGCCTTTTTCAAATCAAAGTAGGGGTTTTGAGCGAGAGCGCTTTCAAAATGCTTTTTTGCCGCGGCCGAATTTCCCAAGGCTTGTGAAATTCGGCCAGCGTGATAGTGCAGGGTCGCGTTTTTTGTGCCTAATTTCAGGGCATGTGTGATGGCGGCGTGTGCTTCTGTATATCGTTTTGCCTTGAAATAGCTCCAGGCCAGCACGTCGTAAGTGAAGATGTCCTTACGGCTCTTGATGGCTGATTCGGCAATCTGTACGGCTTTCTCGATATTCAGGTCATGGTTGGCGTAAAAAAGGGCTAAATCCCGGTTTGGCTGTTTTGCTGTGAGTGTGTCGAGTTGGGCTGAAAGGGCGACTTGCTCAAATTGAGCGTTCGCCTTTTTGATTCGTCCCGTTTCTAAATAAAAATCACCCAAGTCCGCGAGGTACTGCGGCAGTGGCAGTGTGGCGATGGCAGATTGATAGAGCTGCTCGGCGCCGGCATGATTGTTTTTAAGGTGATGGATGCGGGCCAAACGCGCTAAAGCGCGGTGGTCGCCAGGACGGGTTTCAAGTGCGCGTTGGTAGTGTTGTTGGGCGGTTTTGATGTGGCCTTGATTAAAATAAACATCACCCAGTTCCACCTGGCACCAGGCCGTGGATACGGGTGTGGGTGCACCTGCTTCGATGGCCTTTTCCCAGAATTCAATTGCTCCTGTGGGGTCTCCGAACAATTCCCGCAAGTGGGCAGCGCGGCTGAAGGCGGCCTGATCTGGTTTGAGATCCAGCATCTTTTGTGTGCTCCGAAGTGCTTTTTCATAGTCCCCCAACTCCAGGGCGGCATCGCTAAGCACCCCGTAGTGAAAAGCGACTCCCGGTTGCAGGAGGAGTGCTTTTTCGGCCAGTTCGGCTGCCCGCTCAAAGTCATGCTGAAAGACGGCAATCCAGGCTCGAAGTCCTAAAATCTTGCCCTGATTTTTCCCTTTGGGGGGAATTTGATTCAACCATTGATCGGCGCGATTAAAATAGCGGCCATCGCCGGTTTCCTGCCCACCTTGAATTTCTGCGAATACAGAATGGATGTTAGGAGTGAGTGATGCTTTTTTACTTTGATGGCCCTGCTCTGCCCAAGAAGATGTTGAGGTGAAAAGCAGGAGCGTCACGCATAAAACGGCCCCCAAGGGTCTGGAGCTTTTTTGACCCTGTTTTTGTGACGGGATGTTTTTTTGAATACCCATGTCGTTTCTCCTGATCAATTCGGGGACGCGGCACGCGTCCCCGAATGTGTGTTGTTATGGCAATTCCAGAGGATCAATATGACGACGATCCCGGCCATCGTGCGGTGTCGGCATGAAGGGGAAATCGCTTGCAATCCCGTTTGCCGTTACACCCGTACCGGGAGCGCCAATGTTGAAATTCACCCCGTCACCGAGTGCGGGTGTGGCCGGATCAATTAAAGCCCCCGCCACGGCCCGAAGCGCGATGTCCGTCACGTCATCGTTGGGTCTACGGCCATTGGGCCAGCCGTTGGGGTCGGGGGTCGGATTGCCGTTCGCATCGCGGGCAAAGACACCGAGGCGTTTTTGATTGAGAATCGGTGTGGGAGGCGTGTTGAGATCCACCCGCAGAAAGTCGGCCAAAGGTTTACCTTTTAATGCCCCCGGTACACAAATGTCCTTGATGGCGCTGTCTCCGTAACGCAATAGAAGGTTTGCCAGGTCAGCCCGGTCGCTTGTCGGAAAAGTCGTTCCAAAGACGACGTTCAGTGCGACAGCCAGAGAAGGATTGCAGAAATGTTCGACAAATTTGCTTTCGAATTCCGCATAAGTGGCGTTCCACTCATCTTTTCGGCTGGTCGGGATGATTAATTCGTTGACCAGAGGGTTGCCCATGCGGGCGACCTGTGCGACAAAACTTGAGTGTTCACGTTTGTTGTCCCGTTTTAAGATGGTGACACGCGGGCGACTGGTCGCGGCGTACGCCCCGATTACTGTGTTGCCGTCTTTGCCCATGAGCTCTGAAATGGGGATTTCAATCGCGATGGTATTGACGTTGAAGCCGCTAAAGGTGTCTGGCGCATCCGCCACATTTTTCCCGTCGTCGGCATCATCCGCATCCGAAAGAATGGGGGAATTACGCAGATTGAGAGTATCGAAAACACCGCCCAGATCGATGTAAAAGGTTTCATCCCGTTGTCCAGCATAAACCCGACCACCGTTGCTCAAGGGGTAAATCCCCTGCGTTGCAAGGGCTTCGTAGTTCGGGATGGTGCGCGGGCCGACATTGGACGGCACCGCAACCATTATGCCCGTCCCCAAGTCTTTTGGCTTTTGGCCAAATCGCTGCTCTGTGACGGTGTAGGTTTGGCGCAGAAGCAATCCCTCCGAGCCAGGGCCGTCGAGTGTTGTGATGGGAGGAAGGGCCGCATAGGAGAGTGGAAACACATCCCCCGGTGAGCGGATCTCTGTCTTGAAACGGAACTGATAGGTGATGTCCCGCGCGATGTTGTTTTTGTTGTTGTCGATGTAGATTTCATAAAGCACATCGTCGTCGAAGTTGAAATAATTGGGGCCGCTGCCTGGTTCCTGCCCCGGAATCACGTTCATTGCAATCACGGCGTTTTGGGGATTGTTCGGGCTTCTGAACATGTAAAAATCCGTGATGTCCGCCGCCGGATCGAGTGAAATAAGCGGCGCTTCCCGATGACTGGCCGCAAAGGACGGGCTGGTGAGTGCCAGTCCCAGCACTGCGATACCCAGTTTCTGTTTGATGTTTTTGAATTTCATAGTGTTCTCCTTTTTATGTTGAATCGTGTTGTCTGTATGTCATTCCTGTGGCGTTTCGGCCTTGACGGCATCCTGCTCGACTTGCGCCGAATCCACCAGCGCTTGTTCTGCTTTGCTGAGTCTGTCGTCTGCTTCGCTAATGCTGTCCTTTTGAGGCAGGGCGGGTGCCCCGCCTCCGCCGGATGACGAGCAGGCCGTCATCGTGATGGCGATTAGAAATAATCCGAGCCTTATGACGTTTGAGATTTTCATGATTTCACCTCCCTTCAGTTGTGTTGTTTTCCGGGAAGCAGTCAGTGCTTCCGTTCACAAACGACTTTAAGGGGAAAGTAAAATGCAGCCAATCCCCCCGGAGGGGGGGATCAGGATTGAACTAAAGACGGTCTTGGATTGGGTGTTTGCCTTAGAATGGATGTTTTATAACGCTTGAGAAAAGTTGGAAATTAAGAAAAACAGGATCGCAATAAAAAAGGGTTTTTTGGGCTAATCTGTTAAAAATGCACGTCTTTCCCAAATGAGGCTGGGCGCCATTTTTTGGTCAGGTCGGCCTGTAAGCGGCAGGGGACGATTGGCGAGGTCTTCAATGACTTCTTTGACGACCCGACCAATGGCCACCATCCCTGGGAGGTCAATCTTTTCGATGGTGTCTGTGGGACGGTCGGTTTCCGGAGTGATTCCGGTAAAAAATCGGATGGCGGGAATGCCTTCCTGAATAAAGCTTATGTGATCGCTTGATGCCAGGGTTTCGGGAAAGGATGCGATTTCTATCCCGGTTTCAAAGCCGATACGCCGTAAAATGGGCGGCCATTCTCTGGATGATTCTGTGCCGAGGACAAACAAACGGTTCTCCTGCAGACGGCCGACGGTGTCGAGGTTGATCATGCTGGTGATGAGCCCCGCAGGCAGGGCGGCTTGAGATGACACGAGATGCTGTGATCCGCGAAGACCGACTTCATTGGCTGTAAAAGCGGCAAAAAGGATGGAGCGTTGCAGGGGTTTGTCTTTTTTCAGGACCCGGGCCAGCTCCAGCATCAAGGCGACGCCGCTGGCGTTGGCATTTGCACCGGGATGGATTGTGGAATGCTCGCCTTCGTGTACTCTCGGCCAGCCAAAACCCAGGTGGTCATAGTGGGCTCCGATGACGATGTATTCATGTTTGAGCCCGGATGCTGTCCCCGGCAGCATGGCAACGACATTTTTTAAAGCGACACCGCTCCCGATGCCTTCGTGTTCTCCCGTCCATTGCTGAAGAAAACTTCTTCCGGCATCGTCTGCGGGGCTTAAACCTGCCTGACGAAAGGCTGCGGCGATATATTCCGCGGTTCGGTCGAGCTCCGGCGTTCCAAAGCCGCGTCCTTTTAATTGATCGCTTGAAAGAAAGGTGATGTCTCCCCACATTTGTTCCTCTGAAAAAAGCGGTGAAATGGAGGTCAGAGCGTCGCGTTTTGCCAGCGTCGTTGGCACTTCTTTGATCCATCGTCCATCGTCTTGTTTAATGCGAATGGACATGGGGGAGCCCACGGGAGGCCATCGCCCTTTTTCAACATCTTTGAGGGCATTTCCCTTGAAAGCGAGATAACCATAAGGTCCATATTGGGACAACTTTTTTCCAAAAACAGGGATGGCTGCCGCATGGTCTGTGGCAAACCAGCTTAACGCATATTTTGTACTTTTAGGGTGCCTTGTTGAAAGCACGATGCTGTGATTACGGCGTGGAATCTGAATATCTCCAATCCGGGTCATGGCGCTGTTCATGGAGACATCGTAGGTGGTCAGCTCTTTTAGAATCGTCCTCTGAAACCGGTTTTCCCATCCAAGCAGCCAGACGGACTGGTCATCGGGCAAGCGGGTGTATTCATTGTCCCAGCCGATTGAAACATGATCGGGCCGCTCCTGTTTCATTGAGCGCGCGAGTTTTTGATAGGCGCTTCTCAAGGGAATGGAAGCTGTAGAGGGCAGTAATATTAGTGTGGATTCGGCATTTAAGGCCTCTTCAATGGACGGCGGCATTTCGGCCGGGTGGAGCGCGCGAAAGAGGTTGTACTCCGGGTCGATTTGAAAGCGGACGGGCCGTGTCGGCAAATCTATCGCGATCTCCAGTGTTTTATTCTTCATGTCCACCGTGGTTTGAAAAGGCGCTTTTTCCCCTTGGAGTGTGATGACGATTGGGATATTTAAAGGATAGGCTGGTCCCGGTTGTTGTTGCTCAA
This sequence comes from Nitrospirota bacterium, assembly GCA_029261215.1. GTDB lineage: Bacteria > Nitrospirota > Nitrospiria > SBBL01 > JAADHI01 > JAADHI01. The sequence goes on along the minus strand of JAJDBT010000011.1, from coordinate 38,536 downwards.
TCAAGGCCGAGAAGCGATAGCCTGTGTCTGTTTTTTCAGACAGCACGTGTTTTGCCCGGAGCACGGGTGCGCCCTTTCTTCTGACCCACTGCATGAATTCTTCTGAGAGGTCCTGTTGTGTTGAGCGCCCAAAGGCTTGAGCCAGTGTTTCAAATGAGGTGTGTTTAAAGCGGTTTTCGTGAAAAAAAGTTCGAAGCGCGTTGATAAAGGGTTTGTCTCCTAAAGATTGACGAAACATATGAAAGAGAAAGAGGCCTTTTCCATAACCGATGGCTTGCGATGCGGGATCGCTCCAGCCCTGAAACAGCGATAAGGGCACCTCATTTTGTCTGGTGACCGTATGTGCATATTGTTGTAAAAGTGTCAGGCGCAGTGCTTGTGCGGTGTCATTTTGTTCCCGTTTGAGATAATCAGAAAGATAGGCAATGAGTCCTTCACTCCAATTTCCCTGATTTTGATTCACATAGACCCCATTGCCCCACCAGTTGCGTAAAAGTTCGTAGGGGAATATGGCATGGATTGTGGCAGGGGATCTCAGGGCTTTAGGTCCCATGAGGGTAAAGGAAGGCAGGCCATATTGGGCTTCCCAAAAATTTTCGACCAGGGCAAACTTTGCGTAGGGATAAGGGCCGAGCAGTTCCTGGTACATGGTGAGATATTGCTCCGCGGCTTTGAGATAGCGCTTGGCGAGTTCGGAGTCAGGTGTTTTAAGTAAAGCCAGAATGAGGACCCTGCCTGTCTTTCGTTTGTATTCTGTCCATTTTCCCCCGACGAGAAAAATGTGCTCCTGAGGTTCGGGGGATTCCCATCGAATGTGTTGTGTGTCGCCCTGAACAAAATGCTGTGTCCGCTTCCCCTGGCTGACTGCGTTCCAGTCTTGGGGCAAGGTGATATCGAGGTTAAAGCTGATCAATTGTTGATTAAAGTCTGGGTACCAAGCGCTGGGTTCGGACAAAAAAATCCCTTCTTCTGAAATCATCCCTGAAGTATCTGCTTCGACGGTAGGGAGAGCATTGTCTTTCAGGACGAGGGGATTGTTGATGAGGCCTTCGTAGCGGATAACAACTTCTCTTAAGCCGATTGGAAGGGTCATGCTGTAGTGTGTGAGGGGGACGGTGTTGGCTTCCGGTTGGATTCCGAGGTCCGTCATTCCGGAGATCTTGGGTGTTTTGTCGTCTAATGCCAATTCTCGCTCAATCATGACTCCGGGTGTCAAGGCGATTGGAAAAAGGCTTTCGTTCAGGCTAAAGTAGAATTTTCCTTGTTGATCCGCTTGAAACGAGGGAGAAAGAGACAGACGATCTACAACTTGAATGAGATGTGAGCCTGGACTGAGAACGACTTTCAGATCGTGGTGAATGAGTGTCTCAGCCTGTGACAGTTGTGTGATCAAAAGAAAAAAAAGCGGTATAAAAAAAAATGCCCTGCGTGCGTGTTTTATCATTAAAGCTTTTTCTGGCATGTCTTTGTGCCGGTTAAATGAGACCTTCCATGCCTCTTGAGAGGAAAGGTTTTGAGCTTGGATATGAAGAAACTATATTTTAAAGTCAAGATTACGTCAATCCTGTCTCTGCTCGTTTTGATTAATTCTTCCGATTGACAAGCCCGGAGGGCTATGGTACATCAGAGAAAATCCTACCACAAAAAGGCCATTCTTTGAAAATCGGGATCTTGATGACGACCAGTCCGGAGCATCAAAATGGACATACGGTCTGCACCCTGGCGGCGGCCTTTTTATCCGCAGGGGATCAAGTCGCCTTGTTTTTGATGGATGATGGTGTTTATCACATCGTCAAAAAGCACAAGCTGGGCATCTCTGAAAAGTTAAAGAACCTCTTGGCCGGACAGATGACCGTATCGGTTTGCAGCCAATCCCTCGAAAAGCGCGGAGTCTCCGAGGAAAGCTGTATCGCCGGAGTCGATTGGGCGTCTCAACATGAATTGGCCAGGATACTGGCTGGCTCAGATCGTTTTTTGTCCTTTGGAGCTTAAAGGGTTTTCGGATGATTTCAAAGAAAAAAAAGATAGTGGTGCTGGTTGAAGACGGCCCCTTCAATACCGTGCGGTCAAGTGAGGCCTTTCGTATGAGTATTGGGTTGACGCTTGCCGAAAACGAGGTGTGTATTGTATTGGTCGGTGACGGGGTCTTTCATTTGAACAAATTGCGAGGGGCGAACATTGGCCGCCCGTCCATCTATGATGTGATGGGGGTGTTTGAACAGATTGATTTGAAATTATATGCCGATGCGGAGGCGATGCTTGCGCGAAAGATCGAAGCCCCGCCGGAAATGACACGAGAACTGCCTTCTCCCGATGTCATGCTTTTGATTCGAGAGGCCGACGTGGTCCTTCCTTTTCGATGAAAACCCTGCATATTGTCCGTAAAATAAATGATCCCCTGGCGTACGCGGTGATTGCTGATGAAATGTCGGATCGGCGGGTTGTTGTGCTTTTAATGCAGGATGGTGTTTTGAGTGCGGGCCATTTCCCTGAAGAAACCTATGTTTGTGAAGAAGATCTTGGCGTGCGCGGAGGTGAAAGTCCCTACTTTTTAATTAATTATCCGGGCATCGTGCGATTGATTAGAGAATGTGACCGAGTGACGGTCTGGTAACCTCCTCAGGCGGGGTTTTTATTTTAAGGACGATGCCGACGAGTGCGGTGAATTTGTGAATATGAATACCCCAGTGTCTGGAAATCTGATTCTGGATAGATAATGGCCTCATACAAGATAATGAGATTGATCTTTCACAGAGCACCGGATATAATCGCCGTCTTTTGAACATAGGAAAATTTGAATATGCGCATTGACGGCCGGAAAGAAAATACCCTTCGACCCCTGAAGATTACTCGAAATTATCTCAAAGACGTTGAAGGGGCGGTTTTGATTGAAATGGGTGATACCAAGGTGATTTGCACCGCCACCCTCGAAAACCGTGTCCCTCCTTTTTTAAGGGATCAAAAAAAAGGCTGGATTACCGCAGAGTATGCGATGTTGCCGCGTTCTTCCAAAGACCGTATTTCCCGGGAATCCTCCAGGGGAAAAGTCGGCGGTCGCACCCATGAAATTCAACGTCTTATCGGACGTTCACTTCGTTCTGTGGTGGATATGACGGCGATGGGTGAAAGAACGCTTTGGATTGATTGTGATGTGATCCAGGCAGACGGGGGTACGCGAACGGCTTCGATCACGGGAGCCTTCATTGCGATGGTCGATGCGATGCGGCATCATCAAAAAGAGGGAAAGATTGTCGGTATGCCGGTGAAAGACTATTTGGCGGCCATCAGTATTGGCAAAGTCGAGGGCAAGTTATTGCTCGACCTCAATTACAGCGAAGACGCGCGTGCGGAAGTGGATATGAATGTGGTCATGACCGGGCAAGGAAAATACATTGAGGTTCAGGGGACGGCAGAAGGAGATCCCTTTTTAAAAGAAGAGTTGGATGGGCTTCTTGACTTGGCCTCGAATGGCATCAGAGAATTAATTGCGGAACAAAAAACAATTTTGGGAGATTTGTCTTAAGTGGTGCTGGTGCTGGCCACACAAAATCAGGACAAGGTCAAAGAGATTAGGGAAATTTTAGATTCAGAAATGAAACTGACGATCAAAACGCTGGCTGGTTTTCCTGGGGTGACACTTCCACCGGAAACGGGGAAAACCTATAAAGAAAATGCGATTCAAAAGGCGTTGTTTGTTGCAAAAAGAACGGGCGAAGTGGCGATGGGGGATGATTCAGGTCTTGAGGTAGATGCGCTTGACGGGGCTCCGGGACTTTATTCTGCCCGATTTGCAGGTGAGGACGTGAGTTATTCGGAAAATCGAAATAAGGTGCTTCAGTTGTTAAGCGGTTTAAGTGACGAAAAAAGAACGGCAAGATTCATTTGCACGGTTGCAGTGGTTAGCCCCCAAGGACGCGTTGAAGTTGTGGAGGGGGTTTGTGAAGGACAGATCAGGTCTTTAGAGCAGGGACAGGGAGGATTTGGTTACGACCCAATTTTTTTCTATCCCCCGCTCGGAAAAACATTTTCTGTATTGGGTTTTAGCGAGAAACATCGGGTCAGCCATCGAGGCCGGGCACTTCGGGCCATCATCCCTATTTTAAAAGATATGAGTGCCCATGATGTTTGAGGTTTTCTAGATAATTCGTTTATGATGTTACAATCGGGGTGTGGCGCAGCTTGGTAGCGCGCCTGCTTTGGGAGCAGGAAGCCGGAGGTTCAAATCCTCTCACCCCGACCATTTTATTTGTATTTGATTTATAATAAAAAAGGCCGACTTGATCTCCTGATCAAGTCGGCCTTTTTTATTAATGTTCCTGTGGAAATTGTTTTATGCTGTTTTCGAGCGTTTCCATCTCCAAAGGCCGAGTCCAGCCAAACCGGAACCCATGAGAATCAAGCTGGCTGGTTCCGGAACGGGCGCCATGCCGTCTCCATTGCCACTGAGTGCAAAGTTGACGGATGTTAATGAACTTTGATTAGGCAAAACCCATGTTACAGTCAAACTTGAATAATAGGTATTCATCCAAGTAGGTAAGGGTTCCTGTGAGAAAAATGTGCCTGTGCTGACATCTCCGCCAAAATCCATTCCCAAGCTGTAAGTGGGGTCTGCCAAATCACCGGAAGCACGATAAATACTCGCGCCATCTTGTACGGCCAAGTCAAGGACATCTCTGTCATTGAATGAGTCTATACCTGCAAACGGTGTGAATGTGCTGCCTCCATTTAAATAGTAGCCAAAAGTGAGTGAGGTGCTAGCGCTGAGCAAGGTGATTTTCGTGTCTGCGTCTCCATCTCCGTCGATCAGGATAATCGGGGTCCCATCAAAGCTGCCTACTGGAGTCGCCCATACGGGGTTGGCCCAAGTGAGTGCCAGGGTTCCCAAAAATAAATATGCAAAAAATCTTGAACAAAGTACCTTTAACATGAATCCTCCTCCTGCAATGTATCATCAAAAATAAGAACGATACTTCTTATGTTATTACGAAATTGTGTATATATCGAACATGAAATAAAGCAATTGTTATGCCTAATATTTTTTGTCGTAGGGCATGTTACGTAATAGATTGAAAAGTAAGTGGTTTTGTAAACTCATGATAGAGGAAACTTCTTGTAATAAAGCGTCATTTTTGTGATGTGTCAAGTTTGTCGTCACACGATACATTACTATTTTAATGGAAATAATTTGAATAGGTGTGCGATTTCAATGGCTTAGTGCTTGTTTGTTGTTGCATGAATCAATGTGTCGAAGTGTCAAGTTTTCCTTCACTTATTTCGGATGAGTTCGGGGCGATTTAATCGCCTGTTTTTTCAAGGGGATTAAGGTCTAGAGGTGGTGTTTTTGTCTCTATCCCCGCAATTTCATTTGGACTTTTTTTAGCAGATCCTGTATGTATCGCTGATGCAAAAATCTTCTTCTTATCTTCGTAAGGCTTTGTTCCTCTTAATCTTTTCGGTTTTCTCCGGAATCTCTTTAAAGGCCACAGGGTACGGTGCGGAAACCCTTCGAGTGGTGACGACGCTTCCTGTTTTGCAGGACTTTGTCGAAGTGGTGGGGGCGCCACATGTTCAAGTTTCGTCTTTAATATCGGGTTTGGAGAGTGAGCATACCTACACCCCAAAACCGAGCGATATGATCTTAATCAAAAAATCCAAGCTTCTTTTTAAGATTGGTCTGGGTCTGGAAACCTGGGTGGAAGCGCTGATTAAAAATGCCGATCACCCCGGACTTGCAGTGATTGTTACCTCTAAAAATGTTCCCTTGATTGAAGAGGCTGACCATCACGACGGAGAAAAATCGGACCATCATGCAGAGGGAAATCCGCATATTTGGCTTGATCCGCAAAATGTGAAAATCATGGTGGCTCATATTGCCACAGCGCTGATTGCCGCTGATCCGGCTCACGAAGGGGATTACCGGAAAAATACCTCAAATTACCTTGAAAAATTGGATCACCTCGAAAAAGCGCTTTTGTTGAAGGTCTCACAACTCCCTGATAAAAAAATAATGACCCATCATCCTGCATGGCCTTACTTTGCAAAACGTTTTGGTTTTGAAATCAAAGCCAATATTTTGACGCAGGTCGGGAGCGAGCCTTCCGCAAAAAAAATGGGGACATTGATTCATTTGATCCAAAAAGAAGATATTAAAGTGATTGTCTCAGAACCTCAGCTAAATCCCAAAATCCCAAAAATTCTATCGGAAGAAACAGGGGTGATGATTGTGCCGCTCTCTCCACTGCCCGGGGCATTGCCCGGGACAGAACACTATCTTGATCTCATTCGTTATAATGTCGAGACGCTGGTTTCTGCTTTAAAGAGATCAAAATGACGACGCATCCGATTATTCGCTTTTCTAATGCGACTTTTTCTTACAATGGGCATGAGGCTTTAAAAGACATCACGCTTGATATTTTTGAAGGAGAATTTGTAGGCGTTATTGGTCCGAATGGTTCGGGGAAGACGACCCTTTTAAAGGGTTTGCTGGGATTGATTCATCCGACGTCCGGCTCCCTGCAAATTTTTGATTGCGCCTGTGAAGAACTCAGATGTCACCACCGCGCACGGATTGGCTATCTCCCGCAAAAAGAACGAACCGATCCCAACTATCCTATTACGGTTTGGGAGGCCGCGATGATGGGCCGTTACGGTGCAATGGGCCTCTTCAAGCGGCCCCAAAAACAAGATCACGAAATCGTCATGGAATCCCTCGAAGCCGTTGGAATGGCGGACTTAAAAGATCAGGCCTTTGGACAGCTCTCTGGGGGGGAACAACAGAGGGTGTTGATTGCCCGCGCTTTGTCTCAGCGGCCGGATATTCTACTTCTGGATGAACCCACAACGGGAATTGATGCTGCGACACAACGGCGATTGAGGGACTTGATCTGTAAGTTACATCAGCAATTCCACTTGACGATTGTGTTTGTGACACACGATATTAATTTAATCAGTGGCATTGTCGAAACCTTGGTCGTTCTGAAAACCCGGTTGCACGCAAAAGGCCCGCCTGAGGAGGTTCTCACAAAGGCGGTTTTGGAACCTGTTTACGGGGATGAGGTGATCATCGCAAAACGGGATCAAAAGCCCTATATCATCGTGCGCGATACCCACAATCATGCTTGAGCTGCTTTCATACGGTTTTATCCAGCGGGCACTTGCGGCATCTTTGCTGATCGGCCTGGTCTGCGCCCTCATTGGGATTTTTACCGTGCTGAAGGGGGTGACTTTTATTGGTGCCGGCACTGCACACGCGGCTTTTGCGGGTGTGACCCTGGCTTTTCTGATTGGCGTTTCGCCATTTCTGATGGCCGTCCTCTTTGGACTTTCAACGGTTTGGGTGACGACTTTTGTCCAGGAAAAAGGCAAGATGAAACCCGATGTGCCCATCGGTGTTTTTTATACCTTTACGATGGCGCTTGCGATTTTATTCATTGGCTTGATGAAGGGATATCGGCCGGAGGTCTATGGCTATCTCTTTGGCAGCATTTTGTCGGTCACGTCCCTGGATCTCAAGGTGATTGCCGCACTCTCTATCGGAATTCTTATCGTTCTTGTGCTCTTTTTTAAAGAATTTCATTTTATTTCATTTGATCAGGAAATGGCGGAAGCCAGCGGCATTCCGGCAAAAAGGCTCTCCTTTCTCCTCTTGAATCTCATTTCTTTGGCCGTCGTGATTGCCTTGAAAGCGGTCGGTGCGATGCTTGTTTTTGCTCTGCTGGTGATTCCAGCGGCGGCAGCCCAGCAGTGGGCCACAAATATGCGTACGATGATTATTTATTCCGCGCTGATTGGTGTGGGTTCTTCCTGGGCGGGGGTTTTTCTTTCGTACTGGCTGGATATTCCTTCAGGGGCGACCATTGTCCTGCTTGCTGCGACGGTTTTTTTATTTTCTGTCCTTTTTTCTGGAAAAAGACAAAAGGCGCGGCCGGTTTAACGGTTTTCATTTTTTATTCGATAACACGGCCTCTTCCCGCTTTTTTATCCCGACGGGCGACTCCTGATTGAATCGCGGCCTTCGCAACATGTTGGGCGACTTCCTTGACGACCCGGCGGTTAAAAACGCCGGGGATGATGTAATCTTCCGAACGTTCTCCTTCCCCGATAATCGCAGCAATGGCGTGTGCCGCCGCCAAGCCCATTGCTGCGTTGATTTGAGAAGCGCGAACATCTAAAACCCCGCGAAAGATTCCGGGAAATGCCAGGACATTGTTGATTTGGTTTGGGTAGTCGGAGCGGCCGGTGGCCATAACCCGCACGATGCCCGTGGTTTCTTCCGGCATAATTTCCGGAGTAGGGTTGGCCAAAGCAAAGATAATGGGATCAGCAGCCATGCTTTTGACCGCCTTTCGCGTCAGTACCCCAGGGCCTGAGACGCCTATAAACACATCTGCATTTTTAAGCGCGTCTTCCAGACAGCCTTTTTGTCGTTGACTGTTTGTGTTTTCGGCGTATTGGTCTTTGATGGTATTCATTCCCGTTGGCCGACCACTGTAAATGATCCCTTCACGATCACAGCCGACGATTTCCCGCACCCCGGATTCAGTTAAGATATTACTGATTGCGACGCCAGCCGCGCCGATGCCGTTGACCACCACTTTGAGCTCAGACAGTTTTTTCTGGACGACCTTCGCCGCATTAATCAGGGCCGCAAGCACGACGACGGCGGTGCCGTGCTGATCGTCGTGAAATACGGGGATTTTTAAGCGTCTTTTAAGTTCTGCTTCAATTTCAAAACATCTTGGGGAAGAGATGTCTTCAAGGTTGATTCCTCCAAAACCCGGAGAAATACGTTCAATGGTGTCAATAATCTCTTGTGTATCCTGTGTTTTCAGGCAAATGGGATAGGCATCAATGCCGCCAAATTCCTTAAAAAGCATGGCCTTGCCTTCCATGACAGGCATGGCGGCTTCGGGGCCGATATTTCCCAGGCCCAGAACAGCCGAACCGTCGCTGACGATCAAAACGCTGTTTTTTTTGATCGTCAAGGTAAACGCTTTGCTGGGGTCTTCATAGATGGCCATGCAAACGCGTGCGACGCCGGGAGTGTAGGCGCGGGAAAGGTCATCGCGTGTTTTCAACGGAATCCGGTTTTTGATCTCTATTTTGCCTCCGAGATGGAGCAAAAAGGTTCGGTCGGAGCGTTGCAGCAATTCGACATTTTTTAGTTTTAATAAGGCGGCTTCAATGTGTTGCAGATGTTCATCATCCCGGGTTTTAAAGGTGAGATCTCTGACAATAATCCCGTCTTCGGTGTTGACGATATCAATCGCGTCGATATCGCCCCCGGCTTTGCCCACTGCGGAGGTGATTTTCCCCAGCATGCCAATTTTGTTCGGAAATTTAAGTCTGAGTGTTACGCTTCGGCTTGCGCTGAGATTTTCCATTTCTCCCTCATATTCATGAAGATTATTTTATTTGGAGTCGATGACCCCTTCCAGTGTGAGCAGTTGTTTTTTGATATGAATGCCACCCGTGTACCCACCCAATGCGCCGTTTTGACGCAGCACGCGGTGGCAGGGGAGGAGAATCGGAATGGGGTTTTTGCCACAGGCATTCCCGATGGCGCGGCCGGCATGTTTTATTGAAAGCTGCTCTCCGATCCATTGATAACTGCGCACTTCGCCATAGGGAATCTGTCTGAGGGTGCGCCAGACCTTTTGCTGAAAGGGTGTTCCTTCAATGAATGAGATCGGGCCTTCAAATAGAGTCTTTTCCCCTGAGAAATAGCGTTCCAAGTCTGACCGCCAGTGAGAAAGGGCGGAAGCGTTGAATATTGGACGTGTTTCCGAGCGTGTCTGGAGCTCTTTCAGAAAGTCAGTTTTTTTCATGTTTCTAAAAAGGGAAGAGAGTCCGGTTTCATTCGCAACGATCCAGAGCACACCGAGTGGAGAGTCCATACGGTCATAAAAAAGTTTAGAAGGGTTCAACATCATGTCCAGAAGATCATATCAATCCGGTTTGTTCCGGTTTTTTGCTTATGATAAAATCACGCTTCGGTTAAGGATAGCATATTGTCAAAAAAAATTATTGTTGTCGATGATGAAGCGGATCTTCGAAGAATGCTCGCTTATCATTTGGAGCGAGAAGGATTCGAGTCCGTTCTGGCCGAAAATGGTGCGGAAGCGATTAAAAAAATACAGGAAGGTGGTATCGACCTGATGATTCTGGATCTCATGATGCCGGGCGAGAATGGCTTCCAGATTTGCCGCCGGATACGCAGTCAGGCTGCAACGGTGTACTTGCCCATTATCCTGCTCACGGCTCGTGATGCCGAAAACGACAAGGTTTTTGGACTCGAATCCGGTGCAGACGATTATGTGACCAAGCCGTTTTCCCCAAAAGAGCTGATGGCGCGTATTAAGGCGCTTTTAAGGCGCTCTCCCCAGAATGAGGAGACGACGGTCTATATCTACGAAACGCTCACGATGGATTTGAGCCGTCACGAGGTTCATGTTTTGGGTGAACAGGTTGTTTTGACCGTCAAGGAATTTTCGCTTTTGGAATTGTTATTGAAACATAAAGGAGACGTGCTGACGCGCGACGCTATTCTCCGACAGGTCTGGGGATATGGTTATTTCGGGACAACACGGACTGTTGATGTGCATATTCGAAGACTCAGAGAAAAAATGCCTTTACTTGCGAAGGCGATTAAAACACTGCCATCACTCGGGTATAAATTGACGCATGAAGAATAGCGCATCAGACAAGAAAGCGTTTGAAAAACGAACTGCTGTTGCCATCATCCGCTGGCATGTGATGGTTCTCTTTGTCGGAGTGTCGCTTTTGAGCGCTTTTATCGCTGGCAGTATCAGCTACTGGGGTTTTAGCCTCTTCAATGAAGCGCCTTTTTTTTTATATTTTATGGTAATCGCAGGGTGCGGCCTTATTGTCGGTATCCTGTGTTCTCTCCTCTTTTCGAGCCGTTTTCTTGATTCACTCAAGGAAATGACTGAAGTCATCGGCCGCATCTCTCAGGGAGAACCCACTCAAAAAGTACGGATACATGACCCTCTGTTTCAATGTCTCGGAGAGGGTTTGAATCAAATGTCGAAGTCGATCAATCATCGTCTTCAAACCCTTTCTGATGATCGGCTCAACATTGTGACGATTCTTTCGAGCATGGTCGAGGGCGTGATTGTTCTTGATGCACAGGGGCGTATTTTGTTGGTCAATCATTCATTTGAGCGGATGTTTGAGCAAAGCGAGAATGAGCTGATCGGCGCTTTTTATTATGAGAAACTACGTCATCACTTGCTGAATAAACTGGTGGAAGAGGTGATTAAGAGCGGCGAGCCGCGTTCTAGAGAAATCAAGCTGGATTTGATGAGACGGACTTATTTTCAAGTCCAGGCCTCAGTCGCCGAATCAAAGCAAAAAAGATCACTCATCCTGGTTTTTCATGATATTTCTGTCAAAAGACAGCAAGAAGAAATCCGGAAAGATTTTGTCGCGAATATCTCTCATGAGCTGCGAACGCCGATTACCGTGGTGAAAGGCTATCTTGAGGCCTTATTAGACGGAGGTATGGCAAACCCGGCAGAGGCACGTGAACTTTTAGAAATTCTTCAAAATAATTGTGACCGAATGGAAAGTATTGTCCTGGACCTCCTTCAGATTTCACGGATTGAATCGGGTTTAAATCCAGTCTCTTCCAGTCCTTTTTGTTTGAAAGCGCAGGTTGAAAAGGCTGTTGATGCGCTCCGTCCGCTCGCCATGAAAAAAGAACAACGCATTCAAGTAAATGTTTCACCGGATTTAATGATTGTTGCCGATGCGGAAAAGCTGAATCATGTTTTTACAAATTTGATTGAAAATGCAATCAAATACACGGAGGCTCATGGGGAACTGATGATTGAAGCCAATGAGACCGAAAGTGAAGTGAGTCTTCACTTTCGGGATAACGGCATTGGGATTCCCTCGCAGGACCTTCCCCGCGTTTTTGAACGATTTTATCGTGTCGATCAGGCGCGCTCCCGCGCTCTGGGTGGAACTGGGCTGGGGCTTTCAATCGTAAAACAAATTGTCGAGGCGCATGGTGGGAGGGTGTCGGTAAAGAATAATGCTCAAAAAGGGACAAGCTTCACGATCACTTTTCCCAAAAAGGAGATGAAACGCTCAAAGCCCATTTTGGGAGCAGAGAGATTGCCTCGTTAAGATTTAGGAATAGAATCAGAGCCGCCCTGAGTTTCGATGGGTTCTGGTTGACTTACTTCTGGCCGTCTGTTACATTGCTTTCGCGGGGTGGAGCAGTCTGGTAGCTCGTCGGGCTCATAACCCGAAGGTCAGAGGTTCGAATCCTCTCCCCGCAACTTTTTTAAAATAAAGTATTTTGATTGAAAGTGAAGGCCACTGGAAGGTGGTCTTTTTTTTTGCTCAAATCAAGGTTTTAAAACCGGAGCGGCGATTTTTTCGGCTGAACCGGGCTGTTCTGCGGTTTCTGTCGTCAAAACAGCTTTTGCTAATTTCCCGGCTTGATAGGTGGGGATAAGCTCTTTTAAGACAGATTGAATTTCCGCCATATCGGTTTGATTGTCCATGGCTTCAAAGCGTTTGATAAATTGAGGTAAATCGCACAGCCTTTCATTGTTGTTTTTTGCGAGCCTGATTTTTTTATGCCGGGTTTGAAGGACGTGTTCTCCTTCTTCAAACAAGCCTTCACTGAGTTTTTCTCCTGGGCGAAGCCCAATGATTTTAATCGGAATTTCCACGCCAGGAGAGAAGCCTGAAAGAATAATCATGGTTTTGGCGAGGTCGATGACTTTGACTTCTTTTCCCATATCTAAAACGAAAACTTCTCCACCCTTCCCAAGCAGAGAGGCTTGCAGAACGAGCTGGACAGCCTCCTGAATTGAAATGAAATAGCGTTTGACCTCCGGATGAGTCACTTGGACCGGCCCGCCATTTTTAATTTGCGCTCTAAAAATAGGGACGACGCTTCCGGCGCTTTCCAGTACGTTGCCAAACCGGACAGAAATCAGCCTGGTTTGGCTTTTTGTATCAAAATAACGAACCATCATTTCGGCGACTCGTTTTGTCGCACCCATGATACTTGAAGGCGAAACGGCTTTATCTGTTGAAATGAGCACAAATTCAGAGGTTCCAAACTTGTCTGCGGCGATCAATAAACGATAGGTTCCCATAATATTGTTGCGAATGGCTTCAAGTGGGTTGCGTTCCATCATTGGCACATGTTTGTAAGCGGCTGCATGAAAAACCATGTGAGGCGTGGTCTTGGAGAAAATCTTGTTCATTTTTTCTGAATCAAGGATGTCGGCCATAAAGGGGTTTAAGGACAGAGCGGGAAATTGCCTGCGCAAATCAAGTTCGATTTGGTACAGATTGTTTTCGTGGCGTTCGACCAGAATGAGTTGTTCGGGTTCGAAGGATGCCAGCTGTCGGCAGAGCTCAGAGCCAATGGAGCCTCCCGCGCCGGTGACGAGAATGCGTTTGCCTTTGATTTTGGAGGCCACTTGGGGGTCATGAATTTTAATCTCTGCCCGACCGAGCAAATCTTCAATATCCAGTGGACGAATATCAGTCAGTGTCGCTTTACCCTCAAGAATGGCAGAAAGGTTGGGCAGGGTTTTAATGGGTAGTTTGAGTGATTTGCAGTGTTGAATAATCCGTTTAATTTCTTCCGGGCTGCCTGAAGGGATGGCAATCAACACTTCGTCCGGAAAAATCTTTGCGACAACTTGCTCTATTTCATTGCTATTGCCGAGTACGGGAATATTGTGAATCAGCTTTTCGCGTTTTTTAGGGTCATCGTCAATAAAGCCGACTGGTCGACAGCGATGCCGCCGATCCTGTTTCATGTCGCGGACGATGAGTTCTCCCGCGTTTCCTGCTCCGATAATCAAGACCCGGTTGGCGCCGACATCTGTTTGGGTCAATATCGTATAAATTCGTTTTGAAGCCCGAAGCGCTGAAAGCACAAGAAGGAGTAACATCGCATTGATCAAGTAGATTGAACGGGGATAATTTTCTAGGGAGAACACTGAAAGCAGTGCCCAGCTCACAATGGTGCTGGATGCGACAGTGAACCCGATATTTAAAAAATCCCTTAACCCGGCATATCGCCAGAGTCCCCGGCTGACGCCAAAAAAATAGAGAAAAGACATTTGAATAATTAAAACAAGCGGGGTCGATTTCATAAAGGCAGTGATGGCGGACTCAGGGATTGTCCCGTCAAATCGAAGCCAGAAAGCAGCATAGTGGCAAAAAAAGATTGCCGTGAGATGCATTGAAAAAATGATTTTCCCTCTTGCGTCGAAAATATGGTCTTTGATGGTTTTATACTCTGCCGTGCCTCGATTCCTCGCTGGGAGCGAAATAAAAAAGAAGGAGGTGCTCAAGTGAGTAAACAGGATTTTCAGGTCTAGAAAAAAGGAGTGCCCCTGCACATATTTTTTTGCGAATTTTATATTTTGAGGAAGGGGGGAAGGCATGTAGGGCTGTTCCTGTTGTGCGATGGCAGTGCTTGGGGGGGGGTGTTCGAAAAACGAATTGGGTCTGAATCCGAACATGCCGGGTTTGACCTGCAGGATGGTCTCAAAGTCCGTCATAAATGTTTGAACATAATCCGGGGATTCGGGTTGAGGTCCAACAAGGCTCATTTCTCCTTTAAGAATATTGAATAACTCCGGAAGTTTATTCAATTTGAGCTCAACAAGTTGTTTCCCAAAGGGAGTGAACATGGGGGAGAAGGGAGGTTCTTGGTTCAAGTCATTGTTTGTGTGGAGGCTTGAAGCGAGCCGTGTTGTCCGAAAATGATATAAATCAAAGCCCCTGCCGTTTTTGCCGACCTTTTTGATCTTTGTCAAAGCCGGACCGGGAGATGTGTACTTGATGATCATACTCATCAAGATAAAAAATGGAGAGAGCAGCAGGAGCGCAGTAGAGGAGATCGTTATGTCAAATAATCGTTTTCCCATCATTAAGGCCGCCTAAATGAGGTGGAGTTCAAGGTGAAAAGGGAATGAAAATAACCCTTTCTGAAGATAAAGCACCCCCATATTTTATGTGGGGGAGTTGTCTTTAATGTATAGCTTAAAAAGCTTTCTCCGTCAAAACGTATTATATTCCGTTTGTTGGTTTTATGGAACCCGATTCAAGTCTTTTGTTTTAATGATGAGAGCGCGATGAAGCAAGAAGCAATGCTTGCATCACCATCGGCTTTGTGCGAAAATCGCCCCAATTTTCTTAAAACTATGTTTATACAGGGGATTTTATGACTGAAGACAATTTAGAAAAGGTCTACGATCCCAAAAAGGTCGAAGAAAAATGGATGGCCCGATGGGAAGCCGAAGGGCTTTTTCATGCGGATAGTCAGTCAAATCAACCCTCTTTTTCGATTGTCATCCCCCCCCCAAATGTCACGGGATCTCTGCATTTGGGGCATGCGCTCAACAGTACCTTGCAGGATATTTTGTCGCGATGGCAACGCATGTCTGGGAAGAATGTGCTTTGGCTTCCGGGTATGGATCATGCGGGTATTGCCACGCAAAATGTGGTCGAACGCCAGTTGACCAAAGAAGAGCAGGATCGTCACGACCTGGGTCGAGAGGCCTTTATCGAACGTGTTTGGGACTGGAAAGAAGAATCCGGCGGAACAATTTTAAAGCAGTTGAAACGCCTCGGAGCGTCATGCGACTGGTCCCGCGAGCGATTCACAATGGACGAGGGGCTTTCCCGGGCAGTACAAACGGTTTTTGTCCGGCTTTATCAGGAAGGCTTGATTCAACGGAATAAACGCCTGATCAATCTTTGTCCACATTGCCGAACGGCCCTTTCAGATATTGAGGTCGAGCATGAGGATGTGCAGGGCAAAATGTACTACCTCCAATACCCTTTGGTAGAAGAACCGAAGCAGTTTCTTACTGTGGCCACTACCCGGCCCGAAACAATGTTAGGGGACACGGCTGTTGCCGTACACCCGGAAGATTCCCGTTTTAATCAGTGGATTGGAAAAAAAATAAAACTCCCCCTGACCCGTAGGGAAATCCCGATTATCGGCGATCCGGTTTTAGTGGATCGTGAGTTGGGAACCGGCGCAGTGAAAATTACTCCCGCTCATGACTTTAACGACGAAAAATCGAGCAAACGGCACAACCTTGAAAAATATTCCCTCATTGGCTGGGATGGCAAAATGCACCGTGCCGCGCTTTTGGAGGCCGAGATTGAGCCTCTGCTTGTGGACGTCCTGGATCAGCAAACGATGATGGCCGCCAGAAATATTGTGCTTCAAAAACTGGATGCGGCCGGCTCGCTCGTCAAAACAGAAGAGCACGCCATGTCGTTGGGGTTATGTTATCGCTGTAAAACGGTCGTGGAGCCTTTTGATTCGCCGCAATGGTTTGTCAAGGTCAATGTCCCTGGTCATTCACTGGCGCAAGCGGCCATTGATGCGGTGCGTCAGAAAAAAATACGGCTGGTTCCCGAAAGCTGGGAAGCGAATTATTTCGGCTGGATGGAAAACATCGAAGACTGGTGCATTTCCCGTCAGATATGGTGGGGACATCAAATTCCGGTGTGGTACTGCAAGCCTTGTGAAGGCAAGCATATTCTGACTGCACCGGGCGGCGAGGTGATGATTGCCGAGGGCGCAACGCCTATCGTTGGGGAAGCGAGCTGTGGGCAATGCGGCGGGAGCGATTTAATTCAAGATCCTGATGTGCTCGACACCTGGTTTTCATCGGCCCTTTGGCCTTTTTCCACGCTCGGATGGCCTTCGGAACTTCAAGCGGATGAGGCGGGACGGATCGAAGCCGAAGCCTTGCTCAAACGTTTTTATCCCACCTCCACACTGGTTAGCGCGTTTGATATTCTCTTTTTCTGGATCGCCCGGATGATTATGATGGGACTGCATTTCATGAAGGACGTCCCTTTTAGGGATGTGTATATTCATGCCCTGGTGCGGGATGCGGATGGCCAGAAAATGAGCAAGTCAAAAGGCAATGTGATTAACCCGCTGGATTTGATGGACCAATACGGGACAGACGCGCTGCGCTTTACGCTGGCGGCAATGGCCTCTCCCGGCCGGGACATCAAGCTTTCGGAAGATCGCATCGAAGGCTACCGCAACTTTTGCAACAAACTCTGGAATGCGGCTCGTTTTATACTCATGAACCGCACCGAAGATGATGAGCACGATGTTTCCATGGATCAAGGTTTTGTACCACAGGACGTTTGTAATCGCTGGATTCAGAGCCGTTTGCATGAAACCATCGGCTCGGTGAATCGTGCGCTTGAAAATTACCGTTTCGACGAAGCGGCGCAGGAAATCTACCAATTTACATGGCACACCTTCTGTGACTGGTATCTGGAGCTTGCGAAGGTGGATTTACAAGCCGATGCGACTCGAAAAGAGAGTTATTTGACGATTTCCTCTACCTTTGAAAGCATCTTAAGACTGCTTCATCCCGTGATGCCTTTTTTGACGGAGGAGCTTTGGGCGCATTTTCAGAATGGGCCCACCTGCATTGCCGTTGCGCATTATCCGAAATCCGATGCTGAACGGACGGATATTTTGGCTGAGCATATTGTGCAAGGTGTTATTATTGATACCATTTTAGCGGTTCGTAATATCCGGGGCGAGATGAATATTCCTCCCTCGGAGGCATTGCCCTTGATCATTAATGCGAAAAATGCGGAGGCACAGGCTCAGTTTGAAAAAGAGATGTCTTATATCAAACGACTGGCGCGCCTGAGCGATGTCACTCTTGGGGTCGGCCTTGAGAAACCCGGAAGGTCCGCCACGGCAAAAACAACACAGGCCGAGATCTATTTGCCGCTGGATGAAGCGCGTATCCTGGATGAAATCGAGCGAATCAAAAAACGGCTGGATAAAGCCGCAAAAGCCCTGGAAATCCTGGAAAAAAAGCTCAACAATAAAAAATTTACCGCAAATGCCCCGGAAGCGATTGTCGCAAAAACAACAAAAGAACAGGAAGAACTGCGTGCAGATCAGTTACGGCTTTCAACTGAGCGGAATCATCTTCAATCCTTGCTTTCCGGCGGGACAGAACCCCAATGATCGAACCCTTTTTAGCCAGAGATCTTGTTCATCAAGCGCTCAACGAAGATTTATTGTATGGGGACCAAACGACTGAGGCCCTTTTTCCTGAACCTTTTTCAGCGATTGGAGATGCGGTCGCCAAGGAAGCCCTGGTGGTTGCGGGACTGGATCTGTTTGAAATTGTCTTTAAAACTCTGGACCCCAATATCCTTTTTGAAGCGGCCTCTTCCCCAGGCCAGTACTTAAAGCCGGGAGACTTGATTGCGCGGGTGACCGGCGATGGGCGCAGTATTCTGAAAGCCGAGCGCACCGCGCTTAATTTTATGCAGCGACTTTGTGGCATTGCCACACTCACACGTCAATTTGTAAAGGCTGTTGAAGGCAGCTCTGCGCAAGTAGTGGATACCCGAAAAACGACTCCGGGCTGGCGTGCGCTTGAAAAAAAAGCGGTGCGTTTGGGCGGCGGCGGAAATCATCGGTTTCATCTCGGAGACATGGTCTTGATCAAGGATAACCACATTGCTCTTGCGGGAGGGGTCAAAAGGGCCGTCGAAAAAGCCCGCTCCTATGCGGGGCATCCTCTAAAAATAGAGGTCGAAGTGGGTAATGCGGAGGAGTTGCATGAAGCGATTGAATCCAGGGCTGAGATCATTATGCTGGATAATATGAGCATTGATGAAATTCAATCGGCCGTCATCCTGATCCGGGAAAAAGCCCCTGCTGTATTGATTGAAGTGTCCGGAGGCGTTCAACTGGAGACGGTCGGGGCCATTGCGCGTTGTGGTGTGGATTTGATTTCGGTTGGCGCGCTCACGCATTCGGCCCGAGCGGTGGATATCAGTCTTGAAATGTTGTCCGATTTTGAGAGGGAAGCATGAGTATTGATGTGGATAAAATTACCAATTTTTGCCGAGCCCATAGTGCGGTGAGAGATATTATCCATGAGGTCTTGTTATTCGACCAGGTGAAATCTACCAACAAAATTGCGCTTGAAATGGCTTCAGACGGCATGCCTGAAGGTTTGGCCATTTTGGCCGAATCCCAGACGGGTGGAAAGGGACGGCTTGACCGGGAATGGTATTCACCGAGTGGAAAAAATATCTATTTGTCTTTTTTGCTGAGACCTTCACTTCAAATGAGGGCATACCCGCTGTTTTCTCCGGCGGCAGCTCTGGGACTGGTGAACGGGATTCAAGCTTTTACCGGACTTGATGTCGGGATTAAATGGCCAAATGACCTCATGATTTTGGATAAAAAAGTGGGGGGAATTTTATTGGAGACGGGCTCATCGGGTGGACAATCGACCCCGCTCGTGATTGGTATGGGTATCAATGTGAACCTGGATGAGGGTGATTTTCCAAAAGCGCTTCAAGACACTTCGACTTCGCTCAAAATCGCTTCCGGGAATGCGCTTGATCGTACGGGGTTGATTATGGCGCTGATCCAAGGCGTGACCGCTCAGATTCATCAATTGGAAGATGACGAATCTGTCGCAGTTTTTGATGCCGTGAGAGAAAAATGCATGACTCTGGGAAAAAAGGTTCGGGTCTCAACCACTCGCCAGGTCTTCGAGGGCCGTGCGATGTCTATTGAGGATGATGGGGCTCTGGTGATCCGCCTGGGCGACCAGAGCGAAAGGCGAATCCTGATTGGTGATATCACGCATCTTCGGGAGACCGGGAAGGCATGACAATCCTGAGACCGAAGATTTGAAAAGAACAGAGCCTTACATATGCTTCTTGTGATTGATATTGGAAATACAGACATTGTGATTGGGGTCTTCGAGTCTGAAGCCTTGACGGGCCAGTGGCGGATCGCAACACATTTGCACAAAACGGCAGATGAATATGGTCTGTTATTGAGCCAACTGCTTTTGACGCAAAAGAGATCGGTGTCCGGAATCAGTGGCATCATTATTTCGAGTGTTGTGCCCCCCTTGACGCCGCTTTTTCAGGAACTGAGTACGCGCTATTTTTCTGTAAACCCGATGGTGGTCACGGATCAATTGAAGACGGGTCTCAGGCTTTGTTATGAAAATCCTAAAGAGATTGGGGCAGACCGGATAGTGAATGCGGCTGCCGCATACCATCTCTATGGCGGGCCGGTTGTGATTGTTGATTTGGGCACCGCGACCACTTTTTGTGTCGTTTCTGAATCGGGCGATTATTTGGGCGGTGCGATTGCGCCGGGAATGGCCTTGTCTGCGGAAGCACTTGTGAATCGAGCGGCCAAACTGCCCAGAATTGAATTTAATAAACCGAGTTCTGTGATTGGAAAAGATACTGTTTCGAGTATGCAGTCGGGTCTTTTTTTTGGTTACGTGGGTCTGATTAGTGAAATGATCAAGCGAATGCATGCGGAAATTGGGGTAAAAACACCTGTGATTGCAACGGGTGGACTTTCAACACTGATCGCGCCAGAATGCCGCATCATTTCTAAAATCCACCCGACCTTGACTTTAGAAGGTCTCATGATTATTTACAGAATGAATCATAATCTCTGAGGACGTGCAGGTCGTCACTCTTATAGGGGTTCTTGACACTGAAAGAGGCCTTTTGGTAGGGTGCTGGCACTCTACAGAAGTGAGTGCTAAAGCGGATGCAATTGGACGAACGAAGTAAGAAAGTTTTAAAGGCGGTTATTCTGTCTTATATCAAAACGGCGCTTCCTATTGGTTCCCGAAGCATTACTGAGCGTTTTGATTTTGGGGTCGGTTCGGCAACGATTCGGAATATTATGTCCGATTTGGAAGAGGGCGGATTTTTAACCCATCCTCACACTTCCGCTGGTCGTATTCCCACTGAAAAAGGGTATCGATTTTATGTGGATACGCTTTTTGAGGAAGAAGCTTTTTTGAACAATAAAAACAGCATTATGATGGAAGCCGAGCAGCTGGTACAAAGAGAAGACGCGAGCTTACTGCTTCAGGACACCTCTCGATTATTATCTGATTTGACGCATTATATGGCTGTCGTGACCGCTCCAAAGATTGCCACGGCGCATATTCGGCATATCGAGTTTATCCGGCTTCGGGCCAATTGCATCATGGCCATTACGGTTTCGGAAGCGGGTTTTGTTCAGAATAAGTTTTTTGATCTGGCCAAGGATATTTCCCAAAAATCGCTCAATGATATTTCGGATTATTTGAACAATTTTTATCAGGGCATGACGCTTCAGGGTATTCGGGAAAAGCTCATGACTCAAATGGAAAAAATAGAGGATTTATACGACCATCTACAAACAGAAGCCTTTGAATTAACAAAGTATGCGGTTGGAGATATGATGGAGGGCGAATCGGGTGAGTTGTATACCGATGGCGCAACGCATATTTTTGATCTTCCCGATTTTTCGGATAGAAAGATCATGAAAGGTTTGCTGGAAGCGGTCAAAGAAAAACAATCGGTGATTCAGTTGCTCGATAAATATATCGGAAGCAAGGGGGTTCAGGTGTTTATTGGCTCCGAAAACCGATTTTTAGGAAATCATGGCTTTAGCCTTGTTGTTTCTCAATATAAGCGTGGGGATCGTGTTTTGGGTGCGCTTGGGGTGATCGGTCCGACACGGATGGATTATTCCAAGGTCATCCCATTGGTCGATTCGGCCGCAAAGCAGGTCAGCCGACTTTTAGAGGATTTATCGTAAATATTTGAATTAAGGAGGAACCCTTGACCGAAGGAGAAGAAAAAGAGAACGCGGCCGATGAGGAAGCGCCTACGGTGAGTGACGCAGAAGTGTCTGAAGAAAATCCCGTTTTGTCAAACTTGGAACAGCTTCAGGCGGCGCTTGAAGCGCAGCAAAAAGTGGCAAAAGAAGCGGAGGAAAAATATCTGCGAACCCTTGCTGATCATGAAAATTATAAAAAAAGGATGCAAAAAGACCAGCTGGATCAGATCAAATATGCCAATGAACGTCTAATCAAGGAAGCCTTGCCTGTGATTGATAACCTGGAACGTGCCATTACGCATTCCACCGAGACACATGATTTTGACAAGATGGTCGAAGGTGTCACGATGATTCATAAACAGCTACTCACTGTATTGGATAAATTTGGTGTCAGGCCCATCGAATGCCTGAATCAAGCCTTTGATCCTTTTCATCATCAGTCAGTCGGCCAGGTGGAAACGGAAGCCGATTCAGACATAGGAGATAACGAAATCGTGACTGAAGCCCAAAAAGGATACTTTTTAAATGACAAAGTGCTTCGCCCCTCTTTAGTCATGGTTGCAAAAAAGAAACAGGCTCCGATGAGTGAACGCGAAGAGATCTCTTCCGAGCGCGGCGACTGAACAGAGATATGATCGATAAGTCATAAATACTAGAGAATGATTTTCTCTATTAAACAAACATTTTCAGCATTTATTTGAAGGAGGAAAAAATGGGTAAGGTAATCGGAATTGATCTGGGTACGACTTTCTCGTGTGTTGCGGTTGTGACAGGTGGAGACCCGGAGGTTATTTCAAATGCAGAAGGCAATCGTACGACTCCCTCAATTGCGGCAGTGACCGATAAAGGAGAGCGACTGGTCGGTCTCGTTGCACGCCGTCAGGCAGTAACCAATCCCGAAAATACCGTGTTTTCTATCAAGCGGTTGATGGGGCGTAAAATGGATGCACCCGAGGTGATCGAAGCCAAGGGCCGTCTCCCTTATAAAATTGTGGGTTCTAAAAATAATGACGCCCATGTTGAAATCCAGGGAAAACAATATAGCCCGCCTGAAGTTTCTGCAATGATCCTGCAAAAGCTCAAGAAGGATGCAGAGGACTATTTGGGTGAAAAAGTGACCGAGGCCGTCATCACCGTTCCTGCTTATTTTGACGACAGTGAACGTCAGGCGACCAAAGATGCGGGCGCGATTGCCGGGCTTAAGGTCCTTCGTATTATTAACGAGCCAACCGCGGCGGCCCTGGCTTACGGACTTGACAAGAAAAAAGACGAAAAAATTGCTGTTTATGACTTAGGTGGCGGAACCTTTGATGTCTCGATTCTTGAGATTGGTGATGGTGTTTTTGAAGTCAAATCCACGAATGGAGATACATACTTGGGCGGAGATGACTTTGATCTCACCATTTTAGAGTGGCTCGTCACAGAATTTAAAAAAGAAAACGGGATTGACCTGAAGAGTGACAAGATGGCCCTTCAACGTTTAAAGGAAGCGGCGGAAAAAGCCAAAATCGAGCTCTCTTCCTCACAAGAGACCGAAATCAACCTTCCCTTCATTACTGCAGACGCTTCAGGTCCAAAGCATCTTGCAATTAAACTGACACGCGCTAAACTGGAACAATTGGTTGATTCACTTATTCAAAGAACCATTGAGCCTTGTCGAAAAGCACTGGCCGATGCCGAACTTCAAGCCAGCGATATCAATGAAGTGGTGCTTGTGGGTGGAATGACCCGTATGCCAAAAGTGCAGGAAGTGGTCAAAAACTTCTTTAAAAAAGAGCCACACAAAGGCGTGAACCCGGATGAAGTGGTGGCCATTGGCGCGGCGATTCAGGGTGCGGTTCTTAAAGGGGATGTGAAAGACGTTCTTTTGCTGGATGTGACCCCGCTTTCGCTCGGGATTGAAACGATGGGCGGCGTATTTAGCCGGATTATCGATCGAAATACGACGATTCCTACAAAAAAGAGCCAGACCTTTTCAACTGCGGCGGATAACCAAAACGCAGTGACCATTCGGGTGCATCAGGGTGAACGGGAGATGGCTGCCGACAACAAGCTTTTAGGCCAGTTTGATCTGGTGGGTATTCCACCAGCGCCACGTGGCGTGCCGCAAATTGAAGTGACCTTCGACATTGATGCGAACGGGATTGTTCATGTTTCGGCAAAAGATTTAGGCACACAGAAAGAGCAGTCGATTCAGATTACGGCTTCAAGCGGTCTCAGCGATGAAGAAATTGACCGAATGGTGAAAGAAGGTGAAGCCCACGCAGAAGAGGACAAAAAGAAGAAGGAATTGGTCGAAGTCCGAAATGAAGCGGATACCTTGATTTATAGTACGGAAAAGTCTCTGGGTGAATTTGGAGATAAAGTCTCTGAGTCTGACAAAACGTCCATCGAAAGTGAGTTGGCGGCGTGTAAAAAAGCCATTGAAGGCGATAGCGTTGAGGCGATTCGTTCCGCAATAGAAGCCCTTTCAAAAGTCTCGCACAAGCTTGCGGAGGAAATGTATAAAAAAACGGCGGCAGACCAGAGTGGGCCAGCCGCAGACGGCGGAGCTAAAGGCGCTTCTGATGCGGGTGCTTCCGGGACAGATGATGGTGAAACGGTTGTGGATGCCGAGTTTGAAGAAACGGATAAGACTGAAAAAACTGAAAAAACTGAAAAGTAATACAGATAATTGATCGGTTGACTGTGGCGCTTTTTCCAGAAATACTTAAGCCGTCACAGTCAACTCCGAATTGTTTGAGTCAAGATGTGGATTGAACTAAGGGACAACGATGGCGAGTAAGAGAGATTATTACGAGGTGCTGAATGTTAGTAAAAGTGCTTCTTCGGAGGAATTAAAAAAAGCATATCGAAAATTGGCGCTTAAATATCACCCGGACCGTAACGAGGGAGATAAAAGTGCTGAAGATCGCTTCAAAGAAGCAAACGAAGCATACGGTATTTTAAGTGATCCTCAAAAACGGCAGGCCTATGACCAGTTTGGGCATGCAGGACCCGCAGGTTCCGGTGGTTTTGATTTTGGACAGGGCGGTGGTTTTTCTGATGTTTTTGGAGATATCTTCGAAGAATTTTTTGGTGGCGAACCCGGCCAGCGCGGAAGTCGCGCGCAACGCGGCAGTGACCTTCGGTACAATATTTCGATCACCTTTGAAGAGGCTCTTTTAGGAAAAGAAGGCAAGATTAAGCTTCGTCGGCCGGAACAGTGTGAGCAATGTAAGGGGACAGGAGCAAAGAGTGGGGCAACAAAGCGGTGCTCGACCTGTAATGGCGCGGGGCAGATGCGGTTCCAGCAAGGGTTTTTTACCGTCAGCCGGACTTGTAGCACCTGTCGCGGGGCAGGGAATATTATTGCCGATCCCTGTAAAAAATGTCATGGGCAGAAATATATTGAGCGGGAAAAATCAATTTCAGTCAGAATTCCCCCTGGCGTTGATACGGGTACGCGTCTTCGTGTAATGGGTGAAGGTGAAATTGGGGCGAATGGCGGCCCGGCAGGGGACTTGTATGTCGTCATTACTGTCGGAGATCATCCTGAGTTTGCGCGAGATGGGGACAACATTTATTACGAAGCGCAGATTAGTTTTGTCAAGGCGGCATTGGGCGCGACCATTGAAGTCCCGACCATCAAGGGGAAGACCCCGCTCAAAATCCCGGCGGGTACGCAGGATGGAAAAATATTGAGGTTAAAAGGGCTGGGTTTTCCAAATCTTCGGGGACATGGCATCGGGGACCAGGTGGTTAAAATTCGCATTACGATTCCCACAAAGCTGACAACAGAACAGCGAGAAAGCCTTGAAACCTTTGCGAAACTCAGCGGAGAAGAAGTCCATTCTGAGTCGGGGACGATCCTGGAAAAAGTGAAAAGTCTCTTTGAATAAGGCCTTTCCCAAAAAACAATGACGTGTATTTTGACTTTTCTGGAAAATCAAAGGCATCTTCATGCCGGTTTATTTTATTCAATCTGAACACATCTTAGGGCAGCGGGTCCGTTTGGATTCGGATCTTGAACACCACCTGGGAAATGTGCTCAGGCTAAAGATCGGAGAGACCATTCGTCTTATTGACGAAACGCCAAAACGATATGTCGCTCGTGTCCTCACCACGCGTCCCCATCCTGTCACATTGGAAATTGAATCTGAATCATTGCGGCCTTCGGGCGATTCCCCTAAAATAAGGTTGTGTGTCGCCTTGATTAAACGGGAAAAGATGGATTGGATTGTTCAAAAAGCCACGGAGCTGGGCGTGACAAGAATTTCGCCTGTACTCACGGAACACACCGTGATTCGCCCCGATTTCAAGCGCGCGGCACGTCAGGTGGCGCGCTGGGAAAAAATTGCAAAAGAGGCTGCACAACAGTCTTGTCGCTGGGATATGCCAAGGATAGACCCGCCTGTTGATTTACAAACGGTGTTTTCAGAGCCTGAAAATCAGGGGTTTCAATTCATCTTTTCAGAACAGTGTTCCCCTTCTGAAGGCAAGCAAGTGATTGAAAAAGCCCTCTCAGTTTCAGGAAGGTCCGGGACACTCATGATCGGCCCCGAAGGCGGCTGGAGTGCATCTGAACTCGCTCAAGCTGAAGCCAGTGATTATATCTCTCTTTCATTGGGAGAGCGTATTTTACGAACAGAAACGGCGGTTCTGGCGGCCTTGAGTATTCTTCAATATGAGTTGTCCTATGGAACTCCTTGAAACCGACGGCCTCTATCGACAAGGGCCGCCTAAGAGCGCGGTTCGTCCTGAGTCTTGTCCAATACGACCTGCGGGTTTTATTCGCCGTGCAATCGCCTATGTGATTGATACGATGATTGTATTCTCCCTGTTTTTGGGTTTTATTTTTTCAGGATTCATGGGGCTTCGTTTCTCGGGAGGGATCGATTCTTTTTATTATTCCGGGACGGGAGAGATTGTTTTTCTCAGTTATCTTTTTTTATATATCGGTTATTTCACGTTTTTTCATGCTTTTGGCGGACAAACGCCTGCTAAAATGATTATGAGGATAAAGGTCGTCACGAAAACCGGCCAGCCCCCTTCTTATTTTCGTTCACTGATTCGGACCTTTGGATTTTTTTTATCTCACCTTTTTTTTGGTTTTGGATTTCTATTGACCCTCATTGATCGAAAAAAAAGGGCACTCCATGATCTGTTGATCGGAACAGAGGTTATACTTTCAGATTAGGATACGCCCGATGCACCTCATTTCCCTTTTATTTTCCTGTATGCTCCTCCTTCTCAGTCCATTGAGTTTAAAAGGGGAAACCCTCGTCGAAGGACTTGTGGCCATCCTGACTTTTGAGGGCGAAGACAGTCGCGGCGGCCCCCTTCAGGAGGTTCTTTTTTTTTCTGATTTGGAACGATATCGTCTTTTTTTTGAGCCGCACAAAGACGAAAACACTCCAAATAGAGACAAGGAGAAGAATGAGGTGTACCTGGAACGACTTGATACGCTTATTCGCCAGAAACTGCTTGAGCCGGAAGCGGTTCGATTTATCCCTCAAAAACCGACAGAAAAAGAAGTCGAAAATCATCTTGTCCTGATTCGAAAACGCTTTAAAAATGAAGTGGCCTTTAAGGATGCGCTTCAGTCTGTGGGCTTTGATCTCCCTGAGTTAAAAGTCGAAATCTTGAGATTTCTCTGGGTCCAAAAACTTATTCAGGAGCGTATTGTAGAATTTATTTTTATCAGACCCAGAGAAGTGAATGCCTATTATCTTGAACATCAGAAAGATTATACTGGCAGACCCTTTGAGGAAATCGAAAAAGATATTGAAGCCTTGTTGTCCAGAAAAAAACAAAAGCTGAAGATAGAAGCTTATGTCGCGCGGCTGAAAGAAAAGATAAAAATTGAGGTGATGCTGAAAGAGGAAAACTTCGATTTCAGATAAAAGCCCTGGCGCGTTTAGCCCTGTTTTTCAGGGGCTTCAATCCATTCCCGCATCATTTTTTTGACCGTATTAATCGGAATCGCAAATCCAATGCCTTGTCCGGAGGCCACAATTGCGGTATTGATCCCGATGACCTGTCCCGCAACATTCAGGAGCGGCCCGCCGCTATTTCCAACATTGATAGAAGCGTCAGTTTGTAAAAATTCCCCCTCGTCAGGCAGTCCGAGATGGTTTCTGCCTGTGGCGCTAATGACGCCGACTGTGACGGTTCGGTCGAGTCCAAAAGGGTTTCCGATGGCGATTGCCCATTCTCCGACTTCGATGCCTTGTGAATCTCCAAGCCGGGTAATGGGAAGATCATCATGTGGCGGAATTTTGATAATCGCCAAATCACGCTGTTCGTCTTTTGCTACGATTTCGCCGATAAACTCCCTTCGGTCGGAAAGTCGTATTGTAATTTGGTCCGCTTCCGAAATGACATGATAATTGGTGAGAATAAACCCTTCTTTGCTGATGATAAAACCCGAGCCGAGGCTTTTTTGACTGAATTGGCGGCGTGGCGCATTTTTGAACATGTCGCTTAAAAAATTCTGGAAGAAACCGTCCTTTTCATTCTTGGGGCGGTCGGGGTGACGTACAAAATGAATAGTGCTGATATTCACAACGGCTGGAGTGACGTGTTTTGCCACGCGAATAAAGGCTTTTTCGGTGAGAAGCAGCGCACGTGCAGGAATGTCATCAATGGTCTCTTTAGAGGACATTTCCTGAGGAGGGAGTAAGAGCGATGCCGGGATGGTCGCGGGTGGCCCTGTCGTGGATATGGGTTCACTTTGTTGGCATGAAATTAACAAGGGAAGAACAATCAGAAGGACAAAAGCAATCCTGACTTCTCTTTTCGACGGGGTGGATGGTGTTTTCATGATTAAGAACCTCAACCATTCAAAAGTTTGTATTCGATACTGTCCACCAGGGCCTGCCAGCTGGCTTCGACGATATTTTCGGAAACCCCGACCGTCCCCCACTTTTTTTTCCCGTCCCCTGATTCGATCAACACACGTACTTTTGAGGCCGTGCCATCGCTTGCGGTCAAAACCCGTACTTTATAATCCAGCAGTTTTACTTTTGAAAGTTCAGGATAAAACTTTTCCAGAGCGCGTCGCAAGGCATGATCCAGCGCATTTACCGGGCCGTTTCCCTGGGCCACCGTATGTTCAATCTTTCCTTCGACCGAGATCCGAAGCGTTGCTTCAGAAACCGAATGCCCCTTCCCCTGTTCTTTTTCATCAATCACACGAAAGCCCACGAGTTTAAAAAAGGTTTTTCCCGTGCCGAGCGCCCGTTTCATTAACAACTCAAAAGAAGCTTCCGCACCTTCAAACTGAAAACCTTCGTGTTCGAGATTCTTGAGGGTGTTTAAAATTTTCTGCACCTGAGGCGAATCATCCGAAAGCGAAATATTGTAAGCTTTTGCCTTCTCAAGCAATGCGCTTTTCCCTGCATAATCCGAGATTAAAATCCGCTGCTGATTGCCGACTTTTTCAGGCGTAATGTGTTCATAGGTTTCGGAGTTTTTTCGTACAGCATGGACATGAATCCCACCCTTGTGGGCAAAGGCCGATTGTCCGACATAGGGTTGATGTTTGTTGTGAGGCAGGTTCCCAATTTCACTCACATACCGAGAGACCTCCCGCAGGTTTTTCAGTTGATTATCCGAGACGACATCAAAGCCCATCTTAAGTTTTAGGTTTGGAATAATCGAGCAGAAATTGGCATTTCCACAGCGTTCGCCAAAACCGTTGATCGTTCCCTGAACCTGGGTGACGCCCAGTGTGACTGCCGTGAGGGTATTGGCGACGGCCATTTCAGAATCATTATGCGTATGAATGCCGATGGGGTTGCCGACTTCCTTTAAAACAACGGCGAGAATTTCCTGGATCTGCCAGGGCATCATCCCTCCGTTGGTGTCACAGAGAATCAGGCATTCTGCCCCCGCTTTTCGTGCGGTTTCCAGCGTTTTTAAGGCGTAATCGGGTTGTGCAAGGTATCCGCTAAAAAAATGTTCTGCATCATAAAAGACCCGTTTCCCCTTTGATTTTAAGTACTCAATGGAGTCCGAAATCAGTGTCAGGTTTTGTTTGAGGGTAATCCCCAGGGCTTCCGTCACGTGAAGGTCCCAGCTTTTTCCAAAGAGGGTAATCCAATTGGTGCCTGCGTCAATCAGGTTCTTGAGGTTTATTTCTTCCGATGCTTTATGCCGCCACCGGCGGGTTGAGCCAAAAGCCACCAGTTGAGCAGACTTGAGCGGGTGTTTTTTCATTTCTTCAAAAAAGAGAATGTCTTTCGGGTTGGCGCCGGGCCAGCCGCCTTCAATAAAGTGGAAACCGAGCGTATCCAGCTTACGGGCGATGCGAAGCTTGTCTTCAACTGAAAATGAGACATCCTCGGCCTGCGCGCCGTCTCGTAAGGTGGTGTCGTATAAATCAATATGTGTCATTGTATGTGCCGCCTGGCTTAAATTGTTTCTGATTTTGCCTTCTGATCTTTGCCTAATTTAAAGGCGTCATGGAGTGTGCGAACAGCAAGCTCTGTGTATTTTGATTCTATCACACAGGAAATCTTAATTTCAGAGGTTGAGATCATCATGATGTTGATGCCCTCTGCGGCAAGGGAGGTGAATGTTTTTGCGGCGACGCCTGTGTGTGAGCGCATCCCTACTCCGACAATGGACACTTTGGCGATATTCTCGGTGATTTTAACTTTGTTCACCCCGATTTCTTTTGCGAGACTAGAGAGAATTGTTTCGGCGCGCGCGGCATCGGTTTGTGGCACAGTGAAAGAGAGATCGGTGAGCCCGGCTTGTCCGACGTTTTGTATAATCATGTCCACATTTAAATTTTCTTTTGAGATGGCTTCAAAAATTGTGGAGGCAATGCCTGGGCGGTCGGGAACGCCGATCAAGGTGACCTTCGCCTGATTTTTGTCGTAGGTAATTCCGGAAACAAGCTCTTGTTCCATTTCAATATCCTCCTCAGTGACCAGAGTGCCCGGATGGTCATTAAAACTAGAGCGCACACAAACTGGGACACGGTATTTCATCGCAAATTCAACAGACCGGGTTTGAAGGACTTTTGCCCCTAAACTGGCCATTTCCAACATTTCTTCATAAGAAATTTTATCTATCCGCCGAGCGCTCGAAACAATGTTGGGGTCGGTGGTATAGACCCCGTCCACGTCTGTATAGATTTCACAGAGGTCGGCTTTTAACGCGGCGGCCAGGGCCACTGCTGTGGTATCTGAGCCCCCACGGCCCAAGGTCGTGACGTCCGATTTTCGATTAATGCCCTGAAAACCCGCGACGACCGGGATGATTTTTTGCGACAGCGCTTCTCTTAATCGATCAGCCTGAATCTCTTCTATTCTGGCTTGCGAGTGGACGTCGTCGGTGAGAATGCCCACCTGTCTTCCCGTAAACGATTGAGCGGATAAGCCCATGTCCTGCAGCGTCATCGCCAAGAGAGCGATGGTCACGCGTTCTCCGGTCGAGAGCAGCATGTCCATTTCACGCTGATTGGGCTGCTTCGAAATTTTGTGGGCCAATTTCACCAGACGGTCGGTTTCTCCCGTCATGGCCGACACTACGACGACAATGTCGTCGCCCTTTGCGAATTGCATTGCAATTCGGTTGGCCACGTTGCGGATACGGTCAAGGTCTCCGACGGATGTCCCGCCATACTTTTGAACGATTAAAGACATAAGACGCTTTGAAGGGGATCGCCGTTGCAGGGGTGTTGTTTAGTCGGCGACATGTGAATGGCCCCGTTTGGGCGTGTATGCTGATAACTGATGAAAATATGCGACATGACAGATCCTTTTTTCTAATGTGTTCCGCTTCAAAATCCTAAGGATTTGAGAAGGTCTTCTTTGCTTTTGACCATTGTTGTTTCTTTGATCGAGGTTTTTAGCGAGAAATCGGCGTCTTTTAATCCGTGTCCGGTTAAGGTACAGACGACCCGGTCTCCTTTTTTGAAGTAGTCTCGTTTGTGGAGTTTAATGACTCCCGCGACCCCTGCGGCGGATGCCGGTTCACAAAAAATACCCTCCAGCCCGGCGATCATACGATAGGCTGTGATGATTTCTTCGTCCGTCACCATGTCGATTTTTCCTTGCGATTCGAGGGCGGCCAGTTCTGCATTTTTCCAGCTGGCGGGGTTGCCGATGCGAATGGCTGTCGCAATGGTTTTGGGATGTTTTACAATTTTTCCAAGGACGATGGGGGCGGAGCCTGCCGCTTGAAATCCCATCATTTTGGGCAGATGAGTGATTTTACCTTCTTTTAGATATTCTGTGTAACCCATCCAGTAGGCGGTGATGTTTCCCGCATTACCTACGGGAAGAAAATGATGGGTGGGGGCCTCACTCAAATCATCACAGACCTCAAAGGCCCCCGTTTTTTGCCCTTGTAAGCGATAAGGATTAATCGAGTTCACCAGGGTGATGGGATACGTTTTTGAGACATCGGTCACCAGTGCGAGGGCTTCATCAAAATTACCCTGCACCTGAAGAATTGTGGCGCGATGCATCATCGCCTGGGCCAATTTCCCCAAGGCGATTTTGCCTTTGGGGATCAGCACATAGGCTTTCATGCCGCCGCGCACGCTATAGGCTGCTGCTGCGGCGGAGGTGTTGCCCGTCGAAGCGCAAATGACTTTTTCCGCACCTTCTTCCTTGGCCTTGGTAATCGCCAGGGTCATGCCCCGGTCTTTAAATGAGCCGGTGGGATTAACGCCTTCGTATTTCAGGTAAAGGTCGATTTTTGCGCCAATGGCCGCCGCCAGACGGGGTGCAGGCAGCAGGGGGGTTCCTCCCTCTCCAAGGGTGATGATCGGCGTTTGGTCACTTACGGGCAGAAACCTTCGGTAAGCTTCGATGATCCCCGGCCAGCTCATACGGCGTCCTCCCCTTCGACACGAATAAGCAAGGTGGATCCGAGGATACAATCCTGTTGGTCAATTTCGGCCAGTGCGGCTTGGAGGTGGGCCTCTTTGGCCAAGTGGGTCATCATCACGAGTGGAACACTGCCTTCTATTTTTCTCCCCTGCTGAATCATTGAGGAAATACTGATCTGGTTTTTTCCTAAAATGCCTGAAATCTTGGCCAAAACCCCTGGATGATCCTGTACCATAAATCGGAGATAATAAAGCGATTCAATCTCAGCCATCGGCCGGATTCGAATGGGTGTGCGAGCCTGCGGCATAAAGGCGGCTGAAGGGACGCGCCCCGGCGATTCGCTGAGGATATTACGTGCAATATCCAGCAAGTCGCTCACCACCGCGCTTCCGGTCGGCAGGCTACCGGCGCCCTGTCCGTAAAAAAGCAGCTCGCCCACAGTTTTCCCTTCGACATTTACGGCATTAAACACGCCGCTGACCTTTGAAAGCAGGGTATCTTTGGAGATCATCGTTGGGTGGACACGCGCTTCAATTTCTCCATGAACCATTTTGGTGATGGCCAGCAGCTTGATGTCGTATCCGAATTCATCGGCAAAAGAAATATCAATGCGTTTAACCTTTTCAATGCCTTCGGTATAAATTTCTTTTAAGGCCACGGGCGTGCCAAAGGCTAGACTGCTCATAATGGCGAGTTTATGGGCGGAATCTCCCCCGCCGATATCGAGGGTCGGGTCGGCCTCGGCAAATCCGAGGGCCTGGGCCTCTTTAAGCACCGATGAAAAATCTCCGCCTTCATCCCGCATTTTGGTCAGAATATAATTACATGTGCCGTTCACAATGCCATAAATGGCATTAATCTGTTCTGCGGCCAAGCCTTCTTTTAACTCGCGGACAATGGGGATTCCGCCGCAGACGGCCGCTTCAAAACCGACCTCCACACCCTGTTTTGCGGCGGCCTCAAAAATTTCTTCTCCATGATGGGCGATGAGGGCCTTGTTGGCAGTCACGACATGTTTGCCTTGTGCAATGGCTTCCAAAATAAATTTTTTGGCGTGATCGATTCCGCCGATCAACTCGACCACGATATCAATATCCGGGTTTTGCAGAACCGCGTTCACATCCGTGCTCAGCAGGCCCTCCGCCAGAGGAATGCCCCGATCCCGTTCAATTTCGCGATCCACGATTTTTACAATTTCGAGTTTTGCGCCAATTCTCCTTTCGAGCAAGACTTGTTGTTTTGTCAGAATTTGAATTGCGCCGGATGCGACCGTGCCATAACCGATGAAGCCTATTTTGATCACTTTTTTCATTGTGGTCTAGATTCCTTTGAGTACCTTTTTGATGCCTTGAATGGCCTGCCGGGTGCGATGCTCATTTTCAACGAGCGCAAAGCGAACATGGTCGTCTCCATATTCCCCAAAACCAATACCGGGCGAAACCGCGACTTTGGCTTCCTTTAACAACAGTTCGGTAAAGGCGAGTGAGCCCATTTCACTGAAAGGTTCCGGGATTTTTCCCCAGACAAACATTGTCGCTTTGGGCTTATCAATTTTCCATCCGATCCGGTTGAGGCCGTCAACCATGACATTGCGGCGGTTTTGGTAGAGGGTGATCATTTCATCAACGCAGTCTTGCGGGCCGTTTAAGGCAATAATCGAGGCGATCTGGATGGGCTGAAAAATACCGTAATCAAGATAGCTTTTCAGTTTGGTGAGCGCGGCGATAATCTCCGGATTTCCCACGCAAAAGCCTACACGCCAGCCGGGCATGTTGTAGCTTTTCGAAAGCGAAAGCAATTCAACGCCGACATCTTTTCCGCCCGGCACCTGAAGCAGACTCGGGGCTTTGTAGCCGTCAAACACGAGGTCGGCATAGGCGAGATCATGTACGACAATGAGATTATTCTCTTTTGCAAACGCGACAATTTTCTCAAAAAAATCAAGTTCGACCACTTGTGTCGTCGGATTATGCGGAAAATTGATAATGAGCATCTTTGGACGAGGCCAAAGTTGTTTGGTCGCGTTGGCCATGTCTTCAAAAAAATCGCGGTCGGGACGGAGCGGAATGGAACGTAGTTCCGCGCCCGCAATGATGACGCTATAGGTATGGATGGGATAGGTTGGGCTTGGAGCCATCACAATGTCGCCGGGGCCGACCAATGCCAGGGCGAGGTGGGCAATGCCCTCTTTTGAGCCAATGGTGACAATGGCTTCAGACTCGGGGTCAAGCTCAACATCGTAGCGTCGTTTATACCAATTGGCGATGGCCAGTCTGAGTTTTGTGATGCCTTTTGAGGCAGAATAACGGTGGTTTTTGGGATTCTCCATCGCTTCAATCGCCTTGGCAACAATATGCGGCGGGGTGGGTTGATCGGGGTTCCCCATGCCAAAATCAATAATGTCTTCACCACGGCGACGCGCCGCAATTTTCAGGGTATTGACCCCATTAAACACATACGGCGGAAGCCGTTTAATCCTCGGGAATTCGTGCACGCTCTACTCCAGTAAAATAATTAAAAATTAAACAACTGATTCTATTTTAAATTCAAAAGGTTGTCAAACAAGACCCGGTGTTGATTTAGGGGGAAAAGGCCGGTTTTGAAGGGCGCTTTGTCCTTATTTTAGATGATTTAAAAAAGGTCAGATCGGTGTTATATTGATCCAGAGCGCATAGCCCTTGTCTTCTGTTGTTCTTCACTCTGTGCGTAAACCAGTGCGGTGTTGTTGCTTTTTTTGAGCGGATGCCCTGAGTGACGGGGGGCTGTCCTCTATCTCTTGAGCGTCGATCATGGGTATGAATAGACCTTTAAAGGGCTTATTCTTGATTGCGGTCCTTTTTTCGGGTGGCTGTGATCAGCGGGCCGCCGAAACCTGGCATAACAAAGGTAACCTTTATTTTGAAGTGGGCCGCTACGGCGAGGCCATGAATGCCTATGAACGTGCGATTGCACTGAACCCGAATGCAAAGACATGGTTTAATAAAGGGCAGATTCTCGATAAACTCAGCCTCTCCGAAGCCGCTTTAAATGCCTATGAACAAGCCCTCATCCTGGAGCCGGGATATGCGGAAGCCTGGGTGGCCAAAGGGATCGATCTCGGAAGGCTTGGCCGAAACCCCGCAGCCCTCGAAGCCATTGAACAAGGCATTGCGCTCAAGCCGGACTTTCCAGAGGCATGGCATAACAGAGGTTATACCTTGATGCGATTGAGCCGATTTCAGGAAGCCTTATGGGCGATCGAAGAAGCCCTCAAACTTCAGCCCGATCTGGCATTCGCCGCAGGACTTAAAAGTGATATTCAGGAAGCGCTTCATCGACACTAGGACTTGCACACGCAGATGACTTTTTTATCTAAGGATTTGATGTCGATTTTAATCCTGTATACAGACCGATTTATAAAAGAGATGATTTCTGATCATTTGCCCTCATTGTTTTGGGAGGCGAATTTTGAGTGAAGAAAGTGTATTGAAAAATCGTTTTGCCAGACGGACAAACTGGTCTTTTGACATAAACCGGGTGACGGAGACCGTGAATCAGCTGCGTTTGCAGGGAAATACGATACTGGATTTAACGTGTTCAAACCCCACCCAATGCGGATTTTCTTATCCGAAAAACATGCTCTCTCCTCTCTCTGCTTTGGAAAATCTAAGCTATGCGCCCGATCCCCAAGGACTGCCAAGGGCGCGCCAGGCCGTGAGCGACTATTATCGACGCAGGGGATTTGATGTAGCGCCGGAGCGAATCTTTTTGACCGCGAGCAGCTCCGAGGCCTATTCGGCTCTTTTTCGTTTATTGACCGATCCCGGTGACCATGTGCTTTTTCCTCGACCGAGTTACCCCTTGTTTCAATTTTTGGGCGCCTTGAATGATATCGTCCTGGATACCTATCCAATCTACTACGACACGCAGTGGCGGATTGATTTCAAAGCCCTCAGTGCATGGGTGACGGCGCGTACCAAGGCGATTGTATTGGTAAACCCGAATAACCCGACAGGCTCCTTTGTTGGGCATGAGAGCCTGATGCAGATCAAGGCCCTGTGTCTTGAAAAGGGGCTTGCGATCATTTCCGATGAAGTGTTTTGGGACTTTGCCTTTGACGAAACCGCCGTCCATGAAAGTTTGGTGTCTCATCAGCGGGGCCTCACTTTTGTTTTAGGCGGTTTGTCCAAGGCATTGGGGCTGCCGCAAATGAAGCTCTCGTGGATGGTGCTGAGCGGGGACGAGCCCTTGGTCGCGCAAGCGGCGGCGCGGCTTGAGATGATTTCCGACACCTATCTCTCGGTGAATACACCCGTGCAAAATGCGCTGGAAAGCTGGCTAAACTGTGATGTGCCGATGCGAAACATGATCCTCAATCGTGTGCGGGCGAATTATAATTTTCTGAAAGAGGCCGTGGCGCATGTCGAGGAAGTGACTGTATTGCATGTTGAAGGCGGATGGTACGCCATGCTGAGGCTGCCGGACGGACTTTCAGAGGAAGAGGCAGTTCTCAGCGTCTTGCGGGAAGCGCAGGTGTTGGTCCACCCCGGTTACTTTTTTGACTGCGCGGAAGCGCCTTATTGGGTCGTAAGTCTTCTGCCGCCGGAAGCCTTATTTAAAACGGGAGTGGAACGGATTCTAAAACATCCCTGTTGGTAAGTGGGCTGCGAATCAGGCAAGCATGCATCGTTGAATGAGGGTAATGGATGAAAGAGCTACTCGTAAGGGCTGGCATGTGCCCATTTGAGACAGTCTCCTAAATGGATTGATTTAATTGTCGAATGAAAAGAGGAGGAAGCACGCTCAAAAATGCGGAGAAAGGCTTGAGCATGAGCAGGGTTGCCGATTTGTCTCAGGTCTGCATGATTAATCTACGTCGCTTTGGCGAATCAGCCCAGCTTTTTTACACAGTATGACGATGGGTTAGCGTCGTAATCGGGTAAAAACAGCCTAAAATCGCCCGAAAGAACCACATGTAAATCAACTACTTAGAAATGTGTTTCTTGAGAGGGCATGTTTATTGAACGACACTATTTAAAATGATTTTGTTGTATTCCAATGAATATGCGATTGCTAATTTATTCAAGCGAACGTGCTCATCATTGGCAAGATGATCGCTTGTTCCTTTAATTGGCTTTACTCCGTAAAATTCCTTAAATTGAATGTATTTGTCAGGTTGTACCCCAGGAATTGTAAGAACAAAACCATAAACGGCCATCAAACGATGATCGTTAATCTCTAAAGCATCTTGGGCATCTTTAATTGGATCAGCACTTTCAATCCACTTAAGGAGTGCAACTTTATTGTTAAAATCTTCCGCATCAACTTTCATCGAGATCCCGACTTGTAGGATGATCACTGAAAAGAGTGCGATTTTCATGATTTTTTTCATCTGTTCTTACGATACCGGTATTGTGAAATAATAACTTTCTCATGCTTCAGCAAACAGAATAAGCCCTAACCTAAAAGTGAATGGCACGGCGGTTTCTTCCCCGGGCCTGACTCAAGTGTCGGGTCATATTTCTTCATTGCCCCACCTTAAGAATGAATCCATCGCCTTTTGTCTTTCCTTCTTGTAGTGAATGGAGGACTCACGCACATATGCGTTCAACGCTTTGTGAGTGCTTTTGAGAAGCTTCTTCCCAATATTTTGTATGAACAGTAAACGTTCGTCAAAGTATTCTGCAGTAACAATGAGCGAACCTAAGTACGGGCCGTGAGCCTCTGTCTTCAATGAAAGTTTACTTTGTGTGAAGTAGCCGAAGGTGTAATTTCCTCCATGATGTAAGAAGTGGACCCCAAAAAAGAGACAGTGGCGTAAGTGAAAAACCTGAGGTATTTTAGACAACCCCAGGAGAAAGAAAATGAGTCGAAAACGAAGAAATCATTTGCCCGCATTCAAAGCCAAAGTTGCGTTGGCCGCCATTAAAGGCGACAAGACCTTAGCGGAGCTTGCAGAACAGTTTGACATCCACCCAAATCAAATTCAGGATTGGAAGAAACAATTACTGGATCAGGCTGCATCCGTATTTGGAAGCAGCCAAGA
>JAJDBT010000002.1 GCA_029261215.1 Nitrospirota bacterium | reverse complement strand
TTCATCATATTGACTCTGCCCACGACGTGCGTTCGGGGCGGTGACTCGGGCCAAGGGACGATTTAATTGGGTAAAAGCGTATTTTCTGGAATACCCTGTTGCCGCCATAAATCCCTCGACTAATTTTCCTTTTTCTTGCCAATGGGCTCTTTGATAACGTTCTCGCATGCTGTTCAATAATTCTTTACGCGCTTTCAGGCTCATAGATTTCATCATTACGAACTCCTTTCAATTGAGGGCCAAGGTAGTTCGATTTTAGATGACGCAACGCTTCGGAAGTAGTTCGATTTTCAGTGAGGCAATGCGCAGTCAATATTTTTTGAAACAGGACCCAAAATTATTTACTGGGTCTGGCTAAAATCTTTCACTTCTATTAGTTTGGATTCAATCTCTTCAATCAGGGCTTCTAGTATGGGGTCATTGAGGTCAAGTACCTTGTATGCAGCCTCCTGTATAGGAGGGACGAAGCGGTCTCCGCTGAAACCAAAACCACTGGCCATAACTAGAATATCGGCCAGATGTACGATGGCCGTCCTTTCCTGATGTGCCTTCGACCTCTCTACATCATGGTGACAGGCAATCGGCTCGATTAATTCTTCTGGAAGGTTCCATGTTCTGCCAGCCCATTCTCCGATCTCGGTATGGTCGGTATCTAGCCAAGCCATTTCTGCTTCCTTTATGGAAATCCCCTTCTCTTCAACCTGCAATAAGAGCTCTTCATACTCATCCTTGAGCTTCGTCCTGATGATTACCTTGCCGATATCATGCAAAAGAGCTGCTGTTGAGATCTCCTCTGCCTTCGCTACCTTTAAGGCTTTGGCAATAATATGGGCTGCTGTAGCAGTTCCGAGGGAATGCTCCCAGAGTCCCATCGCACTCTTTTCCATCATCTTAAAGACCACGGTGGACAAGACAAGACCCTTCACGGCATTGGATCCGAGCATGAGCATCGCCTGTGAAATGCTTGAGATCTTATTTTTAACGCTATAGAACGGGGAGTTCGCAAGACGGAGAACCCTGGCTGAAAGGGTTTGATCGCTAGCAATTAAACTGGAGATTTCTTTAAAAGATGTTCGTTCGTCGTCTATAGAAGATAATATCTTTATGACGATTCCAGGGATTGTCGGTAGAGAACGGATGTCTTTAATCATCTCAAGAAACTGAGTCTGTTTCTCTTTCATACTCGCCTTTCTCAGAACGGATTAACAGCTTTTTATAGATCTCTTTGATCTTCATCATCCGTCGGTTTCCTTCCAAGCGTTTGAATCGATACTCCAACTTATCGAGGTCTTCTTGGAGTCCATTTTCCTCTTTTTTGCAGACCGGATGTTCCTCCACGACAAGCGATTGGATGCCTATATCGAGTAGCCGTTTTATTAGGGTTTCAGTCAGTTTTGTCCCCTTTCGAGAGATCGGAACTTGATTCGAGGTATTCGGTCGCATAATGTCCTTCGCGAGGACCATATGCGGTTTTGCTAGGTTTAGAGAAATATTTTCCATGTCCGCCTTGCTAGAGGTTACAGATAAGAATCGCATTTGCACGATTCTGTAAATCACCAATATTTTGTTTCTTTTCTCCGATATGACTTTTTTGTAAGCAATGTTCCGGCATTTTCGCTCGGCACGGGACGACTGAAGAGATACCCCTGTCCGATATCACACTGGTGTTCCTGCAAAAAAATCAATTGTTCTTCCGTTTCAATCCCCTCGGCAATGACATCCAACCTCAAATTATGGGCAAGGGCAATAATGGTCTTTGCAAGCACCGCATCATCCTCATTCTCTGCGATCCCATTGATAAAAGACCGATCAATCTTTAACGAATCGATTGGGAAACGCTTCAAATAGCCTAATGATGAATAACCCGTGCCAAAATCATCAATCGAAAGCTTGAGGCCCATGTCTTTCAATCGATGGAGTCTTTCGATGATTCTTTCTGTATTTTTTAGGAAAAGTGATTCGGTCATCTCCAATTTTAGAGAATGGGCTTCAAGGCAGGTTTCTTTTATTACCAAGGCCACCATCTCAACGAAGTCCTCCTGTTCAAATTGAAGGGACGAAACGTTCACTGCAATAGTCAGAGCCACGTGACCGTTCCCTTGCCAGACCCTATTTTGCTCACAAGCGGTCTTTAGGACCCATTCCCCAATCGGGAGAATCAAGCCGGTTTCTTCTGCAATTGGGATGAACTCCTCAGGCGAGATCAACCCGATGCCCGGACGGTCCCATCGTAGTAGGGCCTCCATCCCGACAATCTCTCCCGTTCTAAGGCTGACTAAGGGTTGGTAGTACAATTCCAACTCCTCCAGCTCTATGGCATGGCTGAGGGCCGTTTCTATCTTAAGGGTCTGATGAAGCCTCTTATGGAGTTGAGGCACGTAGAATCTCGCCCTTCCTTTTCCCTCTTTTTTTGCGTCATACATTGCCAACTCGGCATTCTTCAAGAGGGTTTCAGCGTCCTCTCCATCATTCGGATAGCTGCTGATCCCGAAACTCCCTTTGATCATAATTTCGTGGGATTCGATCTGAAAAGGGTGCTCGAGGGTATTGAAGATCCTCTCGGTCAACAAAATCAGATCCTGATCCTTTGAGATGTCCGGAAGCAGAATCGCAAACTCATCCCCTCCCATGCGTGCCACGAGGTCTATTTCCCGGAGACATTTTCTTAAACGTCCTGCCACCATCTCAAGGACCTGATCCCCAATGGTGTGTCCTAGGCGATCATTCGTCATTTTAAAACGGTCAAGATCGAGGACGAGGATCGCCATGCTTTGTTGATGTTTCTCCGCCTCAGCGAGCGCATGTGTGAGGAAATCATTGAACTGTGTGCGGTTTGGGATTCCTGTTAAGGGATCGTATTGGGTCAAATAGCGGGCACGCTCTTCTGCCATTTTGTACTTGGTGATATCGGTTTGAATCATAAGATACTGATCGGGTTTCCTCCCGTTGAGGAAGGGGGTAATGGTCGTACCGACCCAAAAGAATGAGCCACCCTTCCTTCTGTTTCTGAGTTCACCTTTCCATGTATTTCCGCTTATGATCGTTCTCCACATTTTCTCTAGGAACTTCTTTGAATGGCATCCGGAATCGAGGATGGACTGGTCCTTTCCGAGGAGTTCCCTTTTGCCATATTGAGAAACTTCGCAAAATTTACTATTCACATATTGGTAAACGCCCTCTCTATCGAATATGGCAACCAATAAAGATTGATCCAAGGCATGCAGGAGGGCTTTCAATTCGCTCTGTGTAAGACCAAATCTTTCCTCTTCATCCTTCTTACAAATATATTTGCGTTTAATGACTGACAATCCCGTTATTTTACCTCTGACCTAAATGTCACTATCGATATGATTGGGACTTAGGACTAAAAGACAAATTCTATCTCGATGGCCGAACGCGTTTTATGGCCATGAGCTTGCTTCAGCTCTTTTGAGGATAACTTCCTGGTTACAAAGCGTTAGTCAGTGTTTTGTCTTTTCGCCGTTCACAGTCTCTAAAAATCATTTTTGTCCATGTAGTGTCCTAGACACCTATCGGAATAAAAATCAAAACCTTTAGCAAACATCATGGGTTTCTGTATGGAACGTTGGGACACTAGTGTGGCAGATTAAGGTGGTTCTGAACCCGTAATGATCTGATCGAAAGCTTATTCACTATTGTGAAGATGTGCTATCCGTGTAGGAACAGCCTCGGTTCCGGCCGCTATTTTTTGCCTGATAGAGGGCCTTGTCGGCACATTCGATAAATGCTTTTGGCGTGATGGGTGTTTTTTTTATGTCACGTAAGGTACATACGCCAAAACTACAAGTCATTTTCTTGCCATCGGGTAGGAGCGATAAATCAGCAGCAGCTCCCCTTAAGCGCTCTGATGTTGCACTGGCTTCTTCTGCCCCTGTCTCTGACATCAGGATTACGAACTCTTCTCCTCCATATCGGGATAAAATGTCATAGGGCCGTAACACCGATTCAAAACATTCTGAAAGACCTTGCAGGACATGATCGCCCATTACATGTCCATATTGATCATTGACCTGTTTAAAGTTGTCGATATCAAACATGGCGAGCGATAGTGGACGGTTAAGCCGTAAAGCCCTGCTGATTTCTGAGGTGAGGACCTTATTCAAATAGCGTCGATTGTAAAGCCCAGTAAGTGGATCGCGGATAGAAAGGTCTTTAATCTTTTCTAATGCCTGCTGCTTTTGAATGGCGATCACAGCCTGCGTTGCCAACATTTTAAG
The DNA here is from genome assembly GCA_029261215.1 of Nitrospirota bacterium. Taxonomy (GTDB): domain Bacteria; phylum Nitrospirota; class Nitrospiria; order SBBL01; family JAADHI01; genus JAADHI01. Next base: position 1,288 of record JAJDBT010000002.1, on the reverse strand, counting down.
ACTGTCCGTCAGCGTTGGTGGAAAGTTTCTCGGCTCAAAATCATCACTGTATAAAATACCGATCGGACCTTTCTCTGAAATGAGCGGAATGGCGATCAGCGACCGGATCCCTTCTTTCAAAATAACTGGATTGTTGAACAAAGGGACCTCTGAGAGATCGGGAACAAGGATGGGATCTTTATTGGCCAGGATATGTTCTGTCAAACCGCCTGTACGAACACGGTAGACCGCGTTTTTATAAAATTCTGAGGACAGCCCCTTGGTTGCTACTAAAAAGAGTTGTTCCTTGTGCGTGTTGTAGACAGATAGAGAACCGGCCGGCATCCCTGTAATTCTCATGACACCCGAAACGATGGCTTCAAATATTTCATCAGGCGTTTCTGAGTTGGAAAGCATATGACTAATATCAAGCAGGATCTGATTTTCGCCCAACTTCTGCTTGATACGAATTTCCCGGTTTTCAAGTTCTTGAATCACATCCCACAAAAGATGTGCGACCTTACCCGTTGCCACATCAAAATTACTTTCTGGAATTTGAATCAGTTGTCGGCCAACGGTCGGATTTTTAGTGAGATCAAATACTAAGTCAATCGACATGTCCTGAAGAAGGGGAAGGGGGTCTTCGATAAAAATAGGAACTTGCGCGTCACGCGCGAGCTGAATCGCGGGGGCATCCGGGTTGAGATCTGCCACCCCGACAATTTCAAACCAGTCAAACTGCAGAAGACGGCTTAATACGGCCTTGCCACCCTCTCCTGCTCCAATAATAAAAACTCGGACCATTTATACCTCTCGTTCTTTTATTTATTAACCCGGCGATTAAGAAGAGCTATCATGCTGCATAAGCGATTCTTGGATGTTGAAAATAGCTGCTCACTCTTGCTGGTAATTTTTGTAACTTCACCATATGCGATTTGACCTTTTTGATGAGATGCTCTTGGCTCCTTGAAGGAGGTCGTGAATGGACTCCTGCTTTCAAGTCACAGTTCAAATACTCGTCCGGATTCAATTCCGGTGAATACGACGGGAGATAGAAAATCTCGCTTTCTTTTGGGTGTTCTTCCAGCCATTCTTTTACCAGCTTGGCGTGATGGACACGCAGATTGTCTAGAATCAGAAAGATCTTTTTCTTAGATCCCTTGATCAGTTGTTTCATGAATTTGATCAGAACCTGGGCTCTCATCTTCTCCTTATAGATCATGAAACGGACTTTCCCCTGGTTTGTTACGGTGGAGATCATATTGACTGAGGTCCGTTTCGCCGATAAGCGAATGACTGGCGTCTTCCC
>JAJDBT010000001.1 GCA_029261215.1 Nitrospirota bacterium | reverse complement strand
CCCCCCGGTACCGCTCGATACCGAAGGGCCGGTGATTACGCCCTTTGAGGCCGAGGGTTTGCCTCATAACCTCACCTTTCATTTTAAAGTGCTGGTCTCCGATGCCGTGGGCCTAAAGGCCGTGATCTTTGACATCGACGGGGCGGAAATCGGGCAAGCGGCAAACCCTTCGCTTCCGTCCTTTCCGATCAATACCCAACTGTATACGGACGGAGAGTATCGTATCGGAGTCAGGGCCATTGATAATCTCGATAACGAAAGTTATCAAAGCTTTCTGATTCTTTTTGCAAACAATGGCTCCAGCGTGGGTCTGCTTTCGCCAAATTGGGTGAATCAGTCTCCCGCCGTCATGTCGGGATACTACATTGATAACGGAACGGGTGTTCAGAGTATCAAGGTTAACGGCATTACGGCAGATATCGATACGGAACTGCGAACCTGGACCGTTGAAGTGCCGCTCACCCCGCCCATCGAAGGACAGGAAGCGGCCTTTGTCACAACCGTCAGTCTTGAGGTTACGGACGGTCTAGGGGTAAAAAACACTGAATTGATTCCCATGACGATGGATACCTTCAAACCCACGTTTGATCCGGTGCCGCAATATAGTAACGCCACCTTCATTGTGGGGGAATCGACCTTTACCGAAAAGCTGTCTTTTGCGGATGAATCAGGGATTCCATTGCGGATCGAGACCGATAATATTTCTCTCAATGGTACCCCGATTCTAGAAGGGCCGTTGGATCAAGAACGTATTCCGTGGATCTTACTTCATGTTAAAGATGTGAACGTCAATGAGGTCTTTACCCCGGAGGATGAAATCACGGCAGAGATACAGTATTCCCTGGACGGGACGGTTTTGAGCCCCTGGCATACCCTGAACCCTGTGATTACCGGCAATAACGATTACCGCTTTATTGTGCCGCTCGCCTCGGAGGTTTTACACGAAGATTGGCATCAAGCGACGCCAAGCGATCTCCATTTCGTTGAGGTCAAAATCAAGGACAAAGCCGGGAATATCGCGGATTATACTTTTCGGTTTAAGGTTGAATTTGTGCCGCCTCCCGCCGTGATTACTTCGGGAAAACCCACCGGGGCTTTGACCGTGGCGTTTGATCAACGCGCCACGCTCTATAGTCAATTCCTGCCTTTGGTTGAATACAGCATCAATAATCCGACTTCTCATGCCATGTTGTTTTCTTTGACACCGGATTCCTCACACACCGTGGCCAAGACCCACAAGTGGGCTGTCCGTAAACACACCGCAGATTTGAATCAGATCGTAGAATGGCGGGCGCAGAAACGCTATACCCGTGAAGGCGGCAGGATCGTTGAACACCCCGATGCGATTTGGGAGCCGATTAATCGAATTTGGGCCTGGGTCAGAAACGCCAGTCCGTATCAGAGTACTTCCCTGTGGCCCTTGTCCCCCGACCCTCCAAACAGGATTAGTACCCGTGAACTTTTGACGGATGATTTACCGGCACCGCCAGGCGGCGCATCCGTTACGAGAGATTGGATGTCCTGTTACCCTTGGCCTTCGGAAGAGGACGGCGGGGTTCAAGAACTTTTTGCCAAACCCTATAATTATTTTATTGAAGGACGGAATGCCGATGGAACGATTGATATCACGGACATCCCCTTTACCTGGAATAGGGTCGATGATAGTTTCCTGCATTGCCGTCAGTTAACCGTCTGGCAGTCTGTATACGGCCCGGTCAGTGAATTTGGAACAGCGATAGAAAGCAACGCTTTTTCAGGAGAAACCATTGTTGTGACCGATGCCGCAGAGACTCGAAAGCTGGATCTAGATGGATGGTATCGATTGCCACCGGGGGAGACGTATACGATTACCAGTATGGCAACCACCCCCGGCTTGAGTTATTACAATGACCTCGACATCGCTGGACAATTCGTCAAGGCCAGCTACACCCTGAAACGATATGACATGGAAATTGTCTGGGCGATACATGAAAATATGAAGGTGGCGATGGTGCATGATGCAGGAGCTGAAAAAGCCCCTGATATGCTGGCACAACTGAGTGCCGTGAGCGGAGATCATAACGTCAGGCAAAGCCAACCTTAAAAAACCCGGCCACACATTATTTTTCTTTTATTGTTTCAATATTCTTTCGCAGAGTTTTTATGTTCGGGTGATCCTTGTCCAATCTTGTTTCAAGGATCGTGAGCGCTTTGGAATAAAATTCAAGGGCTTTGTCAGGCTCGCCCTTGGAGGCCCAGGCACCGCCGAGATTATTGTAACGAATGGCGACCTTGGGGTGGTCTTCCCCGAAGGTTTTCAAATCGCTATTGAGCGCCATTGTATAAAATGTAATGGCCTTGTCGATCTCACCCTTGGTGTCCCAGGCTCCGCCGAGATTGTTGTAACGAATGGCGACATTGGGGTGATCTTCTCCAAAGGTCTTTAGATCACTATTGAGTGCCTTGGTGAAGAATGGAATGGCCTTGTCAGGCTCACCCTTGGCGTTCCACGCCGAACCGAGGCTATTGTAAGTAGTGGCGACATTGGGATGGCCTTCTCCGAAGGTCTCCAAATCGCTCTCTAGCGCCTTGGTGTAAGCAATAATGGCATCGTCATATTGGGAAAGGGAATACGATAACAGCCCTTGCCGGGTCCAATAGTCCCCATTTTCTATGGTGTTTTCTGCAAAGACGGTGAAACCATTGGAGAAAAAAAGGATAAAGATTACGAAATAAATCCGTTTCATACGAACCTCTAATGCGTATTGAATATAAAGAAGACCCGATTTAATACCATTCCCCCTACGGAATGGTCAATCCCCAGAAGTGAAAGGAGAAAGAATGCTTTTTAAGATCCCTCTCCCCAGCCCGTCCGGGACATTGTGCCTTACGCTCTGCTTTCAGTTACAAAGTCCCAACCATCCGCCCCAAAGGGACTCCCCCTGCATGATATACAGCCGGACAATACCCGACAGAATATCAAACCTGCACCGCCTCCTTTTAAAGGATTTAGACCAAAGGTGGCCGGAATTCAGGAAGGAAACCGGTCAAGCGACCGCTGCGCCTTCCAAAGATCGATCAGTCACAGACAGCCGCAATACCGGACGATTCGATGTCATTCCGGCGATTGAACATCTCAATCAATTTTTTCCCCCTGAATCTTTTGAAGGCGGAAAAAATTGTTTTTAAGGGCATTTACGTACAGGAGCAGTCAAATGACACCTGATATCGTTCGTCACATTGCATCCTGTTTTTTGGATGTTCAGGGGTATCAAGTCCGGCCTTCTACCCGCCAGTTAGTCGTTATCACTGCTGACGGGAAACGACACTTTTTTATCAACGAAGCAGATTTCTGGAAATTTACCGGAGATCTGACCGCAGAAACCATCAAGGAGAAATGAGATGAAAACATACAACAAAGCCACCCTCATCGGATTTTTAGGACAAGACCCGAAATTCATCGAAACCGAAAAATCAAAACTGACCACCTTTTCGCTGGCCACCACCGAGCGAGACGCAGAAGGCAAGGATGTTCCTGAATGGCACGATGTCGTGACCTTCGGAAAAAGTGCAGACTACGTGAAAGACCATTTTAAAAAAGGCGCGTTTGCATTGGTAGAAGGGCGCATCCGCTCCCGAAAATGGACAGACCAGGACGGAAACAATCGACTCAGCAAAACCATCATCGCCAACCGCGTCTTGCATATGGAACGCAAAGCCGCCGAATCTCATGCTGAGTCCGAAGCCTCCGACGGTGAAAACCTTGACGATGTCCCGTTTTAATAAGGAAAGGTTGTTCTCTTCCCTCCCCTGAAAAAAGCGGAGGGAAGAGGTTTTTTCTTGTCTTATTTCACAAGGTTTTGGTAGAATAATGTCTATTAGAAGCATTTCTTGGATTAAACAGGCCCGAAAGGATTTTTTAAAGTTTCCTGAAGCCGTTCAGATGCAAATCAAAGCGGCGCTTAATGTCGCCTTGGCAGGGGAAAAATCGGATACTTCAAAACCCTTGTCCATCATCGGATCGGGGGTTTTTGAAATTGCTTTAAAATATCAAAGCGATGCTTACCGGGCGGTTTATGCACTGAAAATCGATCAGGATATCTGGGTGGTACATGCCTTTCAAAAGAAATCAAAAAAAGGGATACAAACCACGAAAGCAGATTTTGATTTAATCAAAGCCAGAATCAAGGCATTAAGGACAACCTTATCATGACAGAAAAAATAGAAATCGTTCGGGGCAGTGATAATATCTTTAGAGATTTTGGACATGCCGACGCAGATCTTTTACATCTTAAAGCGCAGTTAGCCGCCAGGATCATCGGCGCACTCAATGAAAAAAAGCTAAAAGGTAAAAAAGCCGTAGAAACCTTAAAGATGACGGAGGCCGACATCTCGCGTATCCGAAATGCCGATTTAAAAAAGTTTACACTGGATAAGCTGATTGGCGTTTTAAGCCGCCTTTCCTTGCAGGTTGAACTCAACGTGACCAAGGCCGCCTAAACATCAATCAAAAAGAACCGAAGAGTCAATGGAGGGAAGCATGGAAAAAATAAAATATGTCAGCTGGCAAGATGAAAATATGTGGCTTGGTTATCTAGAGGAATTTCCTGATTACATGACCCAAGGTGAAACCAAAGAAGAACTTAAGGCAAATTTGACAGATATTCACAGCGAATTAAACAGTGGAAATATTCCTTGTGCAAGAAAAGTTGAAGAGCTGGAAGTTGCGTGAAAAAGCGCGATTTGATCAAGAAGATCGAGAAAATGGGATGCGTGCTTTTAAGACATGGTGGCAATCATGATTGGTATCAAAATCCTGAAACAAAAATCTCCCAACCCATCCCTCGACACAAAGAAATTAAAGATTATCTGGCAAGACATATCCTCAAAATGCTGGGGGAAAAACCATAATAACAATTTAAACAGACTGTTAACTTATACATAGAAGTTAACATTTAGGAGAAAACGAGTCCGAAACAAGTCATAGGTTCCTATGCTCTTTTTGACTTTTATATTTCCGTGTGGCATATAAAACCCCTTCCCACAGAGAGAAACGCCTTGAACTCGGATAGCGTTGTCCAAAATTCTGTATATAAACAGATTAGACAGAATTAATTCTTTATCACATCAATAGCAAGGTGGTTAGGCAGACACCGTGGATAGCGGAGCCCTGCGGTGCCCCTCTTGCTTCTTTCTGCATTTCCCCGCGGTCTGATAGTCCACAGTACCGGCTCGACCCGAAGGAGGACCGAATGAAATGTATTCCAACGGCAGTTAGCAGCCGACGGCTCTCATGGCTCGTTCCCCGCCTCACCCTAGTAATTGGATTACTCACATTATGCTGGTCGTCTACAGCCGTTGCTCAGGAGACAGGAACGTCGCCTACCTGCGGCCCGGTGAGCGGGAAGTCAAAGGAGGACTTGGCACACGTGCTCAGCTTCTGCAAGAAGGGCGTTACAGACGGCGTTGCCGTCGGCGCATACGCGATGGAACCACTCTTGTGGATCAAGGTTCCGAAGGACATCGCGGATGCATTCCTTTCCGACCGCCTGATGGCTGAGCAGCTAATGAGGGTGTGGATGAAGGGCTGGAAGCAGGAGATCGGTCGAAAGGCCGTAACCATTTACATTGAGTGGAAGGATGTGGAGATCGCAAAGGGGGAGACAACGGTGTTCAGTGGGGACAAGATCACGATTAAGCAATAGAACCTCCGGAGCAGGCTCAAGAAAATGAGGGACACATCCTTATTTATTGCTGGTGTGGCCACTCGTGCCCAATCAGGCACTGGAGCCCGACCGCTAAAGAACCGGTACAATTTGGTGAGTCTCATTTCAGCGACGGCTCAGCTCTTTCGTTGAGGCTGTAGGAAAACCCCAAAAAGTGCTGTAAATATTGGTCGTCATTTGTTAAAATATCCTCCATTGGAATCTTATTCATTGAGGTGAATCAATGGCCCGATACAAAACCTATGACTACAATCAAAGCAAACTCA